>NZ_KI783314.1:42064-156963 GCF_000510745.1 Pseudomonas sp. MOIL14HWK12:I2 | reverse complement strand
GGGCGCTCCAGCGCGGAGGTATCCCTCCGTTGGCCTTCGCTGCGCTCAACCCAACCTACGCGGCCGATCTCGGCCGTAGTGTGGATAACGGCGCAGCCTTATCCACGGATGGAGCAGGGCTTGCCCAGCGGAAAACGCTGCGCGGTTTTCCACGCTACGGTGACTTGGCCAAGACGCCCGAACCACACGCCGCGCCAGGCTCGACCGCCCCCTCTCCCCCTGGGAGAGGGTTGGGGTGAGGGCGCTCCAGCGCCGAGGTATCCCTCCGTTGGGCTTCGCTGCGCTCAACCCAACCTACTCTGCCGGTACCCGTACCCAGCCTTCCATCAGGCGCCGGGCGCTGCGGCTCATGCTGGCCTTTTCCACCTGCCAGACGCCGCCGACCTCGCGCGCCCGGGCGCCGACCGCCACGGTGCCGGCGGTATGGCCTATGCGGACCTGGCGGCCGTCCAGGTCGCCGGTCAGGGTGTGGACCAGGGTCCCCGGCAGCGCCGCGGCCACCGCCACGGCGACCGCGCCGGTGCCGGGGATGGCGTGGTGCAGCTTGCCCATGGAGATCATCCGCGCGATGACGTCGAGTTCCTCGGCCTGGACCTGCTTGCCACCCGCCACCCGGTAGGTCTGGGGTGGGGCGATCAGGCACAGCTTGGGCGTATGCGGCCGCTCCGCCGTGGCCTGGGCGGCGGTCGCGGCCAGCCCCATGGCCACCGCGCCCGCCGCGCGCAGGGCCTCCAGGCGCGCCAGCAGCGGCCCATCGCCGTTGACCTGCGCCTGGGTTTCGGTGCCGCTCAGGCCCAGGGTCTCGGCGCGCACGAAGACGGTAGGATTACCGGCATTGAGCAGGGTCACCGGCAGCCGGCCCAGTCCCGGGACGTCCAGTTCGTCGACCGCCCGCCCGGTGGGCAGCACACTGCCGTCGCTGCCCGCCGGATCGAGAAAGTCGAGCACCACCTCGGCGGCCGGAAAGGCCACGCCGTCGAAGCGAAAATCGCCCTCCTCCTGCACCTCGCCATTGGCCATGGGAACGTGGGCGAGGATGCGCTTGCCCAGGTTGGCCTGCCAGATGCGCACCCTGGCCAGGCCGTCGCGCGGCGCCTGGACCAGGCCCTCGCTGATGGCGAAGGGGCCGACGGCAGCGCTGAGATTGCCGCAGTTACCCGACCAGTCGATCACCGGTACCTCGATGGCCGGGGCGCCGAACAGATAGTCGACGTCACAGTCCGGGCGGCAGGACGGCGCGATCACCACCACCTTGCTGGTGCTGGAGGTGGCTCCGCCCAGGCCGTCGATCTGCTTGCCGTAGGGATCGGGGCTGCCGATCACCCGCAGCAGCAGCGCATCGCGCGCCGGACCGGCCGGCGGCAGGTCGCGGGCATGAAAGAACACGCCCTTGCTGGAACCGCCACGCATGTAGACGGCGGGGATACGCAGTTGCGGCATCAGAGGTCTCCGTCAGGTGCCTAGGCGAGATAGCGGCCGAACCAGCCCAGGGTGCGGTCCCAGGCCAGGCGCGCAGCGGCTTCGTCGTAGCGCGGGGTGGAATCGTTGTGGAAGCCATGGTTGGTGCCGGCATAGCGATGCACCTCGTAGGTCTTGCCGGCCGCCTGGAGCGCCGCTTCGTAGGCGGCGGCGCCCTCGTTGATGCGCGGATCGTTCTCGGCGTAGTGGATCAGCAGCGGCGCCTTGATCGCGGCCACCTCCTCGGGGCGCGGCTGACGTCCATAGAAGGGCACGGCGGCAGCCAGTTCCGGGTAGGCCACGGCGGCCGCGTTGGCCACCCCGCCGCCATAGCAGAAGCCGGTGATGCCGACCTTGCCCGTGCTGAATTCGTGACCCATCAGGGTTTCCACGGCGGCGAAGAAATCGTTCATCAGCTTTTCCGGATCGACCTGCTGCTGCAGTTCGCGACCCTTGTCGTCGTTGCCGGGATAGCCGCCCATGGCGGTCAGGCCATCCGGCGCCAGGGTCAGGTAGCCGGCCTTGGCCAGGCGCCGGGCGACGTCTTCGATATAGGGATTGAGGCCGCGATTCTCGTGGACCACCACCACCGCCGGCACCTTGCCGCTGGCCTTGGCCGGGCGCACCAGATAGCCACGGACGCGGCCATGGCCCTTGGGCGAGGGGTAGTAGACGTATTCGGCGACGATGTCCGGATCGGTGAACTCGACTTGGGTGGCCAGGGCATAGTTGGGCGTCAGGGCCGCCAGCACGCCGGTGGCCGACAGCCCCAGCACCGCGGCGCAGGCGCCGGCGCGGTCGAGGAAGTCGCGGCGGCTGATGCGACCGTGCACATAGAAGTCGTAGAGCTCGAGCAGTTCGGGCGAGAAATCCTTGGCGGTGAGACGGGTCATCGCGGCGCTCCTCTGGCGGGAAACGGGGCCGCCGGCCCGGTTGGGCGGGCGCCCCGATGGCTCCCGAGTGTGCCGCGAATCGTCTGACTAAGCTACCGTCCGCGCGCCCTCAACCGGACGCCTGCAGCTCCTGCAGGATGGCGATCAGCGCCTCGAAACTGACCGGCTTGTTCAGATGCCGGGCGAAACCCGCCGCCCGCGCCTTGTCGATGTCCAGCCGGGTGCCGTAGCCGGACAGCGCCACCGCCGGCGTGCCGACATTGCGATCGCCCGCCCGTATCTGGCGCAGGAATTCGTGGCCGTCCATCTCCGGCATGCCGATGTCGGAGAGGATGACGTCGAAATCCTGCGCCTGGGCCAGCGCCAGGCCGCTCTGGGAGTCGGTCGCGGCGGTGACCAGGATGCCCTCCTCTTCGAGCAGCAGTTGCAGGGTCTCGACGATATCGGGGGAATCGTCCACCAGCAGCACCCGCAGCCCGACAACGGACTGGCCTTCCGCCTGCGCCTCGTCCAGCTGGCGTTCGTCGTCCTGGCACAGCGGCAGCCAGACGCTGAAGCGCGCGCCCAGGCCAAGGCCCTCGGAATGGGCTTCGATGCGCCCGCCATGGGCCTCCACCAGCTGCTTGACCAGCGCCAGGCCGATGCCCAGGCCATGCTGGGCGCGAGCGGTGTATTTCATTTCCGCCTGGCCGAACATGTCGAACACCCGCGGCAGGAAATCCGCTGCTATGCCCTGCCCGGTATCGGTGACGTCCAGCCGCGCCTCGTCGCCGTCCACCCCCAGGCTGATCTCCACCTGGCCGCCGGCCGGGGTGAACTTGATGGCGTTGTTGAGCAGATTCCAGACGATCTGGCCAATGCGGGTGGCATCCGCCTGGACATGCAGCGGCGTCTCCGGCAGCCGGGTGCAACTCACCTGCACCTCGCCTGCCAGCGGACGAATCACGTCGGCGATCTCGCGCAGCTGCTGGGCCAGGTCCAGACTCCGGCGCTCCAGCTTGAGCTTGCCGGTACGGATGCGCGGCAGGTCGAGCAGGTCATCGATGATCTGTGCCTGGCTGCGCACCGCGCGCTGGATGGCTTCGGTAGCACGGCGCGCCAGGGGTACCTCGCGCAGCACCGGCGAACGGGTCAGCAGCTCGCTGTTGAGCTGGATGAGATTGAGCGGGTGCTTGAGTTCATGGGACATCACCGCGAAGAACTCGTCCTTGAGCTTGCCCAGCGCCTGACTCTGGGCCAGGTGGTTGGCCGTTTCACTGGCGCGTACGTGATCGGCGGTGGCATCCCGGGCGATCTTGGCGTAGCCCTCACCGCCAGAGGCGTTGCTCATACGGCTGAGCACCCCGGTGCAGTACAGCCGGCTGCCGTCCTTGCGTCTCAGCCAGCGTTCGTCGTGGGCGACGCCCGCTTCCCGGGCCTGGCGCATCTCGGCGTCCGGTACCTGGGCGGCGACGTCTTCCGGGGTGAAGATCAGGCCCATTGGCTGGCCCAGGGCCTCGCGCTCGCTGTAGCCGAACAGCCGGGTGGCACCGCCGTTCCAGCTGTTGATGATGCCGGCGGCATCCAGGGTGACGATGGCGTAGTCCTGGATGTTCTGCGCCACCAGGCGCATGTTTTCTTCGCCGGCGCGGGCGCGATCCTGCGCCAGGCGCCGGTCGGTGATGTCGATGAAGGTCAGCACCGCGCCCTCGATGCGATCCTCGGCGGTGCGATAGGGCAGCAGTCGCGCCAAATACCAGCGCTCGTCCTGGCTGCGCACCTCGCGCTCGATCAGCCGGAGCGATTCGAAGACCTGGTTGGCGTCGGCGGCCAGCTCGGGGTAGTCCAGCCGATGGGTGATGTCGAGCAGCGAACGCCCGGTATCGCTGACGATCATGTTGAAGATGCTCACCGCGCGCGGAGTGAATCTCTTGATGCGCATGCCGCGATCGACGAACACCGTGGCGATGTCGGTGGAGGTGATGAGGTTCTGCAGATCGTCGTTGATCTTGCCGGTTTCCTCGATCTTGGACTTGAGCTCGTAGTTGACGGTGATCAGTTCCTCGTTGATCGATTGCAGTTCTTCCTTGCTGGTCTCCAGTTCCTCGGTGGCCGACCGCAATTCCTCGTTGATCGCCTGCAGCTCTTCGTTGGACGCCTTGAGCTCCTCGGTAGAGGTCTCGGACTGCTCGATGGTCAGCTGCAACTGCTCCTTGGTGCGCTGCAGCTCGGCCTCCAGCTGGGTGAGCACGCTGTCCTTGGCCTCGGTGTGATCGCCGCCGGCGTCGGTGCTCATGACGTCTTCGACTTCGTCGAAGAGCACCAGCATGTAGTCGGTACTGGTGTCGCTGTCGCGGAAGGGGCGCACCACCATGTTGATGTAGTAGCTGCGGTCGTCGCGCTGGATATGCACGCGACGCGCCTCGACGCTCTTGTTGCTCTGCAACGCCTGGAACAGCGCCGTACGCAGCTCCAGGCGCAGTTCCTCCAGCACCAGCGCTGGCAGGCTGTAGCTGGGCTCGCCGCCGACGTAGCGCAGAAAGCGCCCGGCCCGCTCGGACATGTGCACGATATTGGATTCGCGGTCGACGATGATGCTCGGCGGCGCGTACTGCTCCAGCACCCGCTGATGCACCTCGGCGAAGGAGACCTTCTTGCGCCGGCCGACCTGGTGCGGCGGCAGGCGCACGCTGTGCATGCCCGGATTGAGATTGAGCAGCGGCGTGGGCCGCACCACGCTGGTGGTGTGCTTGGCGCGGTAGATGCGGTTCTTCTTGTCCACCGTGGCGAACAGACTGCTCTGCACGTCGGCCGACTCGGAACTGCCGAGGAACAGATAGCCACCCGGCTTGAGGGCGAAATGGAAGGTGTGCAGGATCTCGGCCTGCACCTCGCGATCCAGATAGATCAGCAGGTTGCGGCAGCTGATGAGATCCAGGCGGGAAAACGGCGGATCGCTGAGCAGGTTGTGCTGGGCGAACAGCACCTTCTCGCGCAGCTCCTTTTTCACCCGGTACTGATTCTGCTCCTTGAGCAGGTGCTGGCGCAGGCGCGCGGGGGCGACGTCGGTGACGATGGAGCCCGGATAGACGCCATGCCGGGCCACCGCCAGGGCATGCTCGTCGAGATCGGTGGCGAACACCTGCAGCCGGGCGCCGGACTGGCGCAACTCGGCCTGTTCGGTCAGCAGCATGGCCAGCGAATAGGCTTCCTCGCCACTGGAACAGGCGGCGCTCCAGACGCGCAATTCCTGGTCGTCTTCGTTGACCGGCAGGTGCTCGAACAACTCCGGAATGACATCGCGTTCCAGGGCCTCAAAGGCCTCGCGATCGCGAAAGAAGTTGGTCACGCCGATGAGCATGTCCTTGAGCAGCGCCGGCGTCTCTTCCGGATGCTCATGGAGAAAGCCGGCATAGGCCGGCATGTCGGCGATGGCGTTGACCTGCATGCGCCGCTCCACCCGGCGCAGCACCGTGGCGGTCTTGTACTGCTTGAAATTGTGTCCGGTGCGGGTGCGCAGCAGGGTGAGGATGTCGCGTAGCGCCAGCTGCATGGCCTTGCTGGACGGACCGGGCACCCGGGACTCATAGTCCAGCTGGCGCAATTCGCTCTGGCTCAGGCTGCTGATGGTGGTGGCCAGTTCCAGCAGCTTCTGCGGCATCTCCACCACGGGCAGGATGAAATCCACGGCGCCCGCGGCAATGGCGCTGCTGGGCATGGAGTCGAATTCGGCATCTTCCGGCGCCTGGGCCAGGGTCACCCCGCCCTGCTCCTTGATCCGCCCCAGGCCCACGGCACCATCGGCGCCGTTGCCCGAGAGGACGATGGCCACGGCATGGGTCCGGTGCACATCGGCCAGGGTGCGAAAGAACAGATCCACCGCCACATGATCGCCCTGGGGGCGTTCCGATGGGCTGAGACGCAGATAGCCATCGTTCATGGTCAGGTCATGGCCTGGCGGAATCACATAGACGTGCTCGGCCTGGATGGGCACCGGCTGGGTGACCTGATGCACCGGCAGGCGGGTGGCGCGCTGCAGGATCTGGTCAAGGTTGCTTTGGTGTTCCCGCGACAGGTGCATCACCACCACGAAGGCCATGCCGCAGTCGGCCGGCAGGGCTTCGAAGAAGCGCAGCAGGGCCTGGATCCCCCCGGCGGAAGCCCCGATTCCCACCACCGGAAACGGCAGATCACTGGGGGTCAGGTGCTTGGGACTGTTGGGTTTGGCCACATCTGCCTGTTTGCTCATCTATCCGCCGTCAGAAAATCCGCAAGAAATCGTGATCGCCGCACCTGCACCGATCCAGCCAGGCCCTCCTCCCTTTCACCCGGAAAAGGCCTGCCGCCGGCCTGAGTATAACGAGCGCACGCCAAAGGGGCGGCCCTCATCCTGCCGCAAGAAGGCGTAGATCGGGGTGTACCGCCTGAATGGGACTGACGAGCGTCGGGCAAGTGCGAGCGAAACGCGGGAAAGGGGCGGGGTGAGGGTGTCCCACGCTCGGCCATTGGCTACACCGGAAACTACGCGTGGATGAGGCTGCGCCGTCATCCACCCTACGCAGGACCCACCCCCCACGCCGATTCGCCCCCTCTCCCGCCTGCGGGAGAGGGCGGGGGTGAGGGTGCTTCAGGCGGCGCGAGTGGCCACGTCAGGAAGCACGCGTGGATGAGGCTGCGCCGTTATCCGCCCTACGCCGAACTCACCCCCCACGCCGATCCGCCCCCTCTCCCGCCTGCGGGAGAGGGCTGGGGTGAGGGTGTTCCTGGCTACGTGAGTGGCCACACCGGAAACTACGCGTGGATGAGGCTGCGCCGTCATCCACCCTACGCAGGACCCACCACCCATGCCGATCCGCCCCCTCTCCCGCCTGCAGGAGAGGGCTGGGGTGAGGGTGCTCCAGGCAGCGCGAGTGGCCACACCGGAAACTACGCGTGGATGAGTTGCGCCGTTATCCGCCCTACGCGGCAACATCACTCCAGCCCCCCCTAGAACAACCCCATTTGCTGATCCAACAGCCGGTCGAAGCGGTCGCCGACGAAGGGCAGGATGGCGTCGGCCACCGGGGCCAGCTGGCGCTGCACGTAGTGGTCGTAGTCCGGCGGCGCATGGGGCAGCTCGACCGGTTCGGCGCCGGCGGTGGTGATCAGGTAGCTGATCCAGCCGCCGCGGCGAAAGCGGCTGCGGCGGCCCAGGCGGGCGCCTTCCGCCTCCAGCAGGCGCGCCGCGCGGACCTGGGGCGAGAGGTTGCTCTGGTATTCCTCCAGCGGCCGGCGCAGGCGCTTGCGATAGACCAGCAGGTCGTCAAGGTCGCCGGCGCGGGTGCGGGCGACGAAGTCGCGCACATAGTCCTCATGGGGCTCGCCGGTGAAGATGCGCAGGTAGAGCTCGCGCTGGAAGCGCTGGGCCAGCGGCGACCAGTCGCTGCGCACCGTCTCCAGCCCCTTGAACACCAGCTCCGGCTGGCCATCGGCAGCGGGGCGCAGCCCGGCGTATCTCTTCTTGCTGCCCTCCTCCGCGCCGCGGATGGTGGGCATGAGAAAGCGGCTGAAGTGGGTCTCGTACTGCAGCTCCAGGTGGCTTTCCAGCCCCAGCTCGGTCTGCAGCTGCGCGCGCCAGTAGGCGTTGACCGCCGCCACCAGGTCGCGACCGATGCGCTCGGCCTCGGCCTCTTCGTGAGCGCGGCCGAGCCAGACGAAGGTGGAATCGGTGTCGCCATAGATCACCCGATGGCCACGCGCCTCGATCAGCTCGCGGGTCTGGTGCATCACCGCATGACCGCGCAGGGTGATGGACGAGGCCAGGCGGTGATCGAAGAAGCGGCAGTGCGGGGTGCCCAGCACGCCATAGAAGCTGTTCATGATGATCTTCAGCGCCTGGGCCAGGGGCGCATTGCCGGCGCGCTTGGCCGCATCGCGCCCCTCCCAGACCCGCGCCACCATCTCCGGCAGGCAGTGCCGGGTGCGATGGAAGCGCGCGCCGCGAAAGCCCGGTACCGTCTCCGCCTCGGGCAGCGCCAGGCCCTCCACCAGGCCCACCGGATCGATGAGAAAGGTGCGGATCAGCGAGGGATAGAGACTCTTGTAATCCAGCACCAGCACCGAGTCGTAGAGCCCGGGCCGCGAATCCATGACGAAGCCGCCGGGGCTGGCCTCGGGCGGCTGGGCGCCGAGATTGGGCGCGACGAAACCCTGGCGGTGCATCAGCGGCAGATAGAGGTGGTAGAAGGCGGCGATGGAGGCGCCATGCCGCTCCAGCGGCAAGCCGGTGACGCTGGCCCGCTCCAGCAGGAAGCGCAGCAGGCCGGTCTTGGCGAAGATGCGCGTGACCAGTTCGCAATCCACCAGGTTGTAGCGCGCCAGGGCGCTCTTCTCGCCGGCGAACATGCGATTAATCGAGGCCATGCGGTCGTGGGGATTGTCGATGGCCTTGCCCTCGCCCAGCAGGGTGCGGCTGACGTTCTCCAGGCTGTAGGAGGGAAACACCCAGGTCGCCGACTTGAGCGCCTCCACCCCGTCGATGATCGGCCGCCCGGCCAGCAGGGCGTGGAAGGGCCGGCCCTGGCCGCCGGGTTCGTAGCGATCGTCCTCGACGGCGCCGCGGCCCAGGTGCAGGGTCACGCCCAGTTTGCGCGCGTGCTCGTGGAGCACGCGGATGTCGAATTGCAGCACGCTCCAGCCGATGATGACGTCGGGATCATGACGCGCCATCCAGGCATTGAGGCGTTCGAGCAGGGTGGCGCGGTCGGCGACATATTCCAGGTCGAAGTCCACCGCGGCGTCTTCCCCGGTCGGCGGGCCGAGCATGTACACCTGGCGCTGGCCGCAGCCGTGCAGGCCGATGCTGTAGAGCTCGCCGCGCTCGCTGGTCTCGATGTCCAGCGACAGGGTGCGCAGCGTGGGGCGGTAGTCGGGATCCGGCCGCAGGGGCGCGCCCTCGGCGGTGGGCAGCGTCACCGGCGCGGTGATGAAGCGCTCCATGAGAAAGCGATCCGCCGGGGCGATATCCGTCTCGTAGACGTCGATGCCGGCGGCGGGGAGGCGCTGCTCCAGTTCGCGCAGGGTGCGATAGCGCGGCGCATAGAGCCCCAGGACGGGGCGCCGCTGGAAGTCCTGCAGCGCCAGCTCGCGGATCTCCACCCCGGCCGGCAGCAGGCGCTCGATGTCCGCCCGTCGTGCGGCCGGGGCAAAGGCCACCGCCTGTTGCCCCGGCACCCGCAGCTGGTGCGGACCGCTGTCGGTGGCGAACCAGAACACCAGCTCCATCCCGGTGGAAGTCTCGCGCCAGAGGCGTGTCAGCAAGAAACCCTGGACGGCGGCCAAAGCGGTGGCGCTCCTCGACATGGATGAAAGACCCATTCTCGCAAGGCCAGCCGATACAGGCGACCTCGGCGCGCCCGGTGGTCCGCTCGTCGCCCCCGCCGAATGGCCTGTGTCCTGTGGCGATGATCTTGCATCGAATGCCCACACCCGTCGTAGAGCCGACTGTTCGGCGCCTGGGCGCACCCTAGCTTTCAGTTGTCAGGCCGTGTCATGAATCCGTTGTCGTCGTCGTTTCCCACCGCTGCCGCACCCCGCTACAACGCCCAGCAAGCGCGCGTGCGCGAGCAGGCGCGTCGCTGGCTGGAACAGGACGTCCTGGTGCTGGATACCGAGGCGACCGGCCTGGGCGAGGATGCCCAGCTGATCGAGGTGGCGGTCATGACCCTCAGTGGCCGGGTGCTGCTCGATACCCTGGTCCGCCCAGGCATCGCCGTACCGCGCGAGGCGACCCTGATCCACGGCCTGACCGACGCCCACCTGGCCCAGGCGCCGCGCTTTCCCGAGGTGTTCGCCACCCTCTGGCCGCTGCTGCGGGGCCGCACCGTGCTGGCCTATGGCATGGCCTTCGACTATCGCCTGCTGGCGCACAATGCCCGCCTCCACGGCCAGGCCCTGCCGCCGGAACTGGAGCGCGAGACGCCGCCGGTGCAACTGGTGGATGGCACCCGCCTGCACTGCCTGATGCAGCTCTATGCGCACTTCTGGCAGGAGCCGAGTCTGGACAGCCGCAGCCAGGATGGCTGGCGCCGCAAGTCCCTGGCCATGGCCGCCCGCCAGCAGGGCGTCGTGGTCCAGGAAACCCATCGCGCCCTGCCCGATTGCCGACTCAAGGCCGCCCTGGTGCAGGCGCTGGCCGGGGAGGCACCGGCCACCTGGCAGGGTCTGCAGGCGCTGGCGGGCTAGCCGAGCGGCAAGGTACCGGCTGGCAGACAGGCTAACGCTGCGCGACTTGCCATACTGGAGTCGTCATCCCGCCCGAGGCCCTGCCATGAAAGCCGTCGTCTACGAAGCCTTTTCCGCGCCACCCCGCCTGTGCACGGTGCCGGACCCCACTCCCGAAGCCCATGGTGTGGTGCTCAGGGTCATGGCCACTGGCGTCTGCCGCAGTGACTGGCACGGCTGGGTCGGCCATGACAGCGACATCGAATTGCCCCATGTGCCGGGCCACGAACTGGCCGGGGTGGTCGAGGCGGTGGGCAGGGACGTGACCCTCTGGCGCGTCGGCGACCGGGTGACGGTGCCCTTCGTCGGTGGCTGCGGCGCCTGTCCGCAGTGCCATGCCGGTCACCAGCAGGTCTGCGATCACCAGTTCCAGCCCGGCTTCACCCACTGGGGATCCTTCGCCCAGTACGTCGGCATCCACCAGGCCGATCTCAATCTGGTCGCCCTGCCCGAGCAACTGGACTTCGCCACCGCGGCCAGCCTGGGCTGCCGTTTCGTGACGGCCTTTCGCGCGGTGGTCGATCAGGGCCGGGTCAGCGCCGGCCAGTGGGTGGCGGTGCACGGCTGCGGTGGCGTCGGCCTCTCGGCGATCATGATCGCCCGCGCCCTGGGCGCCCAGGTGGTGGCCATCGACATCACTGCCGACAAGCTGGCCCTGGCGCGTCGCCTCGGCGCGGTGGCGACGATCGATGCCACCCAGGTGGCCAGCGTGCCCGAAGCGGTGCAGGAACTGACCGGCGGCGGTGCGCACGTCTCGCTCGATGCCCTCGGCCATCCCATCACCTGCTGCAATTCCATCGCCTGCCTGCGCAAGCGCGGCAGGCACGTCCAGGTCGGACTGCTGCTGGGTGACCAGGCGACCCCGGCGCTACCGATGAACCTGGTGATCGCCCGGGAACTGGAGGTCCTCGGCAGCCACGGCATGCAGGCCCATCGCTACGACGTGCTGATGGCCATGCTGCGCCAGGGCACCCTGGCGCCGGAGAAACTGATCGGCCGCGAGATCAGCCTGGCCGAATCCGGCGCGGCGCTGATGCACATGGACAGGTTCGAAGGCACCGGGGTGACCGTCATCACCCGCTTCGACTAGTCCGGGCTAGTCGGCCTCCGCCGCCTGCAACACCCAGCGCAGGCCCTGCAGGTCCTCGGCGGACAGGGTCTCGCGCAGGCGGCAGAGGCGATAGTGAACGCGAGTGTTCATGGCCACCCACTCCAGGTCCTGGCGGGTGGGCTGGGCGACGAAGTATTCGCCATAGCGCTCGTCCAGCCCGGCCATGCGGTACTGGCCCTTGAGCGGCAGATAGATCTGGTTGTTCATCTCCCAGCGACTGGCGCTGCAGCCATGGAAGCGCACCTTGTCGCCAAAGGTGGACAGCTGGGTGCGAAAATCGGTGGTGGCATTGCCCGCACTGGTCTTGAACTGGCTGGCGATGACGCTGAAGACGATACCTTCCGGCGAAGGCGCGCCCCGCCATTCGATGACCCGGCGATTGAGCGCCGTGTCGAATCCATCGGTGAAGATACCGGCGGCCTGCGCCGTGAGCGTTGGCAGGGTCAAGGCACCCAGCAACGCCATCATTGTTTTCAAAACGAGCTCCTGGTGATGACCCCGGCGTCTAGCCTGAGGCAGCAGGCCGAGGCGGCAAAGGGCCAGCTTCAGACTTTGGAGACCCGATTGGCTGAAAGGTGCCCCCGCCGGTCCGGATAAGCGGTATCTTTCACAGTCTAGCGACGAGCCCGCCTCGTCCACCCCCTTGAACCGTCGCCGGCGAGGCGTACGGCCCGACAACGAAACGACCGGCCAAGCCGCCGGAGAGCACTGCGAGGATCTATGAGCGCTGCGGACATCGATTGGAAGACCCTCGGTTTCGACTACATCAAGACCGACTTCCGCTATATCGCCACCTATCGCAACGGCAGCTGGGGACCCGGCGAGCTGACTCGCGACAACCAGCTGCACATCAGCGAAGGCTCCACGGCCATTCACTACGGCCAGCAGTGCTTCGAAGGCCTCAAGGCCTATCGCTGCCAGGACGGCTCCATCAACCTGTTCCGCCCCGACCGCAACGCCGCGCGCATGCACAAGAGCTGCGCCCGCCTGCTGATGCCGCCGGTCCCCACCGAGATGTTCATCGACGCCTGCCAGCAGGTGGTCAAGGCCAACGAGGCCTGGATCCCGCCCTACGGCACCGGTGGCGCCTTCTACCTGCGCCCCTTCGTCATCGGCGTGGGTGACAACATCGGCGTACGCACCGCCCCCGAATTCCACTTCGTGGTGTTCGGCATCCCGGTCGGCGCCTACTTCAAGGGCGGCATGACCCCGCACAACTTCGTCATCTCCAGCTACGACCGCGCCGCGCCCCAGGGCACCGGCGCCGCCAAGGTCGGCGGCAACTACGCCGCCAGCCTGATGCCCGGCGCCCAGGCCAAGGCCGAAGGCTTCGCCGACTGCATCTACCTGGACCCCCTGACCCATCGCAAGATCGAGGAAGTCGGCTCGGCCAACTTCTTCGCCATCACCGGCGACGGCAAGTTCGTCACCCCGCGCTCCGAGTCGGTGCTGCCGGGCGTGACCCGCATGTCGCTGATGGACCTGGCGCGCGAGCGGCTGAACCTGGAAGTGGTCGAGGGCGACGTCCATATCGACCAGCTCGACCAGTTCGTCGAAGCCGGCGCCTGCGGCACCGCAGCGGTCATCACCCCCATCGGCGGCATCCAGTACGGCGAGAAGCTGCACGTCTTCCACAGCCTGACCGAAGTCGGCCCGGTGACGCGCAAGCTGTACGAAGAACTGACTGGCATCCAGACCGGCGACAAGCCGGCGCCGGAGGGTTGGATCGTCAAGGTCTGACTCGCGGTTGGTTTGGTTTGAAGAAGGCGCCTCAGGGCGCCTTTTTCATTGGACAAGGGGTTGGCGGTAGGTTGGGTTGAGCGCAAGCGAAGCCCAACGCTACGGTGCTACAGGCTTGGCTTTGTCGGTGCCTTGGCTGCTTATCGAGTGCGTTGACGGTTTTGATTTCGCCCACCCGGGCGAGTCACTTTTGCCAATCGCGGCTGCGCGCCCCGGACAAAAGTAACCAAAAACGCTTGCTCCGGGTCCGCTCACGCCAGCGCCGCTCCGGGATCGGCCTACACGGGCCGTCCATGGCCCGTTAGGCCTCTCGCCGCATCCATGCGGCTCGACCCACTCCACGACACTGGCGTTCGCCCTCCTGAACGGGGCGATTCACGTGCCTGATGCTTTGGGTGCAAACCGGTAGGGTGGACAACGGCGCAGCCTTGTCCACGCGTTAAGCGTTACTCCCTCAGTGGAAAACGCTGCGCGGTTTTCCACGCTACAACCTGTGAACACCCAAGTATCAGGCTTGCGTCCCGTCCCCGTCAGTGAGGCCGAGTGCAGGCGTTGCGCAGGGGGATGCGAGGCAGGACGCCGAGCAAGGCGCGAGGGGCAGGAGGCCCCTTCGTGCCGTGCCCCCGGAGCGGCGCCGGAGCGCGGGGACCCGGAGCGCAGCGAAGGGCCGAAACGTGGGGGACAAGCGTTTTTGGTTACTTTTTTGGCGTTTGAAAAAAGTGACTCGCCCGGGTGGGCGAAACAGCAACCATCAGCAAACCACGATAATAAGCCAGTACAACAGCTCAAACCCAAAGCCTTGGGCTTCGCCTGCGCTCAACACAACCTACACAACCACCCTCCCCTACTCCCCCTCCCGCCGCCGCAGGATGGCGCGGGCGCCGATGAACAGCACCGCCACGCAGATCGCCGCGGCGATCAGCCAGCGCTTCGACACATGATGCTCGGCGAAGAAGTCGCGCAGGATCTCGCCCACCGCATAGCCGATGCCGGTCATGACGAAGCCCCAGAGCAGCGCGCCGATGATGTTGTAGAACAGGAAGCGCCGTGGGCGTACCCCACTGGCGCCGATCAGCAGCGGGCCGATCAGGCGGAAGCCGTAGGCGAAGCGGATGCCGATGATCCACAGCGCCTCGTGGCGATGGATGCGGCTGCGCAGCCAGTCGATGCGTGCCTGCTGGCGCTTGAAGCGACCGAGGATGCTGTCGCCGTAGCGCCGCCCCAGAAAGAACAGCGTCTGGTCACCGATGAAGCCGCCCAGGGCCACGCAGACCGCCGTGAGCGGAAACAGCAGATAGCCGTGGCGGGCGGCGATGCCGGCCAGGATGGCCACGCCATCGCCCTCGATCAGGGCGCCCAGCACGGCGGCGCCGTAGCCGTAGTTGCTGATGACCTCGCTGTCGATCATGGCGCGTCCCTAGAGACCGAGGATGGTCAGCATGATGAAGGTGCCGAACAGCACGAAGTGGGTCATACCCTCGATCGCATTGGTCTCGCCGTCGTTGAGGTTGATGGCGGCGACGATCAGGGTCACGGCCATCATCACCGTCTGCACCGGGGTCATGGCCATCTGGATGGGCTGGCCATTGAACAGGGCGATGGCTTCCACCACCGGTACGGTAAGGATGACGGTGGACAGGCTGGCGCCCAGGGCGATGTTGATCACCGACTGCATGCGATTGGCCATGGCCGCGCGCAGGGCCGTGAGGATCTCCGGACTGGCGGAGATCACCGCCACCACCAGGGCAGGCACCAGGGCCGGCACGGCCAGGCCTTCCAGGCCGGTATCCAGCGACTTGGACATCACCTCGGCCAGGGCCCCGGTGGCGACGATGCCGACGATCAAGAGGCCGATGGACAGCGCCGAGCTGCTTTCGCCATGGCCGCCTGCCTCGCCCTGCCCTTCCACGGCCGGGCGCTTGCGCTTCTTCTCTGGGTAGCTGTAGCTGAAGAAGTAGCTGTGTGGACCGGTCTGCATGCGCAGGAACAGCGCATAGAGCAGCGCCATGGCGCCGATGGTGAAGAAGGAATAGACGTGCCACTGAGCCGTGGGGATGAATTCCGGCACCAGCATGGAGATGCTCACCGCAGTCATGATCATCACGCCGTAGCTGCGGCTGGAATCGTCGTTGTAGGGCTGCTCGCCGTGCTTGAGGCCGCCGAGCAGCGCCGCGAGACCGATGATGCCGTTCATGTCCAGCATCACCGCGGCGTAGATGGTGTCGCGGGCCAGGGTCGGCGAGTGGTCGTGGCTCATCATGATCGCCAGGATGATCACCTCCACCAGCACGGCGGAAAGGGTCAGGATCATGGTGCCGTAGGGATCGCCGACCTTTTCCGCCAGCAATTCGGCGTGGTGGGCGACGCGCATGGCCGCGCAGATGATGGCGGCGATCAGGCCGCCGGCGGCGACCAGCGCCAGGGTCTGGCCACCGCCGAGCAGCGCGTGTTCGAACACATAGGCCAGCACCGTGGCACCGATGGCGACCAGCAGCAGGGTTTCGTCTTTGAGGGCGGCGAGCATGGAAAAGGCGTCCTTGGTTGAGCAATGCCTTGTTACGACCGCCTTAGACGGCAAAACGCTCGCACCGCGATACGCCCCTGCCCTGATCGCCCGCGCGGCGGCCCCTCAGCCGACCCGGGCGCGTGGCGCCAGACGCTTCCACACCGCCTTGGTGCCGGTGGCGCAGACCTGGCGATAGCCCAGGGCGTGACGCTCGACCAGGTACCAGGACACCACCGCCAGCGGCAGGGTGATGCCGATGGAAAGGATCACCATGGTCCAGGCCTCGATGCCGGGAATCACCGCCGCCAGGGTCTGCTGCACCGGAAAGGAGTAGATGTAGAGGCCATAGGAATAGTCGCCCACCTCGTTGAAGGCGCGGATGCGCCCGGCCGGCACGAAGGCGAGATAGAGCAGCACGTAGCCCAGCACCAGGTTATAGACCAGAAAGAAGCTGTCACGGTCGGGCGTGGCCACCGCCAGCAGCGCCACGGCGGCGGCGAAGAGCGCGCGCGACAGCGGGATGTAGGCGCGCAGCACATAGAAGGCGCCACCGAGAAAGAACATCTGGAACAGCCGCAGCAGATGGGATTCGCTGGCGAAGAAGTAGTGGGCGAACAGCTTGAACAGGGCGGCGCCCACGGCGAACAGCAGGATGGCGCGCTGGAAGTGGCGACTGTCCAGGCGCAGCCAGAGCACGGCCAGCCAGAGCAGCGCCAGGGCGCCGTACATGCCCACCTCGAAGGGCAGCGTCCACAGCGAGCCATTGACGATGGCCTGCAGCGGATTGCCTTCGAACAGCCCGGGCAGGTCGAACTCGGCGCCGGCGATCAGGCCGGTGTTCTTGAACAGATAGAACCAGGTCTGGGGATCGCTCAGATAATCCTGCAGGGGCGCCCGGGTCAGCCAGGCGCCGAGGCCGAGCACCGTCAGCACCAGCATCACCAGTAGCCCCGGTACGACGCGCAGCGCGCGACCCCAGACGAAATCGATGATGTCGGCCCGGCTGAGCAGGCTCTTGGTGACCAGGAAACCGCTGGTGATGAAGAAGATGTCGACCGCGATGTCGCCCAGGGTCATGCCCAGGCTCTCGCGTCCGGGCTCCGCCGTGGGGGTGCCACTGGAGATGGCGAAGCTGTGGCTGAAGACCACGGCGAGCGCCGCGATCATGCGAATCAGATTGAGATTGTTGTTCTTGCCGCCAACATGATCCTGAACGGTCTGCACGGATACCTCACGCGTGGTGTTTGGAGCCATGCGTCCCGATTGTAGTCAGATCCAGACCCGATGCAGGCGTTATGGCCTTTTGCTGGCCCAAAGCGTGGAATGCTGGGAATTTCTGACCGACGAAGCCACCGTACATCGGTCAGCGGGAACCCGGATGGCTGCGGAAAACCGGGCAAAGCGTGCGACAATCGTCCATCTTTTCCTGATTCAAGCTATCCCGAGGATCCCATGTACGACTGGCTCAACGCCCTGCCCAAGGCCGAACTGCACCTGCACCTGGAAGGCACCCTGGAGCCCGAGTTGCTGTTCAAGCTGGCCGAGCGCCATGGCGTCGCCCTGCCCTGGGGTGATGTCGAAGCCCTGCGCGCCGCCTACAACTTCGGCAATCTGCAGGAATTCCTCGACCTCTATTACGCCGGTGCCGACGTGCTGCGCACCGAGCAGGACTTCTACGACCTGACCTGGGCCTATCTGCTCAAGTGCAAGGAACAGAACGTCATCCACACCGAACCCTTCTTCGATCCCCAGACTCACACCGATCGCGGCATTCCCTTCGAGGTGGTGGTGCGCGGCATCACCCAGGCGATGGCCGACGGGGAAAAGCAGCTGGGCGTGACCAGTGGGTTGATCCTCAGCTTCCTGCGGCACCTTTCCGAGGACGCCGCCCAGGCCACCCTGGACCAGGCGCTGCCGTTCCGCGACCACTTCGTCGCCGTCGGCCTGGACAGCTCGGAAAAGGGGCATCCGCCGAGCAAGTTCAAGCGTGTCTTCGCCCGTGCCCGCGCCGAAGGCTTTCCGGCCGTCGCCCACGCCGGCGAGGAAGGTCCGCCGGAGTACATCTGGGAAGCCCTCGACCAGCTCGGCGTGGTGCGGATCGACCACGGCGTGCGCGCCTTCGAGGACGAGCGCCTGATGGCTCGCCTGGTCGACCAGCAGATCCCGCTCACCGTCTGCCCGCTGTCCAACACCAAGCTCTGCGTGTTCGACGACATGAGCCAGCACACCATCCTCAAGATGCTCGACCGCGGCCTCAAGGTCACCGTCAACTCCGACGACCCGGCCTACTTCGGCGGCTACGTCACCGAGAACTTCATGGCCCTGCACGAAGGCCTGGGCATGACCCAGGAGCAGGCCCGGCGCCTGGCGCAGAACAGCCTCGACGCCCGCCTGGTGAAATGAGCATGAGCCTGACCGCTGCCGAGATTTCCTACTACGAACGCTTCGCCGAGCGCCTGGCCGATGCCGCCGCCGTGGCCATCCAGCCCTACTTCCGCGCCCAGCTGGCGGTGGACGACAAGGGCGACGCGGCCGTCGCCGGGCGTCGCTACGACCCGGTGACCATCGCCGACAAGGCCGCCGAACGGGCCATGCGCGAACTCATCCAGGCCGAGCACCCGGATCACGGCATCCTCGGCGAAGAAGAGGAAAACGTCGCCGGCAGCAGCCCCCTGAGCTGGGTGCTCGACCCCATCGACGGCACCCGCGCCTTCATCACCGGCCTGCCGCTGTGGGGCACCCTGGTGGCGCTCAACGACGGCAGCCGCCCGGTGATCGGGGTGATGAACCAGCCCTTCACCGGCGAACGCTACCTGGGCACCCCGGCCGGCGCCTGGCGCAACGGCGCGGCCCTGCGCACCCGTCCCTGCGCCAGCCTGGCCCAGGCCCGGCTGATGTGCACCAGCCGCGACATCTTCGACACCCCCGAGCGCCTGGCCGCCTTCGACGCCGTGGCGGCCGAGGTACAGCTGGCCCGCTTCGGCGGCGACTGCTACGCCTACTGCATGCTGGCCTCGGGCTTCGTCGACATCATCATCGAGGCGGGCCTGCAGCCCTACGACGTCCAGGCACTGATCCCCATCATCGAAGGCGCCGGCGGCCGCATGACCGCCTGGGACGGCGGCGATGCCCAGCAGGGTGGGGCCATCCTCGCCTGCGGTGATCCGAAGTTGCATGCGCAGTTGGTGGAGCGGTTGCAGCACCTGGCGTAAGGCTTGGCAGGCGGCTTCGTAGGTTGGGTTGAGCGGAGCGAAGCCCAACACGGAGCTGCAATCTTGGCTTTATAGGTGCCCGGCTGCTTATTGAGTGCTCTGATGGCTCTTGTTTCGCCCACCCGGGCGAGTCACTTTTGCCAATCGCGGCTGCGCGCCCCGGACAAAAGTATGCAAAAACGCATGCCTCACGTTCGGCCCTTCGCTCCGGCGGCGCTCTAGGGGCACGGCACGAAGGGGTGTCCTGCCTCGCACCTCCCTCCGCAACACCTGCACTCGGCCTCACTGACGGGGACGGGAGGCCAGCCTGAGACTACGGTGTTTACAGGCAAAGTCAGAGCGATTCGTAGCGTGGAAAACCGCGCAGCGTTTTCCACTGAGGGAGTAAGGCCTATCGCGTGGACAAGGCTGCGCCGTTGTCCACCCTACCGGTTTGCACCCAAGGCATCAGGCTAGCGAATCGCCCCGTTCAGGAGGGCGAACGCCAGTGTCGTGGAGTGGGTCGAGCCGCATGGATGCGGCGAGAGGTCCAGTGGGCCATGGACGGCCCATCTGGACCGACCCCGGAACGGCGCTGGCGTAAGCGGACCCGGAGCGAAGCGGAGGGCCGGATGGTCGGGGTAAGCGTTTTTGCTTACTTTTTTGCGGGGCGCGCAGCCGCGACGGAAAAAAGTGAGTCGCCCGGGTGGGCGAAACAAAAACCTTCAAAGCGCTCGATAACCAGCCCTGGCACCAATACCAGCCATCGCGGCCATGGGCCGCTCCTACAGGCCCAATCCAAGCCTGTAGGAGCGGCCCATGGCCGCGATCGCCCCCCGCTAACCTCTTAAGCCCCCTCTAAGCCAACTCCCGTATACCGGCAGGATTCCGCCAAGAGTCCCTGCCGTGCTCCCTTCTTCTTCCACCGCCTCCCCCAGAGCCGCACAGCTGGAGCGGGCCTTGCTGCTCGGCTGCCTGGCCGCCTACCTGCTCGCCGGCCTGTTCGGTCGTGGTCTGTGGAAGGCCGACGAACCCTATTCCTTCGGCATGGTGTGGAATTTCCTCACCACCCCGGACTGGCTGGTGCCCCGAGTCGGCACCGCGCCCTTCATGGAAAAGCCGCCGCTGATGTACTGGACCGGCGCCTTGACTGCGCGACTGGCCACGCCCTGGCTGAGTGCGCCCGACGGCGCGCGGCTGGCGGTGCTGGGCTGGATGCTGGTGACCCTGGCCGCCCTTGCCTGGCTGACCGAGCGGCTGCTGCCCGGCCGGCGGCGCGAGGCCGTGCTCGCCCTGCTGGGCATGCTCGGGGTGGTGCAGCACAGTCATCTGCTGATCGCCGACGTGCCGCAACTGGCCGGCGCCACCCTAGGCCTCGCCGGGCTGGCCGCGCAGCTGCACGACAACCGCCATCCCTGGCGCCGTGGCCTACTGTTTGGCAGCGGCCTGGGCATCGCCTTCATGAGCAAGGGCCTGCTGGTCCCCGGGGTGCTGGGCCTCACCGGACTGCTTTGTGCGCTCTGCTGGCCGCGGCGGTTGGTCGAGCCGGAAGGACGGCACTGGCTGCTCGCCGCCAGCCTGGCCGCCCTGCCCTGGCTGCTGGTCTGGCCGGCGCTGCTCTGGCACCGGTCGCCGGAGCTGTTCCATACCTGGCTGTGGACCAACAACATCGGCCGCTTCTTCGGCCTGGAGGCGCGCAACAGCGATACCGATGGCCTGGCCTCCAGCCTGGCGGATTTGCTGGCGCTGTCCTTTCCCACCGGGCTGATCCTGCTGGGCGCCACGCTCTGGCAGCTGTATCGCCGCGGCGGCAGCCCGCTGAAGCGCCTGGGTCGGCATCCGGGACTGGCCACGGTGGTGCTCTATGCCATCGTCTGCCTGGCGGTACTGCTCAAGTCGGCGGTGTTCCGCAGCCTCTATCTGCTGCCGCTGTTTCCGGCCCTGGCGCTGCTGGCGGCGCGACTGCAGCCACCGCCCGCGCTCGCCGCCCTCGGGCGCACCCTCGGCCTGGCCTGCTGGACGCCGATCATCGCCTTGCTGGCGCTAGGCGGTTTCGGCCTGGCGCTAGGGTGGCCGCTACCCTGGCCAGCGCTGGTCCGGGACCATCTACCGCTCGCTGAACGACTGCCGGTAGGCCTGCTGGCCTGGACCCTCGCCGCGCTGGCGCTGCTCGGCTGGGGCCTGGCGCTAGGGCTGCACAAACGCCTGGCACCCGGCAGTCTCTGGTTCGTCGGCCTCACCGTGAGCTGGAGTCTGGCCAACAGCCTCTGGCTGCCCTGGGTCGACCTGGGCAACAGCTACGCCCGGCCCTTCACCGAGTTGCAGCGGGTGCTGCCACGGACGGATTGCGTGGCCAGCTATGGCCTGGGCGAGTCGGAGCGTTCCATGCTGCACGTCTACGGCGGCTATCCCCCATTGGAGCTGACCGCGCTGCGACAGGTGCCCTGCCAGGTGCTGGTGGTGCAGGACGAATGGCACGAAGCCGTGGCGGTACCGCCGGGCTGGCAGCTGCTCTGGCAGGGCGCCCGCCCCGGCAATCTCAAGGAGCGCTTCCGCGCCTTCACGGTGTCGCCGAGGGTGCCCTGAGGTGTTGGATACTCAAGCCAACCTACGGCGGCTCCCCGCGCAGGTTGGGTCGAGACGGCTCCATCGTCGAAGCCCAACGGACCGCGATCAGGAGCCGCTGCCAGCACCCCAGGCCGCGAGCAGATCCTGGGACTCCATCACCAGTCCGAGGTGCAGGGAGACCATGCTCAGCGCCGCGCGCTCCAGGCTTTCATCGGTCCCTCGCACCAGGTCGCGCAGGACGATGACGCGATAGGTGCGGTTGCTGGCATCGAAGGCGGTGTTGAGCACGCAGCAGTCGGTGAAGCCGCCATCCAGCACCACGGTGGTGATGCGCTGGTTGCGCAGCAGGAAGTCCAGGTCGGTGGGATAGAAGGCCGACAGCCGCCGCTTGTTTTCCACCCGCAGATCCTCGGGCAGGACCTCGGTGAGCAGCTCGGTCCAGGGCGAGCCTTCCAGGGCATGGGCGTCGGCATTGGGAATCGGCCCGACGTGCAGCGGAAAGGTCCGTCGCCAGGCCGCGGGAATGCCGCCCAGGTCGTCGGCGCCATTGGCGCGCAGCACCGACTTCACATGGACGATACGTACGCCCAGGGCGCGGGCCTGGCGGTGGAAGGCATCCACCGGCGCCACCAGATCGCGGGCGCGGGGCGCCGGGCAGGGGCAGTCCGGCGAGGCGTCCAGGTGGCCGCGATGCAGGTCGATGGACAGCACCGCCGTGGTGCTCGGGTCCAGGTAATCGGCGAAGTCCGTCCGCGCCAGCAGCCGGGGTTCCTCATAGACGAAAACACGCAGGTTCATCGACGCTCCTCGCGGACATAGGCTTCGCCCAGGGCGCCGGGTTGGCTCAGGCGGTCACGCCCGGCCAGGGCGACCCAGATCATCACGCCCAGGGTGACGGCATAGGGCGCCATCAGGATGAAGTATTGCGACAGCCGCACCCCGGCGGCGGCCAGCTGGGGAATCAGCGCCTCGATGCAGCCGAACAGCAGCGCCCCGGCCAGGGCGCGCCAGGGCGACCAGCGGGCGAAGATCACCAGGGCCACGGCGATCCAGCCACGGCCGCCGGTCATCTCGGCGATCCACAGCTTGGTGCTGAGCACGGCGATATAGCCGCCGGCGAGACCCACCAGCGCCGCGCCGGCGAGGATCGCCAGCAGTCGATAGCCGGCCACCGAGAGACCGGCGGCATCGGCCGCCTGGGGATTCTCGCCCACCGCCCGTAGGCGCAGGCCGGGGGTGGTGCGTTCGAGCCAGGCGATGACGGCGAGAAAGATAAACGGAGTCAGGTAGACCAGCAGGTTCTGCTGGAACAGCCGCCCCACCAGCGGCAGCTCCGACAGCGGCCAGAGCGCCAGCGCCGGCAGGCCGGCCACCGGCTGGTTGGTCCAGCCCCAGAGGGTACCGAGCAGGCCGGTGAGGCCCTGGCAGAAGAACACCAGGGTCAGGCCGGCGATCACCTGGTTGATGCGCAGCCAGATCACCATGACCGCGAACAGCAGCGAGACCAGCGCCGCCGCGCCCATGGCCGCCAGCAGCGCCAGGCCGGCATTGCCCAGGGCCAGTTGCGCGCCGATGCCGAACAGCGCGCCGACCAGCATCAGGCCCTCGGCATGCAGGGCCAGCACCCCGGATCTTTCCGTGAGGATCAGCCCCAGCGCCGCCAGGGCGTAGGGTATGGCGAAGTCGGGGACGTTACCCAGCCAGCTGGCGAGCAGGTTCAAGCGGCACCTCCCTGGCTGCGTCTGAGCCGATGGCGGATGAAGAAATCCGAGGACGCCACGCAGATGACGATCAGCGCCTGGATCAGCTGCACCATGGCGAAGGGGATCTGGTAGAACACCTGCAGATTGCGCCCGGCGACGAACAGGGTCGCCACCAGGAAGGCCACCACGGCGGCGGCCAGGGGGTTGTTGCGCGCCAGAAAGGCGATGAGGATCCCGGAGAAGCCATAGCCCTGGTAGAAGGACTGGGTCAGCCGCCCCTCCTGCCCGGCCGCCACCACGAAGCCGGCCAACCCGGCCAGGGCGCCGGAGGCCAGCACCGTGGCGAGGATGGTGGTGCGCACCGGCACCCCCACGGCGCCGGCCACCCGCGGATTGGCGTCGACGAATCTCAGGTAGAGCCCGGCCCGGCTCAGGGCCACGAACCACCAGGCCAGCACCGCCACCAGCAGCGCCAGGGGCACCGCCAGACTCAGCCCGGGCAGCAACTCCGGCAGCCGCTCGAAGGGGCGGAACAGCGGCGAATAGGGAAAGGCGTCGCGCGGGTCCTTCCAGGGACCGAACACCAGGTGCAGCAGGAAGTTGGCGGCGATGTAGTTGAGCATCAGCGAGGCGATGATCTCGTTCACCCCCAGGCGCAGCTTGAGCAGCAAGGGCGCCAGCGCCCAGAGCAGGCCACCGAGCAGCGCTGCCACCAGCATCAGCGGCAGGCGCAGGGCCTCCGGACCGATCTCGAACAGCGACACCGCCGTGGCGCCGATGGCCCCCCAGATCATCTGGCCTTCCAGGCCCAGGTTCCAGAAGCGCGCGCGAAAGGCCAGGCAGCCGGCCAGGCCGACCAGGATCACCGGCGCGGCCTGGAACAGGGTGGCCTGCAGACTCTGGGCATCGAACAGGGTGGCGACCACGAATTCGTTGAGCAACTCGCCGGCCGGCACCCCGGCCAGGACCAGGATAGCGGCCGACAGGCCCAGGCCCAAGAGCAGCGCCAGGCCGAGGATCAGCGCCTGCCAGGGCCAGGCCAGCTGCTGGCGGATCTCCAGGGTGTAGCGCCGGCTGAACAGCGGTTGCCGTGGTCGCGGGCCATCGACCGAAGAAAGCGGAGCACTCAGGGGTTCAAGCATGATTCACCATGGCATGGCCGATCGCCTGGCGATCGGCGGGTCGCTGGAATTCGGCGACGAGGCGTCCGGCGCTCATCACCCCGATGCGATCGGCGAGGGCCAGCACCTCGTCCAGGTCTTCGCTGATCAGCAACACCGCGGCGCCGGCCTCGCGGGCAGCCAGCAGCCGTGCCTGCACCTCGGCACCGGCACGCACGTCGAGGCCACGGCTGGGGCTGTGGGCCAGCACCAGCCGCGGTTCGCGGCCGAACTCCCGGGCGATCACCAGCTTCTGGGCGTTGCCACCGGAGAGCAGCGCCGCCTTCTGCCGCACCGAGCGCACGCCCTGGACATCGAATTGCGCCACTGCCGCCTGGGTCGCCGCTTCCTGGGCGCGTCTATCCAGGCGGGCGAAACCACCGAAGCGACCGCTGTGCACCGCACCGATGGCGAAGTTGTCGGCCACCGACAGGGAGCCGGCCAGGGCACTGCCATAGCGGTCGGCGGGAATGGCGGCGATGCGCAGGTCGCGGCGGCGGGCGCTGGCAGCCGCGGCCAGGTCGCCGAAGCCCTCCAGCCGCACCTCGCCTTCGTAGGGCTGCGGCAGGCCCATCAGCACATCGGCCAGTTCACCCTGGCCGTTGCCGCCGACGCCGGCGATGCCATAGATCTCGCCAGCGCGCAGTTCCAGATCGATGCCATCCAGGGCGCGCCGGCCACCCTGCTCCGGGGTGCGCAGGCCGCGCACCCTGAGCAGCGGTGCCCCGGCAGCACGGCGCGGGGTATCGGCCAGCGGCTGGGCGTCCCCCACGGTAAGGCGTACCAGTTCGTCCACCGACACCTCGGCGGGGTCCAGGCTGCGCAGGGTGCGACCGCCGCGCATCACCGTGAGGCGGTCGGCGTAGGTCAGGGCGTCCTGCATGCGATGGGTCACCAGCACCACCGCCGCGCCCTCCGCTGCCAGGGCGCGCAGGGTCTGCAACAGCCGCTCGCCTTCGCCATCGGTAAGCACCGCGGTGGGTTCGTCGAGGATGAGGATGCGCGCCCCGGCCAGTAGCACCTTGAGGATTTCCACCCGCTGCTGCTCGGCGATGGACAGGTCCGCCACCCGTTGCTCCGGGCGGATGGCGAAGCCCAGGGCGGCGGCCTGCTGGCGGATGCGCTCGCTGATCTCGGCCAGGCGCCGGCGATGGCTACCCTCCCCCGCAGGCAGGCCGAGCAGGACGTTCTCGGCCACGCTGAAGGGGCGCACCAGCTTGAAGTGCTGGTGGACCATGCCGATGTGCAAGCGAGCGGCGTCCGCCGGACCGCGTAGCCGCACCAGGTTGTCGTCCACCAGGAGCTCACCGGTCTCCGGCGCATAGAGGCCGGCGGCGATGTTCATCAGCGTCGACTTGCCTGCGCCGTTCTCGCCGAGCAGCGCATGCACCTCGCCCCAGCGCACCAGGAAATCCGCCTGCTGCAGCGCCTGGAAGCCATCGAAGGTCTTGCCGACGCCACGCAGTTGCAGGGCGTTGTGTCTTTTCATGCTGGTCGGCCTTTGTCCAGGGATCGCCTCCGTGGAAAACGCTGCGCGGTTTTCCACCCTACTCAGGCGTCAGCTCCGGTGCCGGACCTCGAGAGGCCCGGCACCCAGGGGTGAACCGCTACTTCTGCGTCGTCACGCCCTGGACGAACCAGTCCATCTGCCACAGCGCCGGGTCGGACAACACCTGGCCGGCGGGGACGCGCTCCTTGCCGTCGCGATCATTCAGGGGACCGGCGTAGATCTGCTTGCCCTTGAGCAGGGCCTCGCGCTCGGCCAGGATCTTCTCCTGGGCCGCCTTGGGCACGGCATCGCCGAAGCCGGCGATGTCGGTGCCGCCGTCGGCCATGGACACCAGGGCACCGTTGGGCGCGGGTTTCCAGTGGCCGGCGATGACCTTCTTGAGCTCGGGCACCAGGAAGCGATCCCAGACCCACACCGAGGAACAGAGGGTGGCCTTGGGCGCGAACTGGCGCATGTCGCGGTGGTGGCCGGTGCCATAGACGCCGCGCTCCTGGGCGACGATCTGCGGCGTGGGGGTGTCCACGTGCTGGCCGATGACGTCGGCGCCCTGGTCGATCAGGGCAGCGGCCGCGGCGCGCTCCTTGACCGGATCGTTCCAGCTGCCGGTATAGATCACCGTGAGGGTGGCGTTGGGATTCATCTGCCGGGCGCCCAGCTCGTAGGCGTTGATGGTCCAGTTCACCACGCCGAAGGGATTGGCAGCGACGAAGCCCAGCTTGCCGGTCTTGGAGGCCGCGCCCGCGGCCATGCCGCAGAGGTACTGGCTCTCGTAGGTACGACCGTAGAAGGATTCCAGGTTACGGCCATTGGTGGTGCCCGAGGCGTTGAGGAAGGCCACCTCGGGATACTGCTCGGCCAGTTGCTTGAAGGTGTCGGAATAGCCGAAGGCGGTACCGATGACGATATTGGCGCCGCGCTTGATGAAGCGCTCGGCCGCCGGGCGGATGGCCGAGGCGGTCTCCGGCACGTTTTCCACGAACTGGATCTTCAGGCCCAATTCCTTCTCGATCTTGACCCGCGCCTCGTCCATGGCCTGGGTCCAGCCGCCGTCGTTCTTGGCGGTGAAATACAGCATGGCGATCTTCGGCTCGCCCTTAAGGGTGAAGCCCTCGTCGTCCGCCCGCGCCACGCTGCCCAGTCCCGCCAGCGCCAGCACGCACGCCACTCTTCCCAGCCATCTGCTCAGCATCGTCTCGTCCTTAGTCTTGTCTACAACATGTGGTTGATACGGAACACGTTGCCTTCCGGGTCCAGCAGCACCGCCTGGTACCAGTGGTAGTAGGTTTCGTAGGGCGCCTTCAGCAGCCGGGCGCCAGCGGCCTCGGCCACCGGCACCAGCCGGTCCACCTCGGCGCGGCTGTCAACCTCCAGGTTGAGCAGGAAGCGGCAGCCTTCACTGCCGGCGAATTCGCCCAGCCCCAGCAGTTCATAGGCCTCCGGCGCGTTGAAGCCGATGGCGGTCTTGCCGGTGTCCAGGCCGCGAAAGATCGGCGAGCGGATCGCCTCGATCTCCGGGAAGCCGAACACCCGCTGGTAGAAGCCGCTCAGGGCCACCACGTCCTGGGCGAAGACGTTGACGTAGGAAAGACTCGGCATCAGGCCACCCGCACGCCGGTCTGGGTACCGCCAAAGGTGGTCTGCTTGACGAACTTGGATCTCAGGTGGTCGCCCGAGGTGATGGGCGCATGGCGCGGCGGCGTGCCGGGCGTGGCGCAACCGGGCAGGCATTCGATGAGGGTGTCGTAGTTGGGCTGATGGAAGAACACCAGGGACTGGCGGCGGGTGTCGCAACCGGCATCCGCCGGTGGATTCACCACCCGGTGCAGGGTCGAGACCCAGCGGTCGTTGGTCCACTGCATCATCAGGTCGCCGATGTTGACCACGAAGCTGCCCGGCACCTTGGGCACGTCCACCCACTCGCCGTCGGCATTGCGCACCTGCAGGCCACCGGGGGCGTCGTCGGGACGGACGATGGTCAGGCTGCCGTAGTCGGTATGGGCACCGGCGCGCAGCTGGCCAGGCAGCGCCGCCTCCTTCTGGTGGGGATAGCAGAGGGTGCGGAACATGCTGATGTGGCGATCGATGCGGCTGTCGAAATAGGTCTCCGGCAAGTCCAGCCCCAGGGCGAAGAGCCGCATCAGGGTGCGCGCCAGATCGCTCATGGCGGCGAAATACTCGGCATAGGCCTGGCGAAAGCCGGGAATGGCCGCGGGCCAGACATTGGGCGCGAAGTGCGGCCCGGCTTCGGGACCGCGGTAGTAGGCCGTCTCCGGGACATCCAGCGGCCCGATGGAAAAGGACTCCTTGAGATCTCCCGGCGCCGCCTCCTCCAGGCTGTAGGACAGGCTTTCCTCGGCCACCGCGCTGTAGCCGCGCACCTGATCCGGGCGCGGTCGATCGGCCTTGCGTTTCTCGGCCAGCGGCAGGTCGAAGAAGGCCCGCGACAGGCGCGAGACGCGCTCGACCAATTCGTCGGGCACCTGGTGGTGGGTGATGACCAGAAAGCCGATGTCGCGGCAGGCCTGGTCGACGGCCTTGGCCACCGCCTGCTTGCCGGCGGTCGAGCCTGCGAAATAGGGGGCCAGATCGATGATGGGAACACTGGACAGCGGCATGACGGACCTCACGAGTGGGACGGAAGGAGACAGCGCGATGCACGTTCACCGGGCAGGACGGCAGCAGGGAAATTGCAACCGTTGTGCCATCTTTGGACCATTTGGTAAAAACTATAAAAGCCAATCAAAACAGCGGGTTGAGGGAGATACTCATGATCCGCTGCTGGTGCGCTGCACCTCGAACGGTCAGCGTGCACCGGGGTGGCGCCTGGGGTGCGGTCAGGGCTGACAGGGAAGGCTTTGGGGTGTCGGATCGGCGTGGCGGTGTTGGGCTTCGCTGCGCTCAACCCAACTTACGGCGGTCGTGGGTTGGGTTGAGACGGCTCCCTCGTCGAAGCCCGACAGCCCCCGCTAGGCCAGCTCGTGATAACGCCGGTCGAAGTACAGCAATCCGCCTTCGCCACCGGGCTCGGCCACCCCCAGCACCTCGCAGAGCAACAGGTCGTGGCTGCCCACCGACTGCACCCCGGCGATGCGGCAATCGCAGGCCACCAGGGCGCCGTCCAGCACCGGCGCACCGGTGGCGAGGCGGGTCCAGCGCGCCGCGGCGAAACGTTCGGCCATGGCGGTCTTGCCGCCGAAGAGGTTGGCCAGCGCCTGCTGGCCGGCGGCCAGGACGTTGACGCAGAGCACGCCGTTGGCGCTGAAGGCCGGATGCACCGAGGCGCCGCGGTTGAGGCAGACCAGCAGGGTCGCCGGGCTGTCGCTGACGCTGCATACGGCGGTGGCGGTAAAGCCGGCCGGGCCGGCCGGACCATCGGTAGTGACCAGATTGACCGCGGCGCCCAGGCGCGCCATGGCCCCACGGAAGAGGTCGCGTTCGACCGGGGCGGCGGGCGTCGTGGCAGGCGTCAAGGCATGGGCAACGGACATGGCGCTATTCCTCGGAAGATTGGCTGAGATAGTCGAGCACCACCCGGTCGAAAGTGGCGGGGTCGGTGACGCTGGAGGCATGGCCGCCCCACTCCAGCAATTCGAAGCTGGCCTGGGGCAGACCCGAGGCCAGGCGCTGGGACGAGGTCCAGGGCACCAGCACATCGTCGCGATTGGCCAGCACCAGGGTCGGCACCTCGATCCGCGCCAGCTCGGCGTCCACGTCGAAGGCCAGCAGGGCACCGATGCGCCGCAGGACATTGGCCTCACCGGGGAAGTGCGCCAGGGCATGGGCCTCGTCGGCGGCCAGGCGCTCGCCGTGTTCGGCGATCCAGGTGGCCGGATAGAGAAAGATCGCCTGGGCCTGGACATAGGCCGCGGCGCCGCTGTCGCGCAGCAGCCGTTGACGCAGGGCGAAGCAGCGCCCGGTGTGCGGATTGGGCCGGCTCCAGGCATTGACCAGCACCTGGCGACGGATCAGGCCCGGGCGCAGCAGGTTGGCCTGCAGTCCCACCAGGCCGCCCAGGGCATGGCCCATGAACAGGCAGCGGTCGAGTTCCAGGCGATCGGCCAGCGCCAGCAGGTCCTCCGCCATATGCTGGATGCGGTAGTCCGCCGGCAATTCGGCCGGGCTCCTGCCGGTGCCGGTCTGGTCATAGACCACCACCCGGAATCTTTCGCCGAGGGCCGCCAGTTGCGGCGCCCAGAAGGCCCCGGCGCCACCCAGCCCGGAGCTGAGCAGCAGGGTCTCGGCCGCCGGATCCTGGCGGCCATGGAGTTCGAAGTGCATGGGCGGTCCTTGAAGGTTGGGTGGTTGAGGCTTCCCTCACCCCAGCCCTCTCCCAGGGTGAGAGGGGGCTAGACGGAGCGCGGCCTAGCCGACATGGGCGATGCTGGCGATCTCGATCAGGGCGTCGGGCTTCACCAGGCCGCACTGGATGCAGTAGCGCGCCGGCTTCTCGCCGGGAAAGAATTCGGCGTACACCGCATTGATGGCGGCGTAGTTCGCCCAGTCGGTGAGCATGATCATGTTGAAGGTGACGTCGGCCATGGTGCCGCCGGCCGCCTCCACCACGCCCTGGATGGTGGTGAGCACATGGCGTGCCTGGGCCGCGGCGTCGCCGACGTGGACCACGTTGTTCTGGGCATCGAACGGCAGAGTGCCGGAGACATAGAGCACCCCATCGGCCAGGCTGCCGGGCACGAAGGGGGCGATGGGGGTACCGGTACCGGCGGGGATCACGGCTTGCTTGGGCATGGTGGCTCAGTCCTTGGCGAAGGTGGTGTGGAAATCGGCGCAGCTGGCGACCCAGCCGAAGAAGGTCTCGATGTTGAACAGCGCGGCCTCGTGGGCCGAACGGGGCCCGGCCTGGTGGCAGGCGTCGTGCAGACAGACGCCGAAGTATTCGAGGAAGAAGCCATCCCTCAGGGTCGACTCCACGCAGACGTTGGTGGCGACGCCGACGAACACCAGGTTGCGGATGCCACGGGCGCGCAGCAGGCTGTCCAGGTGGGTGTTGTAGAAGCCGCTGTAGCGGGTCTTGGGCACCACCAGGTCGGCGGCCGCCGGCTGCAGCCGATCCACCAGGGCATAGTCCCAGCCACCCTTGGCCAGCAGTTGCCCCTGCAATTCGGGTCGCTTGCGCATGGTCTTGAGGGCGTTGGACTTGTGCCAGTTGGGCGAACCCGGCCCGCCCGCCTCGCGATACTCCGGATCCCAGCCATTCTGGAACCAGACCACCTGAATGCCCGCGCCACGGGCGGTCTCCACCACGGCGGCGACGTTCTCGATCACCGGGCCGGTGGCGGAGACGTCGAAGCCGGCCAGATCCAGATAGCCGCCCTGGCTGGCATAGGCGTTCTGCATGTCCACCACGATCAGGGCGGTCTCGCTGGCCTTGAGCCGCAGCGGTTCGGGACGCGCCGGCAGCGTCACGGCTTCGGCGTCGTCGGCAGGCAGGGCATAGCCCGCCAGGGTTTCCACAGCGTTCATCAGGCACTCTCCTTGAGCAGATCGACGTGACGGCGGCTCTGCATCAGCGGCTGGATGCGCTCGCCGAAGTCGGTCACGCCCTGGACGAAGTCATCGAAGGTCAGCAGCACCCCGCTGGCCCCGGGTACCTCGGCGATCTCGTCGAGCATCCGCGCCACGCTGGCGAAGGAGCCCACCAGGGTGCCCATGTTGATGTTCACCGCCGAGGTCGGATCGGCCATCTGCCGCACATTGGTGTCGCTGCCGGACTTGGTGTCGGCGGCCGCCTGGGCGCCCAGCCAGGCGATGGCCTCCTCGTCGGCACCGGCCTTGTAGTGCTCCCACTTGGCGCGAGCGGCCTCGTCGGTCTCGGCGGCGATGATCATGAACAGAGCGATGGAGGAGACCTCGCGCCCGGCCTTGGCGGTGGCGGCCTGCAGCCGCTCCACCGCCGGGGCGAAGGCCTTGGGCGTGTTGACGCCCTTGCCGAAGACGAAGCTGTAGTCGGCGTGTTCGGCGGCGAAGGCCAGGCCGGCATCGCTCGCCCCGGCGCAGACGATCTCCATGGGTGCCTGGGGCTGCGGACTGACCCGGCAGTCTTCCATGCGGAAGTGCGCGCCCTGGAAGTCCGACTGGCCGGTGCCCCAGAGATCGCGCAGCACCTGGGCGTATTCACCGAGGTATTGATAGCGACTGGCGAAGAATTCATCGCCTGGCCAGAGCCCCATCTGGCTGTATTCGGGCTTTTGCCAGCCGGTGACCAGGTTGACGCCGAAGCGGCCACCGGAAATGCAGTCGATGGTGGCGGCCATGCGCGCGACGATGGCCGGCGGCAGGGTCAGGGTCGCGGCGGTGGCGAACAGCTTGATGCGCGAGGTCACCGCCGCCAGCCCGGCCATGAGGGTGAAGGACTCCAGGTTGTGGTCCCAGAATTCGGTCTTACCGCCGAAGCCGCGCAACTTGATCATCGACAGGGCGAAGTCGAAGCCGTAGTGCTCGGCGCGCTGCACGATCTCGCGATTCAGCTCGAAGGTGGGCCGGTACTGGGGCGCGTTCTCCGACAGCAGCCAGCCGTTGTTGCCGATGGGAATGAAGACACCGATGTTCATCGCTCGCACTCTCCCGCAGTCAGGAATCGAAGCGCATCCAGATGCGCCGTTGCTGCAGGATCGGAGCAGAAAGCTTGCCAAGTCTTGAAAGTTCAAGCCAATCAAACACTTGGGATCTATTCGAGAATAAATCTGGACCATTTGGTCCAGATTAGAGCACCTAGTTTGTGCAAGGCGCCCGAATCCGGGGCATGCAGGCTGGCGCGTCATGCTAGAGTTCGGAGACCGGCGCGCTACCCTTCGGGGTCCGCCGATGATTCGTCACCAGGACGGTGCGAAGCTCAACGACCGCGCCTGCAGCCGGCCCGCGTCAGATGTCCAAGAAGGCCCAAGGAGCAGTTCGTGAGTCAGGCCAGTGATCTTCCGCCACGCAAGTCCCGCCAACCCAGCCCTGCCGCCCAGCAACGCCGGCAGCGCCAGATAGAAGCCAAGCGCGCCCAGATCCTCAGCGCGGCGCTCGATATCTTTTCCCGCTTCGGTCTGCACGGCGCCAGTCTGGATCAGGTGGCGCTGCAGGCGGACGTCTCCAAGACCAACCTGCTCTACTATTTCAGCAACAAGGAAGAGCTCTATGTCGCCGTGCTGCGTCAGCTGCTGGCGACCTGGCTGAATCCCCTGCGCACCTTCAGCGAAGAGCAAGAACCCCTCGACGCCCTGCGCGGCTATCTGCGCCAGAAGCTGGAGATGTCCCGCGACTATCCCGCCGAGTCCCGGCTGTTCTGCCTGGAGATGGTCCAGGGCGCACCGCTGCTGCTGCCCGAATTGCAGGGCAGCCTGCACGACCTGATGGACGAGAAGACCCGGGTGATCCGCACCTGGATCGCCGCCGGCAAGCTGGCCCCGGTGGATCCGCACCACCTGATCTTCAGCATCTGGGCCATCACCCAGCACTATGCGGATTTCCGGGTGCAGGTGCAGACCCTGTGCGGCCGCTCGCTGAAGGATCCGCTGTTCTTCGACGAGGTCCTGCAGGGCCTGGAGACGCTGATCATCGACGGGCTCAGGCCCCGCGCCGGCGGCCCGGCCTAGGCCGCCAGGAAGAACTCGGCGAACAACTCGCTCAGCCTCGGCCAGAGCGGTGCCGGCAGGTCATGGGCCATGTCCGGTATCAGCTCGAAGCGGGCGCCGGGAATGGCCCGCGCCACGGCGCGACCACAGGCCGGACGCAGCAAGGGATCCCGCGCGCCGTGCACCACCAGGGTCGGCGCCTGGATGCGGCGGGCGAAGGGCCGCAGATCGCCGCTGCCGAGCAGGGCGAGCAACTGCCGCTGCACCCCATCCACATCCACCCCGCGCGCCAGGATACGCTGCACCAGTCGTTCCAGATCGGCCTCGCTCTGGCGATACCTCGGACTCTCGATACCGCGCAGCAGGGCCTTCTGCCGGGCGAGCGCCGCCTCCGCCGGCAGATCGGCCGGCGGCCGCAGCAGCAGGCTGCCCAGCAGCTTGAACGAGGGTGGCGGCAACAGCGGCTGATTGGTCGACGAGAACAGGATGCCCAGCCGCGCGACCCGCTGAGGCCATTGAGCGGCGAGGATCTGGGCGATCATGCCGCCCATGGAGCCGCCCAGTACGAAGGCGCGTTCCAGCCCCAGGTGATCGAGCAGCCCGACCGCATCGGCGGCCATGGCTTCCAGGCGATAGGGCACCGCGCTGGGCTTGCCCAGTTGCGCCCGCCCCAGCACCGGCCACAGTGAAGGCGGCCGTCCACCCGGCCAGCTCAGCCGCGAGGACTGGCCGACGTCGCGATTGTCGAAACGGATCACCCGCAGGCCCCGGCGCACCAGGGCCTCGCAGAAGCCTTCCGGCCAGAGCAGCAACTGGGCGCCAAAGCCCATGATCAGCAGCAGCGCCGGATCGGCGGGATCGCCCCAGTCCTCATAGGCCAGTTCGAGGGCGCCGACCCGGGCGCGACCTTCACGTATGTCCATGGCTCCCTCGCGAAATGGCTAAAGGGCCATGCTACCCCAAGGTCGTACCCGCGAAAGCGGCAGAACCGGGCGGTCACGCAGCGCTGCTGCGCTATGCTCGGACAGACCTCTTCCAGAGACCTTCGCCATGTCCGCAGCGCCCCTGGTTTACCACCTGACCGACGAAGCACGCGAAGACCTGCGCCAGGCCATCGCGGCGCCGCTGAGGCGCTACAACGACAGCCAGGCGGGCCCGAGCGGTTACCGGGCCCTGGTCATCAGCCTGACCCGCGGCGGCGACGCCCTCGGCGGCCTCTGGGGCTACACCAGCTATGGCTGGCTCTATGTGCAGTTGCTGGCGGTGGAGGAAGCCGCCCGCGGCCAGGGCGCCGGCCGCGAGTTGCTGTTGCGCGCCGAGGCCGAAGCCCTGGCCCGCGGCTGCCACGGCGCCTGGCTCGACACCCACGAATTCCAGGCCCGCGGCTTCTACGAACGCCTGGGCTACGAGGTATTCGGCGAACTGGCGGACTATCCGCCGGGCTTTGCGCGCTACTTCCTGCGCAAGGCCCTGGTCCCGACGCCCGCCGTCGGCACTAGCGCTGGCCCTGACTGAGGGCGCTGAGGCGGGTCGAGAGTCCCTGCATCTCCTGGCCAAGCTGACGCAGGGCACCGGCGTCGCGGGCGCCCTCCTCGCTCGCCGCATGGATACGCACCGCCAGTTCATTGATTTCCTGGGTCACGTGGCTCTGCTCCTGGGCGGCCACGGCGATCTGCTGAGCGCGCTCGACGATGCCATCGAAGCTGTCGACGGTCCCGCTCAGGGTGCCGGCCACGACGGTCGCCTCTCGGACGGCGACTTCGGTACGCTGCACCCCGGCCTGCATGGTGGCCACGGCGGCGCTCGACGCCTGGCGCAGGCTGGCGATCATCCCCTGGATTTCGTTGGCGGACACCTGGGTCCGCCCGGCCAGCGTGCGCACCTCGTCGGCGACCACGGCGAAGCCGCGTCCCTGTTCACCTGCCCGGGCCGCCTCGATGGCGGCGTTGAGGGCCAGCAGGTTGGTCTGTTCGGAGATCGACTTGATCACGTCCAGCACGCCGCCGACCCGCTCGATGTCCTCGCCCAGACGGGTGATGGCGGTGGCAGCGCCACCGATCTCCTGGGCCAGCCCCTGCATGGAGTCGGTGTTGCGCGCCATCTGGCTCTGGCCGGTGTGCACCGTGCCGAGCGAAGCGCGGGCCACGTCCGAGCAGTCGGTGGTGTTGCGCGCCACCTCGCCGGCGCTGGCCGACATCTCGGTGATGGCCGTCGCCAGCAGGGTGTTGTCTTCGCGCTGCTTTTCCGCCCGATCGGCCAGGCCATGGGAGAGTTGCGCCAGCTCGGTCGCCTGGCCCTGCAGCAGCGAGGCGTCAGCGGCGATCCGGCGGAGCATCTCGCGCAGCGAGCCAGCGTAGCGATTGACCGCGCCGCGCAAGCGGCCGATTTCGTCGGCACGCCGGATGTCCAGTTCGCTCGCGTTGGCACCGTCCTGGCCCAGGCGCTCGATCTGCAGGGTGGTCTCTTCCAGCTGGGCCAGCAGGCGCCGGCCGGCGAGCCAGGCTATGCCCAGCAGCAGCGCCAGGAGCGGCAACAGCAACAGCAACATCTGGCTGGTCAGGCGCGTGGCCAGGCCGGTGACCTGAGCTTCGGGCGTGACCAGACCGACCTGCCAGCCGGTCGCATCCATTGGCACCAGGGTGACGTAAGCGGCGCCATCGAGCTGGCGGTCATGAGTGAGGTACAGGGTGCGGTTGCCCGCCTGGCCGAGGGCATCCGCCACCGCCTTGAACGAGGCCTCACCCGCGATCACGTCGTTCAGCGTCGGCAGGCCCTTGGCACCCTTGATCCCAGGGAAATAGAGCAGATTGCCACTGCGATCGACGGCGAAGGCATAGCCACCGGTCACGCCACCCTGACGTTCGAGGAAGGCGGCGAGGCCATCGAGCTTGAGGTCCAGCGTCGCCACGCCGGCGAAGGCGTTCTGTTGGCGATAGGGCACGCTGCAGGTGGTCATGGCGACCTGGCTGACCGGGTCCTGGTAGGCGTCGGACCAGACGCACCGCCCTGCCACGGCCGACTTGGCATCGCGATACCAGGATTCTTCGCGATAGGCCGAGGTCTGGGGCGCATTGTAGTCGTCCGAGTACTCCAGACCGCCGGCGCCGTTGCGAGCCCAGAAGAAGCTGCGGCGGTCGACCCCCGGGGTGAAGGCGGCGGGTTCCGGCCAGAGGCCGCCGCCGGCGATAGCCTGGTCGCCGTGGCTGTCGATGAGCCTTGGCAGGACGGCCTTCACCAGGCCTTCGTCATGGGGCAGCGTCTCGCCCAGATCCGCCAGGGCCACGCTGGTCCCTTCGATACGCGCCAGCTGCAGGGCGAGTTGCCGTGCGATGGCGGTGGCCGACTGTTCGGCCGCGGCCGTCCCGGCGGCCACCAGTTGCGGTTTACCACCAAAGGCCATCACGGCGTAGACGCCGATGGCGGTGAGCCCCAGCAGGCAAAGCACGCCCAGGGTCATGCGCCCGGCGATGCGGGTGGGTATCAGAGTCATACGGCGGCTCCAGAAGGTTGCCAGGGGGAATGGCCAGTATTACGGCCGGGACGGCGGTCAATTGAGCGAAGCGATACCCCCGCGCGGGATACCGCCGATGAACGGCGGGCAATCAGCCCGCGGTGAGGAAGTTGCCGATCCGGGCGTTGTCCTGCGCACCTTCCAGCAGCGGCACCTCGGCTTCGTCCTTGAGTTGCACGCCGGAGAGTTTGCGGCGATCCGCTTCGCGCATCAGGTAGAGCAGCTTGTGCGCCGCCAGGCCATAGGCCAGGCCCTCCAGGCGCACGTTGGAGATGCAGTTGCGATAGGCGTCGTTGAGGCCCGGGCGCGGGCCGTAGGTGAAGTAGAGGCCGAGGCTGTCGGGCGAACTCAGACCGGGGCGCTCGCCGATCAGCATCACCAGCAGACGCGCCTTGAGCAGCCCGCCGATCTCGTCGCCCACCGCTACCCGCCCCTGCTCCACCAGGGTCACCGGCGCCCAGCGCCAACCCTCGGCCCCGGCCTGATCGGCCAGGCGTTCGAGGAACGGCAGCGCATGGCGATGCACCGCCAGGGCCGAGAGGCCGTCGGCGATGACCACGGCGACGTCGAAGCCCTCGGGATGCTCGGCGGCATAGGCCTGTAACTCATGCGCGGATTCCTCGGACAGCTTGCGGCCCAGGTCGGGACGTTGCAGATAGGTATGGCGATCCGGCGCGGCGCTCTTGAGCACCAGGGTCTCGCGCCCCTGGGCAGCCAGGCCTTCGCGCAAGGCCTGATGATCGAAAGCCAGGTGCACCGCATCGCGGGCCTGGGCATGGGCGGCCTGGAAGTCCAGCTGGGCCGACGTCGGCAGGCTGGTGCCGGCACGGCCCAGGGCGATGCGCGCCGGGGTGAGGCGACGCAATTCGGCCCAGGGGTCGGGGCGGGCGGTGTCGTTGGGGTTCATGAGCGACTCCTGAACGATTCGGTATCTAAGCTATCGCGGCCATGGGCCGCTCCTACGGGTACAGAGGGAGTTTGTAGGAGCGGCCCATGGCCGCGATCCTCCCTACAACTGCGCCAGCGCCCGCTGGAATGGCGCTGGCAAGCCTTCGCCGAGGCGGAAGCGGCCGTCCTCCAGCCGCAGGATGCCCAGCCGGTCGAGCCAGGCGGCGAATTCCGGTGCCGGCTGCAGGCCCAGCACCTGGCGGGCATAGAGGGCGTCGTGAAAGGAGGTGGTCTGGTAGTTGAGCATCACGTCGTCCGACCCCGGGATGCCCATGATGAAGTTGATGCCTGCCGCGCCCAGCAGGGTCAGCAGCATGTCCATGTCGTCCTGGTCGGCCTCGGCATGGTTGGTGTAGCAGATGTCGCAGCCCATTGGCACGCCGAGCAGCTTGCCGCAGAAGTGATCCTCCAGCCCGGCGCGGATGATCTGCTTGCCATTGTAGAGGTACTCCGGGCCGATGAAGCCGACCACGGTGTTGACCAGCAGCGGCTTGAATTGCCGCGCCACGGCGTAGGCGCGCACCTCGCAGGTCTGCTGGTCGACGCCGTGGTGGGCCCCGGCCGACAGGGCGCTGCCCTGCCCCGTCTCGAAATACATGAGGTTGTCGCCCAGGGTGCCGCGGCGTTGCGACAGTCCGGCCTCGTAGCCTTCCTGCAACAGTGCCAGGCTGATGCCGAAGCTTTCGTTGGCGCCCTGGGTGCCGGCGATGGACTGGAACACCAGGTCCACCGGCGCGCCGCGCTCGATGGCGGCGATGCTGGTGGTGACGTGGGTCAGCACGCAGGACTGGGTGGGTATTTCGTAGCGCTGGATCACGGCGTCGAGCATCTTCAGCAGTTCGCAGATGCCGCTGGTGCTGTCGGTGGCCGGATTGATGCCGATCACCGCATCGCCGTTGCCATAGAGCAGGCCGTCGAGGACGCTGGCGGCGATGCCGGCCGGATCGTCGGTGGGGTGATTGGGCTGCAGCCGGGTCGACAGCCGTCCACGCAGGCCGATGGTGTTGCGAAAGCGGGTCACCACCCGGACCTTCTGCGCCACCAGGATCAGGTCCTGGATGCGCATGATCTTGGACACCGCGGCGACCATCTCCGGGGTCAGCCCCGGGGCCAGGGCGGCAAGACTCGTCTCGTCGGCCGCCGGCCCCAGCAGCCAGTCGCGGAAGCCGCCCACGGTGTGGTGGGCGACCGGGGCGAAGGCCTGGGCATCGTGGCTATCCAGGATCAGCCGGGTGACCTCGTCGGCTTCGTAGGGGATCACCGCCTCGCTGAGAAAGTGCTTGAGCGGCACCTCGGCCAGCGCCATCTGCGCCGCCACCCGCTCCACGTCGCTGCTGGCGGCGACCCCGGCCAGGACATCCCCGGATCGCGCCGGGGTGGCCTTGGCCAGCAGTTCCTTGAGATCGGCGAAGCGCCAGGTCTGGCCACCCACGCTGTGCTGGAAACCGCTCATGCTACCTCCTCGGGTTGCGCTGCGCAGAGCCTGTTCAAAGGCTCGCGAGCTAGAGACAAACAAGGCGAAAAATGGCTGAGGAAGCGGAGTTTACGAGTGGTAAATGAGCATTCCGAAGCCATTTTCAACGCCGTTTGGCCGACGCGCAGCAGACTTTCAACAGGCTCTCAGGCCTCGCCAAAGGCAGCGTCAGGAGCGATGTCGCTCTGTCTACGGCTGAGACCGCAGACCAACGCGCCTATCACCATCAGCACCACGAAGACGCTGGCGATCACGGGGTTGTACCAGACCATGGCGATCAGGCAGACCACCGCCAGCACCAGGGCGATGGCCGGCACCACCGGATAGCCGGGGGCGCGGAAGGTGCGCTCCAGGTTGGGCTCGCTGCGCCGCAGTTTGAACAGGCTGAGCATGCTCATGATGTACATGACGATGGCGCCGAACACGCTCATGGTGATCATGGCGGCGGTCAGGGTCAGGCCCTGCAGGCTGATCACACCGTCGCTGAAGATGGCGGCGATGCCCACCACGCCACCGGCCAGCACCGCGCGGTGCGGGGTCTGGAAGCGCGACAGCTTGGCCAGGCCATGGGGCAGGAAGCCGGCGCGGGCCAGGGCGAAGAACTGCCGGGAATAGCCGAGGATGATGCCGTGGAAGCTGGCCACCAGGCCGAACAGGCCGATGCCCACCAGCAGGTGCAGCCACATCGAGCCCTCGCCCACCACGCCCTTCATGGCCTGGGGCAGCGGGTCGTTGATGTTGGACAGGGCGCGCCAGTCACCCACGCCGCCGGCAAAGATCATCACGCCGATGGCCAGGGTCACCAGGGTGAGGATGCCGGCGATGTAGGCCTTGGGAATGGTCCGCTTGGGGTCCTTGGCTTCCTCGGCGGCCATGGCCGCGCCCTCGATGGCGAGAAAGAACCAGATGGCGAAGGGAATGGCGGCGAACATGCCGCCCACCGCGGCCAGGGAGAACTGGTCCTGCCCGGCCCAGCCGCCGCTGGTGAAGTTGGTCAGGCTGAAGCCCGGCGCCACCACCCCCATGAAGATCAGCAGCTCGATCACCGCCAGCACCGTGACCACCAGCTCGAAGGTAGCGGCGATGCTCACCCCGAGGATGTTCAGGGTCATGAAGATGAAATAGGCCGCCACCGCGCAGAGCTTGGGATCGAGGGTGGGAAACTGCACGTTGAGGTAGGCGCCGATGGCCATGGCGATGGCCGGCGGGGCGAAGACGAACTCGATCAGGGTGGCGATGCCGGCGATGGTGCCGCCCATGGGGCCGAAGGCGCGCCGGCTGTAAGCGAAGGGTCCGCCGGCGTGGGGAATGGCGGTGGTGAGCTCGGTGAAGCTGAAGATGAAGCAGGTATACATCACCGCCACCACCAGCGCGGTGATCAGAAAGCCCAGGGTCCCGGCGACGCCCCAGCCGTAGCTCCAGCCAAAGTATTCCCCGGAGATCACCAGCCCCACGGCGATGCCCCAGAGGTGCAGGGTGCCGAGGGTCGGCTTGAGTTTCTCGTTGGTCATGACAGGCCACTCCCCTTGTAGCGACGTGATCCGAATGGGTCACCGCGATCCCGCGATGCCCGGCTTTTTCGAGCTTAAACAGCTCGGGGCCGTGGCGACTTGACCGCTTGGCACGGTCGCTGTGACCTCGGGTCAAGTCGACGTTACTCCTCTTCCCAGGGTGCTACCCGAGACCGCACCACCCTGGTGCGATGCCCGACCGCCCGCCCCGCGATGAGGCACACCAAGACGCCCAATAGCGTGAAGCCCTCGGCGTTCCAGCCCCGATGGAGGACCGCTTTCCACCTCGGGGCACAGCCTTTGCTTCATTCATGCCGATCCCCTCCCTGGACCCGCACCATGCCCCTGGCCGCCTCCGGCTTCGCCGCCCTGACCTCACCGTCGCGCAATCTCGGCGTGCTCTCCGCCGCCGCCAGCGGACTGGATGCCGTCATCACCAGCCACGGTGGCGATGTCGATCGCATCTTCGGCACTGCCGGCATCGACCCCGAACAGCTGCAGCACCCCACCCTGAGCCTGGGGTTGGGCAACTACTGCCGGGTCCTGGAGGAAGCCGCCGCCCAGTCCGGCTGCGACAATTTCGGCCTGCACTACGGCGGCCAATTCAAACCGCAGATGCTCGGCCTGCTGGGCTACGTGGGGCTCTGCTCGCCCACCGCCGAAGCGGCCCTGCAGAACTTCGCCGCCGCCTTTCCCTTTCACCAGCACAGCACCCTGATCCAGCTGGTGGACGCCGGTGACTGCTGGCGCTTCGACTACCAGGTGCGCCACGGCGCCATCGTCGCCCGCCGCCAGGATGCCGAGCTGACCCTGGGCATGCTGCTCAACCTCTTGCGCCATGTGCTCGGGCCCACCTGGGCGCCGCGCGCGGTGCAGTTCGAACACCCGCGCCCCGAGGGTTGGCACGAGCACCGCCGGCTGTTCGACGCGCCAGTCAGCTTCGGCCAGCCCTGCAATGCCATGCTGGTGCCCAAGGCCGACCTGCGCGGCCGCGCCATGCCCGACCACGATCCGCTGCTCCTCTTGGTGGTGCAGGACGCCATCCGCCAGCTCGGCCAGCGCCTGCCACAGATGGAACTGCTGGAAGAGGTCCGCGCCTCGGTGCGCCTGGCGCTGCCCCTGGGCGAGCCCAGCCTGGAGTCCATCGCCCAGCGCCTGGACCTTTCCACCAGCCAGCTGCAACGCCGCCTGCGCGACCAGGGCGCGAGTTTCTCGGCGCTGGTCGAGGGCGTCCGCCGCGACCTGGCGCAGCACTACCTGCGGCAGCGCCTGCCGGTCACCGACCTGGCGCCGCTGCTGGGCTATTCGGAGACCAGCGCCTTTTCGCGGGCGTTTCGGCGGTGGTTTCAGGTAAGTCCGCGGCAGTGGCGGCAGCTTTCTTAAAATGGGGTGGGGAAAAGAGCCACGAACGCCGGCTGACGTAGGTTGGCGCTGAGCGTAGCGAAGCCCAACAAGGTGGGGTTGCGGCTCTGTGTTATGGGTGCCATAGCTGTTTATCTAGCTTTGCTGGTACTTCTTGTTTCGCCCCCTCGGGCGAGTCACTTTTGCCAATCGCCGCAAAAGTAACCAAAAACGCTTGCCCCACCATCCGGCCTTTCGCTTCGCTCCAGGTCCGCTCACGCCAGCGCCGCTCCGGGGTCGGCCTACACGGGCCGTCCATGGCCCGTTAGGCCTCTCGCCGCATCCCTGCGACTCGACCCACTCCACGACACTGGCGTTCGCCCTCCTGAACGGGGCGATTCGCCAGCCTGAAAATATTGGTTGAACAGCCACAAAAGCCCGTAGCCCGTAGCCCGTAGCCCGTAGCCCGTAGCCCGTAGCGTGGACAACGGCGAAGCCTTGTCCACTGATGGCTTAGGTGCCCACCAGTGGAAAACGCTATGCGGTTTTCCACGCTACAGATCCTGTGAACACCCAGGCATCAGGCTGGCGCCCCGCCCCGTCAGTGAGGCCGAGTGCAGGTGTCGCGGAGGGGGATGCGAGGCAGGACGCCGAGCAAGGCGCGAGGGGCAGGAGGCCCCTTCGTGCCGTGCCCCCGGAGCGGCACCGGAGTGAGGGGACCTGGAGCGAAGCGGAGGGCCGAAACGTGGGGCAAGCGTTTTTGGTTACTTTTTGGCGACTGCAAAAAGTAACTCGCCCTGGTGGGCGAAACAAAACCATCAACAGACCTCGATAAGCAGCTAGAGCACTGGTAAACCGAGGCATCACGGCCAACCTCCGCAACGTTGGGCTTCGCTCCACTCAGCGCCAACCTACCGAAGCGGTGAAGGTGATGCGCCCGAGCGGGCGAAACAAAAACCATCAAAGCACTCGGTAATCAGCCAAACACCCCCACCATACCTAGCCGAAAGCCAACCTCTGCCCACTCGGTCAGATTCTTGCAAGGCGCTCCCCAAACAGCCCCAACCAGAACAACGACCACCCGATGACCTCTGCCCTGCCCCCTGCCCTCTTCACCCCCGCCTGGCTGGCGCGTCTGGAGCTGGCCTATGCCCGCCAGGGCGACTGGACCCGGCCGACCACCCGCCGCCACCTCGGCCCCTTGCGGGTGCAGAAACACCTGCACGCCGAAGGCCCCGAGGTCTGCCAGCACATCGTCGTGCATCCCCCGGGAGGCATCGCCGGGGGGGATCGGCTGGACATCGACGTCAGCGTCGGCGAAAACGCCTGGGCTCAGCTCACCAGTCCCGGCGCAGCCAAGTGGTATCGCGCCGACAGCGCCGCCCACCAGCAGGTCGAGCTGCGCGTCGCCACCGGTGCCACCCTGGAATGGCTGCCCCAGGAGACCATCGTCTTCGCCGGTGCCCAGGCCCACCTCGCTACCCGCATCGAGCTGGAGGGCGATGCCCGCCTCTGCTACTGGGACATCGTCGCCCTGGGTCGTCCGGCCAGCGCCGAGCGCTTCACCGACGGCCTGTTTCAGGCCCATCTGGACATCCGTCGCGACGGCACCCCGCTGTGGCACGAGCGCCAGCGCCTGGTCGGCGCGAATCGCCTGCTGGACTCGCCCATCGGCCTCGCCGGTCAGCCGGTGTTCGCTACCCTGCTGCTCACCGGCACCCTGGACGCCGACACCCTGGAGCGCTGCCGCGAACTCGACCTGCCGGTGCGCGGCGACCTGACCCAACTGCCGGGCCTGGTGGTCGCTCGCTGCCTGGCCGCCGAGTCGCTGCAGGCCCGCGCCTGGCTGATCGCGGTCTGGCGCCTGCTGCGCCCCGCCCTGCTCGGCCGTATCGCCGTCCCGCCGCGAATCTGGAGTACCTGATATCTTCGTGATCGCGGCCATGGGCCGCTCCTACATGGAAGCGCAGAATTGTAGGCGCGGCCCACGGCCGCGATGATCGACCTTCCCTGACCGAACCTGCCAACCGGAACACCCATGGACCTGACGCCCCGCGAGAAAGACAAACTGCTCATCTTCACCGCCGGCCTGGTGGCCGAACGCCGCTTGGCGCGTGGGGTGAAGCTCAACTACCCGGAAGCCATGGCGCTGATCTCCGCCGCCCTGCTCGAAGGTGCCCGTGACGGTCGCACCGTGGCCGAGCTGATGCACTACGGCACCACCCTGCTGACCCGCGACCAGGTGATGGAAGGCGTCCCGGAGATGATCCCGGAGATCCAGGTGGAAGCCACCTTTCCCGATGGCACCAAGCTGGTCACCGTCCACCAGCCGATCGCCTAGGGAGTCCGCCATGAGTCTGATCGTCCGCGACGCCACCCCTGCCGACCTGCCGGCCGTGCTGCACATCTACAACGACGCCGTCAGCAACACCACGGCGATCTGGAACGAGACCCCGGTGGACCTGGCCAACCGCCAGGCCTGGTTCGACCTGCGCGCCACCCAGGGCTACCCCATCCTGGTCGCCGAGAACGCCGAAGGCACGGTGGTGGGCTATGCCTCCTTTGGTGACTGGCGCCCCTTCGAAGGCTTTCGCCACACCGTCGAGCACTCCGTTTATATCCATCCCGACCAGCGCGGTCAGGGCATCGGTCCGCGGCTGATGACGGTGCTCATCGAACGCGCCCGCGCCTGCGACAAGCACGTGATGGTGGCCGCCATCGAGAGCGGCAACCAGGCCTCCATCCGCCTGCACGAGCGACTGGGCTTTATCACCACCGGGCAGATGCCCCAGGTCGGCACCAAGTTCGGTCGCTGGCTCGACCTCACCTTCATGCAACTGATGCTGGAGCAGCGCCCATGATCCCCGGCGAATACCAGATCCAGGACGGCGACATCGAACTCAACGCCGGCCGCCGCACCCTCAGCCTGACCGTCGCCAACAGCGGCGACCGGCCGATCCAGGTGGGCTCCCACTACCACTTCCACGAAACCAACGACGCCCTGGTGTTCGACCGCGCTCTGGCGCGCGGCATGCGCCTCAACATCGCCGCCGGCACCGCCGTGCGCTTCGAGCCGGGCCAGAGTCGCGAGGTGGAACTGGTCGAGCTGGCGGGCCTGCGTACCGTCTACGGCTTCGCCGGGCGGGTGATGGGGAAGTTGTAGCGGCAAGCGCCCTCACCCCAACCCTCTCCCAAGGGGAGAGGGGGCTAAAAGCAGACATCGAGCTCCCGCCCTTCCCCCCTCCCTCCGGGGGAGTGGAAGGGTGAAGGCCAACCAGAACACCCAGCCTCCCAGGGACGACTCCCTGCGAGGCAACAGGACGACACCCGCCCTTCCCCCTCTCCCTCCGGGAGAGGGCCGGGGTGAGGGCAAACCAGAACACCCAGCTTCCCAGGGACGACTCCCTGCGAGGCAACAGGATGCCACCCGCTCCTTCCCCTCTCCCTCCGGGAGAGGGTCGGGGTGAGGACCAACCGGACCACCTTTATTCGGGATCAACGCCTATGAAAATCTCCCGCCAAGCCTATGCCGACATGTTCGGCCCCACCACCGGCGACCGGGTGCGCCTGGCCGACACCGAGCTCTGGATCGAGGTCGAAGAAGACCACACCGTCTACGGCGAAGAGGTGAAATTCGGCGGCGGCAAGGTCATCCGCGACGGCATGGGCCAGAGCCAGCTGCCCGCCGCCGAGGTGGTCGATACCGTCATCACCAATGCGCTGATCGTCGACCACTGGGGCATCGTCAAGGCCGACGTCGGCCTCAAGCACGGCCGCATCCATGCCATCGGCAAGGCCGGCAACCCGGACATCCAGCCGGGTGTCAGCGTGCCCATCGGCGCCGCCACCGAGGTCATCGCCGGCGAGGGCATGATCCTCACCGCCGGCGGTATCGACTCCCACATCCACTTCATCTGCCCGCAGCAGATCGAAGAGGCGCTCATGAGCGGCACCACCACCATGATCGGCGGCGGCACCGGGCCGGCCACCGGCACCTATGCCACCACCGTGACCCCCGGTCCCTGGCACATGGCGCAGATGCTCAAGGCCGCCGACGCCTTTCCGATGAACATCGGCTTCACCGGCAAGGGCAACGCCAGCCTGCCGGGTCCGCTGGAGGAGCAGGTGCGGGCCGGCGCCATCGGCTTGAAACTGCACGAGGACTGGGGCACCACCCCCGCCGCCATCGACAACTGCCTGGCGGTGGCCGATCGCTTCGACATCCAGGTGGCCATCCACACCGACACCCTCAACGAATCCGGCTTCGTCGAGACCACCCTGGGCGCCTTCAAGGGTCGCACCATCCACACCTATCACACCGAGGGCGCGGGGGGCGGCCATGCGCCGGACATCATCAAGGCCTGCGGCTTCCCCAACGTGCTGCCCAGCTCCACCAACCCGACGCGGCCCTTCACCAAGAACACCATCGACGAGCACCTGGACATGCTCATGGTCTGCCACCACCTGGACCCGAGCATCGCCGAGGACGTGGCCTTCGCCGAGAGTCGCATCCGCCGCGAGACCATCGCCGCCGAGGACATCCTCCACGACCTCGGCGCCTTCGCCATGATCAGCTCCGACAGCCAGGCCATGGGCCGCGTCGGCGAGGTCATCACCCGCACCTGGCAGACCGCCGACAAGATGAAGAAGCAGCGCGGCCCGCTGCCCGAAGACGCCGCCGGCAACGACAACTTCCGGGTCAAGCGCTACATCGCCAAGTACACCATCAACCCGGCGATCACCCATGGCATCAGCCACGAGGTGGGCTCCATCGAAGTGGGCAAGTTCGCCGACCTGGTGCTCTGGCGCCCGGCGTTCTTTGGCGTCAAGCCGACGCTGATCCTCAAGGGCGGCGCCATCGCGGCGAGTCTGATGGGCGACGCCAACGCCTCCATCCCCACCCCGCAACCGGTGCACTACCGCCCCATGTTCGGCAGCTACGCCGGCATGCTCCACGACACCAGTCTGACCTTCATCAGCCAGGCCGCCTTCGAGGCCGGGGTGCCGGAGCAACTGGGGCTGAAGAAGCGCATCGGCGTGGTCAAGGGCTGCCGCACCGCGCAGAAGAGCGACCTCGTCCACAACGGTTATCTGCCGACCATCGAGGTCGATCCGCAGAACTACCAGGTCAAGGCCGACGGCCAGCTGCTCTGGTGCGAACCGGCCGAGGTGCTGCCGATGGCGCAGCGGTATTTCCTGTTCTAAAGGGGCCTGTTCTAACCAGGCACAGGGTAGGTTGGGCTTCGCTGCGCTAAACCCAACCTACCCGAAGCCCTCTGCGGTTCAGCCGCGACTGATCGGCGCCGCTGGCGCTTCGGCCCGGTCGTTGCGGTCATAGGCGGCCTTGTCCAGCTGGCCCATCCAGCGCGCGGTCAGGGTACCGGCGGTCATGGAGCCGTTGACGTTGAGGGCGGTGCGGCCCATGTCGATCAGGGGTTCGATGGACACCAGCAGCGCCACCAGGGTGACCGGCAGGCCGAGGGCCGGCAGTACGATCAGGGCGGCGAAGGTGGCACCACCGCCCACGCCGGCCACGCCCGCCGAACTCAGGGTGACGATGCCCACCAGGGTGGCGATCCACAGCGGATCGAAGGGGTTGATGCCCAGGGTCGGCGCGACCATCACCGCCAGCATCGCCGGATAGAGACCGGCGCAGCCGTTCTGGCCGATGGTGGCACCGAAGGAGGCGGCGAAGCTGGCGATGGCCGGCGGCACGCCGAGGCGCTCGGTCTGGGCCTCGATGTTCAGCGGGATGGTCGCCGCGCTGGAGCGGCTGGTGAAGGCGAAGCTCAGCACCGGCCAGACCTTGGGAAAGAAGCGCGCCGGCGACAGGCCGCTCAGGGTCAGCAGCAGCGCATGGACGCCAAAGAGGATACCCAGGCCCAGGTAGGAGGCGATCAGGAAGGTACCCAGCTTGAGCACGTCCTGGGGACTGGCGGTGGCGACCATCTTGGTCATCAGCGCCAGCACGCCATAGGGGGTGAGTTGCAGCAGCAGGCGCACCAGCTTCATCACCCAGGCCTGGAGCACGTCGATGCCGGCCAGCACCTTCTCGCCGCGCACCGGATCGTCGCGCTGCAGGCGCAGGGCGGCGACGCCGAGGAAGGCGGCGAAGATCACCACGCTGATGATGGAGGTGGGATTGGCGCCGGACAGATCGGCGAAGGGGTTCTTCGGAATGAAGGACAGCAGCAACTGCGGCACCGACAGATCCGCCACCTTGCCGACATAGCTGTTCTGCAGGGCGGTCAGGCGCGCGGTCTCCTGGGCGCCTTGCACCAGGCCTTCGGCGCTCAGGCCGAACAGCCAGGTGACCAGCACCCCGACCAGGGCGGCGATGGCGGTGGTGAACAGCAGGGTGCCCAGGGTCAGCAGGCTGATGCGCCCCATGGACGAAGCCTCGCGCAGCCGCGCCACGGCGGCCAGGATGGAGGCGAACACCAGCGGCATGATGCTCATCTGCAGCAGCTGCACATAGCCGTTGCCGACCAGGTTGAACCAGCCGATGGAGGTCTTGAGCACCGGGGCGTCATGCCCATAGACGAGTTGCAGCACCAGGCCGAAGGCCACGCCCAGGGCGAGACCGATGAAGACGCGCACGGCCAGGCTCCAGCCGGTGTTGCGGGTACGCGCCAGCAGACCGAGCAGCACGGCGAAGGCGACGAGATTGAGGACAAGAGGCAGATTCACACGAGGTCTCCGATACGGCGCCCGACGCGGCCGCCGGACGAAAAGGCGGCGATGGTAGCAGCTCGGGCCGACTCGGCTTAGATCGAGGCGCTATCACCTGATAACCCTGGGACCTTGGGAGGAGCGGTTCTATCGCCGGGGCGAACGGTATTTCCGCCGGGCCTGGCACTGCTAGAGTGCGCTCCGTCGGGAAACGATGCCCGACGCTGCCATCCCAAAAAGGAGTGACTCCATGCAACGTTTCGCCAAGCTCGCCGCTTCCTTCGCCCTCGCCGCCGCCGTCGCCGGCTGCACCGGCACCGCGATGAAGACGCAGAATCTGGATCCGTCGCAGTACACCGTCGTCGGTCATGGCGAGGGCAAGGCCACCGGTCTCATGATCCTGGGCTTCATCCCGGTCCAGCAGAACGACCGCTTCGTGCGCGCCCAGCAGGCCGCCATCAAGTCCCGCGGCGGCGATGCCCTGATCAATGCCCAGGTGCAGGAAAACTGGTTCTGGGCCTATGTCCTGAACGGCTACACCACCACCGTTTCCGGCGACGTGGTCAAGCTCAAGCGCTGAGCCCCGCCCGACCGACAGGCGCCGCCCATGGAGGCGGCGTTTTTGCGCTAGGCTGGTCGCTTCTTTCCGAGGAGCCGACCATGACCGCGACCCTGATGAAACTCCCGCTGCAATCCATCGATGGCGAAACCCTGACCCTGGAACGCTACCTGGGCAAGGTGCTGCTGGTGGTGAACGTCGCCTCCAAGTGCGGCCTGACCAGCCAGTACGAGGGCCTGGAACGTCTCTATGAGGCCCAGCGCAAACGCGGCCTGGAAGTGCTCGGCTTTCCCGCCAACAACTTCAAGCAGCAGGAGCCCGGCAGCGACGCCGAGATCAAGGAATTCTGCACCCTGACCTATGGCGTGCAATTCCCTATGTTCGCCAAGCTCAGTGTGGTGGGTGAAGACAAGCATCCGCTCTATGACGAATTGACCCGTGCCCAGCCCGAGGCGACCGGTGACGGTCCCTTCCGTGAGCGCATGGTGAGCCGTGGCGGCAGCCCCAATCCCAAGCCCGAGGTGCTGTGGAATTTCGAGAAATTCCTGATCGGGCGCAATGGCGAGGTGGTGGGGCGCTTCGCGCCGGATGTGACGGCGGATGATCCGCGACTTCTGGAAGCCATCGAGGCAGAGTTGGCGAAGGGCTGAGGGCTTGAGTGTTCACCAGAGCTGTAGCGTGGAAAACCGCGCAGCGTTTTCCGCTGGCAGTAGCTTGACTACCGAATAGGGGCAACGTCTTTATCGCGGCCATGGGCCGCTCCTACGGGATCTTCCGATTGCTGTAGGAGCGGTCCATGACCGCGATTCCAATAGCTCAAGGACGACGTCTGAGCTTGATCGCCGACAGTGGACAAGGCTTCGCCGTTGTCCACGCTACGGGTTACGGGTTATTCAACCAATACTTTCAGGCTGGCGAATCGCCCCGTTCAGCAGGGCGAACGCCAGTGCCGTGGAATGGGTCGAGCCGCATGGATGCGGCGAGAGGTCCAGTGGGCCATAGACGGCCCATCTGGACCGACCCCGGAACGGCGCTGGCGTGAGCGGACCTGGAGCGAAGCGAAAGGCCGGATGGTGGGGCAAGCGTTTTTGGTTACTTTTTTGCGGGGCGCGCAGCCGCGCCTGCAAAAAGTAACTCGCCCGGGTGGGCGAAACAAAAACTCTCCGAGCACTCAATAAGCAGCCATGGCACCTACTAAACAAGCGTGAGCCCTGCAACGTTCGGTCTCGCCAACGCTCAACCCAATCTCCAGGCGTCTCCGGCTCAAGAGGTCGGATTGCGACGGTCGACCGCCACAACCCAACCTTCTCCTTACCCGCGCTGCAACACCCCGCGCATGGAGCCGAAATGCCCCGGGAAGGAGCAGAAGAAGGTGTATTCCTTGCCGGCTTCCAGGGCCCCGGTATCGAAGGTCACGGAGTCCTTCTCGCCACCACCCAACATCTTGGTATGGGCGATGATGCGTTCGTCGCCCTCGGGCAGGTAGCCCTTGGCTTCGCCCGCGTTCATGCCGGCGGCGTCGACGGCCGAGGCGTCGGTGGAGCGGGTCAGCACCCAGTTATGGCCCATGACGTTCTTGGGCAGGCTGCCGCTGTGGATCAGCTCCACGGTAAAGGTCTTGCACGAGGCCGGGACCTGGATGGAAGCGCGGCTGTAGGTCATCTGGTCGCCGGCTTCGATCTGGGTGGTACAGCTGTCGGCGGCCCAGGCGCCGGTACTTCCCAGGGCGAACAGTGCGGCGGCGAAAAGCGTGGATTTCATGAACCCTCCGGATGCGTGAAAGTCGCCAGTCAGACCGATGCGAGGGTGGCGGGTTCCAGCGGCCATGGCAAGGGAGCGGCTCCGCTCTATCGCCTCCATCGAAACCTTTGCCAGGTCGCCAGGCCTTACCTCTGGGTACTATCCCTCCATCACCCGCCAGCCAAGGACGCCCGCCATGACCCTTACCGCCCTGTTGCACGAGTTGTTCGCCAGCTATGCCCAGGCCGCCAGTGGCAATGCGCCGGAAGAGGCTTTCCTCGCGCGATGACGGTGCTTTGATCACGGGTGACGGGCAGCTAGGCTAGGCGTTTTGCCTGCCTAGGAGTCCCCATGTCGCTGAAAACCGTCTGTGTCTTCTGTGGTGCCAAGCCCGGCGCCTCGCCGGTCTTCGCCGAAGCGGCCGCGCACCTCGGGCGTACCCTCGCCGAGCGCGGCCTCACCCTGGTCTACGGCGGCGGCAAGGTCGGCCTGATGGGTGTGGTCGCCGATGCCGCCCTGGCCGCCGGTGGCGAAGTCATCGGCATCATTCCCCAGAGTCTCAAGACCGCCGAACTGGGCCACACCGGCTGCACGCGCCTGGAAGTGGTCGACGGCATGCATGCGCGCAAGGCGCGGATGGCGGAGCTGGCCGATGCCTTCATCGCCCTCCCCGGCGGCCTGGGCACCCTGGAAGAACTCTTCGAGGTCTGGACCTGGGGCCAGCTCGGCTATCACGCCAAGCCCATGGGCCTGCTGGAGGTCGACGGTTTCTATGCCCAGTTGGAGGGCTTCCTCGATCACCTGGTCGCCCAGGGCTTCGTTGCCGCGCCGCACCGCGCCATGCTGCAGGTGGAGGCTTCGCCAACCGCCCTGCTAGACGCCCTCGCCACCTGGCAGCCCACGGTGCCGCCGCGCTGGGCCGAAGCGGCACCGCGCTAGCGCCGGCACACCGCCCGTCCCGGGTCTCGAACCCTCGCCGCTTGTGGCCTGTCGGTACTGACAGGCCCGCAAAAGTCACACGAGCGACGAGGATTCCTCCATGACCGATTTTCCCAAAGCCCCGATGCCGGAACAGCAGCAAGCCGTTCCCGGCCTGCAATCGCGCATGAATCCGGTCCCGGATTGCGGTGAGCAAAGCTACAAGGGCTCTGGCCGTCTGGCCGGCAAGAAGGCGCTGATCACCGGTGGCGACAGCGGCATCGGCCGTGCCGTGGCCATCGCCTTCGCCCGCGAGGGCGCCGATGTCGCCATCAGCTACCTGAACGAGCACGAAGACGCCGAGGACACCGCCCGCCTGGTGCGCGAAGCCGGGCGCGAGGCCCTGCTGCTGCCGGGCTGCCTGTCCAAGCGCGAGCAGTGCCTGGCAGTGGTGGACAAGACCGTGGCCGCCTTCGGGCGCATCGACGTGCTGGTCAACAACGCCGCCTTCCAGATGACCCACGAGACCCTCGACGAGATTCCCGACGACGAGTGGGTCTACACCTTCGATGTGAACATCACCGCCATGTTTCGCATCACCCAGGCCGCGGTGAAGCACATGGGCCAGGGTGGCTCCATCATCAACACCACCTCGGTGAATTCGGACATGCCGCGGCCGACGCTGCTGGCCTATGCCACCACCAAGGGCGCCATCGCCAACTTCACCGCGGGCCTGGCGCAACTGCTTGGCGAAAAGGGCATCCGCGCCAACAGCGTGGCCCCCGGCCCTGTCTGGACCCCGCTGATCCCGGCCACCATGCCGCCCGAGCAGGTCAAGGAATTCGGCGGCAACACCCCGCTCGGCCGCCCCGGCCAGCCGGTGGAACTGGCGCCGGTCTATGTGATGCTGGCCTCCGACGAATCCAGCTACACCTCGGGCGCGCGCATCGCCGTCACCGGCGGCAAGCCGATTCTCTGAGTGTTCTCTGCCCCGGCCCGGGCCGGGGCGCCTTTCTTGCCGCTGGAGTCCCCCGATGCTCGGCCAACCCCTGCGCCTTTCCACCCCCTTGCGCACCCATGTGTTCGGCGGTCACGAGATCGCCGAGCGCCTCGGCAAGCGTGGCCTGCCCCCGGGCCGCATCGCCGAGACCTGGGAAATCAGCGACGTACCGGGCAGCAGTGCCACGGTGCTCGACGGTCCCCTCGCCGGCCAGAGCCTGCATGACGTGGTGCAGGCCTATCCCGAACAACTGGTCGCGCCCGGCTGGCAGGGCCCCTGGTTTCCCCTGCTGACCAAGTTCATCGACGGCAGCGGCCGCCTGCCGGTGCATCTGCACGCCGATGACGCCACCGCCCGCCGCCTGGAATGCCAGCCCAACGGCAAGACCGAGGCCTGGCACATCCTCTGGGCCGAACCGGGCGCCACCGCCCTGGTGGGCCTCAAGCCCGGCCAGAGTCGCGAGCGCGTGCGCGACGCCCTGCTGCGGCAGGACTATGACGCCGTCATGCGGCGCCTGCCGGTGCGCGCCGGCGAGACCTTCTTCATCCCCGGCGGCACCCTGCACAGCTTCGGTCCCGGCACCCTGATCTACGAGATCGAACAGACCTCGGACATCCAGCAGCAGGCCATGCCCTGGCGCATGACCGATGGCGAGCCGCTGCCCCACGCCGACTGGCGCGAGGGTATCGAGGCGCTGCTGGACGAACTGGACCTGGACGCCGATCCGCGGGTCACCCCCGGGCTGCGCCTGCCCCTGGGCGATGGGCACGACCGCCTGCTGTGCACGGCCTGCCGGCACTTCGCCCTGGAACGCTGGCGGCTGGCCGGCGCCGGGGCGCCGCCGCTGGACTATCGCTTCTCCAGCGCCCGCCTGCTGAGCAACGTCGGGCGTCCGGTACGGCTGGAGTCGGCTGGCTGGAGCGGCATGCTCGGCGCCGCCGAATCCCTGCTGCTGCCGGCCGCGCTCGGCGAAATCCGTCTGAGCGGCCCGGCCGACCTGCTGATCGGCTACGTGCCGGATCTACATCAGGACATCCAGGCGCCCCTGGCCGCCGCCGGCTACGGCACCGCGGTCATGGCCGACCTGGGTATCGATTGCTCTTCCTGAACTGCAAGCTCACTGACCTTCAAGGAGTCCCCATGAGCGACTATCCCAAGCCCCCACTGAAACCCCAACCCCAGACCTTTCCCGGCTCCGAAGCGCGCATGGATCCGCTGCCCGACAGCGGCGCCGCAACCTATCGCGGCTCGGGTCGCCTCAAGGGCAAGGCGGCGCTGATTACCGGTGCCGACAGCGGTATCGGCCGCGCCGTGGCCATCGCCTTCGCCCGTGAGGGCGCCGATGTCGCCATCGCCTACCTGGACGAGCACGAGGATGCCCGGGAGACCGCCCGCCTGGTCACCGAGGCCGGGCGCCAGGCCGTGCTGCTGCCCGGCGATCTGGTCGACCGCCAGACCTGCCTGGACGTGGTGCAGAAGACCGTCGAGGCCTTTGGCCGTATCGACGTGCTGGTCAACAACGCCGCCTTCCAGCAGGTGCGCGACAGCCTCGACGAGATTCCCGACGAGGAATGGGTGCATACCTTCAATGTGAACATCCATGCCATGTTCCGCATCACCCAGGCGGCGGTGAAGCACATGCCGCGCGGTGGCTCCATCATCAACACCGCCTCGATCAACGCCGACATCGCCCCGCCGACCCTGCTGGCCTATTCGGCGACCAAGGGCGCCATCGCCAACTTCACCGCGGGCCTGGCGCAACTGCTCGGCGACAAGGGCATCCGCGCCAACAGCGTGGCCCCCGGCCCGATCTGGACGCCGCTGATCGTCAGCACCATGAAGCCCGACGAACCTGAGCAATTCGGCGCCAGTACCCCTCTTGGTCGCGCCGGCCAGCCGGTGGAGCTGGCCCCGGCCTATGTACTGCTGGCCTCGGACGAAGGCAGCTACATCTCCGGCGCCATGCTGCCGGTGACGGGCGGGATGCCGGTGCTCTGAGGGTTTTGGCTGGGGTGCCGGGGTTGCCCTCACCCCGGCCCTCTCCCCGAGGGAGAGGGGGTAGATAATTCCGTAGGTTGGGTTGAGCGCAGCGAAGCCCAACGTGGGGTATCCGGCAGCGTTGAGCTTCGACGATGAAGCCGTCTCAACCCAACCTAAGAGGCTTGCCCCTCTCTCAGAGAGAAGATTGCTCGGGCAGCCGCGTGGAAAACGCGGCGCGGTTTTCCACCCTACATATCTGGGTTCGCCCTTTCTCCGAGGGCGAGGAGATAGATGTTTCCGAAGGTTGGGTTGAGCGTAGCGAAGCCCAACGCGGGGTATCCAGCAGCATTGGGCTTCGACGGTGAAGCCGTCTCAACCCAACCTAAGAGGCTTGCCCCTCTCTCAGAGAGAAGATTGCTCGGGCAGCCGCGTGGAAAACGCTACGCGGTTTTCCACCCTACGAATCCATGCCGGCGACTGGAAGCCTCGATCAGACGCCCCTCTCCCCCTGGGAGAGGGCTGGGGTGAGGGCCGCCCGCAGGCCCTACGGCTGGAGGTAGCGCACCATGGCATCGCCGATCATGGTCTTGTGGCGGCGTAGCACCGCCGGTTCTTCCATGTCGATGTCGTGGATGCGGCCGAAGGTGTGGCGATTGGAGACGCGGTAGAAGCAGAACGAACACATCAGCAGGTGCACGTCCACCGCGTCCAGCCCGCTGCGGATCTCGCCGCTGGCTTCGCCGCGGGCGAGGATGCGGCGCAGGGCTTCCAGCGCCGAGGAGTTGAGGCTGGAGATGGTCTCGGACTGGGCCAGGTGGCGACCGCGATGGATGTTCTCGATGCTCACCACGCGGATGAAGTCGTCGTGGCTGCGGTGATGCTCGAAAAGGAATTCCGCCAGGGTACGGATCGCCTCCAGCGGCGGCAGGCGGTCCAGCGGCAATTCGGCCTCGTTGCCACGCACGTCGCTGTAGAGCTTTTCCAGCACCGTCAGGTAGAGCTGCTCCTTGCTGCCGAAGTAGTAGTAGATCATCCGCTTGGAGGTATGGGTGCGCTCGGCGATGGCGTCCACCCGCGCGCCGCTCAGGCCCAGGTCGGCGAACTCGGCCACGGCGGCGGCGAGGATGGCCTGGCGGGTCTTCTCGGGATTGTTCTTGCGCGGGGTACGGAGCGTGGGCGCGAGCGCCGGGGTGTCCTGCATCGGGCTGACTCTTGTCGGAGGAGAGGCGCGGGCACCCCGGGGTGCCCGCCTGGCTCAGAATTCCAGGGGCGCCGGGCGACCCTGCCGCGCCTGCAGCATAGCCGCCAGGCGGACCGGGCTGTTGGCGGCGCCGTAGCCACTGTAATCCTTGCGCTGCAGGATTTCGAAGAAGAAGCGGTCGGCGAAGGACTCGGTGTAGACGTGGAACAGCTCGCCGCCCTGGGCATCGCGGTCGTAGAGGACGTTGTAGTAGGCCAGCCGACTGAGGAAGTCGTCGTCGAAATCGAAGCGCGCCCCCAGGTCGTCGTAGTAGTTCATCGGGATCTCCAGCAGGGGCACCCCGGCGGCCTTGGCCTGCTCCACCGCCTGGAAGATGTCCTGGCAGGCGAAGGCGATGTGGTGCACCCCCGAGCCGCGATAACTGGAAAGCGCCCGGGCGATGGCGGTGTTGCGATTCTCCGAGATGTTCAGCGCCAGGCGCACGCTGCTCTGGCGATTCTTCAGGGCGCGACTCTTGACCAGGCCATAGGGGTCCGGGACCACCACCTCGTCGTCGGCGCTGAAATCGAACAGGCTCTTGTAGAACAGCACCCAGCTGTCCAGGGCATCGGCCGGCAGGGCGATGGCCACGTGGTCGACGTGGGTCAGGCCGAGGCCGCCGCTGGCGCCGGCGCTGACGTCGAAGTCGGTGTCATAGAGACTGCGGCCGTCGGCGCCACGATCGGCGAGATAGATCAGGCTGCCATCGGGCGCCCGTACCGCCGGGATCTCGCGCTCGTTGGGACCGACCAGGCCGCGATAGGGCTGCGCCCGGTACTGCTGGGCGCGCTCCAGGGCGGCCTGGCTGTCCGGCACGCGCAGGGCCATGGCGCACAGCGAGGGGCCGTGGGCCTCGAAGAAGTTGTGGCCGAAGGAATAGGGTTCGGCATTGAGCACCAGGTTGATCTCACCCTGGCGCAGCAGGGTGACGTTCTTGGAGCGGTGCCGGCCGGCCCGGGCAAAGCCCAGTTTGCCCAGCCAGCCCGCCAGGTCGGCGCCATGGCCGTCGTCCACGGCGAATTCGAGGAATTCGGTGCCCTCCAGGCGCGGCGCCTCGGGTGGGGCGAACAGCGGCGCTGCCACCGGGCTCTCTTCTCGCTGCAACCGCGCGGCGGTCTGCTCCTCCAGGTAGAGCAGGGATCTCAGGCCATCGGCGGCGGTGGCGCGGGTCTGGGCGGCGCGGAAGCCGTCGTTGAAGATCTCCAGCGACAGCGGCCCCTGGTAGCCGGTCTGCAGGATGGGCGCGAGGAAACCGGCCAGGTCGAATTCGCCCTGCCCCGGGAAGCAGCGGAAATGCCGACTCCACTCCAGCACGTCCATCTGCAGCACGGGCGCATCGGCCATCTGCACGAAAAAGATCTTGTCCCCCGGGATCTGCGCGATGCCCGCCGGATCACCACCAATGGACAGGGTGTGGAAGCTGTCGAGCAGCACGCCGAGATTGGGATGATCGACCGCCTTCACCAGCCGCCAGACCTGCTGCCAGGTGTTGACGTGACGCCCCCAGGCGAGGGCTTCGTAGCCGATGCGCAGGCCACGCGGGGCGGCGCGCTCGGCCAGCAGCTGCAGGTCGTCGGCGATCAGGCGCTCGTCGCCGAGGCTGTCGGCGGCGGTGTTGCTGCACACCAGGATGAGGTCGGTGCCCAGCTCCTGCATGAGGTCGAACTTGCGCTCGGCGCGGTCGAGATTGCGTTGCAGCCGCTCGCGGCGATTGCCCTCGAAGTCGCGAAAGGGCTGGAACAGGGTGATCGCCAGTCCCAGGTCCTGGGCACGCTGGCGAATCTCCCGCGGACTGGCACCGGAATACAGCAGGTCGTTCTCGAAGATCTCCACACCGTCGAAGCCCGCCGCGGCGATGGCCTCGAGCTTTTCGGTCAGGGTGCCGCTGATGGATACGGTCGCGATGGAACGCTGCATGCCGGTGCTCCTGTGTTGAACGGCCACTCCGCGGGCTGGGCCAGGGCGGGGTGACACGGATCTGTCGGGTCTGGTGCCGATTATTCGTGGCGCCCGGCGACCCAACAATGGATTATGTACGAACCGGTTAGTTTCTGTTCGCTGATCGAACAGTTGGGCTTCCGGCGAATTGACCAGTCCCGTTAGCGCCTCGCACTATGATCGTAGAGCCCAGCGCTCGTCGCTTCCGCCGCGTCGACCATAACAAGACAAACAAGAGTGTGCGTCCATGCCCCAGCTATCCACGTTATCCTGCGTCCCCCGTCTCGTCTGCAGCCCCACCGCGCGCAGTCGGCGACGGCCAGGCTAGGTCCTCCCGTCCTTTCCATCTTCGGCTCCCGCGACCCGAGCGAGTTCGTGCGCGGCGCTGAAACCCTCCTGGCCTGACAATAAAATTCCGGAGACAACCATGGCCAATACCGCCTCCCCCACCCCCGGCTCCCAAGCCAAGAAAGCCACTGCCAGCGGCTGGATCGGCTCGGCGCTGGAATACTACGACTTCTTCATCTACGCCCAGGCGGCGGCGCTGATCTTTCCGCAGATCTTCTTCCCCTCCAGCGATCCCAAGATGGCCATCGTCGCCTCCCTCGCCACCTATGGCGTGGGCTATCTGGCCCGTCCGGTCGGTGCCTTCGTGCTCGGTCACTGGGGCGATACCCGCGGTCGCAAGAACGTCCTGCTGCTGTGCATGTTCCTCATGGGCATCGCCACCATGGCCGTGGGCCTGCTGCCCACCTACCACCAGATCGGTATCCTCGCGCCCATCCTGCTGGTGGTGCTGCGCCTGATCCAGGGGTTCGCCGTGGCCGGCGAGATCTCCGGGGCCAGCTCCATGGTGCTCGAACACGCCCCCTTCGGCCGGCGTGGCTACTATGCGAGCTTTACCCTGCAGGGCGTCCAGGCCGGCCAGGTGATGGCCGCGGCGATCTTCCTGCCGCTGGCCTACTTCATGCCCGCCGACGCCTTCAACAGCTGGGGCTGGCGCATCCCCTTCCTGCTCAGCGCCTTCGTCCTGCTGGCCGGTTTCATCATCCGCCGCGAGGTCCATGAGACGCCCGCCTTCGTCAAGGAAGAAGCCAAGACCGAGACCGCCAGCGTGGCCCGGCGCTCGCCCATCGGCGAAGCCCTGAGCACCAGCTGGAAGGCCATGATCCTGGTCGCGCTGATGGCGCTGATGAACGTCATCCCGGTGGTGGCCACCATCTTTGGCGCCGCCTATGCGGTGCAGCCGGCCTACGGCATCGGCTTCGACAAGAGCGTCTACCTGTGGATACCGGTGGTGGGCAACATCGTCGCCGTGCTGGTGATCCCCTTCGTCGGCAACCTCTCCGATCGCATCGGCCGCCGGCCGACCATGATCGGCGGCGCCCTGGGTTCGGGTCTGCTGGCCTTCGGTTACCTCTATGCCATCAGCATCCACAACCTGCCGCTGGCCTTCGTCATGTCGCTGCTGATGTGGGGCGTGGTCTACCAGGGCTACAACGCGGTCTTCCCGAGCTTCTACCCGGAGCAGTTCCAGACCCGCTACCGCGTCTCGGCCATGGCCATCGCCCAGAACATCGGCACCATGTTCACCGCCATGCTGCCGGCGCTGTTCACCCTGGTCGCCCCGCCCGGCACCGAGAACATCTGGCTGGTGGTCGGCGGCCTGGCCTTCGGCGTGACCTGCCTGTCGGCCCTGGCGGCCTACCTGTCGCCGGAGACCTACCGGGTGCCCATGAGCGACCTGGGCAAGCCAGGCGCGCTGCAGATGGACAAGCACTCCTACGACACGGCCCGCCAGGATAGCCTCAAGGCCAGCGTCTGATCCCTCGCGAGCCCTCGCCTGGCGAGGGCTCCGCCCTGCTACCTTGGTAGCCTTGCCGCAAGACATACGTTGTCATATAACTACTCAGCCGAACGCCTCGGCCGCTGCTTTCCGATAATTCAAATAAGAAAGGAATCCCCCATGTCGCCTGCACCCTCCTAGCCGTCCCTCGCCTCACCGCCCGACCCGCCCTCGTCAGATGCCGCCCCCGCGCCGGCAGGGCACCCCTTACCTACAAGAACAAGGAACACCATGAGCACTCGACTCGCTTCCGGCCGGCTCGCCCGTGCCTGCGCCGCCTTCGCCGCTCTCGCCAGCACCACGCCGCTGTGGGCCGCGGACGGCTTCATCGAAGGCACCAAGGCCAATCTCAACCTGCGCAACTTCTACTTCAATCGCAACTTCGTCGATCCGGCCTACACCGCGCAGAACAAGGCCGAGGAATGGACCCAGAGCTTCATCTTCGGCCTGACTTCCGGCTACACCCAGGGGCCGGTGGGCTTCGGCATCGATGCCCTGGGGCTCTATTCGGTCAAGCTCGACGGTGGCGCCGGCACCTATGGCACCCAGCTGCTGCCGACCCATGCCGGCAACGAGCCGGCCAAGGATTTCGGGCGCCTGGCGGTGGCCGCCAAGGCCAAGGTCTCCAAGACCGATATCAAGGTCGGCGAGTGGTTCGCCGTGCTGCCGATCCTCAGGTCCGACGACGGCCGCTCGCTGCCGCAGACCTTCCAGGGCGCGCAGATCCACTCCACCGAGATCCAGAACCTGGAGCTTTGGGGCGGCCAGATGCGGCAGAACAGCCCGCGCAACGACGCCAGCATGGAAGACATGTTCATGCAGGGCCGCGCCAATGCCACCTCCGACCGCTTCAACTTCGTCGGTGGCGAATACAGGTTCAACGAGAAGCGCACCCAGATCGGCCTCTGGTACGCCCAGCTCGAAGACATCTACCACCAGAAGTTCATCAACCTGATCCACTACCAGCCGCTGGGCAGCTGGACCCTGGGCGCCAACCTCGGCTACTTCATCGGCGACGACGACGGCTCGGCCCGCGCCGGTGCCCTGGACAACCGCACCGCCTATGCGCTGCTCTCGGCCAAGCAGGGCGGCGGCACCTTCTATGTCGGCCTGCAGCGCGTCAGTGGCGACAGCGCCTGGATGAGGGTCAACGGCACCAGCGGCGGCACCCTGGCCAACGACAGCTACAACTCCAGCTACGACAACGCCCGGGAGCGCTCCTGGCAGGTGCGCTACGACCACAACTTCGCCGCCTTCGGCGTGCCGGGTCTGACCCTGATGAACCGCTACCTCAGCGGCGACAATGTGCACACCGGCAGCATCACCGACGGCAAGGAATGGGGTCGCGAATCCGAGGTGCAATACGAGGTGCAGAGCGGACCGCTGAAGAAGCTGCTGATCCGCTGGCGCAACTCCAGCATGAGACGCGACTACAGTGCCAGCGGCTCCTTCGACGAGAACCGCATCATCCTCAACTACCCGATCTCGGTGCTGTAGGGCGCCGGTTCGCGGCTGGGCGGGTGGCCGTTCCGCCCGCCCAGCCGACCGCTGTCGCTTGCCCGGATCGCCCAGGCCTTATACTGTACAAAGATACAGCCAAGAGGCCTCGACATGACCCAGCCCCAGCGCCCGCCACGGGGTCGTGGCACCGCCAGCAATCCTCACAATCGCTTTGCCGCCACCCGCAGCGAGGCCGAGCACGATGGCTGGTACGAGGAAGCCACCCCGCTGACCTTTACCACCGCCGTCCGCCAGGAAACGGCCAAGACGGTGATCAGCCGCAACCAGTCGCCGGACGTCGGCTTCGATCGCTCGGTGAATCCCTATCGCGGCTGCGAGCATGGCTGCATCTACTGTTTCGCCCGCCCCTCCCACGCCTACTGGGACCTCTCGCCCGGCATCGATTTCGAGACCCAGCTGATCGCCAAGACCAATCTGGCCGAGCGGCTGGAGGCGGAGCTGAGCAAGCCGGGCTACCACCCGCAGCCCATCGCCTTGGGCATCAACACCGACGGCTACCAGCCCATCGAGCGGCAGTACCAGCTGACGCGCCAGGCGCTGGAGATCCTGCTGCGCTATCGCCATCCGGTGACCCTCATCACCAAGAGCGCGCTGATCCTGCGCGACCTGGATCTGCTGGTGCAGCTGGCCGAGCGCAACCTGGTGCGGGTGGCCTTCAGCCTCACCACGCTGGATGATGACCTCAAGCGCATCCTCGAACCCCGCACCGCTGCGCCCCAGGCCCGGCTGCGCGCCATGCGCACCCTGCACGAGCACGGGGTGCCGGTGAGCGCCTTGCTGGCGCCGATGATTCCCATGATCAACGACCATGAACTCGAAGCCTTGCTGGAGGCGGCCCGCGACCACGGCGCCCGCTCGGCCGGCTACACGCTGTTGCGGCTGCCGCTGGAGATCGTCGAGCTGTTCGAGGAATGGCTGCAGACGCACTTCCCCGAGCGGGCTGCCCATGTGATGAGCCTGATCCGGCAGTCGCGCGGCGGGAAGAACTACGACAGTCGCTTCGGCATCCGCATGAAGGGCGAAGGCCAGTTCGCCGAGCTCCTGGCCCAGCGATTTCGCCTGGCACGCCGCCGCTTCGGCCTGGAGCGCCGCGAGGGCGAAGGCCTGGACTGCAGCCAGTTCGCCCCGCCGGGGGAGCAGCTGGGGTTGTTTTAGCACGGGCGCAGAACGGGGTGCTCCCTCACCCCAACCCTCTCCCAAAGGGAGAGGGGGAAAAGCGCCGCAGCCCCTCACCCCAGCCCTCTCCCAAGGAGAGTGGGGGAAAATCGGCGGCGCGCGCTTCGTAGGTTGGGTTGAGCGCAGCCAAGCCCAACGGCGTGGCCTCCCTCACCCAGCCCTCGCCATCCAGCTGCTAGGCTAAACGGCTGTGCCTATCTCTGGAGTCGCCATGACCGCCCCTACCCCGCTCACGCCGGCCCAGGCCGTTGCCGCCGGTATCGACTTTGCCGAACTCAAGGTCGATGCCAGCGGCCTCTACTGGAGTCAGTACGATCCCACCGATGGCGCCACCCGCCTCTGGGTCCGCGAGGCCGGCGCCGGGCCGCGCTGCCTCACGCCGGCGGGGTTCAGCCTGCGCAGCAAGGTCTATGAATACGGCGGCGGCGCCCTCTGCCTGGGGGACCAGGGACCGCTGTTCGTCAATGAAGCCGACCAGGCGGTCTATCGCCAGCCGCGTGACGGCGGCGCGCCCGAATGGCTGGCCGGAGGCGAGGCCTGGCGCTACGGCGATCTGCACTGGGATGGTGTCCGGCAGCAGGTGCTGGCGGTCGAGGAGGATCGCCGCGAGCAGCCGCCGCGCCATCGCCTGGTCGCCCTGAGTGCCGGTGGCGCACGCCAGGTGCTGGTCGAGGGTGCGGATTTCTATGCCGCACCGCGCACCAGCGCCGACGGTAGCCGCCTGGCCTGGATCGAGTGGGACAGGCCCCACCAGCCCTGGACCCGCACCCGGCTGCTGACGGCGACGCTGGAAGCCGAGGGAAGTCCCGGTGCGCCCAGCGTGGTGTCGGCCGATCCCGAGGAGTCGCTGCAACAGCCGCTGTTCGATAGCGAGCAGCGGCTCTGGGCGCTGAGCGATCGCCAGGGCTGGTGGCAGCCCTGGTGCGAAACCGTGGAAGGCTTCGCGCCCCAGGAGGCGCCTGCGGCGGATCATGCGGCGGCGCCTTGGCAACTGGGCGGTGCCAGCTGGTTGCCGACGGCGGAAGGCTGGCTGGCGACCTGGCAGGAAGACGGCTTCGCCGTGCTCGGCGAGCGCTGGGCAGCGGGAGAGACCCGCCGCCTGGCCGCGGACTTCAGCCGTTTCCGGGGCCTGGCCCTGGACGACAGCCATTGCTACTGCATCGCCGCGGCGCCCACGCGCCCCTCGGCGGTGCTGGCCATCGATCGCCGGAGCGGCGCGGTGGAGATCGTCACCGGCGGCGTCGCGCCCCTGGGCGACAGCGTTATCGTCGCCCCCCAGCCGCTGAGCTATCCCAGTGGCGACGGCCAGGCCCAGGGCTTTCTCTATCTGCCGGAGCGGCACGGCGAGGGCCCGCCGCCGCTGCTGGTCAGCATCCACGGCGGTCCCACCTCCTGCACCTATCCGGTGTTCGATGCGCGCATCCAGTTCTGGGTGCGCCAGGGCTTCGCCGTGGCCGATCTCAACTATCGCGGCAGCAGCGGCCATGGCCGGGCCTACCGCCAGGCGCTGCACCTGCGCTGGGGCGTGGTGGACGTCGAGGACGCCTGCGCGGTGGTCGACCACCTGGGCGCCCAGGGCCTGGTGGATCCGACACGGGCCTTTATCCGTGGCGGCAGCGCCGGTGGCTACACGGTGCTCTGCGCCCTGGCCTTCCGCGACGTCTTTTGCGCCGGCACCAGCCTCTATGGCGTCAGCGATCCCCTGGCGCTGGCCAAGGCCACCCACAAGTTCGAGGCCGACTACCTGGACTGGCTGATCGGCGATCCCGAGGCCGATCGCGCGCGCTACGAGGCACGGACGCCGCTGCTGCATGCCGAGGGCATCCAGGCGCCGGTGATCTTTCTGCAGGGCCTCAAGGACGCCGTGGTGGTCCCCGCCCAGACCGACGCCATGGCGGCCGCGCTGGAGGCGCGTGGCATACCGGTGGTGGTCAGGCGCTATCCCGACGAAGGCCATGGCTTTCGCCGAGCGGCCAACCAGGCGGATGCCCTGGAACAGGAAGCCGCCTTCTATCGCCGCTGGCTATAACGGCGGCGCGCTCAAAAAGTCGGTCCAGGCCGACGCTGAGCGCGCCTGGCCCGTATAGAATGGCGCTTTAGCCGTCGAGTTCTTGCATGCCCTTCGTTCGCCGCGGTATCGAAAGCATCGTCTCCACCTGGCTGGCCGGCCTGCTGCTGCTCCTGCCACTGGTGCTGACCCTGGCGCTGATCGGCTGGATCGTCAGTTTCCTCAATGGCCTGATCGGCCCCAACACCACCCTGGGCCGGTTGTTCGTAGCGGTCGGTCATCCCTTCGTCGGCAATTCCATGGCGGCCTATGGCCTCGGCACCCTGCTGCTGCTGGTGCTGCTCTATCCGCTGGGGCTGGCGGTCAAGCTGGGGCTGCGTCGGCCACTGGGCTGGTTCGCCGACATGACCTTTCGCCGCATTCCGGTGGTGGGCAAGCTGTATGGCCTGGCCGAGCGCTTCGTCGAGTTGCTCGATCGCAAGGAAGGCGGAGCGGACATCCGCGCCATGAGTCCGGTGTGGTGCTTCTTCGGGGGTCAGGGCGTGGCGGTGCTGGCACTGCTGCCCAATCCGGCGGTGATCGACATCGAGGGTCGTCACTATCACGCCGTGCTGGTGCCTTCGGCGCCGGTCCCCGTGGGGGGCGGCCTGCTCTATGTCCCGGTGGACTGGGTGAAACCGGCGGACATGGGCATCGACATGTTCACCAGCATCTATGTCTCCATGGGCATCACCCTGCCGCCAGTGGTCAAGGATCGCCAGGTGGAATTCATTCCCCTGGAAGAAGCCGTGCGCCGCCAGCAGGAAAATGGGACGGCCGAGGAGCCGCCCCGCCCGTCTTAGAATCTGTTCACGGTCTCGCGAGCTAGAGACAAACAAGGCCTAGGCGGCCCCGCGAAAATGGCTGAGGAAGCAGATCGGACTAGCGCTTAAGTTTACAACTGGTAAATGAGCATTCCGACCGGGCTGGCGACCCAGGCCATTTTCAACGCAGTCTGGCCGACGCGCAGGAGACCGCGAATGGATTCTTAGTTCTGCACCGCCTGGACCGAGCCCCCATCCACGCGCAGGTTGCTGCCATTGATGAAGGAAGCACGCTCGGACACCAGCAGGGCGATGGCCGCGGCCACCTCTTCCACCTTGCCGCGGCGCTTCTGCACGATGCCGGGCCGTTCTTCGTCGAGGAAGCTTTCGATGGCTTCTTCGAAGGAGACGCCCTTTTCCTCGGCGCGCTTTTCCATCATGCCGTCGGTCATTCCGGTCTCGATGAAGGCGGGGGACACGGTATTGCAGAGCACGCCGTGGGCCGCTTCCTTGTATGACAGGTTCTTGATGAAGGCGGCCAGGGCCGCCTTGGCCACGTTGTAGACGGCCTCTTCCCAATAGGGCTGGACGGCGTTTTCCGAGGTGATGCAGACGAAGCGACCCCAGCCGCGCTTGCGCATGCGCGGAATGGCGGCGCGACCGACGCGCACGGCGGAAAAGAAGTCGGTGGCCCAGGCTTCCTCGTAGTCGGCATCGGCCAGTTCCAGGGGATCGCCCTTGGCGCCGGTGACGCCGGCGGTGTGCACCACGATGTCGATCTGGCCGAAGCGGGATTCGCCCTGCTCCACCAGCCGGTCCACCGCGGCCTGGTCGGTCATGTCGGCCGCGATCAGCAGCGTATCGCCCGGCAGGCCCTTGGCCGCCTCTTCCAGCTTGCCCTGCTCCAAGTCGGAGAGCACCAGCTTGACGCCCTCCTCGGCCAGCAGCTTCGCCGTGGCCAGACCCATGCCACCGCTGGCACCCGTGATAAGGGCGACGCGCCCCTTGATTCCCAGATCCATACCGACCTCGCTCGCAGATTTTTTCAATGCCGTGATCCGGCGTCTCTGATTCCGACTCGCCACGAGGCGCCGTTGCGCTTACCGTTCGGCGGAAAGCGCAACGGCAGCCCCGTCTGCCGGTCCAGATAGGCAAGACCCCTGGGAAGTTCAAGATGCACGCACCCCGCCTGCCCCTGACCCTCTTTCACGACGGCGCCTGCCCGCTGTGCGCCCGCGAGATCGCCTGGCTGCGGCGCCACGCCGACCCCAGCCAACTGCAGCTGGTGGACCTGGCCGCGCCGGACTACCCGACCCAGGCGCCGGTCGATGCGCCACCGCGCCAGGCCATGCTCGATCTGCTGCACGCCCGGGATGCCGACGGCCGCTGGTTCAAGGGTCTGGACGCCACCTACTGGAGCTGGCGCACCGCCGGCCTCGGCCACTGGGCGCGACCGCTGGCCTGGCGGCCATTGCGGCCCCTGCTGGAACTGGGCTATCGCCTGTTCCTCAAGCTGCGCCCGGGTCTGACCTGGCTGCCCCATCCCGAGGGCAGTCGGCGGTGCCAGGATGACGTCTGCACCCTGGACGAGCCGCGCGACCGCTCGCACCGGGGCTGACGCCGCCACTCGCTCGCACCCGCTTCAGTCCCGCAGACGCGCGGGCCCACCCTGCTGGCATCCGGCCAGGGTTCGCCTGCAGGCGCGTCTCGGCTAAACTGCGCGGCTGCTCGCGTTACGGATCCTGACATGTCTGCTGCTCTACCCGCCCGCGCCCTGGGCCTCGACTTCGGTACCTCCAACTCCACCGCCGGCTGGTTCAGGCCCTCGGGCGAGGTCCTGCTGCCCCTCGAAGAGGGCAAGGCCACCCTGCCCTCGGTGATCTTCTTCAACGCCGAGGAGCGCCGTCCGGCCTATGGCCGCCAGGCGCTGCACGAATACCTGGAAGGCTACGAGGGGCGTCTGCTGCGCTCGCTCAAGAGTCTGCTCGGCTCCAACCTGCTCAAGGGCGAGACCAGCATCCTCGGCAGTGCCCTGCCCTTCACCGAGGTGCTCGGCCTGTTTCTCGGCACCCTCAAGCAGCGCGCCGAACAGCAGGCCGATCGCCCCTTCGACGCCGTGGTGCTGGGCCGTCCAGTGCACTTCGTCGATGACGATCCGGTCGCCGACCAGGAAGCCGAGGACACCCTGGCCGCCGTGGCGCGCCAGGTGGGCTTCAGCGACATCTCCTTCCAGTTCGAACCCCTCGCCGCCGCCTTCGACTACGAGCGCAGCATCGAACGCGAGGAACTGGTGCTGATCGTCGACATCGGCGGCGGTACCTCGGACTTCTCCCTGGTGCGCCTGGCACCGGAGCGCCGTGCCCTGGCCGATCGCGCCGGCGACATCCTCGCCACCGGCGGCGTGCACGTCGGCGGTACCGACTTCGACCGCCAGCTGAGTCTGGAAGGGGTCATGCCGTTGCTGGGCTACGGCAGCGCCATGAAGAGCGGCGCCACCATGCCCACCAGCCACTACATCAACCTGGCGACCTGGCACACCATCAACGCCGTCTACGCCAAGAAGAGCGTGCTGGCCCTGCGCGACATGAGATACGACGCCCAGGACACCCGCTGCATGGACCGGCTGTTCAAGCTGATCGAACAGCGCGCCGGCCACTGGCTGGCGATCCAGGTGGAAGACGCCAAGATCGCCCTGACCGACGACTGGCGCCGCACCCTGCGCCTGGATCGCATCGAGACCGGCCTGGCCGCGGATCTGGAACGCCCGCTGTTCGACGCCGCCATCGCCCTGCAACTGGAACGCCTGAGCCGTGGCGTGGACGACCTGCTGGCCCGCGCCGACCTGGATCCGGCGCGGGTCGACAGCCTGTTCTTCACCGGCGGCTCCAGCGGCATCCCGGCGCTGCGCCAGGCCCTCGCCAGGCGCTTCCCCGGCGCCCGTCTGGTGGACGGCGATCGCTTCGGCAACATCGGCAACGGCCTGGCCATCGAGGCCTTCAAGCGCTACGGCTGAGTCCTTCGATACTGTTGGGGCCGGCGTCGACTCCGCATCAGGCTCGCTTGCCGGCCGCGCTCCGCCGCGATCTCGCTACCGCGAGCCAAGCCGCCGAGACCCCGAAGTAGCAGGCACCGAAAGCCACATAAGGCGTCACGCTGGAAACATCCAGCGGGACACCGTCAGCTGCCTGCTTCACGAAGAATCCACCCGCCATGGCGGATTGAGCGCCACTCAGGATCATCGCCCACTGACCAGCGGACGTCCGCCAGCGTCGTACCGCCACCGCCAGCTGGAAAAGCCCAGCGGCCATGGCCCAGACCCCGAACACCCCGATCGCGGCGCCCATGCCAGACGTCAGTGCCAGCCCTATCGCCACCGCGACGCTCAGACTGACGACGGCGTTGAGCCGCTGCCCAGCGTTGTGCCGCAGTCCGCCGCTCTGGCGGGCATCGAGGACGTTCGCCAGGGCATCCCACGCAGGGTAGAGGACGAGCAGGAGCGGCCCCGCCCAAGCCGTCGCGTGGCCAAGGGCGAGGGCCAGCGCGATCCACAGCAGCGCAACCGCCGCCCTGAGCAAATAGTAGCGTTGCAGCCAGGGGCTGCCGGTCGAAGCGCCTAAGGCATGACTCATGGAGTACTCCAGCGGTGTTCATCCAAGGAACGGTAAAAAGGCTTGCCGAGAAAAGCAGCCACTCACCGGGCGAAACGGCCCCGCTCCCCCGGCGATGAGCAGGCCGCCCAGGCGGGTCGGGCAACGGGGGGATCGAGATGATCCGCGCGGTGCGTGGAAGGGTCGGGGGCCACGCAGCCCCGCCTGGATCTATCAGTCGAAGTCGGTATGCAGGGCGATGTCGCGCCAGGTCGCCATATCAGCGCGCAGCGCCTGCGACTTGCGCTCCGCGATGTCGTAGGCGACCGGTCCGAGCGGCAGATGCAAGGGTGGCTCGGTCGCCATGACGGCCTGCACTATCACCGCGGCAGCCTTGCGCGGATCGCCGGCCTGTTTGCCGTCGTTGCTGTCCCGGTAGGCACGTCGTCGCCCCGCCGTGTCGGCATAGGCCGGGATTACCCGGTTCGCCATGGCGATGGAGCGCCCGAGAAAATCGGTGCGAAACGGCCCGGGCTCGACGATGGTCACGCGGATTCCGAAGGGTTCCACTTCCTTGGCCAGCGACTCGGAAAATCCCTCGACAGCAAACTTGCTCGCGCTGTAGTAGCCGGAACCCGGTCCTCCCGAGAGCCCTGCCCCGGATGAGAGGTTGACGATGCGGCCGCCGCCGCGTCGCCGCAGGGCAGGCAATGCCAGGCGGGTCGTTTCGATCAGACCGAATACATTCACCTCGAATACCGGCCGGTATTCGCTGGGCTCGGCCTCCTCCACGGCACCGATGAAGCCTATCCCGGCGTTGTTCACCAAGACATCGAGACCGCCGAAATCCCGCTCGGCATAGGCAATCGCGGCAGCCACCGAGGCGGGATTGGTGACGTCCAGCTGTACGGCCCTCAGGTTCTCCGGGAATTGCCGAACCAGGGGTTGCAACAGGGCGGGATCGCGAGCCGTTGCGACGACCCTGTCGCCATGCGCGGCGGCCATGGCCGCAATATGGCCGCCAAGACCGCTCGAGCAACCGGTAATAAGCCAGGTCTTTCTCATGCTGTTCTCCTCGCGCGGTGAAAAGCGCTGTTCAGTCTGCATCGCAGGCCCCTCGCGTGGCGGTCGCCGGAGCGCTCGGCCAGCTCAAAACGGCCGCTAGCGCCAAGGCCCCGCCCATCGTCAGGGCAGCAGCGGAAAAGGCGGTCTGCACCTCTCTTCCGCCAGCACCATCGGGGGCGAGGGCGAAAAACAGGCCGCCGATGAGCGCCACCGCCAGGGCGGCGCTGATCTGCAGGGTGGCATTCGTCAAGCCGGCGGCGAGTCCGGCCAGGCTCGGTGCCACCTGATCCGCGTTGACTCTCACCAGGGCCGGAAGCGCTATGCCCTGCCCCAGGCCGATCAACAGCAAAGGCACCGGCAGCCAGGAGGGCAGGCCTGCCAGCGCGGCCGCCAACAGCAGGCCCATGACCTCCAGGCCCATGCCGAAGGCGGCGGTGCGTGCCCCCAGCCGCTGGGCAAGATGCGGACTGCAGAGGGGGCCGAGGAGGAAGCCGATCCCCAGCGGCAGGATCGCCCACCCCGCAGCCAGGGCTCCATGCCCCAGACCGGCCTGCTGGTAGACGGCGAAAACGAGAAAGAAAGGCGCCAGGGCATAGAACAGGAAGGTCGCCAGGAGGCTCCGTCTCAGCCGGGGGGCGGCAAGCAGGGAAGGCAGCACCAGGGGCGTCTCGCCGGCCGCCTCCTTGCGTTGTTCGTAGCGCCAGAAGGTGATCAGCAATCCGCCACTGACGACGAGCAGGGGGAGCGACCACCAGGGCCAGTGCAGGCGTGGCCCCTCGACCAGGGGCACTACCAGCGCCAACAGCCCCGCCGCGAGCAGGCCGGCACCCATGACATCCAGCCGGCCCGGTTGCCTGGCCCGGCTCTCGCGCAGCGCGACCAGCGCGGCCGGCAGGGCGCAGAGAATGACGGGAAGATTGATGAGGAAGATGCTGCGCCAGCCCAGTCCCAAGGGATTGGCCTCGATCAGCACCCCGCTCAGGACCTGGCCCAGCACAGCGGCGAGTCCAAAGGTCGCGCCGTACAGGCCGAGCGCCCGATTCTTCTCTTCTGCCGGAAAGGTCGCATGGATCAGGGCCATGGACTGCGGCGCCATGATGGCCGCCGCCACCCCCTGCAGTAGCCGCCCGGCGATCAGCACAGCTGGCGTTGGCGCGAACCCGCATAGCGCGGAGGCGATACCGAAGCCGAGCATGCCGCCCAGATAGACACGCTTGCGGCCGAACATGTCACCCAGGCGACCGCCCAGGATCAGGGTGACCGCATAGGCCGTCGCATAGACGGATACCACCAGCTGGGCCAGATCCGACGAGGTAGCGAAGTCGTGACGGATCACCGGCAGCGCCACATTGACGATGAAGAAGTCGAGCGGTGGCAGTAGCGTACCCACCAGCAGCACGCCCAGCGCGAACCAGCGACGGCTATCGGGCTGGGCCATGGGAAGGGATGAGCTCATGACTTTTACCTTTAATCGGGCCGCATCCTGATCCGCGCGCGTTGCCGGCGCGCGGCGGGTTGATGCAGCGATTTCTTGAAAAGCGCGGCCACAGCTGGCAGGAGCGTGCCCGCGAGCGGTTGGCAAGCGGCCGACCGCTGTCGGCGCGGCAGGGGCCACCGCCTGGTCTAGCGCATGCCGCCGGAGCCGAAGAGAGTTTCGCCGGTCACCCAGCGGGCATCGTCGGACGCCAGGAAGGCGACGATGGGGGCGATATCCCCTACCTGGCCGATACGGCCGAGCGGGGTGCGGGCCTCGTTCCAGTCCTGGAATTCCGCGCCGAGGGCGCCGGCGGTCTGGGTGCCCTCGGTGTCGATGAGGCCAGGATTGACGGCATTCACGCGGATACCACGAGGGCCCAGCTCGCGGGCGAGCACACCCGTGATCGCATCGAGCGCACCCTTGGTGCCGCTGTAGACGGCGCTTTCCGCCGGCAGGACGCTGGTGACATTCGAGCTGACGTTGATGATGCTGCTGCCGGCGCCCAGGTAGGGGCTGGCGGCGCTTATCAGCTGCAAGGGCCCGAGCACATTGATGTCGAATTGCAGCCGATACAGGTCTGCCGTGGTGTCCTCGATCCTGGCGAATCGATAGACGCCGGCATTGTTCACCAGGATATCCAGGCGCCCGAAGTGCTCGCGGGCCGCCTCTACCAAGGCCTCCATATCGGCCCGCTGGCGGACGTCGGCGCGTAGCGCGATGGCCGTACCCCCTGCGGTCTCGATGTCCGCCAGGATGGCGTCCGCCCCGTCCTTGCTGGACGCATAGCTGATGACAACCTTGGCACCGTCCGCCGCCAATTGCCGGGCAATACCCGCACCGATGCCTTTGGAGGCACCCGTTACAATCGCAACCCTATCTAGCAATCTGCTCATATCTGCTCACCTGCACAGCGCCAGTTCGAACATGCCTGGCTGAAGCCAACGGATCTACGTCGATGTGAGCTGTCATGGTCACCCCTACAATATTGTTTGGGGACTGCCTTTCCTGCATATTGAATGTTCATTTTTGTACGCAGGTACGCCATGGAATGGAGCGATGTACGGATCTTTCTGGCAGTCGCCCGGGGCGGATCCTATGGCTCGGCCGCGCGAGCCTTGGGAATCAGCCACCCAACGGTAGGTCGACGGATCAAAACGCTCGAGGATGAAGCCGGACAGGCGCTGCTACGGCGCACCCGCGAGGGCCTGATCCTGACGAATTCGGGAGATGCCGTATTCGCCCTGGCCGAGTCCATGGAAGCCTCGGCCCTGGCGATGGAGCGGCGCCTGGCAGGTAATCACCAGCGCCTGGAGGGAATCCTGCGCATCTCTTCGGCGGACTGGTTCGCCGGCTATGTGCTGGCGCCGGTCCTGGCCGACCTGACCCGGCGGCACCCTGCCGTGGTACCCGAGGTCATTGCCAGCTATCGACTGCTGGATCTCTCCCGACGCGATGCGGACGTGGCCTTTCGCCTGGTGCCCTTCAGCGAACCGGATATCGTGCAGCGCCGTTTCCTGAGGATGCCCTACGGCCTCTACGGCTCCGCAGAGACGGCGCTAGCGGTGCAGGAGGATACGGCTGCGGTCGGGCTGATCCTCATGAACAGCGCGCAATCGCATTTTCCCGATGTCGCCTGGTTGCTCGAGCGGCTGCCGGACTCGCCACGGGCCTTCACCAGTACCAGTCGAACCGTTCAGGCGCAGATGTGCCGGCGTGGCCTGGGGGTGGCCGTCCTGCCCCGCCCGCTCGGCGATGCGACCGCCGGACTGCAGCTCATCGAGCGCTTCGGCAGTCCTCCATCACGGGATATCTGGGTGGGCTATCACCAGGACCTGCGCCACATGGACAGGCTGCGGGCGTTGCTGGATATCGCCGAGGAGGTATTGGGACCGGCGTACTAGGCTGGCCTGCCGGATAGCCGGCCTTCGCCCCTATCGCCTGGGCCCTGGGCGATAGGGGTACGCACTCGATCAGGCGCCGAAGGCGCCGTCGATGGTGTGCATGGCGCCGGTGACGAAGCCGGCCTCGGGGCCGGCCAGCCAGGCGACCATGCCGGCCACCTCGTCGGCGCTGCCGTGGCGCTTGATCGCCAGGAAGCTGTGCATCAGCTCCTTCATGGGGCCATCCGCCGGATTCATCTCGGTATCGATGGGGCCCGGCTGCACCACGTTGACGGTGATGCCGCGCGGACCAAGGTCCCGCGCCAGACCGCGGGCGAGACCCTGCAGGGCCGACTTGCTCACCGCATAGGCGGCCAGGCCGGGCAGTGGCATGCGATCGCCATTCACCGAGCCGATGACGAGGATCCGCCCGCCCGCCGGCATCTGCCGCGCGGCTTCCACGGCCGCGTGATAGGGCGCCTGCACATTGATGCTGAACAGGCGATCGACGGCGTCCGGGTCCTGTTCCAGGGCATCGCCGAACAGCGCCACGCCGGAATTCACCACCAGCACGTCCAGCGGACCACAGGCGCGCACCCGGGCGATCACCGCGTCGCGGTCGGCGCTGTCGGTCAGCTCGGCGGTGCTACCGGTTTCCGCCGCCAGGGCCTGGGCGGCGTCCCTGGAACTGGCATAGGTGAAGGTCACCTGGGCGCCATCGGTGGCGAAGCGCCGCACGATGGCCGCGCCTATGCCGCGACTGCCGCCCAGCACCAACACCTTTTTGCCTGCGAAATTGCTCATGAGTCAGCCTCCTGATTAATGTAGTGAGTGCTACAATAATCTTCTCCCGTCCGCTGTCAAAGTATTTTTGTAATGAGCACTACAAATAAAACCGCAACCCGTGGGCGGCCCCGCCGCTTCGATCCGGACGAGGCCATCGTCCAGGCCCAGCGCCTGTTCCATGAAAAGGGCTATGACGGGGTGAGCGTCGCCGACCTGACCCAGGCGCTCGGCATCAGGCCGCCGAGCTTCTATGCGGCCTTCGGCAGCAAGCTGGAGCTGTACCAGCGGGTGCTCGAACGCTACATCTCGACGGGCGCCGTGCTGCTGCACGAGATCCTGGACGGCGAACAGTCCCTGGCGGTAGCGCTCACCCGAGTGCTGGAAGAGGCGGCGCGCAGCTATGTAGCCGACCCCAGCTCGACCGGCTGCCTGGTGCTGGAGGGCACCCATTCCGACGATCCCCAGGCCCGTGCGGCAGCCGACCGGCACCACCAGACGGCCCAGACGCTTATCCGCACCCATATCGCCGGTCGCCAGCCGCAGCGTGCGCAGGAGCTGGCCGACTTCGTCATCACCACCATGGCCGGGCTCTCCGCCAGCGCGCGGCATGGGCAGAGCCTGGAGCGGTTGCTGGCCAGCGCGCGCCTGGCGGGCCTGGCATTGACCCAGGCCCTGGCCGCGGAGGCGTGACGCGGCGCTGGCGCCCTAGTCCCCGGCGATGAACAGCGGATTGAAGCCGCTGCGGGCATAGCGCCCTTCTTCGGCCAGCGCGAAGTCCAGCGGCAGGCTGGCGAGGTCGTCGGCCAGGGGCTCGGCGCCCAGGTTGAAGCTCTTGCTGACCAGTTTGAGATAGCTGTCGCAGCTGTCGCAGGTCTCGGCCTGGGCGGCCAGGGGCGTCTTGCCGGCGTCGTCTTCCAGGGCCAGATAGCGCACCTGGGCGCTGGTATTGCAGCAGCTGCACTTACTGCGCTCCAGGTGCCACTCGGTGGCGCAGAGGCTGCAATGCATGTAGCGCACGTTGTCGCGATCGCGGTCGGCGTGGACGATGCTGGCCAGCGGCGGCGCCGCGCAGGTCGGGCACAGCACCCGGCTGGCGTCGCCATGGCGCTGGGGCGGTTGCGGCAGGCCTAGGGCCAGGCGCACCCAGGCCACCTGCAGGGCAGCGCCCACCAGCGGCAGCAGCCCCCGGACCTCTGGGGCGCCGGGCTCCTGAGCGAGCAACTGCTCGGCGAGCCGTTGACGCTCGGTCGCCGGCAAGGCGGCCAGTTGTTCGAGCACTGGCCGCTGACGCGCGGCGATGCGCAGTTCCAGGTTGGCCAGCAGCGCCTCCAGATCGCCCTGCCAGTCCAGATCCCGCAGCAGAGCCTGCCCCTGCAGCGGCGGCATGCCGTGCTCCAGGGCCAGGCTGAAGGCATCCGGCGCCGGTTGCCAGCTGGGCTGGCGGTCCTGCAGGACGGCCTCCTGGGCCTGGACCAGCAGGGCCATGAAGCCGAGGAAATCGCCCAGCTCGGGGCTGCGCTCGGCCAGTTCGCGCAGGCGGCGGGCGCGACGGGCGAACAGCTGGCGATCGGGCAGGACCACCGGTGGCGGATTGAGGATGCCGGTGGGCGAGGTGCCGTACTGATGCATCAGGGGGTCCCCTTGTCGGGCATGCGGTGTTCATCCAGGGGGCGCTCGCCCCGCTCGCCGCCTTCGCGGCGTTCCTGCTCGACGATCTCGTCGTACCACAGCCGGTGATGGTGCTTGGCCCAGGCACGGCTGACGCGGCCCTGGGTCATGGCGCGGAAGGAGCCCTTCACCCAGATCGCCGAATAGACGTGGATGATCAGGGTGACGATGGCGACGAAGGCGACATAGGCGTGCACCAGGCTGGAAAAGCGCAGCCAGCCACGCGGCAGGATGTCGGCGAAATACGGGCGCCAGATGAAGAAGCCGCTGAGCAACAGCGCCGGCACCGACAGCAGCATCACCCAGTACACCAGCTTCTGCCCCGGGTTGTTGGCGCCGATGGGCGGCGCCAGCTCGTCGCGGTTGGCGAGGACGTCGCCGATGCGCCGCACCCAGGCCACGTCGTGGCGCTTGAACAGGTTGACCTTGAAGAAGCGCACCGCCATGACCACGAAGCCCAGGCTCATGGCCACCCCGATGAAGGGGTGCAGGATGCGCGTCATGGTCGGCCCGCCGAACAGCGCCGTGAGGTCGAAGAAGAACGGGTGGAAGAAGGCCAGGCCGCTCAGGGTCAGGCAGACGAAGGTGAAGGCGATGAACCAGTGGTTCAGCCGGCTGAAGGTGGTGTAGCGCAGGATGCCGCGCTTGTTGTCCGACGGCGTGGTCATGGCCGATCCTCCTCGCGCGCGGCGTGGCGCTCTGCCTCGTCCGGGGATTCCTCGGGTTCTTCCTTGGGTCCCTTGGTCAGGTAGTGGGCGATGCCGGCGATGGCGGTGACGCCCAGCAGCGCCGACATGATCGGCTTGGTCACGCCCTTCCACAGGCTGACCATGGGGCTGATCTGCGGATCGGCCGGCAGGTGGGTATAGAGCTCCGGCTTGTCGGCGTGCTGCAGCACGTACATCACATGGGTGCCGCCCACCCCGGCCGGATCGTAGAGGCCGGCGCCGGGAAAGCCGCGGTCATGCAGCTGGCCGACGCGCATCTGGGCGTGTTCGGTCATGTCCTCCTTGGTACCGAACATGATCGCCCCGGTCGGGCACGACTTGACGCAGGCCGGCTCCAGGCCGTGGTAGACGCGGTCGGAGCAGAGGGTGCACTTGTAGGCCTTCTGGTCCTTCTTGGAGATGCGCGGCACGTCGAAGGGGCAGCCCGAGACGCAATAGCCGCAGCCGATACAGTGCTCGGAATTGAAGTCGACGATGCCGTTGGCGTACTGCACGATGGCCCCCGGCGCCGGGCAGGCCTTGAGGCAGCCCGGCTCGGCGCAGTGCATGCAGTTGTCCTTGCGGATCAGCCACTCCAGGTTGCCCTTCTCGTTGACGTATTCGTCGAATCTCATCACCTGGAAGGTCTCCGGGGTGAGGTCCGGCGGATTGTTGTAGGTGCCGTTGCAATGCCCGACCTCGTCGCGCAGGTCGTTCCACTCCGAACAGGCCACCTGGCAGGCCTTGCAGCCGATGCAGCGCGACACGTCGATCAGCTTGGCCACCGCCTCCACCCCGCCGATGCGGGTGTGGGGCGACTCCTCGGAGGTGGCCGAGCGTGCGACGATGTTCTGGAAGTTGACTTGATCGCCTCTCATAGAACCTCCCTCAGACCTTTTCCACGTTCACCAGGAACGACTTGAATTCCGGTGTCTGGGTATTGGCGTCGCCCACGTAGGGGGTCAGGGTGTTGGTGAGGAATCCGGGGCGGGTGACGCCCTTGAAGCCCCAGTGGATGGGGATGCCGATGTGGTGCACGGTGCGCCCCTCCACCTGCAGCCCGTGCATGCGCTTGGTCACCACCGCCACCGCCTTGATGTAGCCGCGCTTGGAGCTGACCTTGACCCAGTCGCCGGCCTTGATGCCGAGCTCGGTCGCCAGGTCCTCGCCGATCTCGACGAACTTCTCCGGCTGGGCGATGGCGTTGAGCCGCGCATGGGTGGTCCAGAAGTGGAAGTGCTCGGTCAGCCGGTAGGTGGTGGCCGCATAGGGGAATTCCTCGCGGGTACCCAGCCGCGCCCGATCGCCCGGGAAGATCCGCGCCGCCGGGTTGTTCTTGGCGCGCGGGTTGTCCGGGTGCAGCGGGTTGTGGTCCAGCGGCGATTCGAAGGGCTCGTAGTGCTCCGGGAAGGGCCCCTCGGCCAGCAGGCTGCCGCCAAAGAAATGCGCGACGCCCTCCTGGTTGAGGATGAAGGGCCCGGCCTTGGCCGAGGGTGGCGAGGTCCAGGGGAAGTCGGGGATGTCGGCGCCGGCCCAGCGTTCGCCGTTCCACCAGATCAGCCGCTTCTCCGGCGCCCAGGAGGTGCCATCCGGCCGGGCGCCGGCGCGGTTGTAGAGGATGCGGCGATTGAGCGGCCAGGACCAGGCCCAGCCCAGGGTCATGCCGATGTTGTAGGGATCGGCGTTGTCGCGCCGATCCATATTGTTGCCCTGGCGGTTGTAGGAGCCCGAATAGATCCAGCAGCCGCAGGTGGTGCTGCCGTCGTCGGCGAGGAAGCCGAAGTCGTCGAGCAGTTCGCCGCGCTTGTGGGAAATGGTCCCGTTCGGCCCGGGCAGGTCGGCCAGGGCGCGACCGTTGTATTCCTGGGCGATGTCCTCGGGATTGGGCTCCTCCGGATTGCTGTAGGGCCAGGTGAGATTGAGGATGGGATCGGGAAAGGCGCCGCCCTCGTCGCGATACATCTGCTGCAGGCGATGGAACAGCCCGGCGAGGATGGCCACGTCCGGTCGCGACTCGCCCGGCGGCGGCGCGGCGCGCCAGTGCCACTGCAGCCAGCGCGAGCTGTTGACGATGGCGCCGTTCTCCTCGGCGAAGCAGGTGGTGGGCAGGCGGAACACCTCGGTCTGGATCTGGCTCGGGTCCACGTCGTTGAGTTCGCCGTGGTTCTGCCAGAACTCGGCGGTCTCGATGGCCAGCGGATCCATCACCACCAGGTACTTGAGCTTGCTCAGCGCCTGGCTGACCTTGTTCTTGTCCGGGAAGGAGGCCAGCGGGTTGAAGCCCTGGCAGAAGTAGCCGGTGATCTCGCCGTGGTGCATGCGCTCGAAGGTGTGCAGGACGTCGTAGAGCGGCTCGCTGAGCTTGGGCAGCCAGTCGTAGCACCAGTCGTTGTCCTTGGTCGCCGCCTCGGAAAACCAGGCCTTCATCAGGCTGACGTGGAAGCGCTCGTAGTACTTCCAGTAGGAGACCTCGCCCTCGCGCAGCGGCTGCTTGGCCCGCCGCTTGATGTAGTCGCGGTATTCCTGTTCCTCGTGGGAGGCCAGGTAAAGATAGCCCGGCAGCTGGTTGGAGAGCAGGCCCAGGTCGGTCAGCCCCTGGATGTTGGAGTGGCCGCGCAGGGCGTTGACCCCACCGCCGAGCATGCCGATGTTGCCCAGCAGCAGCTGCACCATGGAGGCGGTACGGATGATCTGGGCGCCGATGGAATGCTGGGTCCAGCCCAGGGCATAGAGGATGCTCATGGTGCGCTCGGGGCGCGCCGTCTCGGCGATCATGTCCCAGGTGGTCTGGATCTGCTCACGCGGCATGCCGCAGACGCGCTCCACCAGCTCGATGGTGTAGCGGCTGTAGTGCGCCTTCATCAGCTGGTAGACGCAGCGCGGGTGCTGCAGGGTCGGGTCTTCCTTCACCATGCCGCGCTCGTCGAATTCGTAGCTCCAGCTGGATTTCTCGTAGGCGCGACGCTTGTCTTCGCCGAAGCCGGAGAAGAGGCCGTCGTGGAAGCCGAAGTCCTCCTTCACGATGAGGGCGACGTCGGTGTAGGCCCTTACGTACTCATGCTGGATCTGGTCCGTGGTGAGCAGGAAGTTGATCAGCCCGCCCAGGTAGACGATGTCGGTCCCGGTGCGGATATAGGCGTGGTAGTCCGCCACCGCCGAGGTCCGGGTGAAGCGCGGATCGATGGTGATCAGCTTGGCGTTGTTCTTTTCCTTGGCCTCCACCATCCAGCGAAAGCCCACCGGGTGCGCCTCGGCCGAGTTGCCGCCCATGGACAGGATGAGATTGGCGTTGCGGATGTCGACCCAGTGATTGGTCATGGCACCGCGGCCGAACGAAGGGGCAAGACCTGCCACCGTCGGTCCGTGTCACACGCGCGCCTGGTTGTCGATCGCCAGCATGCCGAGGCTGCGGATCACCTTCTGGGTGAGGTACGCGGTCTCGTTGGAACAGGCCGAGGCCGCCAGGAAGCCGGTGGTGATCCAGTGATTGACCAGGTGGCCATCGGCGTCATGGGTGACGAAGTTCTTGTCTCTGTCCTCCTTCATGTAGCGGGCGATGCGGTCCAGCGCCTCGTTCCAGCTGATGCGCTTCCACTCGTTGCTGCCCGGCTCGCGCACCTCAGGGTGGGAGAGGCGCGATTCGCTCTTGATGAAGTCCAGCACCCCGGCGCCCTTGGGACAGAGGGAACCGCGACTGACCGGATGATCCGGATCGCCTTCGACGTGGTAGATGTCGCTGACGGTGTTGATGCCGCCATCGCCGCGGCTGTAGAGCAGCATGCCGCAACCCACCGAGCAGTAGGTGCAGGTGTTGCGCGTCACCTTGGCGGCGGCGAGCTTGTAGTAGCGGATGGACGCCAGTGCCGGTTCCGGGGCGAAGCCGAGCATGGCCATGCTCGAGGTGGCGACCCCCGCCGTACTGAGTTTGAGAAAGTTGCGGCGCGATACCTTGATCGACATTTCTTGGGTAACTCCAGGCACATCACGGTAGGACTTCGTCCTGAGCCGGGCCTGGCAGTTCGAGCGAAGCGTCGTCTTTCTTCGTCGAAAAATCATTCAAAATCAGTGTTTTAGCGAAGCGGCAAGAGGACCTGGCAGGGTCTGCGGCAGGGCCTGGCGGCGGCTGCGACCTTTCGTCCGATGGCCGCCCCGGCTGACCGCCGCGCGCCGCTGGAGTAAGGTGACGGCCTTCATCGCATCTTCGAGAGAGTCTGTCCCATGTCGCTGGAAATCGTCGACCATCCCGCCCTGGAAGTGACCGGTCTGCTGTTCGAGCCTGGCCAGGGCGAAGACATCGCCGCCCTCTGGCGGCGCTTCGCCGACCGCGCCGGGGAGATCACCGGGCGCGAAGGCGACGCCGAATGGTATGGCCTGAGCTGGCGCCAGGCCGGCACCATGCACTACCTGGCCGCGGTAGCCACCACCCCGGGCGCCCCCCTGCCCGCCGGCATGGTGCGCCAGGAACTGCCGGAAGGCCGCTACGCCCGCTACGTGCACCTGGGCACCGCGCCCAGCGTGGCCAAGAGCCTCGGCCGGCTGTTCGCCGAGCTGTTGCCGGCGCGCGGCCTGCAACCCCGGCCGGGTGCCTGCTTCGAGCACTACACCGAGGCCTTCACCGGGGTGGATGCCCAGGATTCGCAGATCTATATCTACGTGCCGGTTTTCTGAAGGCCACTCGCCGCAGCGCGGACAGGACGTTCGTCAGCTGCGGCTTGCCTCCCGGCATAACCCTTTCCAAGCTGGGGATATCGCCCGCAACTCCAGGTGCACGATGTCCCTGCCCGAGCTCCAGTCCTTTATCGCCCGGCACGAGCGGATCTTTCTGCTCACCGGTGCCGGTTGCAGCACCGATTCCGGCATTCCCGACTACCGCGACCGCGACGGCGCCTGGAAGCGCCCGCAACCGGTCACCCTGCAGGCCTTTGTCGGTGACGAATTGTTGCGCCGCCGCTACTGGGCACGCAGCCTGATCGGCTGGCCGCGTTTCTGCCAGGCGCGGCCCAACGCCACCCACCAGGCCCTGGCGGCCCTGGAGCGGCGCGGCCAGGTGGAGATGCTGCTGACCCAGAACGTCGATCGGCTGCACCAGGCCGCCGGCAGCGAGGCGGTGATCGACCTGCACGGGCGCCTCGACCAGATCCGCTGCCTGGGTTGCGAGCTGCGCCTGCCGCGCCAGGAATTCCAGCAGTGGCTGGGCGAACTCAATGGCGACTGGCTGCAGCTGGACGCGGCTACCGCGCCGGATGGCGATGCCGATCTGGAAGGCGTGGACTTCATGAGTTTTCGCGTGCCCGACTGCCCGCGCTGCGGCGCCCTGCTCAAGCCGGACGTGGTGTTCTTTGGCGAACACGTGCCCGGTGCGCGGGTGGAGCGTGCCTTCGCCCACCTGGGCCGCGCCGATGCGCTGCTGGTGGTGGGCTCGTCGCTGATGGTCTATTCCGGCTTTCGCTTCGCCCAGGCCGCGGCTCGCGCCGGCCTGCCCATCGCCGCCCTGGGCTATGGCCGGACCCGCGCGGACGACCTGCTCGCGCTCAAGGTGGAAGCCTCCTGCGCCCAGGCACTGGCCTTTCTGCTGGAGTATCCCGGGGCGGCGCCGGCGCTTACGCCGGCACTTGCCGAGGCCGTGGCGCCCTGCCCAGGTGCATCAGCGGACGCTCGATCCAGCGGTAGCTGAGCATCGACAGCAGGCAGGCGAGCACCAGCACCGGTGGCAGCAGGGCCATGAAGCCGACCGTACCCAGGACCTCGACCGACCCCAGGTTGAGCAGGGTGAAGAGGCCATAGAGCAGCAGGCCGTGGGTGAGATAGAGGCTGTAGCTGATCTCGCCCAGCACCTTGAGACCGAGACTGCGCAGGAGGCCGAAGAGGTCGTTGCCGCTGGCCATGGCGGCGAAGGGCAAGGCCAGCGCCAGCATCTGCCTGAGGTTGTAGTCCGGCTGGGTCATGGCATAGGCCACCAGCGCCAGCGATAGCGCCGCCACCAGGGGCGTGCGCAGCCAGGACAGCAGCGCCGGCCGATGGACCTTGACGAACACCGGCAGGAATCCCAGCAGGAACAGCAGGCCGAAGCGCGCGCCCAGCACGTGATAGTGATAACCGGCGGCGACCAGGCCGCCCACCAGCAGCGCCGAGACCAGCAACGGCAGGCCGAAGCCACGGCGATTGAACAGCGCGGCGATGAGCGGCAGGGCCAGGTAGAACAGCGCCTCGTAGCGCAGCGTCCAGTGGGCGCCGGCGGTCATCCAGCCACTCTCCTCCAGGCCGTTGAGACTGAAGCCGGAAAACAGCTCCCAGCTGAGCAGTTCGAGCATGAAGCGCTGGCCGTCGGCGATGACGAAGTGGGTGCGGATCAGGGTGAAGAGCACCACCACGGCCACCACGCAGAGATACAGCGGCATCACCCGCAGCACCCGTGAACGGAGCAGCTCGCCCCAGTCCGGCGTGCGGCGATAGACCTTTCCGAAGAACAGGTAGCCGGTGATCATGAAGAACAGCGAGACCGGCACCACGCCCATGTTGTAGAGCAGGCCGCTGTCGGGTTCGCGCCACTGGCCCTCGGCCTTGAGGTGATAGGTCAGCACGAAATGCAGGCAGACCACGGCGGTGGCGAGGATGCCGCGCAGGGCATCCAGCGGCGAGGAGCGCGCCAGAGTCTCCTCGGTGAGCAGCGGGCTGCGGCGCAGGGCGAAGGCCAGCAGCACCAGGGTGCCCAGGTAGAGGGCGATGGGGAGAGCGACGTCAGTCATATCCGTGACCTTCTTGACAGGAACCGGCAAAGACCCGCCCCCAGACCACCGGAGCGGTCGCCGGAGCGAGCGAGAGAAAAGCGCGACAGCCGGGCACGCTACCGCGCGGTACGGGACCGTGGGCAGGAGGGCCGGAGCGAAGAGGGAAAGCAGGGAGCGGAAGGATCCGCCCATCTCAGGAAAGCCCGAGAACGCCCATCAGACAAGTCTTGTTACAGGCGTTCCCTGAGCGATCAAAGGTAAAACAGGCTCTGGCACTGGCTATAGCAGAGATCTACCGCTTGTCGGTTAGGCATCCAACTGATCGTTTGAGGCATGGTAGTGCTGGATGATTGCTGCCTTTTAAGCTTCAATTGCAGCCTAAAAGGCAGCAATAAGGTTTTCGATGTCACTCGCGTCCGTCCTTTTTCCCGACTATCGCCGCAAGGTCTTGGCGCTGCTGCTGCTCCATCCGGATAGTAGCTATCACCAGCGTGAAATCGCGCGATTGACCGAGACCCAGTCCGGTACCCTCAGCCGCGAACTCGTCAAGTTAGTCTCGGCGGGTCTGGCCGTGAAAACGCGCGTGGGTAATCAGCAGCACTACCGTGCCAATCCGGACTGCCCGATCTTCGAAGAGCTGGCGAGCATTCTGCGCAAGACCAGTGGCCTTACCGACATCCTGGCCGAGGCATTGGGCCTTGTTGCAGACCGGATAGAAGCAGCTTTCGTCTTCGGCTCGATGGCCAGCGGCAAGGCGAACAGTGGAAGCGATATAGACCTCATGATCCTGGGCACCGTGACCTTCGGTGAAGTAGTGGCGGCCCTTTACCCCTGCCAGGAAAGGCTTGGCCGCGAGATCAATCCCAAGGTATACCGGCAAGAGGAATGGCAGAAGCTGTTGGCGGAAGGGGGAGCCTTCGTCACGGATCTGCTAGAAAAGCCCAAGCTGTTCGTCATAGGCGACGCTGGCGAACTGTCACAAGGATGGACAGATGACCCTGGATAATTTGATTGGCAAAAGTCTCGAAGCGATTACGCCGGATTCGGCAGGTATCCGGCGCCTGCTGGAGGCAGCGCAGCGCAGCGTAGCCTGACGGACGCCCGCCTGCCGACGCTGAGCAGTGAAAGCCGCTTCGATCTGGCCTACAAGGCGATCATGCAGGGCGCCAATGCAGCGCTTCAGGCCAATGGCTATCGCACCCTGACCAGTCGCCCTGGCCATCATCAGACCATGATCCAGTCCTTGCCCCGGACCATAGGTCTCGCTACGCCAACGATGCTGGTACTGGACACCCTGCGGAAGCAACGCAATGTCATCGACTACTCGGGCGACTTGGTCAGCGACTCGATGGCCGAAGAGGCATTACGGCAGGCTGAAACCCTGCTCCAGCAGATCGTACTATGGCTGGAGCAACAACGACCCGACCTGCTGCCGGGTCGCGAGCCCTGACGGCGCTCGCGACCCGGCAGCATTCCTTACTCAGGGCGCCAGTGCCCGCGCCACCACCGGGTAGTGATCCCACACCTGGCCGTCCGCCATGGAGCGCAGCAGCTTGACGTATTCGGCGTGGGACCAGGCCAGCGGCGTCGCCGAATCGGTGCCCTGCCCCTTGGTGTAGCCGTGGCGCTGGTTGTCGCCCACACCGTCCCAGACCTGCTCGGGCAGCATCAGGCCGGCGTTGGCGAACAGTTCCAGGCCGCGGACGTAGGTGTCGCGCAGCTTGCCGAGCGCCGCCGCATCCGGCTTGCCCTGCAGGACCAGGCGCGCCAGCTCGTAGTGCCCGCGCTCACCGGTGAAGATCGGCCAGACCCGGCCGCGCAGTCCGGAGTTGGGCACCGGCTGCTCGGTGGCGGGAAAGTTGATGCCGGAGCTCTCGCTCTCGCCATAGCCGTCGTTGCCGTAGCGGCGCCAGCCGGGGAAGGTGCCTTCCACTCCCGGGTACTGGAAGCTGTACTTGACCCGCAGATTCTCCGGCAGGCCCTCGTCGTCCAGCACCGCCAGGCTCTTCTGCACCAGGGGATCGCCGGCCGGTCGCACGCCGTAGCGCACCAGTTCGAGGAAACCGGCGTCCAGCACCTGGTCTTCCGGCAAGCCCGGGCGGCTGTTGTTGTCCACCAGCTTGCCCTTGTCGTTGGGATCCTCGTTCTGGGTGATGCGCAGGTAGTAGTTGCCGGCGCCCAGGCTGCCCTGGGTGGTGGCCATGGTCTTTTCCACCTGGCTCGAATAGCGCCGCGCGGTGTCGCGGTAGCGGCTGGCATTGGCCTCGTCGCCGGCGTGGCGCGCCAGTTCGCTCGCCGTGGCGAGACCGGCGATCACCGCCGCGGTGGTGGACGGCGAATAGCCCCACTGCTCTTCCCAGCGCTCCTGCTGGGTCTGCGGCGGCTTGACCTGCCAGGTGTTCCAGCCCAGGTTGACCTGGCTGTCGCGGGCGAGGAAATCCGCCGCGGGCCGGAGCATGTCGCGATACCAGCGATCGATCTCGGCGTCGCCCAGCAGGCCGCCCTGCCAGAGGCGGTAGCCGAGCATGATCGGCATGGCGGTCTGGTCCAGTTGGACGCCCACCCATTCGATGGTGCCGTCGACGTGGGTCTTCTGCAGGAACCAGCCGGTGGCCCCCGGCGCGCGGACCTCGTCGCCCTGCTTCTGCTGGTGAATGAAGGCCGAGCTGTCGGCCGGCTTGTGGGCGGTGTTGGCGTCCACCTGCACCTGCTTGAGGTAGCTGAAGGCGACCTTGGGCGTCTGCCGATCGCCCAGCGCCAGCAGCGCCATGGCGCACTGGTAGAAGTCCCGCGGCCAGACCGCCTTGTAGCCGGTGGTGCCCTTGGCCGCCGGCACCGTTTCGCCCCAGGGATTGGACAGCGAGGCGATCAGGGCGCCGGCGTGGGTCTTGTCTTCCTGGGCCTTGAGCACCAGGGCGCTGGCGTTGACCAGCTTGCCGCCGTCGCCGGCCTGGGCCTGCAGGCGCGGCAGCTGATCGAGACTGGCCAGGTAGTCCTGCCAGCCGATGGCGTCGCCCTCGCCGTTGTAGTGGGCCAGCACCTTCTGATAGCCGCGGGCCAGGGTGGCATCGGCCGCCGCCTCGGCCTGGCGCGGATTGGCGCCAAAGCCCACCACCACGTCCAGGGTGGTCTCGGCGCCCTTGAGCGGCAGCTTGGCCAGCATGGCGACGTTGCCGGCCTGGTCACCGGTGCTGCTGTAGAGCTGGGTCAGCTTGCCGTTGCGGCGCAGGTCGTCGAGGCCGTCGGAGCTGCCGACGAAACCCACGGTGGGCGTCTGCAGGGGCTGGCTGGCCTTGACCACCAGGGCGTGCTCGCCTTCGCTGGCGTAGAGCACCGCGCCCTTCACCGCCGCGCGATCATGGCTGCCGCTGTTGGCCAGCGCCGGATCGACATAGAGATAGGGCTGGATGCGCGGATCCTGGCTGCGAAAGATGACGCGCATGACCAGGGTGTCCTGGTCCGGGTCGGTGAAGACGTGCTTCTCGATCTCGTAGCGGCCCTGGCGGTCGCGATTGACGATCCGGTAGGCCAGGGAAGTCGGCCGGCCGGCGCTATCGGTGGCCAGGTATTCGATGCGGCTGTCGGTGTCGTCGCGCTCCAGGTGGGTGAAGTCGGGGCCGCGGATCACCAGTTGCATCTCGCGCAGCTGCGCCTCGTGGATGAGGCCCTGCATGGTCTCGGTGACCACGCCCTGGGCCAGGGAAAACCAGACCCGCGAGACGCGTCCGGTGCTGGCCTGGTCGCTATAGGCGCCATCGCGATAGGCCTCGTAGCTGGTGCCGATGCCGGTCTTGCCGGAATAGGACCAGAAGGGTGCGGCGCCGGGGGCGCCCGGGGCTTCCAGGGCAGACGCCAGGGGCGTCAGGAGAAAACTGGCGGAACAGAGCAGCGGACGGACGAAGCGGACGGGCATGGGCAGGCGGGCCTTGTTCTGGTTGTGCCGAAAGTCGCATGGCAGAGGGCCTGCTGGCCCTCCCCGTCCGTAAGCCTAGTCGGATTTTGGCCGGCTGCTGGCTAGCCTTCGTCGCGCGCCGGTGGCCGGGCCTGCGGCAGGTACCCGGCCAGGGGCGAATCCGGCGCCAGCAGCGAGGTGCGGATGACGTGCAGGTAGCTGGCGATGCGCCGCAGCGGCGAGCGATCGAAGTCGCCCGGCGTGGGCTCCAGGTGGCGCTGGGCCTGGTGCGCCAGCAGGATGGCCTGGTCCACCGCGCCCAGGGCGCGGGCCAGGTTGGCGGCATCGGGCTGGCGAGCCAGCCGCACCAGCGCCCGGCCCAGGGCGCGGATCGCCAGGCGCCAGGCGCGCTGTTCGCGATACCAGGGCAAGGGCGGCAGCGCGGCCTGTTCCAGGCGCAACTCGATGATGGCGTGGCCCAGTTCCAGACTGAGAAAGGTCCAGCGCAGCAGCTGCCGCTGCACCAGCGGCTGGCCCACGGTGAGCACCTGCACCTGGTTGAGCAGATCGCGCAGGCCGGAATCGAAGCGGCCACTCAGGCCGGCCAGGGGCGCGCCTATGGCGTGGACCAGGCGCTCGCGCAGGGCAGCCTCCAGCCGCCGCCAGACCCAGGGCTGGCTGGGCGGCAGCAGCACGCTGACGGCCACCACCGCCACGCCGCAGGCCACGAGGTAAGCCAGGTAGGTGTTGCAGAAGAGATCGGCGTCGTAGCGCGGCAGATTGCCCGGCAGGGCCGCCGAGCAGAACCAGACCATCAACCCGGTGCCATAGCCGGCCAGGCGTGGCCGGGTGATCAGCCAGGCGCCGGCGGTGAATACCGGCGCCAGCACCAGCAGCAACAGCGCGAAGCCGTCGATCCAGGGCAGCACCTGGAAGTGCAGCAGCCCGCCGGCCAGGGCCCCGACCAGGGTGCCACCGGCCAGTTGCAGGCAATAGCGGCGCGGATCGGCCGAGGTGGAGGCCAGCGCCGAGATCAGCGCCGCCGCCAGGGTGCAGGCCGCGCCGCTCGGCCAGGCGGTCTCGATCCAGAACAGCCCTACGCCCAGCACCACCAGGGCGCTGCGCACCCCGGCCATCCAGGCCACCGCGCGACTGGCCAGCGGCGTGAAGGTCTCGCGCGTCTTGGGCGCGGTGCTGATCGGCAGGTCCAGCTCCAGCTGGGTATTCAGCAGCAGGTGCAGGTCCTCGGCGAAGCGATAGAGCAATTCGGCGGCGGTATCGTAGTCGAGCCGGTCGACCTCGGCCGCAGGCGCCGTGCGAGCCAGTTGCTGACGACCGGCGCGGATCGCCGCCATCAAGGTTTCGCGCTCCGCGGCCAGGCGCTCGTTGAGCCGGCGCAGATCCCGCTCTTCCGGTAGTCGGCCCAGGCTCGGCGCCAGGGCGACGGCGATCAGTTCCAGGGCGGGCGCCAGGGCCTGACGCACCGCCGGCGGCCGCTCGGTCAGGCGCGCCAGCAACTGGTAAAGGGCATGAAAGCGGGTGTTGAGCAGCATGAGCCGATTGCCCAGGGCCGCCAGGCGCCCGCTGCGCCGCCGCAGATAGGGCTCTTCGAAGACGCTGGCGCTGCGCAGGCTCTCGAAGCCCACGGAATCGGCGGCGAAGCGGGCGCTGAGTGCGGCGAAGCGTTCGGCCTCGAGGCGGCCGAGCAGGCCGTCATGGGCCATGGCGAGGAAGTCGCGCAGGCGCTGCGCCAGGGTGCGGCGCAGCACGCCGCGGGTGGTCTGCGGCAGGATCGCCACGCTCACCACCCCGGCGCAGCAGATGCCCAGGGCGATCTCCAGCAGGCGCCAGATCGCCTGCAAGAAGGCGCCCTGGGGCTGGGCCACCGCCGGCAGCCCGACCAGGCAGGCGGTATAGCCGGCCAGCAGGAAGGCATAGCTGCGAAAGTCGCGATAGCGCGCCGCCCCGCGGGTGCAATAGCCGATCCACAGCACCAGGGCGCCGAGCAGCAGCACCCGCTCCTGGGCGAACAGGGCGATGGCGGCCACGGTAAAGCTCAGGCCGGCCAGGCTGCCGAGGATGCGATAGAAACTCTTGGCCAGCACCTGGCCGCTCTGCGGCTGCAGGACGATGAAGACGGTGACCAGCACGGTGCTCGGTTGCGGCAGTTCCAGGCGATAGGCCAGCCACAGGGCCAGGGCCGCGGCCAACAGCGCCTTGGCGATGAAGGCCCAGGTCTGGCCATCGGTACGCGCCCATTCGCGGCCGGCGCGGCGCCAGGCATTCAGGCTGGGCCAGCGTTGGCGCGGAACGGAGCGGGCGGGCCGCAGGGGCAACGGCGAAGCGAGGGGCATGCTGGGCAACGACGGGATCGACGGGAGGGGGCGAGACGCGGCGCCTCGGCAGCCATTCTAGGAAGCCGGGTCCACCCCGATTAAGCCGGGTGCGACAGCAAAGAGCGTTAACCAACGGGCGGGTAATGGCCCACAATGGCCCTTTCCACCGCCCTGCCCCGTCCATGGATCATCTCTTCAATCTGCGCGCCTTCGCCTGCGTGGCCCAGACCGGCAGCTTCACCGCCGCCGCGCGCCAGCTGGAACTCACCACCGCCTATGTGTCGCGGGCGGTCAGCCAGCTGGAGCAGCACCTGCAGACCCGGCTGCTGCACCGCACCACCCGCCAGTTGCGCCTGACCGAAGCCGGCGAACGCTACCTGGTGCGCTGCCAGCGCATCCTCGCCGACCTCGACGAAGCCGATGCCGAGGCTCGTCACGCCCTGGCCGTGCCGCGCGGCCGGCTGCGCATCCACACCATGACCGGCCTCGGCCAGCACTACCTGATCCAGAGTCTGGCCAGCTATGGCGAGCGCTATCCCGAGGTCGACCTAGATCTGCAACTGACCAACACCTTCACCGACATCCTCAAGGAAGGCTACGACCTGTCGCTGATCCTCGCCGACGGCCTGCCGGACTCGGCCTTCCATTCGGCGCGCCTGGGCAGCACCCACAGCGTGCTCTGCGCGGCGCCTGCCTACCTGGAACGCCAGGGCCGACCGACCACCCCGGCGGAGCTGACCGGGCACCGCTGCTTGCGGCTGGTCAATCGCGCCATGGCGCCGGATCGCTGGTTGCTGGAAGGGCCCGAGGGCCTGGCCGAGGTGGCGGTGGATCGACCGCCCTTCCAGGTCAACACCGCCGACGCCCTGGCCGAGGCCGTCGCCAGCGGCCTGGGTATCGGTGCCCTGCCGCTGTACGCCGCGGTCGAGGGTCTGACCAGTGGCCGTCTGCAACGGGTGCTGCCCGGGCACCGGCTCTATGCCCTGGACATCCATGCGCTCTATCCCTCGCGGCGCTTTCTCGACGCCAAGATCCGCACCCTGGTGGACCACCTGCGCGAGACCCTGCCGGCCCTGCTGGAGCGCGACCGGCAGCGGGTGGAAGGCAGCGCCTAGGTTCTGTACGAAAAGTCGCCGAACGAAGGTCAGGCGAGGCGAAAAACGCTGAGGAAGCGGAATTTACGTGTGGTAAATGAGCATTCCGAAGCGGTTTTCAACGACGCATCACCGAGTGCAGGCAGTTTTCGTACAGAACCTAGAGGCGTTGCTCGGGCAGCATCCGCTCCAGCGTCCCGTCCCGACGGATCGCCACGTGCCAGACCACCGCCGCCACGTGCAGCAGCACCAGGCCATAGACGGCGAACTGACCGGCCACATGGATGCGATTGGCGAGGATGCCGAGGGCTTCATGGCGGGGAAAACCCGGCAGGGAAAACAGCCCGAACACCGGCACCGGCTGGCCCTGGCCGGCCATCAGATAGCCGGTCACCGGCATCAGCAGCAGCGCGGCATAGAGCAGGCCGTGATTGAGACCGGCGAGCAGCCGCAGCAGGCGCCCGTCGCGGGGATTGGTCGGCGGCGCCGGATGCCGCCAGCGCCAGGTCAGGCGAATCAGGATCAGCAGGAACACCGAGATCCCGGTGGATTCGTGCAGCAGGTACCAGAGGGTGCGCACCGGCCCGGGCGGAAAGTTTTCCGCCACCCAGACGAAGGGCAGCAGCAGGCACAGCAGGGCGACGGTCAGCCAGTGCAGGGCCTGGGCGAAGCCGGTATAGCGGGCGATGGCCATGGGCGATGCTCCGTAGCGGACGAACCCCGATAGTGCCCCAGGCGCAGCGGCGGCGCCGCTACGCCTGGGGACCGTCCGTCAGAGCTGGCTCAAAGATGGATAAGCGCAGCCAGCGCCAGCAGCAGCGCCGGGATCATCACCACGGCGCCCAGCTTGAGGAATTGCCAGAAGCTCACCGACAGCCCTTCGCGGCGCAGCGCGGCCAGCCATAGCAGGGTCGCCAGGGAACCGGTGATGGACAGGTTGGGGCCGAGGTCGATGCCGATCAACACGGCGCCGGCGATCTTTTCCGAGACATGGGCGGCCTGCACCGCCGCCCCGGCCAGCAGCCCGGCCGGCAGGTTGTTGACCAGGTTGCTGCCAAAGGCCACCAGCAACCCGGCGCCCCAGGCGGCGCGCTCCGGGGTCGCCTGGGCAGCGGCCTGCAGCTGATTGGCCAGCGCCTGCAGCACCCCGGTGGTCTCCAGGGCCTCCACCAGCACGAACAGCCCGGCCACCAGCGGCAGCACGCCCCAGGAGATGTGCTTGAGCAACTCCAGGCCGCCGCCGCGCTTGCAGGCCACCACCACCAGGAAGGTGGCGAAGCCGGCCAGGAAGGTCGGCAGGCCCAGCTCCAGATCCAGCGCCGAGGCGCCGAGCAGCACCAGGATGGTCAGGATCAGGCCGCAGCCGGCGATGCGTCCGGTGGTGGGCAGCGCATCCACCGCGCCCCCTTCGGACAGCTGCTCGGCGCGCAGGACCTTGGCCTGGGTCGCCCAGAGGGTGAGGAAGGTCGCGCCGATGGCGAGGATCGATGGCACCGTGAACAGCGCCAGCCAGCGGCTCAGCTCGGGCATGTGCTCGGCGAAGACCACCAGGTTGGCCGGGTTGGAGATCGGCAACACGAAACTCGCCGCGTTGGCGATGAAGGCGCAGGAAAACAGATAGGGCAGCGGATTCTTCACCTTCGCCGCGCGGGTGGCGTAGTAGACCGCCGGGGTCAGCACCACGGCGCAGGCGTCGTTGGAAAGAAACACCGTGACCAGGATACCGACGCCATAGACCAGCGCGAACAGCCGCAGCGCCGAGCCCTTCGCCGCACGCACCGCGTGGCCGGCGACCCAGTCGAACAGCCCTTCCTTGCGGGCGATCTCGGCCAGCAGCATCATGCCGATAAGGAACAGATAGACGTCGGTGCCCTTGGCGATGCCGTGCCAGACGCCGTCCAGCGGCAACAGGCCGAACAGCGCCAGCAGCACGGCACCGGCCACGGCGAACAGCGCCTCCGGCAGACCGAAGGGACGCGAGACCACCCCGAGGGTGGCCAGGGCGGCGATGACCCACGTCAGGACGTGGGGAGTGGTGACGATGGACCCCATGGAATAGCTGTTCCTTCTAGTCGAGTCGCGAGGTCGGCGCTCCCGACCTCACCATTTGCGGCCATTGCGATTGGGTCCCAATTGGGTCCCCAGCACGCCCTTGGCCTGCCATTCACCCAGTTGGGTGCGATCCGAACCCCAGTCGGCCGGCGCCGCCAGCGGCCGGTGACCGCCGTCCAGGTCGAGCCGGTCGATATCTTCGCCGCCGCGAGAGTCCCTGACCCGCACTTGCAACCGCCGCGTCCCTTCCGGCACCGGCCGATCGCCCTGGTAGCGACCCTTGCCCAACGGCTGCAGCGGCCACCAGGGGCCGTCGTCGCACTGCCATTCGCAGACGGTGAGGTCGGCGTCGCCCAGCACCAGCACCCGGCACTCGTGACCCTCGGCCACGCCAACGCCATTCAGGCGGGGATCGCCAGGCGCGGTGATCTGCACCCAGGGCCAGCCGTCGGGCAATTCGCGAAAGCGCCAGCTCACCGCCGGACCGTCCAGGGTGACCAGCGCGAATCCTACACCGCCTTCCTCGATCTGGCCGGTGGATCTGCAGGCGGCATAGAGCACGCCGCCGTCGTGGGCCAGTTCGTTGTAGTGGGTATGGCCGATCTCCACCAGGCGCACCGGGCCCTCGTGCAGCAGCCGCGCCACCCGCTCGGCTTCGCCGGGCCCCTGCAGGTCCGCCGGATAGCTGTGCATGAAGACCACGCAACGCTGCTCCCGCCGGGTCGCCTCGTGCAACTCCTGCTCCAGCCACTGCAGCTGCTCGCTACCAAGGCGGAAATCCGGGCCGCCGGTGCCCGGTCCGCACATGTCGAGGAACAGGCAACGCACGCCGCCCACCTCCCTGGAATAAGGCAGTTGCGGCACCTTCAACTCGGCATAGAAGGGGCCGAGATCGCCGCCCTCCATGTCGTGGTCGCCGGTGATCACCGTTACCGGCAGCGGAAAGTCGTCCAGCAGCCGCCTGAGCAGCCGGTACTGCTCCGCGGTGCCGTTGTCGGCGTTGTCCCCGGGCAGATAGACGAAATCCAGTTCGGTGCACCCGCGCAGGCGCTGCAGGAGGGTCTGCAGGTCCCGGGCGTTGTCGGCCTCGGCGGTGGTCAGGTGCAGGTCGCCGATATGGGCGAAGGCGAGAAAATCATCCTGGCGTGCCATCTCAGCCTCCCACCACAGTACCGGTGGAACGCGCCGCCTCTCCGGCGACGTGCTCGTCGCGGGTCTCCGGCATCAGCAGCAGATAGAGCACGAAGCCCACCGCGGCGATCGCCGCCAGGGTGGTGAAGGCCGCCGCATAGCCGAAGCGGACGATGATGATCCCGGCGATGGTGGCACTGATGGCCGCGCCCAGCCCCTGGGCGGTGGCGATGGCGCCCTGGCTGACGTTGAAGCGTCCGCTGCCACGGGTCAGGTCGGCGACGATCACCGGCATCAGGGCGCCATAGATCCCGGCGCCGATGCCATCGAGCAGCTGCACCGCCACCAGGTAGTAGGGGCTGTCGGAAAAGGTGTAGAGCACACCGCGGATCGCCAGCACGGCGAAGGCGAAGAGAAAGATCGGCTTGCGCCCGAAGGCGTCGGCCTTGCGCCCCACCAGGATGGCCACCGGCACCATCACGCACTGGGCGGCGACGATGCAGACGGCCACCAGCGAGGTGGCGCTGTCCTTGCCGACGATATGGGTCAGCTGCTGGCCGACCGAGGTCAGCATGGCGGCATTGGCCAGGTGGAAGATGGCGGCCAGCAGCGCTAGCAGCTGCAGCTTGCGATTGGCCAGCAGCGCCTGCCAGGCCGACACCGGCTTGGCATCGCGGGCGCCGTTTTCCTCGCCCAGCCCCTGGGCCAGGTCATCGTCGATCTCGTCCTGGGGTACGCGGACGATGGCGACGATGGAGGCCGCCGCGAGCAACGCCATCAGCCAGAACACCACGGTGGGACCGAAGAAATAGGCCAGGCCACCGGCCAGGGCCGCCGAGACGGCGTTACCGGCGTGGTTGAAGCCCTCGTTGCGGCCGATGTGCTTGGTGAAGGCCTTGGGTCCGACGATGCCCAGGGTGATGGCCGCCAGCGCCGGGGCGAAGATGGCCGCCGCGGCATGGGCCAGCGACTGGGTGGCCGCCACCACATAGAAGTTGGAGACGAAGGGCAGCAGCACACTGCAGATCGTCACCACCAGGGCGGCGACGCCGACCATGAGGCGCTTGTGGCGGGTGCGGTCGATCAGGGCGCCGGCGGGGGTCTGGGCGATCAGCCCGGCGATGCCGGCCAGGGTCATGATGAAACCGGCGGTGGCCTCGTTCCAACCCTCCCCCGGACCGCGCACGGCGATCAGGTAGATGGCGAGATAGGGGCCCAGGCCGTCGCGGACGTCGGCCAGGGTGAAGTTCAGGGCATCCAGGGCATGGCGCGCGCGGCGCGAGGGTTCGGCGCTGGCCCCGGCGGTCGGGAGACGGGTTTCGGACATGAGCGGGCATCCGTAGCGAGATATAGGTCGCGGGACGCAGGTCCCACGGCACCTCTCGCCCCGGCCCGCCAGCGACCCACGGCATGCGCCGCTGGGCCCCAGCCAACCACCGCTGCCAGGGGAGATTGCAAAATGTGACCGGAGCGAAGCGGCGCTAGTGCCGTGCCCTCACGAAAGAAATGCCTCTGGCGCGGGACTTTCCGCACGTTTTCCGTCCCACCTGCCCCGCTCTCCCCGGCTGACGCCGCCGGTCAGGCCACCCGTCGGCTCGGTGCGGCGTCGGCCTCGGGCTGGGCCAGGGCCACCGCACTGCCCTCTTCGCTGCGCGGCCGCAGCATCGACAGCAGGTTGGCCTCGATGGTGGCGCACAGCTTGTCCATGGTGATCTGGTGCTGGCTGTCGGCGAAGGGCGCCTGCAGATCGCTGCCGATGCGCTCCAGGGCCAGCAGCATGAAGCCGACCACGGTGGACACCAACGGAGTGAACCAGCCGAGGGTGGAGACCAGGCCCAGCGGCATGGCGATGCAGAACAGGAAGCTGAACAGTTGCGGAAAGCAGACGTAGGGATAGGGCAAGGGGGTGTTGGCGATACGCTCCATGCCGCCCTGCCAGTTGGACATGTCCACCAGGGTCTCTTCCAGCCGCGCCAGGCGGATGCTGTCCAGCCGGCCCTGGCGGTATTCGCTGGCGATCAGCTCGGCGGTGCCGGCGAGGATGTCATTGGCGAAGTTGAGGCTGCCTTCGGCCAGCGCCAGTTCATGACGGGCCAGATAGGGCGCGGCCGCCTGGGCCGGATCCTGGCGCTTGAGCTGGGCGCGCAGGGCGTGCAGATAGCCCATGTGCCGACGCAGGAGCACCGCCTTGACCCGGTTCTGCGCCTTGCCCTGGTCGTCGATCAGGGTCAGCACCTGGCGGCCGAAGCTGCGCGAGCTGTTGACCATGGCGCCCCACAGGGTGCGGGCCTCCCACCAGCGGGCGTAGGCGCTGCTGTTGCGAAAGCTGATCAGCACCACCAGCGCCGAGCACAACAGGGTCAGGGGCGTCAGCGGCAGGTCGAAGCGATCGTCGACGAACAGCATGGCGTCCACCGTCACCGCCACGTCCCACAGCAGCAGACCGAACAGCGACCAGCCGACATAGCTGAAGGTGGTGCGCAGAAACTGGATCTTCTTCTGGATGGAATGGAGCTGGATCGGACTGGACATCTGCTACTCCCGGCGACGCGGATTCTCGATTCGCGGTTGCCCTGGCCGTCCTGTCGTCACGCCGCGAGCCGCTGAGCCCGTCACCGTCTCCCCTCCCTGAGAATGCAACCTGTTCGCGAGACTAGTCGGCGGTCCTTAAGTCAAACTTAATCTGGAGCGACGGGCGGATCATGGCAAAGTGCCGTGTTAGAGCCTTCGGCAAAGGCCCCGACGCCTCTACCAGAAGCCTTCCCATCCACCTGACCACTGATCGGTCGTGCGTCCGCGCCACTCGTCCGGATTGGCGAAAATGTGAGCGATCCTGCAACCGCTCCTGTAATCGTGTCCCTGATGGCTCGCATAGCCAGCAGTGCTTTTGGGACGGCCAGCGCCCTCGCCGCCGGGAGCGCCGTGCCATAATCCGGGCACCTTCGCCGTCCCAGATGCCTGCATGTCCAGAATTGTGAAAGCGAGCCTCGTGCTGCTCGTGCTCTTGGCCCTCTACAGTCTGCTCGGATTCCTGGTCGGACCGCGCCTCGCCCTGCACTACCTCAACCAGACGCTGGCCGAGCGCCTCACCCAGCCGGCCAGTCTGCAGGCGCTGAGGTTCAATCCCTTCACCCTGCAGCTGCACGCCGAAAAGCTGCTGATCGGCCCGACTGAGCATCCTGTAATCGCCGCCGAAGGCTTCTCGGCCGATCTGCAGTGGGACAGCCTCTGGCGGCGCACCCTGCACCTGACCGAGGTGCGCCTCGACCAGCCCCAGGTCGATCTGCGCATCGCCAAGGGCGGCCAGGTCAATCTGGCCCAGCTCTGGCGCAGCGAGCCCGCTACCCCCGTCACGCCGACGCCGGCCGCCACGGAGCCCGGCCAACCCTTCCCGGTACACATCGAGCGCATCGCCCTGGTCGGTGGCCGGCTGCACTTCCTCGACGCCCAGGGCGCCCAGCCGGTGGAAGCCACCTTCACCCCCCTGGATGCCACCCTGCAGGAGTTCCGCACCCGCAGCGGCGACGCCCCCGGCCAGCTGGCACTGACCGCCACCACCGCCCAGGGCGGCCAGCTCACCTGGAAGGGCAGCCTGGATCTCTTGCCGCTGCGCAGCGAAGGTGAACTGACCCTCAGGGGCGTCAGCCTCGCGCCCTGGTGGCCCTATGTACGCAACCAGTTGCCCCTGGCGCTGGGCAAGGGGCGGCTGGAAGCCAGCGCCCACTACCGCCTGGACCTGAGCAAGACCCTGCAACTGCAGCTCAGCCAGGGCCGCCTGGCGCTGGACGACGTCGCCGTGCAGGCGGTGAACGCCGAACCCAAGGCCAGCTTCAAGCGCCTGGCCGCCGAGGGCATCGCCCTGGATCTGCAGCAGCGCGAGGTCAGCATCGCCCGCCTGCGCGGCAATGGCCTGGATGCCTGGGGCAATCGCGAGCAGGGCGGCACGCTCGACTGGCAGAAGCTGTTCCCCGCCAGCGACGCCCCGAGCAGCGGCGGCCCGGGCTGGCGCGTGCGCCTCGACGACGCCCAGCTCAGCGACAACCAGCTGCACCTGGTGGACCGCGTGCCCCAGGAGCCGGCCAGTCTCTACTTCAGCGGCCTGGACCTGGCCGTGAAAGGCTTCGACAGCGCCGGCAGCAAGCCCTTCGACCTGGCGCTCAAGACCACCCTGGGTGATCGCGGGCGCATCACCGCCGATGGCCAGCTGGCGCTGACACCGCTGCAGGGCAGCTTCGACATCGGCATCGACGAACTCAACCTGCGCCAGGCTCAGCCCTATCTCAGCCCCTATGTGCGCCTGGAGATCCGCAGCGGCCAGCTGGCCAGCCGGCTCAAGGTGGCCCTGGCCCCGGGCGAACCCCTGGGTCTCACCGTCAGCGGCGCGGCGCAGGTCACCCAGGTGCATGTGCTCGACACCCTGCACCAGCAGGACTTCATGCGCTGGCAGCGGCTGGACGTGCAGGGCATCGCCTTCGAACTGGGCAAGCGGCTGGTGATCGACAGGATCGACCTGGAAAAGCCCTATGGCACCCTGGTGATCAACGAAGACCTCAGCAACAACTTCAGCGCCCTGCTGGTCCCCCAGCCGAAAACCGAGTCGAAGGACAGCTCGCCACCGCTGCAGATCCGCATCGGCGGGGTAAGCATCAGGGACGGCAGCGCCGACTTCGCCGACAACAGCTTGAAGCCCGGCTTCGCCACCAACATCCAGTCCCTGGAAGGCGGCATCGGCACCCTGGACACCGCCGCCTCCAAGCCGGCCGACATCCACCTCGCCGGCAAGGTCGATCGCTTCGCCCCAGTGGAGATCAAGGGCCGCCTCGATCCCCTCGATCCCCTGCAGCAGCTGGACGTGACCGCCTATTTCCGCCAGGTCGAACTCACCACCCTGTCGCCCTATACCGGCAAGTTCGCCGGCTACGCGGTGCGCAAGGGGCGCCTCGACCTGGATCTGCAATACCGCATCGACGACGGCAAACTGCAGGCGCAGAACCACGTGGTGCTCGACCAGCTGGAACTGGGCGAGCGGGTGGACAGCAAGGACGCCGTGGACCTGCCGGTGCGCCTGGCGGTGGCCCTGCTCAAGGACAGCCACGGTCGCATCGACCTGCGCCTGCCGGTGGCGGGCAATCTCGCCGACCCCAACTTCAGCGTCATGCCGGTGGTCTGGCAGACCCTGCGCAATGTGCTCAGCCGCGCCGTCCAGGCGCCCTTCCGCATGCTGGCGGGACTGGTCGGCGGGCACGAGGCGGATCTCAGCGCCATCGACTTCGCCCCCGGCAGCACCAGCCTCTCGGCCCAGGCCCGCGGCGAACTGGACAAGCTGGCCGCGGCCCTGCGCCAGCGGCCGCAGCTGACGGTCGAGGTCAAGGGGCATGCTGGTGCCGCCAGCGATGGTCGCGCCCTGGCCGCCAGCCAGCTGGAAAAGGACTTCCAGACCCAGTACTTCAACCTGCTGCAGCGTCGTGGTGACAAGGTCCCGGCCGATCCCAGCCAGTTGCAGGTGCCCGCCGACATGCGCGCGCCCCTGCTGGAAGGCCTGTACCGCCTGCGACTGCAGGCGCAACCGCCGCAGGAATGGGATAGTCTTGACGATGCCACCCGCACGGCGCGCCTGCGCCAGGCGGTGCTCGAAGCCTGGAGCGGCAACGACGGCCTCCTGCGCAGCCTGGCCCAGCAGCGCGCGGGCGCCATCAAGACCTACCTGGTGGACACGGCGAAACTGGACGCCCAGCGGGTCTATCTGCTGGACGTCAGCACTCAAGCCCAATCCGGCGAATCGCCCACGGCCGCGCAGTTGCAGCTCGGGGTGCTCTGACCGGTCAGGAGACCCCCATGCGTTGCCTGCTCGCCGCCCTCACCCTGCTGGTCGCCACCGGCGCCGCCGCCGATTCCATGAGGTGCGGCAACGCCCTGGTCAGCCGGGGTGATCGCGCCTTCGAAGTGCTGCAGAAATGCGGCGAACCCGCCCATCGCGACCTGGTGGGCTACGAACTGGGCCGCAACGAACGCCGCGAGGCGGTGATCGAAGAATGGGTGTACGGCCCCAAGAACGGCGCCAACTACATTCTCACCTTCGAAGCCAATCGCCTCTCTCGCATCGAGTTCCAGCGCCAATGAACCTGCGCCCCCTGCTGTTGCTGCTCCTGCTCGCCACCAGCACTAGTCAGGCCGCGTCGCTGCGCTGCGGCAGCGCCCTGGTCTCCACCGGCTCCACCACCCACGAGGTCCGCGGCAAGTGCGGCGATCCGCTGAGCGTCACGCCGCTGGGCGAACGCCAGGTCACCGATGGCTACGGCTATCGCCAGGTGGAATTCGTCGAGGAATGGGCCTACGGCCCCTGGAACGGCATGCTGTACTTCCTCACCTTCCGCGGCGGCCGTCTGGATCAGGTGGACAGCAAGAGAGCCAACTGAGGCTTGCCTTGTGAGATTCGCGTGGACGAGGCTGCGCCGTCGTCCACCCTACAGCTCGTAGCGTTTTCCACTGTCTCGACCAGGCCAACTTCGCTGCAGTCCATGCACTGCATGTAACCGCCCCCTCTCCCCTTGGGAGAGGGCTGGGGTGAGGGAAGCATCGTAGGTTGGGTTGAGCGTAGCGAAGCCCAACACCACCCCAGGCCCAGCCCCGCCGTTGAGCCCCGAGCCACGGAAACCAGGCCGCGCCAACCCTCACTTCTCCCGCAGATGAACCCCCAACCCCGTCCGCCCCGGCGCCAGCTCGGGCTTCAGGGTCAGCGCCGGAATCTCGTAGTCCCCGCCATTCTGCCGCCGGAACGCCAGGGGTGTGTCCGTGGCCAGCCCATCCAGCCGTGCCCCATAGGCCTGGCACAGCCGCTCGAAGGCGACCGCGTCGACCTTGCTCGTGCGATAGACCGGAAACGGCGGCAGCACGCTGAAACCGGGATAGAAGAGGATGCCGTGCTGGATGGGAAAGAGGATGTCATCCAGGCCCCCGTTGATCCCACGCGCGCTGTAGTGTGATTCCCAGCCGCCACAGGTCACCACCAGCATGGCGCGCTTGCCGGCCAGGGTGCCTTCGCCGTAGCGATCGCCCCAGTGGCTATCGCTGTGCTCGCCCACCCCATAGGCGAAGCCACAGGCATAGACCCGCTCCACCCAGCCCTTGAGGATGGCCGGCAGGGAAAACCACCACAGCGGAAATTGCAGGATCAGCACATCGGCCCATAGCAGCTTGGCCTGCTCGGCGGCGATATCCGCCGGTTGTCCACCACTGGCATAGGCGCGCTGGGAATCGAGGACCGCATCGAAACGCTCGCCGGATGCCAGGTGCGGGGCGTCCGCGGCATCCAGGGTGGCCTTCCAACCCATGGAATAGAGATCGGAGACCTGGACCTCATGGCCGGCCGCCTGCAGATGGGCCACGGCGAAGTCGCGCAGCGCGCCGTTGAGCGACCGGGGTTCGGGATGGGCGTAGACCAGCAGGACCTTCATGGTGATCACCTCGTGAGAAAGAGGTGCCCAGACTAGAAGCGGTCGCGCTATGCTGAAAATGAATTGCCGAAACAGCAGCCATTGCCATGCACAATAGCTTAAGGCGCCTCGACCTCAATCTGCTGGTCACCCTCGACGCCTTGCTCGCCGAACTCAACGTGACCCGCGCCGCACGCCGGCTCAACCTGGCGCAGCCCACCGTCAGCCTGCAACTCGGCCGACTGCGCCAGGTGCTCGACGATCCCCTGCTCTTGCCGGGTCCCCGCGGCATGCGCCCCACGGCGCGTGCCGAGTCCCTGCGCGAGCCGTTGCGCCAGGCACTGGCTGCGCTGGAAGACGCCCTGGCACCGGCCGCCCCCTTCGAACCGGCCCGCGCCGAGCGAACCTGGCGCATCGCCGCCAGCGACCACAGTGCGACCACCCTGCTCACCCCGCTGCTGGCTGACCTGCGTCAGCAGGCGCCCGGTATCCGCCTGGCGCTGCTGGACAAGAAGCCAGCGTTGCTCGCGGAACAGCTGGAGGGGGATCACCTGGACCTGGCGCTGGATGTGGCCGATACCGCCGCAGCGGGTCTGCGCCAGCGCCTGCTGTTCACCGAACACTATCTACTGGCGGGCCGGCGCGGCCATCCGGCCCTGCAGCAACCTGTGTCCCTGGACACCTTCTGCCAACTGGATCAGGCGCTGGTCTCGCCGAGCGGCGGCGGCTTCGCCAGCGTCACCGATCGGTTGCTGGCGGAACAGGGCCGCGCGCGGCGGGTGGTGCTGTCGGTGCCCCACTTCGCCACCCTGGCCAGTGTCCTGCTGGTCAGCGATCTGGTGGCCCTGCTGCCCGCCCAGATCGCCCTGAATCATCCCGGCCTGCAGGTCCAGCCGTCACCCCTGGCCATCCCGGGCTTCGACATGCTGCTGCTCTGGCCCGAACGCCTGCACCGCGATCCCGCCCATGCCTGGCTGCGCGAACGAATCGTCGCCAGCCTCGTGAGCCAAACGCCGGCCTGACCAATCGACTCTTTGCATGGAGGGCATACAGCGAGTTGGCTGTTGCTCCCCCGCCCTGGCCCGGCATTCTTGGTCACCTCAGACGAACGCGGCACGACCGCCCGCAGTCGCATGTTGCGTCACTGTCCCTTCCGGAGCCCGCCATGGCCAAGCTACGCCTCTTCACCTCGCCGTCCGCCTTCCCCAACCCGCAACGGCTGCGGCTGTTCATCCATGAAAAGGGCATCGCCGATCAGTTCGAGGAGGTCATCCTGAAGATGGCGCCCGAAGGCGAGCAACGCCAGTGGCAGCACCTCAAGCGCAATCCCTGGGGCGAGACCCCGACCCTGGAACTGGCCGAAGGCGGCTACCTGGCCGAGAGCGCGGCCATCGCCCGCTATCTGGACAACAGCCATCCCGGGCGCAAGGTCATGGGCGAAACGCCGCTGGAGCAGGGCCAGGACGCCATGTGGAACGACCGCATCTTCGTCCATGTGCTCTATCGCATCGTGACCATGTTCCATGTGCAGCACGAAGGCCTCGGCCACAAGCTCGAGCTGACCCATAACCCGCAATGGGGCGAGCATTGCCGCAAGGAAGCCCTGATGCACGCCGCGCTGGTGGATCGGCACTTGGCCGACGGCCGCGAGTGGCTGCTGGGCGGCGCAGCGCCGACCTTCGCCGACATCACCCTGTGCACCGCCATCGCCTTTTCCAAGTTCCCCACCAACCAGACGCCGCTGGACGAGCGCTTCGAGCACCTGGCGGCCTTCTGGGCGCGCTGGCAGCAGCGCGACAGCTTCCGTGCGGCCTATGCCGATGGCCACAGCGGACTGGACGAACTGGCGGCCCTGGCGCACGGCTGACTCCGCTGCAACCGCGCTCCTCCCCGGCTCAAGGCCCCGTAGCGTGGAAAACGGCGCAGCCTTTTCCACTGTCCTGACCGCCAGCCACCCCTCTCCCCTCTGGGAGAGGGCTGCACGCCCCCGCCCCGCTAGCCCAGCCGCTCGCGCAATACCGCCAGGGCCTCCTCCGGGCCCCCGACGACGATGCTGGCCGGCACCGCCAGCATCAGATTGAGCGGCAGGCCGAATTCCTCCAGCGTCCAGCCGTCACGGTCCAGCAGCCCCTTGCCCACCCACTCGGGATGGCGGGCGCGAATCCGCTCGGCCAGGCTGCCCGCCTCCGGCACATGGCCGACCACCGGCTTGCCCAGGGCGACGGCGTAGCCCACCTCGAAACAGGTGCCGCTGTCGGGCTCGGCGCCGCGAAAGAAATCCAGGCTGGCCAGGACGCCATCCGCCTGCCTGATCAGCGCCAGATTCTCCCGATAGATCCAGGCGGCCTGCGCCCCCGGCTCGGTCAGCTCCGGGGGAATGGCATTGTCCAGTGGAAACAGGCCCGTGCAGCCGTGACGGGCGCACAGTGCCTTGAGCGCCTCGCCCTGGGCGACGGCGTCGGGACGAAAGACCTCGGGGCCGGCAAGATAGATACGGGGTGGCATGGCAGGACCTCGCGAAAAGCGCCAGTGTAGAGGGTGGGTACTACCTCGTCTGCCTGACAAGGTTTCGTGATCGCCATGCCACTCGTGCTCCCGGCACGACCGTTTACGCAATAACCAATCCGCCCGCGCCCGCCTGTATACGTTTTGAAAGCTAGACCTTTTAAGATCGGCGCACCTTGAGAGCCTGACTCCCCCGCTGTCCGGAATCGGCTCGCCTCCTGGGCATGCTCGCTTCGGTGTCGCCTGATGTCTGGCCGTTTTCTGCTGACCGTTCACCTCAATCGACTGATCAATGCCTTGCTGGTGGTGACCTCGCTCGCCACTGCCTGCGGCATGGCCCTGCTCGTGCGGCAGGCCCATGAGAATTCGACAGGCATGCGCCTGACCCGGGATCAGTTGCCGGTCTACGCAGAGGCGCTGCGGCTGGTGGAAGCCGTCTCCGCCGAGCGTGGCCCGACCAATGCCCTGCTCGGCGGTCGTGGTGGCGATAGCCGTGAGCTGGCGCGCGCCCGAGCCCTGAGCGATCAGCGCTTCGCTCGTCTGCAAGACCTGCTGCAGGACTGCCAGCAATGCAGCGTGACCGCCGAGCAGGCGGCAAACGGCTATCAGGCGCTGCTGCAGGCGCGTGCCCGGGTCGAACAGCGCCTCTGGGCCACGCCCGACGATCCCGCGCCCCAGGACATCGCCACCCTGGTCCAGGGCATGTTCCGCGCCCTCGACAGCAACTTCATCACCGCCGACCTCACCCTGCACGACCTCATCCAGCGCAGCCCGGCCGTGGCCATCTACCTGGTCAATGCCAAGCTGGCCGCGCGCCTGCGCGACACCGCCGGACGCCTGGGCTCGCTGCTGACCCCCGCGCTGCAGGCGCAGCGCCTGCCCAGCGGCGCGGAACAGGTCCAGTTGCTGCAGACCCAGGGCCGCATCAACCAGCTGATGGACCTCCTGCGCAGCAATCTCAATCTGGCCCCCGGTCGCCCCGAACGCGATCGTTTCGTGCAGGTGCAGGAGCGCTACCTGGGCGAAGGCCTGGACTGGTACCACCAGACCCTCGCCGCCCTGGCGACCGGCACGGCGCCCAGTGCGGCCAGCTTCGCCCGGGGCTATGTCCCGACCATGGTCAGCATCCTGGAGTTGCGCGACGAAGCCCTGAGCCTGGCCCGCGAGGAAGCCGACGCCCTGGCCCGCGAGGCCCAGCTGCGGCTGCTGCTGACCATCGCCGCGGCGGTGGGCATCCTGCTGGCGCTGGGTACCGGCCTGCTGTTGCTCAAGCTGCGCCTGCTGACGCCGCTGCTGGCCAATACCCAGCGGCTGCTCAGCCTCAGCCGGCGCGCCCGACCGCTGGGGACGGTGGCCGAAGACGATCCGCGCACCCTGTTCGCCGCCTTCGCCCAGCTGGAGGACGAACTGCTGCAGGCCGACCGGCTGCGCCAGGAGCGCGACGCCCTGATCGCCGAACTGGGCATCCGCGCGGAAACCGACTACCTCACTGGTCTGGCCAATCGCCGCGCCTTCGAACGCGAGCTGGCGCAGGGGGTGACCAGCACGCCCGGGCAGCTGGCAGCGATCGCCTTCGATGTCGATCACTTCAAGCGCATCAACGACACCTACGGCCATGCCGCCGGCGATCTGCTGCTGCAACAACTGGCGCAGCGCTGCCGCGAACTCTTGCGCCCTGGCGATCGCATTGCCCGGATCGGTGGCGAGGAATTCGCCGTGCTCGCCGACGTGACCCAACCGGCCGACGCCCTGGCACTGGCCGAGCGCCTGCGCCAGGGCATCGCCGACACGCCCTTTGCCGTTGGCCCGACCGAGGCGCTGCCGGTCACCGCCAGCTTCGGCGTGGCGGTGACGCCGCGCCTGGCGGAAGGCGTCCCGGTTCGCTTGCTGGCGCAAGCCGATGCAGCCCTCTACCGGGCCAAGCATCGCGGGCGCAATTGCAGCGAGATCGCCGAACTCGGCTAAGCCAGCGTCGCCAGCGACCGCGGCAGCGCCTCGTCGAGCAGTCGGCAGGCGACTTCGCCCACGCGCCGCACGCCCTCCTCGATCCCTGGACGCTGGGCCTGGGCATAGTTCAGGCGCAGACAGTTACGGTACTTGCCCGAGGCGGAAAAGATGCTGCCGCAGGCGATCTGCACGCTCTGGGCGAGCAGTTCGCGATTGAGTCGATGGCTGTCGCAGGCTTCGGGCAACTCGACCCATAGCAGGAAGCTGCCCTGGGGCTGGCTGACCCGGGTACCGACGGGAAAGTAGCGCTGCACCCAGGCGCTCATCAGGTCGCGATTGCGCTGGTACTGGGCGCGCATGCGCCGGACGTGCACGGTGTAGTGACCGGCGGCGATGAATTCGGCGATGGCCAGTTGCGGCTGGGGCGCGGTGCAGCCGGTGCCTATGTACTTGAGGTGCAGGATGCGCTCGGCATAGCGCCCGGGCGCCACCCAGCCGACCCTCAGACCCGGCGCCAGGGTCTTGGAAAAGGAACTGCAGAGCACCACCCGGTCGTCTTCGTCGAAGGCCTTGAGCGCCCGGCCCCGGGGATAGCTGTAGAGCAGGTCGCCGTAGACATCGTCCTCGATCACCGCCAGGTCATGCTTGCGCGCCAACGCCACCAGCTGGCGCTTGTTCGCCTCGGGCATGCAGTAGCCCAGGGGGTTGTTGCAGCTGGGGGTGAGCTGGATGGCCCGCACCGGCCACTGCTCCAGGGCCAGCTCCAGCGCCGGCAGGCTGATGCCGGTGCGCGGATCGGTAGGGATCTCCAGCGCCTTGAGCCCCTGGCCCTTGAGGGTCTGCATCACCCCGTGAAAGGTCGGCGAATCCACCGCGACGATGTCGCCCTCCTGGCAGGTGGCGCGCAGGGCGATGGCCAGCGCCTCGTGGGCGCCACTGGTGATGACGATGTCATCGGCGGTGAGCACGCAGCCGGCGTCCAGTTGCAGCCGCGCCACCTGTTCGCGCAGCGCCGCCACGCCCTGGATGCTGTCGTAGGACAGCCCGGCATTGCCCGGCCGCCGCGCCAGGCGTGCCATGCCGGCGAGCAAGGGGGCCAGGGTCGGCGCCTCGGTATCCGGCAGGCCCCGGCCGAGTTGCACCCGCACCGAATCCGGGGTGGAGGTCATCAGCTCCCGCACCGGTTCCCAGCCGGACACCTCCACCGGCCAGCGCGCCGGCCGGGTCACCCGCGGCAATTCGATGGCGCGTCGCTCCAAGCGGACGAAATAGCCGGACTTGGGCCGGGGCTCCACTAGGCCGCGGTCTTCCAGCAGCCGATAGGCCTGCTGCACCGTGGCCAGACTGACCCCGTGCTCCTGGGCCAGGGCGCGCACCGACGGCAGGCGTTCGCCCGGTCGATAGAGGCCCTGTTCGATACGGCGGCCGAGGGCATCGGCCAACAGCTGATAGCGATTCATGCCCGGACTATAGCGGCGCAGACAGGCATCGCGCGCCATACAGATGGCCACGCCGCGCACCATACAGCTGAGCGCTGTAAGGCAGCTGTATGGCGGACAACCCATCGGGTTGGATCTGCCCCTGAAGCGGCTGGCGGCGGAGCATGGAGACAGCCCAGGAGAGACGCCATGCCCAGAGACCCCAGCCTTCACGACCAGACGCGCGCCAGCGGTTGCTGGCTGCTGTTCCAGCGCCAGCTGACCACCCGCCGTATCCTGCCGGAGCTTACCGATCGGGAACTGGCCGATGTCGGCCTGGACCGCCATACCGCCCTGCGCGAGGCCCGGCGCCCCTGGTGGCGACTGCTGCTGGAGGCCTGGCGTCAGTCCGGCAGGCGCGACAGTCGCGCGGCCCAGTCCGCCACTGGCGATGGCAGCTCCGGATGCCAGAGTCTGCGCCAGACCACCGCCAGCTGTTCGCGGCCCCCTCGCTCGCGCGGCCACAACGACGGCTCGGCGACCAGTCGCCAACCGCTCGCCTCGCGCTGAGCCAGGACGAAACGAAAGGTGTGGTAGCCGGTGGCGCCCAGGCGCAGATCGGTCACCACCAGGTCGTTGCCCAGGCGGTCGTAACGCAGCCAGTCATCAGTGAACCAGCGCAGCCGCTGCTCGGCCGGCGAATCGGCGAGGATCGGCGCCAGTTCGCCACCCCGTGGCAGGGGGATCAAGGCGGGTGGGCGTTCGTCGAACAGTCCCACCCAGGTCTCCCGGTAGCGCTCGGGTCCGTCATCCACCATGACCCGCCAGAGCAGGCTGGTGAACGGCAGCGGCGCGCTGAACAGGCGGGCATCCGCCTGCCCCTGGGCCGCCAGTACCTGGCGCACCTGGCGCTCGGCGGCGTACTTGGCCACCAGGGTCCAGCCCAGATAGACGGTGGACAACGCCAGCGCCGCCACGGCCAGCCGCGGCGAGCGTCCGCGCGGGCCGATCAGCAGCCCGGCCAGCACCGCCGCCAGCAGCGGCAGGGTATAGAGCGGATCGATGATGAAGACGCTGGACCAGGCCACCGGGGTCGTCGGCAGCGGCCAGAACAACTGGGTGCCATAGGTGGTGAAGGCATCCAGCAAGGGATGGGTGACCAGCACCAGCCAGAGCGTCAGGAACAGGCGTCCCTGGCTGTAGCCGGGATCGCGCCAGCGACCGCAGATCCCCGTCAGCAACAGCGCCAGTCCGGTCAGCACGAACAGCGAATGGCTGAAGCCGCGGTGATAGGTCATCTCCTTGACCGCATCGCCGTAGTCGATGACCACATCGAGATCCGGCAGGGTGGCCAGGGCGGCGCCATAGAGGATGGCGCGCCGCCCCTGCCAGCGACCCAGGAGTGCGGTCTGGACGGTGGCGCCGAGCACGGCCTGGGTCAGCGAATCCACCGGTCAGAGCTCCCGGGCGAAGTCGAGCATCAGCCGCGACAGGGCCTGGGGCGTCTGCAGCGGCATCAGGTGGCCGGCGCCGGGGATGACCTCCAGGCGGCTGTTGGGAAAGGCCGCCAGGGTGGTGCGGCGCTGCTCGTCCGGCCCCGGCACCTGCTGGTCGTCGGCGCCGCAGACCAGCAGCACCGGATAGTCCAGGGTGTCGATCCGCTCGCTCCAGTCCTCGCGACTGCCGTGATCGACCCAGGCGCGCCAAGCCTGCAGATTCAGCCGCTGGGCATCGGCGATCACTACCTCGCGGATGGCATCGGGCAGGCGGTGGGCGCTGGATTCGTCGACGAAGGCCTCGGCTTCCGCCCGGCTCTTGCCATAGGCGCGCTGGGCATCGCGATCCGCCTCGCTCATGGGCTGCGGTCCGGGCGGCGAAGGCGCTACCAGGATCAGCCCGACCAGATATTCCGGTCGGCGCGCCGCCAGCACCACGGCCACCTTGCCGGTCATCGAATGGCCGACCAGGATGCAACGCGTAAGACCCAGGGCGCGGATGCTGGCATCCACCTGATCGGCCATCTCGGCCACGCTGTAGCCCTCGACTTCGGCGGCGTCGCCGAAGCCCGGCGTATTGAGCGCCACGCAGCGATGTTCGCCATCCAGGTAGGGGGCGGTGGGAAACCAGGTACGGTGCGAGCCACCGAGAAAGTGCATGAGCACGAAGGTGGGCGAACCGCTGCCCTGCTGGCTGTGGGGAAGCATGGGAAATCCTCGGTGCGGGGCTGAAGGCACTCCTCAGATGGAGAGGTGGGCATCGCGCTAAGTTCCGCTTCGCTCGAGGCCTGGCAACCCGGGCCGCGCCGGCCGGTCTCACCAGAACCGCCCCCTTGCCAGGAGTCCACCATGGCCGATCTGTCGCGCTTTCCCATCACCCACCGCTGGCCGGCTCGGCATCCCGAGCGCCTGCAACTCTATTCGCTGCCCACGCCCAACGGCGTCAAGGTCGCCATCCTGCTGGAAGAACTCGGCCTGCCCTACGAGGTGCATCGCATCGATTTCGGCAAGGACGACCAGCACACCGCGGAATTCCTCTCCCTGAGCCCCAACAACAAGATCCCCGCCCTCCTCGACCCCGACGGCCCTGGCGGCGAACCCCTGGGGCTGTTCGAATCCGGCGCCATCCTGCTCTATCTCGCGGAAAAGACCGGGCGCCTGCTGCCGGAGGATCCGGCGCGGCGCTACCAGGCCATCCAGTGGCTGATGTTCCAGATGGGTGGCATCGGTCCCATGTTCGGCCAGCTCGGCTTCTTCACCACATTCGCCGGCAAGGACATTGAGGACCCCCGTCCCCGCGAGCGTTATGCAGCCGAAGCCCGGCGCCTGCTCGGCGTGCTGGATGGCCAGCTCAAGGGCCGCGCCTGGATCCTGGGCGCGGACTACAGCCTCGTCGACATCGCCACCTTCCCCTGGATCCGCGCCCTGCTGGAGGTCTACCAGGTGGCCGACCTGGTCGGCTTCCACGACTTCCCCGAGGTGCGTCGCGCCCTCGACGCCTTCCTCGCCCGCCCGGCGGTGCAACGCGGCCTGCAGATCCCGGCAGCGCCCTGATGCCGGGCGACGTCGAGCTGGGGCTGCGCCAGTGGCTGGAAATCGGCCCGGCGTTCACGCGCTCGGCCCTAGCGCAACTGACTGTCCTTGCTCGCCCGCCGGTTGTAGCCGCCGGCGCGCTGGTCTTCGGCGTCCTGCTCGGATTGGCAGCGGATGCACAGGCGCACGCCCGGTACCACCTGGCGGCGTGCTTCGGGGATGGCGTCGCCGCACTCCTCGCAATGGGTGAGGCTCGCGCCCCGATGCAGACGGCTACGGGCGCGCTGCACTGCATCGTCCACCGTGCTGTCGATCTGTTCCTGAACCGCGCCGTCTCCGGCCCAACCATTGGCCATGACTGATCTCCCAGTGCGTTGCCCTGATAGCCATTGGAAGCGCCGCGCGCGCAGTTGTTCGCTGCCGACCGGCGGCCGCTCGTCGTGGCGGCGTCTGCTGTCGCTGCTGATGCTGGGCATGGCGCTGACGGGCTGTGCCAGCCGCTACCTGCTGCGCCAGGTCACGACCGGGCTCTGCCTGCCCAATGCCCGGCTCACCGGTCTGGCGGCGCCCTGTCGCCAGGTGGTGGCGGATCCCGGCTTCGCCGTGCTGCGCGCGCCGGGTGAGCGACAGCATTTCATCCTCGTACCGCTGCGATCCCTGCGCGGGTTGGAAAGTCCGGCGCTGTGGCAGCCCGGCCAACCCAACTGGTTCGGTCTGGCCTGGCGCCAGCGCTGGTACCTGAGCGCCTGGGGCCGGGCGCCGGTGGCGGACGAGCGGATCGCCCTGGCCCTCAATGCCCCCAGCGGGCGCAGCCAGGATCAGCTGCATGTGCACCTGGCCTGTCTGCGGCCCGAAGTGCGCGCGCAGCTCCTGCCGCTGGCGCCCGCTCTGGACGAACACTGGCGCGCGCTGCCAAAGGCGCTGGCGGGCAGTCTTTATCAGGCGCGGCGGTTAAGCGAAACCCAGTTGCTGGCCGCGGATTTCTTCCAGGCCCTGGCCAACCGGCCGCCCTATCCGCTGCCGGATCCACGGCTGTCACTGGCGGTGGTGGCCTTGCCGAGCCGGGACGCCAGCCGCCAGTTCCTGCTGCTGGCCGGTCGCGCGGGCAGCCAGCCGGGCGACCAGGGTTCGGCGGAACGGTTGCTGGCGGCGGACTGCCAGGGAACGACCGCGGCCCCGGCGACTCAATAGCGCCAGCGCGCCAGGAGGCCCCATGCCGCAGGAATTCCAAGACCTCTTCGACTTCATCGATCAGCTGCTCGCCTGGTCCGACTTCTATCTCAAGTCCGGCCTGTTGCTCTGCGGGGTGGGCATGGTGGCCGGCGCGATCGCCTGGAAACGCTGGTGGGGCAAGGCGCTGGCCTTTGGCTGCGCCGGCCTGGGCGCGCTCGCGGCCCTGAGTCTGGATCTGCTCCATCGGCTCTGAACCGCCGCTGCAAGATCCTGAACGGCTTTGCCGCTTTTACCGCCTACCCCATGGCGGCAAGATGACACTGGCCGTCGCTTTCCGCCGCCAAAGCTTGAACTGCTTCACCGTCTCGAACAGAGGGCGCTACGGGTTGGCGGATAGATCGCGGCGGCTTGCTAGGGTACTGCCCCACAATAATCCGGCTTGCTCATCACGGCCTTCATCTTTTCAGCTCATGCATACAGACCCGATCATGCCCATGTCCCCAACTCGCCTGCTCTCCCGCCTACCGCATCTCGGCCTCTGCCTGGCTGCCTCCCTCGCTTCCCTGGCCGGCACCGCCGTGGCCCAGGAAGGCACTGCCCGCTGGGTCAGCGACAGCCTGACCACCTATGTCCGCAGTGGTCCCACCGATGGCTATCGCATCGTCGGCACCCTCAAGTCCGGGCAGAAGGTCGAGCTGATCAGCACCCAGGGCGACTACAGCCAAGTGCGCGGCGAAGGCGGCAGCACCGTCTGGATTCCCAATGCCGATCTGCAGGCCAAGCCCGGCCAGGCCGAGCGCCTGCCGCAGCTGGAACAGCAGGTGGCCGAATTGAGCGGCCAGCTCAAGACCATCGACGACAGCTGGAAGAATCGCGTCCAGGGCATGCAGGAGACCCTGGATTCGCGCAAGAAGCAGATCGACGAACTGGAGAGCCGCCGCAAGGACCTCGACGCCCAGCTCACCCAGGCCCAGTCCGAACTGCGCAGCACCCAGGCCAAGCTCGGCAACGAGAACAAGCAGGCGCTGATGCAGTACATGGTCTATGGCGGCAGCATCGCCGGCGCCGGCCTGCTGGCCGGCCTGATCCTGCCGTCCATGACCCGGGGTCGCAAGAAGAACGACCGCTGGTTCTAGACGTCGGGGGCCAGCCCTTCTCGCGGCTGGGCGGAACCCGGGGTCACGGGGCATGCCTCAGAAAGGCAGCGCTTCTGCTACCGTGGCCCGACGCCTCCTGTCCAGACGAGCCCCCATGCCCGACACCTCCCGCATTCGCATCCAGCAGGTCGAGACCCTTTCCGCCGACTGGGGCCTGCTGAAGAAGACCACCTTCGACTACCTGCGCCGTGACGGCAGCTGGCAACGCCAGACCCGCGAGACCTACGACCGCGGCAACGGCGCCACCATCCTGCTGTACGACCGCGAGCGGCGCACCGTGCTGTTGATCCGCCAGTTCCGCCTGCCGACCCTGGGCAACGGCCTGGACGACGGCCTGCTGGTGGAGACCCCCGCCGGCCTGCTCGACGCGGCCGCCCCCGAAGCGCGCATCAAGGCCGAGGTCGAGGAAGAGACCGGCTATCGCCTGGACAACGTCCAGCACCTGTTCGACGCTTTCATGAGTCCCGGCTCGGTGACCGAGTTGTTGCACTTCTTCGCCGGTGAATACCGCGCCGACCAACGCATCGCCGACGGCGGTGGACTGCACGAGGAAGGCGAGGACATCGAGCTGCTGGAACTGCCCTTCGACGAGGCCCTGGCCATGGCCCGCGACGGCAGGCTGCTGGATGGCAAGACCATCATGCTGCTGCAGTACGCGGCGCTCTACCTGCTGCCGCGCTAGTCCATGGAGCGGATCCGCAGCCGTATCGAGCAACAGGTGATGAGCCTTACCGGACTGGCCCTAGGCGAGGTCGACTACGAGCAACCACCGGGCGATCCCGGGTTGTTCGGGCCTGGCAGCGTGCCCTGGCGGGTGCACAGCGACTTCACCTGCATGCTGATCGGTGGCATCGCCGCCCTGCTCATGCAGACCCTGCACCCGCTGGCCCTGGCCGGGGTCTGGGACCATTCGAAATTTCGCGAAGACATGCTCGGCCGCCTGCGGCGTACCGGTCAGTTCATCGCCGCCACCACCTTTGGCAGCCGCGGCGATGCCGAGCGACTGATCGCCCGGGTCAAGGCCATCCACCGGCATATCCGGGGCCAGGCCGCCGACGGCCGCCCCTACAGCGCCGAAGACCCGGCGCTGCTGACCTGGGTCCATGTGGCCGAGGTCAGTCACTTCCTGGCGGCCTATCTGCGCTATTTCGATCCCCGACTGCCGGGCACCGAACAGGATCGCTACTACGCCGAAATCGCCCTGGTCGCCGAACGCCTGGGCGCGACCGACGTGCCCCGCTCCCGGGCGGAAATAGCCGCCTACTACCAGGCGATCCGCCCGCAGCTGGTGTGCGACGAACGCAGCCGCGAGGTCTGTCGGGTATTGCTGCAGGCGCCCGCGCCCAGCGCCCTGGCCAAGCCCTTCGGCGCCCTGATGATGCGGGCCGGCATCGACCTCTTGCCCGACTGGGCCAGCGCGGAGCTGGGTTTCCACCAGGGTCCGCTGCAACGGCAGCTGATTCGCACGGGCATAGGCGCCACCGCCCCGGTGCTGCGCTGGGCCGTGCGCAACGGCTCCTCGCATCGCGCCAGACGGCGGATGGGGATCGAGGACTGAGGCAGGTGGGGTCGGGACGACTCCATCGTCGAAGCCCAACAGCCCGAGGTACACCTAGGCATTCGGACAACCCCCTCTCCCCTTGGGAGAGGGTCGGGGTGAGGGCGCGCCTCGCGACGAAGCCCCAAGTGGAAAAGGCTGCGCCGTTTTCCACGCTACAGCGCTGCCTGGATAACCCCCTCTCCCCTTGGGAGAGGGTTGGGGCGAGGGCGCGCCTCGCGACGCAGTCACAGTGGAAAAGGCTGCGCCGTTTTCCACGCTACGGCGCTGCTTGGATAGCCCCCTCTCCCCCTGGGAGAGGGCTGGGGTGAGGGCGCCCCTCGAGACGAAGCCCCAGTGGAAAAGGCTGCGCCGTTTTCCACGCTACGGCGCTACCTGGATAGCCCCCTCTCCCCCTGGGAGAGGGTTGGGGTGAGGGCGCGCCTCGCGACG
>NZ_KI783314.1:0-42033 GCF_000510745.1 Pseudomonas sp. MOIL14HWK12:I2 | reverse complement strand
GAGGGCGCGCCTCGCGACGAAGTCCCGGTGGAAAAGGCTGCGCCGTTTTCCACGCTACAGCGCTACCACACACCTGAGACAGGCCTATCGCTGATCGCGGCCGTGCCGGTGCGCCGTAGCGACTGCTCCTACAGATCGGTTTGATACCTGTAGGAGCGGCCCATGGCCGCGATAAAGCCAATACCGTCAGGCGCGGGTCGTCAGAGCCACAATGACCGTAGCCAAATCCGCCCTACAGCATCCGCACCTTGATCGACCGCCCCTTGATCTTGCCCTCGCTCAGCCGCTGCAGCGCCTGGCGGGCAATATCGCGCTCCACGGCGACATAGGCCTGGTTGTCGAACAGGGTGATCTTGCCGATCTTGGCGCCGGGCAGGCCGGCGTCGCCGGTCAGGGCGCCGAGGATGTCGCCGGGGCGCAGCTTGTCCTTCTTGCCGGCCGCCAGGGCCAGGGTGTGCATCGCCGGTACCAGCGGCTCCGGGGTGTCGCGCAGGGCGCCGAGGGGCTGCCAGTCCAGCGGCGAGCCCTGCTGCACCTCGATGGCCTGGGCGCGACTGGCCTCGGCCGGCGCCACCAAGGACAGCGCCAGGCCTTGCTCACCCGCCCGACCGCTGCGACCGATGCGGTGCACGTGCACCGCCGGATCGCGGGACAGCTCCACGTTGATCACGGCCTCAAGGCCGGCCACGTCGATGCCGCGGGCCGCCACGTCGGTGGCCACCAGCACGCAGAGACTGCGGTTGGCGAACATCGCCAGCACCTGGTCGCGCTCGCGCTGCTCCAGGTCGCCATGCAGGGCGGCCGCGGAGATGCGCTGGGCACGCAGCGCCTCGACCACCTCCTGGCACTGCTGGCGGGTCTGGCAGAAGGCCACGGCACTGGCCGGGCGATGGTGCCGGAGCAGGCGCACCACGGCGGCCAGGCGATCCTGGGCGGCGATCTCGTAGAAGCGCTGGCGGATCTGGGTCTCGCTGTGCTGACTCTCGACGCTGATACGCAGCGGCGCCCGCAGATAGTCCTGGGCCAGGCGCTCGATGCCTTCCGGATAGGTCGCCGAGAACAGCAGCGTCTGCCGCCGTGCCGGCGTCTGGCTGAGGATGTCGGCGATGGCGTCGATGAAGCCCATGTCGAGCATGCGATCGGCTTCGTCGAGCACCGCGACGTTGAGGCCGTCCAGCACCAGGGTGCCCTTGCGCAGGTGCTCCTGCACCCGCCCCGGGGTGCCGACGATCACCTGGGCGCCATGCTCCAGGGAAGCGATCTGCGGCCCCAGCGGCATGCCGCCACAGAGGGTCAGGATCTTCATGTTGGGCGTGGTGCGCGCCAGGCGACGCAGTTCGCGGGCCACCTGGTCCGCCAGTTCGCGGGTCGGACAGAGCACCAGCGCCTGACAGCCGAAATAGCGCGGATTGAGTCCCGTCAGCAAGCCGATGCCAAAGGCGGCCGTCTTGCCCGAACCGGTCTTGGCCTGGGCGATGAGGTCCTGGCCCTTGAGGATGATGGGCAGGCTGGCCGCCTGGATGGGCGTCATGCTCAGGTAGCCGAGTTCGGCCAGATTGGCCTGCATGGCCTCGGCCAGCGGCAGGGAATCGAAGGATGAGGGCACGGGAGTCCTGTGAAACGGCTGGTAAAGGTTTACCAGTTTAGCAGAAGGGTACCGGCTCTCCTGCGAATGGACGCTGGATGAGGGGCTACCTATGCTAAGGGGTACGACAACTCAAGGAAGCTTCACCATGTTCGACCGGCCTGTGCTCTATACCCACCCCATGTCGCGCGGACGCATCGTGCGCTGGCTGCTGGAGGAGCTCGGACAACCCTACGAGGTGCAACGGGTCGACTACGGGCCGGCGATGAAATCCCCGGGCTATCGCGCCATTAATCCCATGGGCAAGGTGCCGGCGCTGCGCCATGGCGCCGCCGTGGTGACCGAGACCGCCGCCATCTGCGCCTATCTCGCCGACGCCTTTCCCGCTGCGGGGCTCGCCCCACCGCTGAGCGATCCGGCGCGCGGTACCTACTACCGCTGGCTGTTCTTCGCTGCCGGTCCGCTGGAGGCGGCCACCACCAACCAGGCGCTGGGCGTCGTGCTGCCCGAGGATCCGCAAAAGCGCGGCGCGGTGGGCTATGGCAGTCTCGCCGAGGTGCTCGACACCCTCGACGCCGCCCTGGCCCCCGGTGAATACCTGGTGGACGACCGCTTCACCGCTGCCGACGTCTATGTCGGTGCCCATCTCGCCTGGGGCATGGCCTTCGGCACCATCGAGAAGCGTCCGCACTTCGAGCGCTATGTCGCCGGGCTGGTGTCCCGCCCGGCGGCGATACGCGCCCGCGAACTCGACGACGCCGAGCTCGCCACGCTCAACTGAGCCCGCGCTACAGCTCCACCGGTCCGCGCGGATGGTGCAACGGGCAGCCGTTGCGCTCGCTGCGAAACTGCGACGACATCTCGTAGGCCGGTTGCCGCGATCTCATGATGCCGCCCAGCGGGCGGTGCGCAGCCAGGCCATGCCAGGGACTGAACACCATGCCGTCGTCCACTTCGCGCGAGCGCGCCTCGTTCCAGGCCGGCTGCGGCTGGACCTCCAGGCGCGCCACGGTCACATAGGGACTGAGGTCTTCCGGCCAGACCACCGAGGCGTCCTCGATAGGTGTCTGCTCGATATCGACGCCCAGCTGCACGCGGATCTCCCAGACGCCGCCGTGCCGGGCGAAATGGGCATTGACCGCCTCGCGCAGGCCGTCGGGCTTGCCGTTGACCTCGACCGGCGCGTCGGTCAGAGCGGTCAGCTCGGGCGCCACCGGGACCACGCTGAGCTTGGCGAAATAGGGGCCGTAGAGAAAGGGCACCATGGTGTAGAAGGTTTCGCCGAGCGGATGGGTCTCTGGGTGGCCACCCAGGCTCTTCAGCGTCGGACTCTCGCCGCCAAAGGCTTCCACCACCTTCTCGGTGCCGCGCAGCACCGCTGACGCCACCTTCTTCAGGCCCTCACCGCGGTCGGTGGTCTTGGCCAGCAGCTTGAGCGTCTTGAGAAAGGTCTTGGGATCCGGCGCGGTAAAGGCCGGGGCGTTCTGCATGACGAAATCCTGGGTCACCTGGCCTTCGCTACCGGGCAGGCGCTCGCCCGGCACGTCGATCAGCTTGAGCGCCAGACCCCGCGGGGTGGAAACGCTGTCGGCCAGGATGTCGCCCGGATTGGTCGAGAATCTCAGCACCGCTGCATAGCTGCCCGGCACGGCGAAGGCACCCTGGGCATAAGCCGGCGGCAAGCCGCCCAGCACCGTCACTCGACCCGTGAGCAGGCCATGGCTCTTGGCGTGCACGCTGCGGATGGCATGGCCGCCGTTGGCGTAGGTGGTCTCGGTAATGTCTCTCATGGCCGCGACCATCTCGCGAACGGTTTCGGCTTCATCATCCGGCACCTGTTCGAAGGCGGGCTGGAACGGCAGCGGGTGGACAGCGGTAGGCGTGGTCATCACGGGACTCCTCGGGCGCCGTCGTTCGGATGAGACGGTCAGGCGTTAGACCGCTATCGCGCTAACGACGTTCGAGCGCTGGCCACCCGGCCGACACGAGGTCGCTGTCGACAGCCGCTCGGGAACGGCCCCGCCCAGAGGGGTTCGATATCTCCACACCCACCCCGGAGAGCCACCATGAGCGACGCCGACCAGAAGACCTACGACAACCCCAGCAACACCCCGCCGCCCGAAGAGCTGCCCTATGCGGACATGGAACCCGAGGAGTTTCCGGACGATCCGGACGTGGCCGGTGCGACCGAATCGGGCACTCCTGGCTAGCCACGGCCCTGCCCCGCGGACGACAGCCTGAGTGGCGTCCGCGACACTTTGTGACCGGCCGGTTTGACGGGCGCTCAAGGCGCCGCGAAGATGGGCAGGCGTCTGCCGTGTCGAGTCCCCCATGCTTTCCACCAAGGTACCCTTGCTTCTGCGTAGCCTGATCGGTCGGCTGGTGCGTATCGCCATCGCCTCCGGCGTGACCTACCAGACCTTCGATCGCCTGCTGCGCCAGACCTACTTCGAGGTCGCCCAGGATTTCGAACCGCTGCGCGACAAGCCCAATTCCGACAGCCGCATCTCGGTGCTGACCGGCCTGCCGCGCCGCGAGGTCCGAGCCCTGCGCGAGGCCAGCCCGGAACGTACGCCCTGCACGCCCAGCCTGGAATGGCAGGTGCTCAGCGCCTGGACCTCACGACTGGATCTGCTCGATGCCGAGGGCAATCTGCGCCCCCTCCCCCGCACTCAGCGCCGTGGCGGCGAACAGAGTTTCGACGCCCTGGTCGCCAGCGTCGGCAGCGACGTGCGCGCCCGCACCGTGCTGGATGAATGGCTGCGCAAGGGTTACGCCCGCCTCGACGAGGAAGACCGGGTGGTGCTCACCCCCCGCTCGCTGCTGCGCGGCACCGAGAGCCAGGAAGGCGCAGGGCGGCTGCTGGCCCATTTCACCGGCGACCTGCTGGCCGGCTTCGAGCGCCTCTACCTGCAGGACCGCGCCGCGCCGGACTTCACCTTTCACGTGGTCTACGGCCACAACCTGACCGAGGATTCCACGCTCAGCCTCTATCGCACCGCCTACGACGAATCCATGCACCTGCTCAACCGCCTCAACCGCCTGGTGGTCGAACACGAAGCCCGCGACGCCGGCAAGGCCGACGCCACCCAGCGGGTCACCCTGGGCTTCGGCGGCTATCGCGTGGAACAGGACAGGGATGCCGGCCTGGTGCAGGGACGGGAGGATTAGCGCCAGCAGTTGGTAACGGTTGCAGCGTCCTTGTCTGCGGTCGTGCCTGCTGCACCGCGCAGGCCGGTGGAATCCAGTGTCAAGGTCCCGCAGCTGTCCTTGGTCTGCGCGTTCCGCGGCGCCACGCTCAGGTTGTAGGTAGTGGCTGTAGGGGTACCAAGACTTAGGGAGTAATACTTGTTCGATGAGTCCAGAGATGTGGCTTTATCGTCGCTAGTCAGGCCCAGGCCCTTAAGGGACGCCGTGGCATAGGTGCTGTTCTGCGCGTAATAACGCTCCATCCGAGCCGCTGCCTCGCTGAGCAGCGCCATGCCCTCCGAACGATGACTGCGCAGGATGTAGCTTTGGTAGCTCGGATAGGCGATGGCGGCCAGGATGCCAACGATGGCAACGGTGATCATCAGCTCGATCAGGGTAAAGCCCCGGGTACTGGTCATGCTGAGTTTGTCTCCCGAACTCATTGAGGTTGCGGTATTACCCGCCAGGTTTGCCGGCCCGATGCCTGAGGGCCCTTATTGATGGTGGTCAAGTTGGCGTCCGTACTGCCCAGCTGGCTACCCGAGAGCGTAGTTCCTCCTGCAGGCATGTCGAATCCAGAGATCACCGTATCATTCGAACTGTCCGCAGCGTTGACCACGCCATCGCCATTGAGGTCGAACACATTGAACGTCGTGCGCCCTCCCGAACTTGGATCCACCGCATAGGTCCAGCCAGAGATCCCTGCTGCACAGACTTCACTATTGGGCGTGATAGTGCTGAAAAATAGCGCCTGACCGCTGGCTGTCATGGGATCAACCATACGCTCGCCGAGCTGGACGCCACCGTAGGCGAGGTCGAGATACCAGCCACTTGCCGCAGACCAGTTCACGCTGTTGTTGCTGAGTACTCGCACGGCCTTGCCGCTCAGAGAGCTCTCTTGGGAAAAGGCTTGCTGTTGCAAAGAGGCGCGATTGAGCGTCGGCGTAGTGGCTGCGGCATTGGAGGTAGAGACCGTGGCGACATTCTTGTCCCATATGCCATAGATACTCTGCAGGTCGGTGGACGACTTGTCTTCCAGGGAAAAATAGCTGCCGGTGCCGAACATCACCACGAAGCCTTGGCCGGATGGATGACGAACCAGCGACGGCGGCGCCGTGATGGGTTGGACGGTACCGTTCTTGTCACGGCTCCTTGCCTGGTAGAGCGGACTACCACCAAAGGAAATCTTGAAGTCCGAGGCGCGTGCCGAGCTCGTGAGGTTACCGTCGGCAACCAGATCGAACCGCCACAGATTACCCTGCAGGTCTCCGCCGTAGACATAGTCGGCGATACCATCAGAGTTGACGTCCAGAGACTTCAGGTTGAATAAACCGTTGCTCTTGCTGCCGGCCTCGACAACCAGCGGAAAATTGCTGCCGATGGCAGAGCCATCCGCCACGTTCAATGCATAAAGCGCGGCCTTGCGGCCGTTACCGTCATAGCCATTGCCAAACAGCACTGCCCACTGCCCCGTGTGCAATCGAACCACCAGCGGAGTACCGAAACTGTTGCCCAGCGTGGGGTCGCTACGCGAGTTCGTTACCCCTTGCGCGCTGCCGTTGGCAGGGTTGGTGCGAATGTCCGCCCCGGTGAACTCCCATAACAACTTGGGCGATGTCGGATCGGTGATATCCAGCGCGAAGACCTCTCTACCGCCTCCACGCAAAGTGCCGATCAGAACCTTACGCCATTGCTGTCCGAAAAAGACGTCGGCAATGACGGGCGAGCCGTCCACATAGTAGGTATGGAGCGAAGCAGAGGCGTCGTTATAGGTAGAACGGGCCAACTGATAGAGGTTGGGAATCACCGCCGTGGGGATAAAGGCGAAGGTCTCTTTTCCCGTATTGGCATTGAAACCATGCAACATGCCGTCATTGGCACCGACGTAGACCATGGGCGCAACACGCGCCTGGTTAGCCTTGAAGGTTGCATAGTCACCCGTGGCGCCTTCCAGCGCATTGGCAGCACTGGTCAGGTACTGGGCGCCACTGGCCACTGCGGGCGCAGAATTGACGATGTCGCCCAACAAGGAAGAGCGCTTGCGGTAGAGAGAGGCTTCCTTGGACGCATCGCCCTTGAGGAAATCGACCTTATCGGCGTCCAGATTGGTTTGCAGGGGCTTGCCGTCGTAGGTACGGTCCGCAAGATTCTTGTAGGTGAACGAACGTAGCCCCGTTCCCGTACCGGGAACCGCAGGAATCAGAATGGTGCGGTCGGTCCAGGCGGGCATCACTGTACTGGCCTTCCAGGCCGTAGTGGTGGTCTTGTTCGTAGCACCGTTGGCAGTGCCGATAGCCACTGTCGTCTTGGTCAGCTCGCCGCTCCAGTACGTCACGTTTAGACCCGTGGCATAGGTGTCATAGTTGGTGGTCGTGCCACTGCTGGTGCTCAGGGAGGGCAACACCGCCGGCGCTGCCACGGAATTGTTGTTCTGCAAGATCTGACTCAACGCAGCGCGCAGCTGACTTTTCAGTCTCGCGGCGTTGGTGACCAGAAAATAGTTATCCGGATCGCCAACGATCCCCGTCGTATCGCGTCCGGCGATGCCATATTTGGCGGCGAACCACAGCGGATTGTTGAGCGTGGTAGCCGCCGTATTGCCCGGCGTGAACAGCTGGGTACTGGCCGCTGGGTTTCCATTGATCCAAGGCAGTTGGGCACAGGAAGCCGCCATGCTCGCCTCGGAGCTGTAGTTGCAGTAACCGGCATCCTGGCCTGGCGGTACGTTGAGGAAGTACTTGAGGCTGGCGTTTTTGTCCTGGGTGACGAGATAGGCTCCGTCACGATTGGTCCCGGAAATCACGTAACCCAGGTTCTGATTACTGCCGGTGGACTGGGCCGTAGGGGTCACCACCACCTTTAGCTGACCACTGGCTACGCTGATGTCGTACTTGACGATGACGTCACTATCGAAATCGTTGCCCTGTTCATCGGCCTCGTAGTTGACGCGAAAGACTGCGCCTGTGCTGCTGTAGGATTCGACGTACAGATCGACGATGGCGTCCGTGGGCTGGTAGTTACCCCTGCTTCGATTGGTGCCGACACCGTTGATGGTCTTGGCAAAGGGCACCAGGGAAACGGTTTTGCCGCCAACGTTGAATTCGAACTTCGGCAGGGAGGATGCCAGGGCGACAACGTAGGTATTGGTTTTCTGATCGCCCGAGGCGCTGTTCAAATCGGTGTTCGCGCCATAGCGAGCCACAGAGGCCGAATAGTAGCTGCCTTGCTTGGTGGGTTCTTCAGGTGCCAAGCCGCGGATGTTGGCGAGAGTGGTGACCGTCTTGGCGGTAGGCGCATAGTCCTCGTTGCTGCCTACCGCACCAATGTAACGCTGACCGGCCACCGAGGGCTCCAGGGCACTGATGGCCCTGGCCTGGGCGCTGACATCAAGACCGCTGAGATCGCCGCTGAAGGACGCAAAGGCACTGCCGGGCAACTGATCCGAGTCGTAGGAGACGTTGACGTTGCTCATCACCAGCATGTTGGGCTTGGCGCACCAGTGGGCATTGGCTGCGCTGTTGCTGGCATAGGGGTTGTCCCACGCCGGCTGTGGAAGCCCCACGTTGGCGTCTTCATTCTGCCCGGTGTCGCTGTTGTTTCCGGTAAAGGCCGCGGTCGCCGCAGCCTTGCCGGCGAAATAACGCAACGTTTCGTACATCATCTCGGCGATGGGGTTGCCCCAATCGGGATAATTGCCTTCCGGCATGATGCCCGCCCGGTAACTGCCACGCCGATAGGCACTGCCATTGCTGCCATTGTTGTAGTCGCGAATGCGCAACGCATCCAGGGCTCTGACGATGGTGGCATTGGCGCTGAAGACCCCGGTATTGGCGTTCACTTCAGTGCTGAACCTGGATACGACCTTGCGCAGCACGCCACCGGACATGTTCTTGTTGTAGCTGCCCGTCAACAAGCCGAAAAGCATGGCGTCGTCGGCACCGAAGTCGTGCAGCAATCCGACCGGTTTGTACTGCCCGTTTGGATAGGCCTGGCAGTCGTTGTCGTGATAATCACTCGTGCAGACCGCTACCTGTACGGTGTAGTTGGTACGGGTACCCTTACCGTAAGTGTTGTTGTTGAGCACCGGAGATTCCGAAGACGCCCAATCCCAGACCCTTGTGGTGGTATCCGCGGTTTTGACCACGGACAACAACGGCGGCAGGTTACTGCAGGAACTCAAGACACTGCAGTTGGTGCCGGCAGTCATGGTCACGTTGCCGAAGAACAATCGGGTGCCGTTGGCAGGCGCACTCAGGGGCGTGAAATTGGCGATGTCGTAGCCATCGACGGCGACGCTGGTGTACTCCTTGGCCCAGGAGTGGCCGTCTTGCGGAATGTAGGCCCGCCGCAGGACGGTCTGGGAGGTGTCATCGAGCTGTCGATAGCCGCCATAAAGCACCTTGCGCAAGGCATCGATGCGACTGGTGGTGACGTAGTTGAGCCAGTTGCCGGACCAGCTCCCCGAGCAGGTGGCATAGGTCCCGGCGCTATTGCTGACGGCCTTCCCGATGGGGGTGAACTTGTCGCCGTTGCCGCTACCACCGGAATGGCTGTAGCACAGGGTCGAGTCGAAGAGACCGTAGTAGGCAATGGCCGGCTTGAACTTCAGATCCAGTACGCCATCGCCGTCGATATCGCTGGCATCGTTGTAAGCTTCGAAAAACAGCGAATGATCCTTGCCCAATACCAACATCGCCAAGGGCGGCTCCGCCTGGCTCACGAACAGGGGCGACTGGCTGGGAAAGGTCGTGGTGGCCTGTGCCAGGCTGGAGAAGACCAGGGCTGCCAGCAGCGCTATCCAACCGTGACGACCGGTTTGAACGTTCATCGACGCGTCCTCGCGCATTAGAAGCTCTTGGCCATGACCGAGCGGTAGGTGATCCGCTGGCCAACTTGATCGCTCGCACAGCCAGCACCCGCACAGCTGTCCACCTCGTAGTAGCGCGTGCCGCACCCGGTCAGGGCGCAGTTGTTCTCGCTACCGCTATCCAGCGGACCTAGATCGACCACGTACCAGCGGGCATTGGGCGTTTCCGTCGTGGTGCCTGAGCTCAAGATGCTGTAGCCGTCGAGGGCTGCGCTCGGGTCGCCGTTACGGAACAGCGGCGTCATGTACCCCAGAGGGACGCTGAGCTTGCCGATCGTCTCGCTACCCAGGGCAGCACCTCCGGCGTTCAGGTAGGCGTTGTTGCGCAGCTGATAGGGAATGCAGAAGGTCACGGTACAGGTGCTTGCCAAGTCCGGCGCGGCAACGGCTCTGCCGATCACGCCCTCGCCGGCCCTGAGTGCGGTCTCGGCGGCGCTCTGCAGATTGTGCTGCTGCTTGATATTGCCCATGACCCGTGACTCCAGGGTGACGCCCCGCAGGCTGGTCAGGGCCAGAATCGTTAACAGCAGGAGCAGCACCAACGCGATCAGCAACGACGCACCACGCTGTCGTCTTCCCGAGTGGCATCGAGAAAAGGTCATGGCATCAGGTTCCTCAGGGTAATGGTGTCCTGGGCGATCTGGTACAGATAGGCGTTGCCGGTAAAGGTCGTGGAATAGGTCTGGTTCCACTGGCTCAGGACGAGCGGTGTATCGCTGGTATCTCGTAATCCACGGGCCACTGACTGCAAGAGCGCCGAATAGCGCACCGCCCGGATCAAGGTGGCCGAACTGGTAGCGGGTGTGAGGGTAAAGGAGGAGACGCTCTTGTCGACACCGACGCCATAGTCGAAGCGCAGATCGCGAATACCGCTGATGAGCTGAGCGGTGCCGGTATCACCCTTGATCCGAGTACAGGCGCCATTGCCGCAGGCCAGCAGATTACTCGCACAGACCAAGGCGCCTGGACGTTCGTTGGCCGCCCCAGTGGTGAAGTTCGAATCGGTCGCCAGGGAAAAGCGCTCGACGATCACCGCGTTCTGAGCGGTATTGGAGTACTCGTAAGGGGCATCGGCATTGTTGGCCAAGGTGTTCGACTGGGCACTCAGCACCTGACCGCGGCAGTCGACTTCCCGCGCATCGCGCGCCTGGTAACGAATACAGATACTGGTCGCATCGCCAGTCACCGAGGCACCCGCCGCGAACTTGCAACCCAGGGCGTTGCCGGTATTCGAGCTTCCGCTGTCAGCCGGAAAATCCTGGGTGACCGCGATATCCGGCCGCCGTCGATAGCCTGCCTTGGCCAGCTCCTGATTCAGCAGCGCCAGCGCGAAGCGGCCATTCTCCTGGTTGACCTCCTGGCTCTGCTGGAACAGGTAGGTTTTCTTGTTGTTGATGTAGAGCTGGGTGATTCCTAGGATCAGAAAGCTGCTGATGGCCAGGGCAACCATCAGTTCGACGATGGACAGTCCACGTTGCCGGGCCGATGCGTTCACGAAGCGGTTGAGCATTGAACTGGCCTCAGAGTCGGGTTCGCAAACGGTAGGTACAGATGGAGCTGGTACCGTTGTCAATCGGAGTACCACCGTCCAGGCAGCTGTCGACCGGCGCGACCCAGGCCACCTGGATCTCGAGGTAGTTGCCTCCCTTACAGGACGCCGCCGCCCCCGCAGGACCCGGGGTCGCGTTCTGACAGACATAAAAGGAACTGCTCAGCAGATCCGCCGCACCGGGCAGCAGCGAACTGGCCTGGGCTGCCCAGCAGGCAAGCTGATCAGCCGCAGCGGCTGGGGTCGGACGACAGCTTGCCGGTGCACTCGCGAATTCATCGTCAGGCGCCTTGAGGTAGCTGTCGACTGCCGTCGGGTTGGCGCGGACGAGCTCCAGCAGGTCATTGGTCAGCATCATGGCAGCGTTGCGCTGGACGGAGTCTTGAGTGAAAGGCACCGTCTTGCTCTGCAAGGCGGCAATGCCAAGCAGACCCACGCAGATCAGCACGACGCTGACCAACACCTCAATCATGCTGAAGCCTGACTGCAGCCTCCTCACGTGCACTCCCCAGTCACGGGCCGGTCAGTGGATGGCTGGGTGATCCGTCCGGTCACGCTGACACCCACGAAACGGCACTGCCCGGCCTGATCGACTGGGCAAAGGGTGAAACACTGATTGATCGTGGCACCGGTAGCACCGGTCGCACTGAAGCTCGCCTGAGCGGCACCCGAGCTCACCGTTATGCCACTCTGCAAACCGCCGGCGTCGATACGCCTGAGTATCTGCCCTGCTGCCGTGATGTTGAAGCCGGCATTCCAGGTGGTCGCACTATCCGCCGTCAGCGTTACCGTCACCCCCCGGGTGATGGCTTCGCTGCGCGCATACTGCAACACCGTTACCAACTCATCGGCAGCGGCCTGGACCTTGTTGGAGCGGATCAGACCGGCAAAACTGGGCGCGGCGATGGCCAAGAAGATGCCCAGCAAGGCGACAACTACCAACATCTCGATCAGGGTAAAACCCTGGGCGGGACGTAATGACCTGTTTTTCATGACGGGGTATCCAAGCGAAAAGCGCAAGCCGGGAATCTCCTTCCGCGGCGAGACAGCACTCAGTCGTCATCCTTGAGCATTCAGACAATAGCGTATCGACCCGGCGTCACAAGCCTGGACGTGTTCCGCTGATACCTGTGTCTACCATGCTGAATCCATGGGCAACGCAAGTCAGCAGACGCGGGATAGTCGGCCCCGAAACCATGATGGCCGGCGTAGCCGCCTTGGCGTGTATCAGCCCTGACAACCAGGCCGAGCAGCCCCGTGATGGGTAGCGAAGGCAGCATCCATTGGCGATGCGATGCGAGTTCCAGGAGCTACTCACTGGCTCTGGCCGTTAAGGAATTTTCTCTCCAGCCGTGGGTACAGCGTTCCGGTGTAGCTCCGTACAGCAGCGACCTGATCCTTAGCTATAAGGCAAAAGTGAAGCCCGCAGCCTCCTGCACGCTCGCTCGACCTCATGGGTAACGGGATGGTGGGAATGCTGCACCCAGGCGGGCTGCAAATCAGCAACGGCTGGATATTCGGCCATCCTGGCGGGATGACTGGACAGGACCGGGACAGACGAAACGGAAGGCTGCGGCGTGGCGCATTGCCTTGCAGAATGCAAATAAAGCTGACTATCAATGTGCCAGCTAAGCATTAGAACCTATTCCAAAAGACCTGATGGCCAGGGTCTATCGGCCAGCGCCCAGCAAAGCCAAGACGCTTTCGCGGAAGCAACCGAAGGACTGCTGATCATGGCATCTGTCTTTAGCTCCCCTCGCCTGGCTCCCGATTCTCTGCGCTCTGCCTCCGCTTTCCTGGCCGGAGGATTGCAGAGCAGCGTACCCCTGCCTATCCACCTCATTAATTGAACGAACAAATAATAAACTGATATTTAAATTGAAAGAACGAACAATCAAAAACAATTAGAACTACCAACTTCTCATTCAAGCCAGATAACGCCCGACACAACTAGCCAAACACCGTGCGATTGTTCTAAAACAGTAAAGATTCTATCTGGAGCAGCCGTCACGCCTGGCTTGCAGCCCCTGGATACAAAAGCGAAAGAGCCACTTCCAATCCGCACGACGAAATAGCGAAGCGTCTGCTTCCATCGACGGGCCGCAACTTTTCACCCTCGGACGCCGCGCCGAGTTGGCGCCGTAACGCCTCTGCTTTCATCTACCGACAATGACAAGGCCGCTATGCACGACTCGAAGAAAATCGATTATTCGCTGAATACCGCCAACACTTCCGCACCGCACTCCGCGCTGGACAATGCCGCCATCATTTCCGCCTACCGGCGCTGGGCCAATGTCTATGATCGGGTGTTCGGCGGCGTTTCCGCCCCCGGTCGCAAGCGTGCGGTGGCGGCGGTCAACGCCCTGGCGGGTACCCGGGTGCTGGAAGTGGGCGTCGGGACGGGGCTGGCCCTGCCCCACTATGGCGCCGACAAGCGCGTCACCGGGATCGATCTCTCGCCCGACATGCTGGCCAAGGCCCGGGAGCGGGTCATTCGCGACGACATCACCACGGTGGATGCCCTGCTCGAAGCCAATGCCGAGGAAACCGGCCTGCCCACCGGCTCCTTCGATATCGCCGTGGCCATGTTCGTGGCCTCCGTGGTGCCCAATCCGCGCAAGCTGATGCAGGAGATGCGCCGGGTGGTGAAGCCGGGGGGTCACCTCTTGCTGGTCAATCACTTCCAGGCCGAGAGCGGCCTGCGGCTGCTGGCGGAAAAGGCCCTGGCGCCGGCCTCGCGCAAGCTCGGTTGGCACCCGGACTTCGCCATGGACTCCATCCTCTTCCGCGAAGACCTGCGCCGCGCCCGTCGCAGCAGCGTGCCGCCCTTCGGGCTGTTCACCCTGGTGCAGCTGACCAACGACTGATGGCTACTCCACGCGATAGCTACTCCACGCGATAGCCACGCCCCGCCAGGCAGGCCGCCAGCGCCTGGCGAAAGCGCGGGGTGAGGTAGGGATCGCCGACCGCGCCGGGTCGTTCGGGATCGAAGCCCGACTCCCCGGCGGCGTAGCGCCGGCAGTCGTAGCGATCCGTGGCGTAGCGCTGCGGCGACTGCCCCTGCATAGGATAGGCGGTGACGTCATAGGCGTCGTAGTCCGTTCCGGCAGGCGCGGCCGTCGTGGCCGGCACGGCCGCCACGGTGGGATCGGCGACGGTGACGAAGCCGCCGCCCGGATCGGTGCGGTAATAGCTGCCCGCGGCGAAGTAATAGGTAGTGCCGCCCATCCACAGGGTCTCGGCGAAGGCCGGCAGGACACTGACCCGTACCCCGGTCGGTGGCAGGGTCACCACATAGCTCGGCCCCTGGGGGCGATACCAGTAACCGTCGGCATAGTAGTACTGGCTGTCGCGGTACCAGACGCGGGTGAAGCCAGCCGGCACGCCCGGCACCTCGAAGCCCGGACGCCACTGGGTATTGGTGCCCCAGCCCGGACGCGGACCGGCCCACTGGGGATCCCGCTCCGGACGCGGTGGCGGCGGCGGCGGGTAGTTCCGCCCCGGTTGATCGGGCGCCGGCATCATATATCCCGGGCGCGGCAAGGGAACGGGGCGATCCTGCCAGGCCGGCTGATAGCCCGGCCGCGGTGGCGGGGGGTCGTTGCGCTCCCAGCGCTCCAGCGCCGGACCATTGCCGCGCCCAGGACCGTCGCCACGCCCGGGCGGCCCCCCATTCCAGTCACCCTGGCCACCGCCCTGCCAGCGCCCGGCGTTGCCGGCGGGAGCGATTGGCGGCGGCTGGGCCCCCGGTGGCGGGGTCACGTAGCCGCCGCCGAGGCGATAGTTGTTATCGGCCCAGGCGGGCGCGGCGTTCCATAGGGAAACGCCGGAAAGGACGAGCGCACACAGCACGGCAGGCGATTTCATCGCACGGCTCCACGAGGGGATGACCCAGAGTACCCCAAGGCTTGGACCCTGCCCCAGCCTGGCCGTTAGCCGCGCGCCCCTCTGCCATCGAACGGCCGCCACAGACTGCCGAGGGCAAGCCGGGAAACGCGGAGGCCGCAAGGGCGGAGCGGACGCCCGGGCCTGGAATCTCCCAGGGCCGCGCAGGCATTCCCGGGTCGCTCCCTGGAGGCGGCGGGGAAGTTTCTGCCCCTCTGTCATCGCACTTCTAGCGGTCCGCTCGGGTCTATGGCCCCACGCAAGGAGGAAAACACATGTCGAAACACCATCATCACGTTGGCTGGTTCAAGCGCCGCCATGAGGTAAAACCGGACGACCTCACCATCGTCGACAATTCTCTGGTCAAGCGTGCCGTCGGCGCCGCCGCCCTCGGCAACGCCATGGAATGGTTCGACTTCGGCGTCTACGGCTACCTGGCCGTGACCCTGGGCAAGGTCTTCTTTCCCGATGGCGATGCCGCCGCCCAGCTGATCGCCACCTTCGCCACCTTTACCGTGGCCTTCCTGGTCCGCCCCATCGGCGGCATGGTCTTTGGCCCCCTGGGCGACAAGTACGGTCGCCAGAAGGTGCTGGCCCTGACCATGATCATGATGGCCCTGGGCACCTTCAGCATCGGCCTGATTCCCAGCTACGAGAGCATCGGCATCTGGGCACCGGCCCTGCTGTTGCTGGCGCGCGTGGTACAGGGCTTCTCCACCGGGGGCGAATACGGCGGCGCAGCGACCTTCATCGCCGAATACGCCACCGACAAGACCCGCGGACGCATGGGCAGCTGGCTGGAATTCGGCACCCTGGCCGGCTATATCGCCGGCGCGGGAACGGTCACGGCGCTCACCGCGGCCCTGACCCAGGAACAGCTGCTCGACTGGGGTTGGCGGGTTCCCTTCTTTATCGCCGGCCCGCTCGGCCTGCTCGGCCTCTATATGCGCCTCAAGCTGGAAGAGACCCCGGCGTTCAAGGCCCACACCGAAGCCAACGAAGGCAAGGCGGCGGACGGTCCGGCGCACAGCCTGCGCGAGCTGTTCACCCTGCATCGCGTCGCCCTGCTCAAGTGCATCGGCCTGGTGCTGGTGTTCAACGTCACCGACTACATGCTGCTGACCTACATGCCCAGCTACCTGGCCGTGACCATGGGCTACGCCGAGACCAAGGGGCTGCTGCTGATCCTCATCGTCATGGTGGTGATGATGCCGCTCAACATTCTCGGCGGCTTCTTCAGCGACCGCCTGGGCCGCAAGCCGATGATCATCGGCGCCTGTCTGGCGATCCTGGTCCTGGCGATTCCCTGCCTCAAACTGATCGGCAGCGGCCACGACTGGCTGATCTTCCTCGGCCTGATGCTGCTGGGCGTGGCCCTGGCCTGCTTTACCAGCACCATGCCGTCCACCCTGCCGGCGCTGTTCTACACCCCGATCCGCTACAGCGCCCTGTCCATCGCCTTCAACATCTCGGTGTCGCTGTTCGGGGGCACCACCCCGCTGGTCACTGCCTGGCTGGTGGAAAAGACCGGCGACCCCCTGGTGCCGGCCTACTACCTGATGGCGGCGGCCGTGATCGGCATCCTGACCATGCTCACCGTGCGCGAAACCGCCGGCAAACCCCTGCGCGGCTCGCCGCCCTCGGTGGCCAGCGAAGAGGAAGCCAAGGAATACCTCGCCAGCGACGCACCTCTGACCGTGGACAAGCAGCCGCCCGGGCAGGCGTAAGCCTGAAGGTCTGCTCGCCGCCATGACGGTCCGCCGAGGCGGCCGCTCCTACAAGCATGGACTTTTGTAGGAGCGGCCCATGGCCGCGATCGAATAGCCTCCAAAGCAGCGGCCGCCATGACCGCGATGCTCTTCCCACCCAACCTCCCCCAAACGCCCCCTCTCCCTCTGGGAGAGGGCCGGGGTGAGGGTGAGCCCAACGCCAGAACTTCCGCCCAAAAGAAAAGGGGAGACCTTGCGGCCTCCCCTTGAATTCGTTGTCCTCTCGCACCGCTCGTGACGGTGGCTGCGATCGACCAGGAATGGTGACCTGGGCGGGCCCGGGCGCGGCGGACGGGATACCGTCGTTGGCGATGCGAAAGGCCCTCCTGGGGCGCCTTCGTTGGACAGCTCTACCGGGCTATCGAAGTTGAGTTCAGCTTACGCCCCTGCTGCCAGCAGCGGGTTGCGTTGTGCAGCTTCTTTCCAGCCTCTTGCGCAATCCCTGGCCATAAACCTAGCATTAGGCGCAATCGGCTAGCGCAAGGCATGCAAAATGGACAAACTCGATCGCTTCGATCTGAAAATCTTGGCAGAACTGCAGCGCGACGCGCGCCTCTCCAACCAGGAACTGGCCGAACGCATCGGCCTGTCGCCCTCGCCCTGCTCGCGACGGGTCAAGCAGCTGGAAGACAGTGGCTACATCACCCGCCAGGTCGCCCTGCTGGATCGCAAGAAACTCGGGCTGTCGCTGACCGCCTTCGTGCTGATCGGCATGGACAGGCACACCCCCGAGCGCTTCGAGAACTTCCAGGGGATCATCGCCCAGTGTCCCGAGGTGCTGGAGTGCTGCCTGGTCACCGGCATGGATGCGGATTATCAGCTCAAGGTGGTGGTGCCCGACATGGAGCACTATCAGCAGCTGCTGCTGGGCACCCTGACGCGCATCGAGGGGGTCTCCAGCGTGCGTTCGAGTTTCGTGCTCAACCAGATCCTGGCCAGCACCGAGCTACCGCTCAACCATCTGCGGCCCTGAGCGCAGTGCGGCCTCGGCACCCGGGGCGAGAAAGCGTGGCAGCACCAGCATGTGAGGTACGGCGAAGGCCGCCAGCACGGCGAACAGCGCCCGGATGCCGGTGCGCTCCTGCAGCACGAAGAGCAGGCCACCGGCCAGGGTGAAGACGGCCGCGCCCAGCAGGATCGGCCAGGTCAGCTGCAGATAGGCCGTGAAGGTAGGCGCCCCCAGCAGCCGCTGGCGTACCCCGGTCTGGGGTGCGGCGTGCAGCAGGTAGAAGCCCAGGGCGAAACCGACCAGAGGCGGCGCCAGCACCACGGCCAGCAGCGTGGCCGCCAGCCAGGGACAGCGGCGCTGCCAGGCGGCCAGCAGCAGCACCGGCAATGCCAGCGTCCCAGCCAGGACCAGCAGCCTGGCCAGCCACTCGGCCAACGCCGGAGCGGCATCCGACCCCATTGCCAGCGCCAGTAGCCGGGCCACGGCCGTCTCGTGCAGCACCGCCGGACCACCCACGATGAACAGTCCCAGCGCCAGCGCACTCAGCCGATCGGCGAGGAGTTCGTCTTCATGGGCGAAATGCCAGATCGACAACAGCAGGAACAGCGGCAGCGCCAGCGTCCCCGCCAGTTGCCAGCAGAGCAGGCAGGCCAGGGCCGTCGCCAGGTAGCTGCCAAGAAAGGCGAGGCGCCGTGCGGGAGCGACCAGGCGTAGATCGCTTGCGCCATGCAGGAGCCCCAGCCCCAGGCCCACCAGCAGCGCGAAGGCCAGCTGCCCTGCCCCACCCGCCAGGCTGGCGAGCCCGGCGGCCGGCAGCAACAGCCATCCGCCGCGCCCGATGGCCATCATGCTCAGACGCCAGACCGCGCCAGGGCCGTCTTGAGATTGCGCTCCGAGGTGAAGGCGTAGACCACCTTGGCCAGCACATCGAGAATCAGGAAGACCCAGACCGTGGCCGCATCACTCACCGCCCAGACACCCTCGGGTCCCACGGCGAAGACCACCGGATAGATCAGCCAGAGCACACTGAGAAAGCCGACGTTCTTGCGATAGGCCGCACCGATGGCGGCATGCTGCCCGGCCAGGGTCGCCAGCGGCTTCCACAGCAGATAGAGCACCCCGACGAAGGCGGCGCAGGACCAGGCGAAGAACACCCACTTGATGGTGCCGTAGGGGGCCAGGGAGGCGACCAGACCGGTCACGATCATCACCACGTCGAGAGTCACGATGGAGGCCACGAAACCGGCCTGGCCTTCCTGCTCGCGGGCACCCAGATAGGCCGAACTCACCACCCCGGCCAGCAGCAGCGGCGTGGTGAAGGTCCAGTCCAGGTAGCGGGCGACATAGGTGATGCTGCCGTCCGGCTTGATCAGGTTGCCGACCCCCAGATACATGGCCAGATAGGCCGTGGCGGCGATGAAGGGCACGGCGGCATGGACCAGGGTGTGGCCACGCAGCGGACCGCGGTGGGCGCCCTTGGCATAGATGGCCAGGGAGGCGAGCGACATGATGACGAAGCCGATTAGCAGAGGGGTCGGACTCATGGGGTTCTCCAGCGGGATAATAGGCGCGCCGCGACGGACCAGGCCCTCTGGAGTAGGGGTTTCTCGGCGATCGCTGCGCTTAAGGTAGAGAAGCCGCCTTGTGAAATGGTTCAAAATGTTTCAGAGAGTCGCGAAGCGTCCTCCTCTTGATGGGAATCAAGACGACCTCGGCATCGCTCGGGCAGGCTGCGCCGCTTCATGCCCGCCCAGGAATCCGCATGCTGCCCGCCCAGAACGTGATGCTGAGCTACGGACGCTGCTGCGCCAGCCCCGCCTTCTTCGATGATTTCTACCAGCGCTTCCTGGCCAGTTCGCCCCGGGTGCGGGAGAAATTCGCCCACACCGACATGGCTGCCCAGCAGTTGCTGCTGCGCCACGGCATCATGAACCTGGTCCTCGTCGCCCGCGGCATGCCCGCCACCCGGCTGCGCCAGCTCGGCGAAAGCCATTGCCGCGCACGGCTGGACATAGGGCCCGAGCTCTACGAGCTCTGGGTCGACTGCCTGCTCGCCACCCTGGCCGAGCACGATGCCGACTTCTCTCCAGCGCTGCGCCAGGAATGGCGGGAGGTGCTGGAGGCCGGGATCGCGGTGATGCGCAGCTACTACTGACCGGGCTGGGCCCTGTTGGGCTGCGCTGCGCTCAACCTACGCCCCACCTGCACCGTACTCGCCCCAAACACCCCCTCTCCCTCAGGGAGAGGGCCGGGGTGAGGGCAAACCCAAGCGTCTGAATTTGGACAAGGCACCAGGAACCGCTGCAATCTTCCTGCTCTATCCTCACCTCCTGACCAGCAACCGGAGGCCAAGCCGTGCGCAAGATCATCCAGATTCAGGTACTGCCTGCCGATGCGGAATCGGCGTCCAACCGGCTTTTCGCCCTTTGCGACGACGGTTCGCTGTGGTTGTGGGCTTCTCAGGCCGCCGACGGCTGGCAACCGCTGCCGCCGATCCCTGCTGCTTTTCCCGATGCGGTCGCTGACACGGTCAACAAACCTGCCCAGGCGGGCGCCCGGTGGACAGCCGAAGACGACACCCAGCTCGCGCAACTCTGGTACGAGGCCCAACTGGATGTCGCCCGTATCGCCGCAGAGGTCCAGCGCAGCGAGGGCGCCATCGTGTCGCGGCTGGTCAAACTCGACTTCTTCGCCTCGAGCGAAGACGCCCGTGCCGCCAATCGCCTGCGCCGCAAGACGCCGGTCGACTCGACACCGGACTAGGGCGAGCAAAGCGCCTGGTCGGGCAAGGCCGCTACTGCGCTGCGCTCATCAACAACCCCACAAACGCCTCCGCCTGCGGCGACACCTCGTCCCGGCGCCTGAGCAACCACACCGCCGAGGTCGCCTCGGGATCGTCCAGCTCGCGATACACCAGCCCTTCCATCTGGGTGCGCTGATAGGTGGCGGGCAGCACGGTGACGCCGAGGCCGGCGGCGACCAGGCCGAGGATGATGAGGACTTCGCTGGCCTCCTGGACGATGCGCGGGGTGAAGCCGGCGCGGGCGGCGAGGCTGTGGAGCTGCTGGTAGAGACCGGTGCCGAAGCTGCGCGGGAAGTAGACGAAGGGCTCTTCGGCAAGGGCGGCCAGGGACAGCGGGCCGCTGCCCTGCTGCGCCAGGGGATGGTCGTGTCTCAGGGCGACAACCAGGGGTTCGCGGAAGAGTTCGACCGCCGCCAGGGCGTCGGGCAATTCGATGGGGCGGATCAGGCCGATCTGCAGGTTGCCGGCCAGCATGGCGTCGATCTGTTCGCGACTGCTCATCTCCTGCAGTTGCAGGCGCACCTCGGGATAGGCGCGGCGATAGGCGAACAGCGTCTTGGGGATGGTGGCGACGAAGGGCGAGGAGGCGCTGAAGCCCACCTGCAATTGCCCGGTCTCGCCGCGGCCGGCGCGACGGACCCGTTCGGCGGCGCGTTCGCTGGCCAGGAGGATCTGCCGGGCTTCGTCGAGAAACAGCCGGCCGGCCTCGGTCAGGGCGACGCGTCGATTGGTGCGCTCCAGCAGGCGGGTGCCCAGTTCGCTTTCCAGGGCCTGGATCTGCTGGCTGAGCGGTGGCTGGGAGATGTTCAGGCGCTGGGCGGCGCGGCCGAAGTGCAGCTCTTCAGCCACCGCCACGAAGTACCTCAGGTGGCGCAATTCCATACGTCTTCCATTGAGTCGTAGAACCTATCAATCGAGACGGACAATATATTGGATATATGGCAGCCACCAGCCTAGGGTGGTGAGATCAGACCTGTCCTGAGGTACCCGTGAACACGTCCCGGTCGTCCGCCACGCCATCCACCCCCACCTTAGCCACCCTGCCCGCCGCCAACGAAGCCCACCACGAACCGGACGTCTTCATCGAGAAGGGCACGCCGCAGTTCCTGCGCACCGCCCTGGCGCTGTTCTGCGGCGGCTTCGCCACCTTCGCCCTGCTCTATTGCGTGCAGCCGCTGATGCCGATCTTTTCCCAGGCCTTCGGCCTCACCGCCGCGGCCAGCAGTCTGTCGCTGTCCCTGGCCACTGGGTTGATGGCCTGCGGCCTGCTGGTGACCGGGCCGATCTCCGATGCCATCGGGCGCAAGTCGGTGATGGTCTATGCGCTGTTCGCTGCGGGCGCCTTCACCCTGCTCAGCGCCCTGATGCCCACCTGGGACGGCATCCTGGTGACCCGTGCGCTGGTCGGGCTGTCGCTGGCCGGGGTGGCGGCGGTGGCCATGACCTACCTGGCCGAGGAGGTGCATCCCGAGCACCTGGGCTATGCCATGGGTCTCTATATCAGTGGCAATGCCCTGGGCGGGATGTCCGGCCGGGTGATCAGCGGGGTGCTGGTGGACTTCGTCTCCTGGCGCATCGCCCTCGGCGCCCTGGGGGTGCTGGCCCTGGTGGCGGCGCTGCTGTTCAAGCGCAGCCTGCCGGCGTCGAAGCGCTTCCAGCCACGGCCACTGCGACCGCGCAGCCTGCTCGCCGGCTATGCCCTGCACTTTCGCGACGCCGGCCTGCCCTGGCTGTTCCTGGAGGCCTTCCTGCTGATGGGCGCCTTCGTCACCCTGTTCAACTACATCGCCTATCGCCTGCTGGCCGAGCCCTATCATCTCAGCCAGGCCTGGATCGGCGTCCTCTCGCTGGTCTATCTCGCCGGTATCTACAGCTCGGCCAAGTTCGGCAGCCTGGCCGATCGCTTCGGTCGGCGACAGGTGTTCGCCGCGGCCATCGTGCTCAAGCTCGGCGGCCTGCTGCTGACCCTGTTCACCCCGCTGTGGCTGGTACTGCCGGGGATGCTGCTGTTCACCTTCGGCTTCTTCGGCGCCCACTCGGTGGCCAGCAGCTGGGTGGGCCGCCGGGCGCGCCAGGCGCGAGGCCAGGCGTCGTCGCTCTATCTGTTCAGCTACTACGCCGGCTCCAGCGTGGCCGGGACCTTGGGCGGCTTCTGCTGGCACCTGGGTGGCTGGACCGGGGTCGGCCTGTTCATCGGCGCCCTGCTGCTGGCGGCCCTGGCCGTGGCGATTCGGCTGTCGCGATTGCAGCCGCTGCCGGCGGCCTGATCGCGGGCCGCGGCGGCTCCAGGCAGGAGGAAATTCCCCCTGGAGCCGCCGGGAAGGCCCTGATCGCGATAACCTTCAGCGACAGCTCCTCCTTTACCTTCATCCCTGTCCCGCAAATCGGGGTTGGCGCTGCCGCTCGTCGCACGGAGCGGCGTTTCACTCCCTGAAAAGGGGCTCTCTACCTCCCGCCACGCTAGCCTGTCTCTGGCTTGGCGGCGCGACTGTCACCTCTTCGCAAAGTTCAGACAAATGTTTGCCTAGGGTGGGAGCCGCTTGGATAATGCGCGCCGAACGCTGCAATACCCTGCTCATCAGGGATAGATGAAACGGCAAGCACGTAAGGCTCCGGGGTAGATTCGGCTGTGAACATGCACTTCCAGATTAGCGATTGGCGCGCCTGGGCACCTGGTCTTGGCGACCAGGACGCCTGGCGGCAGTGGTGCGCCGCGCCCTGGCGTCCGGCGGACGACGGCAGCCAGCCCGATGCCAGCTTCCTGCCGGCCATGCAGCGGCGCCGCCTGAGCCGGCTGGCGCGCATGACCTTCCAGGTCGCCTGGCCGCTGGCCGACGCCCATGGCGAGCCGCTGCCGCTGATCTTCGCCTCGCGCCATGGCGAGACCCCGCGCACCCTGGCCATCCTCCAGGAACTGGCCCGCGGCGAGCCGCTCTCGCCGACTCAGTTCAGCCTCTCGGTGCACAACGCCATCATCGGCCAGTGGTCGATCCTGCGCGGCGACCACAGCGAGATGAACGCCCTGGCCACCGGTCGCGACGGCCTCGAACACGCCGTGCTGGAGGCCTGCACCCTGCTCGCCGAAGGCGCCAGCGGCGTGCTGGTGGTGATCGCCGAGGAGGCCCCGCCGACCCTCTATGCCCCCCAGATCGACGACGTCCCCTTTCCCTATGCCGTGGGCCTGCTGCTGACCCCGGGCGGCAGCCATGGCCTGAGCGGCGCGCCGGCCCCGGCGGAGACCGCGCCCAGCGCCTGGCCCCATGCCCTGGAGTTGCTGCGCCTGCTGGAAGCGCCTGGCACCCTGCATCTCGCCTATGCCGGGCGCGCCTGGCACTGGCAGGCGGAGGCCCGCGGATGAACGGCCGCCTGGACTACGGCTACCGCCTGCTGGCCACGGGGCTCAACTTCGTGGTGTTCGGCTGCGGCGCCCTGGTCTTTCGCCTGCTGATCCTGCCGCTCCTGCTGGCGCTGCCGGGCGATCCCCTGCGCCGCCGCCAGCGCGCGCGGCGGGCCAATGCCCGGCTGTTCCGCTTCTTCGTCGCCTTCATGGTGCTGACCCGGGTGATGAATCTGCGCATCCAGGGCCGCGAGCGCCTGGGGCGTCCGGGCCAGCTGATCATCGCCAACCATCCCTCGCTGATCGATGTGGTGGTGCTCATCGGCCTGGTGCCGGACGCCAACTGCGTGGTTAAGCAGGGCCTCTGGCAGAACCCCTATCTCAAGCGGCAGATCCAGGCCGCCGGCTACATCAGCAACAACGGCAGCGCCGAGATGCTCGACGAAGCCGCCGACGCCCTGCGCGACGGCCAGACGCTGATCATCTTTCCCGAGGGCACCCGCACCACCCCGGGCGAGCCGCCGCGCTTCCACCGCGGCGCCGCCGCCATCGCCCTGCGCGGCGCCCGCTGCATCACCCCGGTGATCATCCGCGTGGTGCCCAGCACCCTGACCAAGGCCACGCCCTGGTATCGCATTCCCGCGCGGCGCTTCGACTTCCAGCTGGACGTCGGCGCCGACATCGATCCCTCCACCTTCGCCGGGCGGCCATTGCCGCTGGCGTCGCGTGAACTCAACGACCAGCTGCACCAGCTCTACCTGAAGGAAACCGGCAACCATGACTGATCTCAATCTCGAGCTCAAAGGCCTGATCATCGAGGCGCTCGGCCTCGAGGACGTCACCGTCGACGACATCGGCGACGACCAGATCCTGTTCGGCGACGGCCTGGGTCTGGATTCGGTGGACGCCCTGGAGCTGGGCCTGGCGATCCAGAAGCGCTACGGCATCCGCATCGACGCCGAAGCCAAGGACACCCGCACCCATTTCGCCAGCGTCAACGCCCTTGCGGCCTTTGTCGCCGCCCAGCGCGCCGCCTGAGGAGATCGCCATGCAAAGCCGTGAAGCCATCTTCGAGACCCTGCGCAGCGCCCTCGTCGAACTCTTCGAACTGGAGCCCGAGCGGGTGACCCTGGAGGCCAACCTCTACGAGGACCTGGAGATCGACAGCATCGACGCCGTCGACCTGATCGACCACCTGCGCCGCCAGACCGGCCACAAGATCGCCGCCGAGCAATTCCGCCAGGTGCGCACCGTGGGCGACGTGGTCGAGGCCGTCCATCGCATCAGCCAGGCGGACGCCTGATCCGCCGCTTATGAGTGCCCTGCCTTCCCGCTCTCCCCTGGGCCTGGTCGCCAGTGCCCTGCTGCTCCTGCTCGGCCTGGCCTATCCCTTCGCCGTCTACTTCGGCCTGCAGCACCTGTCGCCACGGCTGTTCGCCGCCGGCCTCGGCGTCCTCTGGGGCCTGCGCCTGCTGCAACCCGGTCTCAACGGCCTGCAGCGCGGCACCGCCCTGGTCGCCCTGGGCTTCTGCCTGCTGCTGGCCCTGAGCGACGCCGCCGTCCTGCTGCGCTGGTATCCGGTGCTGCTCAGCCTCTTCCTGCTGGCGGTGTTCGGCCTGAGCCTGCTGCGCGGCCAGCCGCTGATCGAGCGCCTGGCACGGCTGCGCGAACCCGAGTTGCCGCCGCGCGCGGTGCGCTATACCCGCCGGGTGACCCAGGTCTGGTGCCTGTTCTTTCTGGGCAATGCGCTGACCGCCGCCGGCCTGGCGCTGTGGGCGCCGCTGGCCTGGTGGACGCTCTATACCGGCGTCATCGCCTATGGCCTGATGGGCCTGCTGTTCGCCGGCGAATGGCTGGTCCGCCAGCGCGTGCGGAGGCTGCCATGACCTTTACCCCCCTGGCCGAATTGCTCGCGCCCGCGAGCCCGCTGGACCTGGTGCTCAGGCAGCGCGCCCTGCAGCTGGCGGCCGCCTTCCAGAACGCCGGTCTCAGGCGCCTGGCCTTGCACCTGGACGATGCCGAAGACCTGGCCTGCGCCCTGCTCGGCGCCTGGCGCGCCGGGATCGAGGTGATCCTGCCGGCGGATGCCCAGCCCGCCACCCGCGCGCGCCTGGCGCCGACGCTCGATGCCTGGCTCGACGACCTCGACGGCTGGACCGCGGCCGAACCCCTGACGCCCGCCCGGCTCGATCTGCAGGCGCCGCTGCTGACCCTGAGCACCTCGGGCTCCAGCGGTGAACCCAAACTCATCGCCAAGCAGTTGTTCCAGCTGGCCAACGAGGTCGCCGCCCTGGAGCGCCTCTGGGGCGCGTCCCTTGGCGCGGCGACCGTCCTTGGCAGCGTCTCCACCCAGCACATCTATGGCCTGCTGTTTCGCGTGCTCTGGCCGCTCTGCGCCGGGCGGCCCTTCGCCCGCCAGGCGCTGCCCTTCACCGAGGAATTGCAGCGCGAGACCGCCGCCCTGTCGCGCCAGGGCCGGCGCGCGGTGTGGATCAGCAGTCCGGCATTGCTCAAGCGCCTGGGCGAGAATCTCGACGATGCCGTCCTCGGCCAGGTGGTGCAGGTATTCTCTTCTGGCGGCGTGCTGCCAGGCGCGGCCGCCAAGGCCTGTCAGCAACGCTTCGGTCGTTATCCCACCGAGGTCTATGGCAGCTCCGAGACCGGCGGCATCGCCTGGCGGAGAGGCCCGCAACCCTGGCAGGCCTTTGCCGACATCGAGCTGGGCCAGGATGCCGAGGGCGCCCTCTGGCTGACCTCGCCCTACCTGCCCCAGGGCGTGCGCGAGCAGACCATGGACGACGTGCGCCTGCTGGGCGACGGCCGCTTCGAGTTGCTCGGCCGCCTGGATCGCATCGTCAAGCTGGAAGAAAAACGCATCGCCCTGCCAGCCCTCGAAGCGCGGCTGCTCGGCCATCCCGCCATCGCCGATGTCCGCCTGGGCGTGGTGCAGCAGGGCCGCGCCCTGCTCGGCGCCCTGGTCGCCCTGAGCGAGCGCGGTCTGCACCAGCTGCGCAACGGCGGTCGCCGCGCCCTGGTGGCCGAGCTGCGCGAACACCTGGTCGGCCATTGCGAGGCCATCGCCCTGCCGCGCCGCTGGCGCCTGCTGCTGGCGCTGCCCTATAGCGCCCAGGGCAAACTGGCCCAGGCCGAGGTGGAGCGCCTGCTGGCCCAGCCCCGGCCGGTGGAGATCGAGCCCCTCAGTGTCGAGCAGACCGCAGATGGCTGGCGGCTGGAGCTGGAAGTCGCGCCGGACCTGGCGTTCTTTTCCGGCCACTTCCCCACGGCGCCGGTGGTGCCCGGAGTGGTCCAGGTGGGCTGGGCCCAGCGCCTGGCGCGCCAGCACCTGGCCCTGCCGGCGGACTTCGCCGGGATGGAGGTGCTGAAATTCCAGCAGCTGCTGCGCCCCGGCGATCGGGTGACCCTGACCTTCCATTTCGACGCCAGCCGCAGCAAGTTGCACTTCGCCTTTCGCCAGGGTACGGCGGCTTGCTCGTCCGGGCGCATCCTGCTCAAGGAGGCGCGGTCTTGAGCTTTCGTGCCTGCGCGGTGATCCCAGTGTTCGACCACGAGCACGCTCTGCCGCTGGTAGTCCAGGCGCTGCGCCAGCGCGCCCTGCCCTGCGTGCTGGTGGACGACGCCTCCAGTCCCGCCTGCGCCCAGGTGATGGACGAGCTGGCCACGCAACCCGACATCCACCTGCTGCGCCTGCCGGTCAACCAGGGCAAGGGCGGCGCGGTGATGGCCGGCCTCGCCGAGGCGCAGCGCCTGGGCTTCAGCCATGCCCTGCAGGTGGACGCCGACGGCCAGCACGACCTGGCCGACGTGGCCGCCTTTCTCGCCGAGGCCCAGGCTTATCCAGACGCGCTGATCTGCGGCTATCCGCAATTCGACGACTCGGTGCCCAAGGGCCGGCTCTATGCCCGCTACCTCACCCATGTCTGGGTCTGGATCAACAGCCTGTCGCTGGAGATCCGCGACAGCATGTGCGGCTTTCGCGTCTATCCGCTGGCACCGACCCTGGCGGTGATCCGCGCCGGCGGCCTGGGCAAGCGCATGGATTTCGACCCGGAGATCCTGGTGCGCCTGGCCTGGCGCGACCAGCCCATGCGCTGGCGTCCGACCCGGGTGCACTATCCGCTGGATGGCCGCTCGCACTTTCGCCTCTGGCAGGACAACGTGCTGATCTCGCGCATGCACACCCGGCTGTTCTTCGGCATGCTGCTGCGCGCGCCGCGCCTGCTCTGGCGCCGGGTGCGCGGATGAGCGGCCACTGGGCGCAGCAGCGCGAGCGCGGCAGCCCCGTGCTGATGCGCCTCACCGCCTGGCTGGCGCGGCACCTGGGCCGCCGCGCCATCGCCCCGCTGCTGCGGCTGATCGTGCTGTACTTCTTTCTGTTCGGCGCCCGCGCCCGCCGTGGCATCCGCGAGTACCAGCAGCGCCTGGCCGACTGGAGCGGTCGTCCCGAGCTGCAGCCCAGCTGGCGCAGCGGCTATGCCCAGTTCATGGCCTTCGCCGAAGCCCTGCTGGACAAGCTCGATGCCTGGAACGGCCGTCTCGGCCTGGATCAGGTGCAGTTGCACGACCCGGACCAGGTGCACGGCCGCATGCACGGGCCGCGCGGCGAGATCCTGGTCACCGCCCACCTGGGCAACCTCGAAGTCTGTCGCGCCCTGGCCCAGCTGGGGCGGCGGGTACGCCTCAACGTGCTGGTGCACACCCGCCACGCCGAGGCCTTCAATCGCCTGCTGGAAGAAGCCGGCGCCAGCGACCTGCGGCTGATCCAGGTCAGCGAGCTGGACCCGGCGGTGATGCTGCAGCTGAGCGAGCGCCTGGAGCGCGGCGAGTGGCTGGCCATCGCCGGCGACCGGGTGCCGCTGCATGGCGGGCGCACCGTGGCGGTGGATTTTCTCGGCGCCCCGGCACCCTTCCCCCAGGGGCCTTGGCTGCTGGCCCACCTACTGCGCTGCCCGACCAACCTGCTGTTCTGCCTGCGCGAAGCCGACGGCTACCACCTCTACCTGGAAGACTTCGCCCCGGCGCCAAGCTGGCGCCGCCAGGAGCGCGCCGCCGGCATCCAGGGCCTGGCCCAGGCCTATGCCGAGCGCCTCGCCGCCCATTGCCTCAAGGCGCCGCGGCAGTGGTTCAACTTCTATCCCTTCTGGAGTCGCGATGAACGCTAGTGTTCGCTTTGGTAGCCAGGCCCTCGCCCTCGAAGAGCTGGTCGCCCTGGCCGAGGGCCGGGCCCGGGCCGACCTGCAGGACGACGCGGCCTTTCGCGACGGCATCGCCCGCGGCGCGCGCTTCGTCGAGTCGCTGCTGGCCCGCGAGGGCTCGGTCTACGGCATCACCACCGGCTATGGCGACTCCTGCGTGGTCGCCGTGCCCCTCGCACAGGTCGAGGCCCTGCCACGCCAGCTCTATACCTTCCACGGCTGCGGCCTGGGTCGTCACCTGGACCCGACGGCGACCCGCGCGGTGCTGGCGGCGCGGCTGCAGTCGCTGTGCCAGGGGGTTTCCGGGGTGCGCGTCGAGTTGCTCGAACGCCTCACCGCCTTCTTGCGCGAAGACATCCTGCCGCTGATCCCCGAAGAGGGTTCGGTGGGCGCCAGTGGCGATCTCACCCCGCTGTCCTACGTCGCCGCCGCCCTCTGCGGCGAGCGCCAGGTGCTCTGGCGCAACGAGGTGCGGGACGCCGCCGACGTCCACGCCGAATTGGGCTGGACACCCCTGGTGCTCAGGCCCAAGGAAGCCCTGGCCTTGATGAACGGCACCGCGGTGATGACCGGCCTGGCCTGCCTGGCCTTCGCCCGCGCCGAGTACCTGCTGCGCCTGGCGACCCGCATCACTGCCCTCAACGTGGTGGCCCTGGCCGGCAATCCCGAGCACTTCGACCAGCGCCTGTTCGCCGCCAAGCCCCATCCGGGCCAGGGCCAGGTCGCCGCCTGGCTGCGCGCGGACCTGGCCGCCGAAGGCCCGGCCGCGCCGCTGCACCGCCTGCAGGACAGGTATTCGCTGCGCTGCGCGCCCCATGTGCTGGGGGTGCTGGCCGACAGCCTGCCCTGGCTGCGCCAGTTCATCGAGACCGAACTCAACAGCGCCAACGACAATCCGCTGATCGACGCCGAGGACGAGCGGGTGCTGCACGGCGGCCACTTCTATGGCGGCCACATCGCCTGCGCCATGGACAGCCTCAAGACCCTGGTGGCCAACGTCGCCGACCTGCTCGACCGCCAGCTCGCCCTGCTGGTGGACGCGCGCTACAACCACGGCCTGCCGGGCAATCTCTCCGGCGCACCGGCCGAACGCGCCATGCTCAACCACGGCTTCAAGGCGGTGCAGATCGGCGCCAGCGCCTGGACCGCCGAGGCGCTCAAGGGCACCCTGCCGGCCAGCGTCTTTTCCCGCTCCACCGAATGCCACAACCAGGACAAGGTCAGCATGGGCACCATCGCCGCCCGCGACGCCCTGCGCGTGCTGGAGCTCACCGAGCAGGTGGCCGCCGCCACCCTGCTGGCTGCCCAGCAGGGCGTCTGGCTCAGGCGCCAGCAGGGCACGGAGCCGCCCGCACCGCTGGCCGCCATGCACCGCGACCTGGGCGAGACCTTTGCGCCGCTGATCGAAGACCGCGCCCTGGAGGCCGAATTGCGCCAGACCCTGACCCTGATCCGCGCCCGCCACTGGAGGCTCTATGCGTAAGACCGGTGCCCTGCAGGTCGAGGTGGAGATGCAGATCCCCTTCTTCGACGTCGACATGATGGAAATCGCCTGGCACGGCCATTACGTCAAATACCTGGAAGTGGCGCGCTGCGCCCTGCTCGACCGCCTGGGCCACAACTACCTGCAGATGCGCGAATCCGGCTATGGCTGGCCGGTGATCGACCTGCAGATCCGCTACATCCGTCCCCTGCTGTTCCAGCAGCGCGTGCGGGTAAAGGCCGATCTGGTGGAGTGGGAGAACCGCCTCAAGCTCAACTACCTGATCAGCGATGCCGCCACCGGCGAGCGCCTGACCCGCGCCAGCACCGTGCAGGTGGCCGTGGACATGGCCAGCCGCGAGATGCAGCTGGCTTCGCCCAGGGTCTTCATCGACGCCGTGGAGAGGGCCCTGGCATGCGCACGCTGATCGCTCTGCTGCTCATCCTCGCCGCCCCCCTGGCCCAGGCCTTCGATCTCGACGACCTGGCCACCCAGCTGGCACGGCCGGCCGCGGTCGCGGGCAGCTTCGTCCAGCAACGCTATCTGCGCGCCCTGCCGCAGCCGCTCACCAGCAGCGGCCACTTCACCCTGGCCCGCGGCCTGGGCCTGCTCTGGCGGCTGGAAAAGCCGCTGACCCAGACCTATCGCATCACCCCCGGCGCCATCGCCAAAGAGACCCCCGCCGGCTGGACACCGCTGCCCGGCAGCGACCTGGCCGCGCGCCAGAGTGCGCTGTTCCTCGCCGTGCTCGGCGGCGATCGCAGCGGTCTGGAACGCGACTTCGAATTGGCCCTGAGCGGTGACGCCCGCCACTGGCAGCTGCGCCTGACCCCGCGCGGCGCCCTGCTCAAGCAGGTGTTCGACGGCATCCTCATCCAGGGTGGTGAGCTGGTGGAGCAGGTGGAGATCCGCGAGACCCAGGGCGATCGCAGCCTGCTCAGGCTCGACGGCCAGGCCCGCGACGCCCTCTCCGCCGACCAGCGCGCGGCCTTCCAGTGATCCGCCTGCAGCGCCCCTTCCTGCTATTCCTCTTCGCCCTGCTGGCGCTCAGCGCCTGGCAGTGGCGGCACGGTCCGCCGGTGGCCGCCGATCTGCTGGCGCTGCTGCCCCAGGGCGCCGGTGATGCCCTGACCCTGCAGGCCGAGGCGCGCATGGCCGAGCCGCTCAATCGCGAGGTGCTGCTGCTGGTGGGCCATCCCCAGCGCGAGCGACTGCCGGCCCTGGCCGAGCGCCTGGGCCAGGCCTGGTCGCGGGAGCCGCTGTTCGAAAGGGTGCAGTGGCAACTCACCCCTGACCTGCCCGGCCTGCGCCAGCAACTCCTGGCCAGTCGCCTGGCGCTGGCACCGGGGCCAGCGCGCGACGAGCTGATCAAGACGCCCGACGCCTATCTGCAAGCCCGCGCCGCGGCCCTCTTCGATCCCTTCGCCGGCGCCGGCGCCCTGCCACTGGAGCAGGACTGGTTCGGCCTCGGCCTGCTGGTGCAGCGCCAGCTCACCCCGGCCAGCAAGGTGCAATTCGACGCCGGCAGCGGCCTCTTGCTGACCCAGGGCGACGGCCTGAGCTGGGCGCTGATCCGCGCCCGCACCCGCGCCGATGCCTTCGACTTCGATGCCCCGCCGCAGGTGGAAGCCCTGATCGAGGCCGCCCGCCGCGAGGTAGTGGCCGACGGCGGTCAATTGCTGGCCGCCAGCGGCCTGAGATATGCCGCTGGCGGCCAGGCCACCGCCAGTCGCGAGATGTCGCTGATCGGCGGCCTCGCCACCTTCGGTACCCTGGCCCTGCTGCTGGGGCTGTTCCGGCGCTGGCGGGTGCTGCTCAGCCTGCTGGCGGTGGGCGTGGCCCTCTTGGCCGGCAGCGCCGCCTGCGTGCTGCTGTTCGGCCAGATCAACGCCCTCACCCTGATCCTTGGCGCCAGCCTGACCGGGGTGGCCGCCGATTATCCGCTGCACTATCTCAGCAAGAGCTGGAAGGGCGGTCCCTGGGACGCCACGGCCATCCTGCGCGAGACCCTACCCGGACTGTCCCTCAGCCTGGCCACCAACCTGCTCGGTTATCTGGCGCTGGCCTGCACGCCCTTTCCGGCGCTGACCCAGGTGGCGGTGTTTTCCGCCGCCGGCCTGATCGGCGCCTACCTCACCACCGTCTGCCTCTTGCCGGCCTGGTGGCAGCGCCTGGACCTGGCACCGCCTGCCGCGCCCCTGCGCGTCATGCAACGGCTGCTCGACCTGCGCCTGCGCCTGCTGGCGCGCACCGGCAGCCTGCCGCTGCTGCTAGCTCTGCTGGCCTTTTGCGGCGCCGGTGTCTGGCAGCTGCACCTGCAGAACGACCTGCGCCTCTGGCTCGGCCAGGACCCGACATTGACCCGCGAAGCCCAGGCCATCGCCCGTCTCACCGGCCTGCAACCCACCAGCCAGTTCTTCCTGGTGCGTGGCGCCGATGCCGACCAGGTGCTGGAGCGCCAGACCGCCCTGGGCCAGCGCCTCGACGCCCTGGTCAGCGCCGGCCAGCTGCAGGGCTATCGCGCCCTCAGCGGTCTGCTCGCTCCCGCCGCGGCCCAGGCCGAATTGCGCCAGGCCCTGGCCGGTTGGGGCGAACGCCTGCAACCGCTGCTGGCCGTGGGTATCCCGGCGGAGGCGCTGGAGGCCGAGCTCAAGCAACTGCAGCAGCTGCCCGACCTGAACCTGGACCAGGCCCTGGCCGGCCCCCTGGGCGAACCCTGGCGACCGCTCTGGCTGGGCCGCACGACCGAGGGCGGCGCGGCCGGCCTGGTCAGTCTGCAAGGCCTGGGCAATGCCCAGGTGCTGCAGACAGTGGCCGCAGGCCTGCCCGGCGTGCAATTGGTGGATCGCCTGGGCGAATTGCGCGGACTGTTCGTCCACACCCAGCGCCTGGCGGTGGAACTCAAGCTGCTGGCCTCGGGCGCCATCTTCCTCCTGCTGCTCTGGGCCTTCGGCCGCCGCGCGGCGCTGCGCATCGTCTGCCTGCCGCTGCTGGCGGCCCTGGCGGCCCTGGCCTGCCTGGGCTGGCTGGGTCAGCCGCTGACCCTGTTCAGCCTCTTCGCCCTGCTGCTCATCACCGCCATCGGCGTGGACTACGCCATCCTCATGCACGAGGCCATCGGCGGCGCCGCGGTCAGTCTGCTCGGCGGCCTGCTGTCCGGCGTCGGCAGCTGGCTGTCCTTTGGCCTGCTGATGCTCAGCAGCACCCCGGCCATCGCCAACTTCGGCCTGGCCATCAGCCTGGGCCTGGTGTTCAGCTTTCTGCTGGCGCCCTGGGCCTCGCCCCCCGTCTCCCACGAAAAGGACCTTCGTCATGGTTGAACATCATCCCCTGATCGTCATCGGTGCCGGCCCGGCGGGCGCCGTGGTCGCCGCCCTGCTCAAGCGCCGCGGCCATCCGGTGCTGGTGCTGGAAGCCCAGCACTTTCCGCGCTTTTCCATCGGCGAGAGCCTGCTGTCCCACAGCCTGGACTTCGTCGAGGAAGCCGGGATGCTGCCCGCGGTCGAAGCTGCCGGCTTCCAGACCAAGATTGGCGCGGCCTTCGCCTGGGGCGAGCGCTACACCGACTTCGACTTTCGCGACACCTATAGTGGTGGCCGCAGCACCTTCCAGGTCCAGCGCGGCCCCTTCGACAAGATCCTCGCCGACGACGCCGCGCGCCAGGGGGTTACGATCCGCTACGGTCAGCGCGTCACCGCCGTGACCCTGGGTGAAAACGGCGAAAGGACCCGGCTCGAGGTGCAGGGCGACGACGGCCAGGCCTATGCGCTGACCACTGACTTCCTGCTCGACGCCAGCGGCTACGGCCGCGTGCTGCCCCGCCTGCTGGATCTGGAGGCGCCTTCGGACTTCCCCGTGCGCCGCGCCCTTTTCACCCATGTGGAGGATCGCATCGACGATCCCGGCTTCGACCGCCAGCGCATCCTCATCACCACCCATCCGACCCTGCGGGACGTCTGGTTCTGGACCATTCCCTTCAGCGACGGCCGCACCTCGATCGGGGTGGTCGCCGCCGCCGAGCGCTATGCCGGACGCGCCGCCGATCTCGCCACCTGTCTGCGCGACTGGGTGGCCGAGACCCCGAGCCTGGCCCGGGTGCTGCACAATGCGGTCTGGGATACGCCGGTGCGCGAGCTGGGTGGCTACGCCGCCAACGTCAAGCGCCTGCACGGCCCCGGCTTCGCCCTGCTGGGCAACGCCGCCGAGTTTCTCGATCCGGTGTTTTCCTCGGGCGTGACCATCGCCCTGCGTTCGGCCAGTCTGGCCGCACCGCTGGTGGATCGCCAGCTGCGCGGCGAGTCGGTGGACTGGGAGGCCGAATTCGCCCGGCCGCTCAAGGCGGGCGTCGATACGTTCCGTGCCTATGTGGAGGGCTGGTACGATGGCAGCTTCCAGGACGTCATCTATTTCGAACACGCCGATCCCGAGATCAAGCGCATGATCTGCGCCATTCTCGCCGGCTACGCCTGGGACGTTCGCAACCCCTTCGTCAAGGAGCCCCGGCGGCGCCTGCGCCTGCTCGTCGAGCTCTGTCAGCTGAATGCGGCCCATCCTGCATGACCCTGCCCCGTCCGTTCGTCTTCGCGCTGGCCTGCCTGCTGCTGCTCGCCGCCTGCGCCAGCCAGCCGCCGCTGCCCAGCAGTCCGCCGCCGCTGGCGCGTGCCCTGGTCTACCAGGTGGAGCGCCAGACCGCCGAGGGCAGCGACGCCCTGCTGCTGGCCATCCAGCCGGAAGGCGCCGCCCTGCGCTTTTCGCTGTTCGATCCCCTTGGCGTGCCCCAGGCGCGCCAGCAACTGATCGATGGCGCCTGGCACGCCGACGGCCTCCTGCCGCCCAATCCCCGGGCGCGCACCTTCTTCAGCGTGCTGCTGTTCGCCCTGACCCCGACCGACCAGTTGCCACGGGCCTATGCCGCGGGCGACTGGCAGGGGGCCGCCGACGGCAGCCGCAGCCTCAAGGACTGGCAGGTGCGCTATCCCGCCGCCGACCGCCTGGAGCTGCAGGCGCCGGATGGGTCCAGCTATCACCTGGCGCTCTTGCCGGAGTCCACGCCTTGAGCGCCTACCTGAATGCCCTGGGCCTGCTCTGCGCCCTCGGCCAGGGCAAGGCCGAGGTGGCCCGTGGCCTGTTCGCCGGTGATACGGCCGGCATGCAGCCTACGGCGGGCTGGATTCCCGAGCGCCAGCCGCCGGTGGGTACCGTCACCGCGCCGCTGCCAGCCTGGCCGCTGGAGTGGACACCTTTTTTCAGCCGCAACAACCAGCTGCTGCTGGCGGCCCTGACCGAGATCGAACCCCAGGTGCGCCAGGCCATCGAGCGCCACGGCCCGGCGCGTATCGGCGTGGTGCTGGGCACCAGCACCTCGGGCATCCACGAGGCCAGCCTGGGCATCGCCGTGCACCAGCGCAGCGGCCAGTTGCCCGAGGGCTATGAGTACGCCCAGCAGGAACTGGTGGCGCCGGCGGACTTCCTCGCCCGCTACCTGGGCCTGAGCGGCCCCTGCTACGGCCTTTCCACTGCCTGCACCAGCAGCGCCCGCGCCCTGCTCAGCGCCCGGCGGCTGCTGGTCCAGGGCCATTGCGACGCCGTGCTCTGCGGCGGCGTCGACAGCCTCTGCGGCCTGACCCTGAACGGCTTCGCCGCCCTCGAAGCGGTCAGCGAATCGCTGTGCAATCCCTTCTCGGTCAATCGCTGCGGCATCAACATCGGCGAGGGGGCGGCGCTGTTCCTGCTGACTCGCGAACCCGGCCCCATCGCCCTGCTCGGCGGCGGCGCCAGTTCCGATGCCCACCATATCTCCGCCCCCGATCCCAGCGGGCGCGGCGCCGTCCAGGCCATGCAGGCCGCCCTGCGCGCCAGCGGCCTGCAGCCGGGGGACATCGGCTATCTCAACCTGCACGGCACCGCCACGCCGCACAACGACGCCATGGAAAGCCAGGCCACCCACCAGGTGTTTCCGGCCGGGGTGCCCTGCTCCTCCACCAAGCCGCTGACCGGCCATACCCTCGGCGCCGCCGGCGCCCTGGAAGCCGCCTTCGCCTGGCTGACCCTGGACCCGCAGCTCAATCCCGCCGGCCAGTTGCCGCCGCAGCGCTGGGACGGCCAGGCCGATCCGGCCCTGCCACGGCTGGCGCTGACGGATGCCGACAGCCGCCTGGACGGTCGCCGCCACGCCATGAGCAACAGCTTCGCCTTTGGCGGCAGCAACGTCAGCCTCATCCTCGGAGCCACGCCATGATCCCCTGGACCCTCGCCGAGCTGGTGCCCCACGCCGGCGACATGCTGCTGATCGACGAGATCCTCGCCTGCGACGAGAGCGGCATCGAGACCCGCCTGGTGGTCAGGCCCGGCCTCTTCACCGATGCCGCGGGCGCCCTGCCGGCCTGGATCGGCGTGGAACTGATGGCCCAGAGCGTGGCCGCCTTCGCCGGCTGCCAGGCGCGCCGTCGCGGCGAGGCCCCGGCCCTGGGCTTTCTGCTCGGCACCCGCCAGTTCGCCTGCGACGTGCCGGCCTTTCCCGCCGGTGGCGAATTGCGCATCCGCGCCCAGCCGGCGCTGGAAAACGACGACGGCATGGCCATCTTCGACTGCCACCTGCAGGGCCCTGGCTGCCAGGCCAGCGCCCGCCTGAACGTCTACCGTCCACCCCAGGTGGATCTGTATCTAGAGGAGCCCGCGCCATGAGCGTCGCCCCCGCTCCGGTCCTGGTGACCGGTTCCAGCCGCGGCCTGGGCCGCGCCATCGCCCTGCGCCTGGCCGCCGCCGGCCATGACCTGGTGCTGCACTGCCGCAGCCGCCGCGAGGAAGCCGAGGCGGTGCGCGCCGAGGTCGAGGCCCTGGGTCGCAACGCCCGGGTGCTGCAATTCGACGTCGGCGACCGCGCCGCCTGCGCCGCCATCCTGGAGGCCGACACCGAGGCCCACGGCGGCTACTACGGGGTGGTCTGCAACGCCGGCCTGACCCGCGACGGCGCCTTTCCGGCGCTGACCGGCGAGGACTGGGATGTGGTCCTGCGCACCAACCTCGACGGCTTCTACAACGTGCTGCACCCGGTGGTCATGCCGATGATCCGCCGCCGCGCGCCGGGGCGCATCGTCTGCATCACCTCGGTCTCCGGGCTGATCGGCAATCGCGGCCAGGTCAACTACAGCGCCTCCAAGGCCGGCCTGATCGGCGCCGCCAAGGCCCTGGCCGTGGAGCTGGCCAAGCGCAAGATCACCGTCAATTGCGTGGCCCCGGGGCTGATCGACACCGAGATCCTCGACGAGCACGTGCCGGTGGAGAAGATCCTCGAGATGATCCCGGCCGGGCGCATGGGCACCCCCGAGGAGGTGGCCCACGCCGTGGCCTTCCTGCTCGCCCCCGAGGCCGGCTACATCACCCGCCAGGTGCTGGCGGTCAACGGAGGACTGTGCTGATGAGCGCGCGCCGCGTCGTGATCACCGGGATGGCCGGCGTCACCGCCCTGGGCAGTGACTGGCCGACCATCCGCGACCATTTCCTCGCCGGCCACAGCGGCATCCGCCGCATGGACGCCTGGGATCGCTACACCGAGATGAATACCCGTCTGGGCGGCCCCATCGTCGACTTCCAGGTGCCGGGCCACTGGACCCGCAAGCAGTTGCGCAGCATGGGGCGGGTGTCCCAGCTGGCGGTGGCCGCCGGCGAGCGCGCCCTGGCCGATGCGGGGCTGCTGGACGACGCCCGCATCACCGACGGCCGCATGGGCGTGGCCTGCGGCTCCTCCACCGGCAGCACCGACGACATCAAGGCCCTGGCCAACATGCTGCTCAGCGACGCCGCGGTGGGCCTCAACGCCAACACCTATGTGCGCATGATGCCGCACACGGCGGCCGCCAACCTGAGTCTGTTCTTTGGTCTCAAGGGCCGCTTGATCCCCACCTCCAGCGCCTGCACCAGCGGCAGCCAGGGCATCGGCTACGCCTACGAGGCCATCAAGTTCGGGCGCCTGCCGCTGATGCTGGCCGGCGGCGCCGAAGAACTCTGTCCCAGCGAGGCCATGGTCTTCGACACCCTCTATGCCACCAGCCTGCGCAACGACGCCCCCCAGACCTCGCCGCGTCCCTACGACCGCAGTCGCGACGGCCTGGTGATCGGCGAAGGCGCCGGCATCCTGGTACTGGAAGAACTGGAACACGCCCGGGCGCGGGGTGCGCACATCCATGCCGAGATCGTCGGCTTCGGCAGCAACGCCGATGGCCAGCACTCCACCCGCCCCGAGCAGGCCACCATGCAACGCGCCATGGAGCTGGCCCTGGAAGACGCCGGGCTGACCCCGGACGCCATCGGCTACGTCAACGGCCACGGCACCGCCACCGAACAGGGCGACATCGCCGAGACCCGCGCCACCCAGGCGCTGTTCGGCGCCCGCATGCCCATCAGCTCGCAGAAGAGCTACCTGGGCCATACCCTGGGTGCCTGCGGCGCCCTGGAATCCTGGTTCAGCATCGCCATGATGAACGAGGAGCTGTTCGTGCCCACCCTCAACCTCGACGAGCTGGATCCCCAGTGCGGCGAACTGGACTATCTGCGCGGCGGGCCGCGCGCGCTGCGCACCGACAATGTGATGAACAACAATTTCGCCTTTGGCGGGGTGAACACCTCGCTGATCTTCCGCCGCTGGTCCTGATGACCCTATCACGAGGTATGCCCATGTTGCGTCGCCTGTTGCTTGTCTCCGCTCTGCTGTTTCTGGCGGCCTGCACCCGCGCGCCCCTGGTGACGCCCCAGGAGGTCTTTCCCGCCGATCGGGTGGAGAACGCCGCCGATGTCCGCCGCGCCATCGTCAACACCCTCGAACGCCGTGGCTGGAGCGTCGGCCAGGAGAGCCCCGGCCTGGTGGTCGCCAGCATCGTGGTGCGCGATCGCCACCAGGCCTGGGTCGACATCCCCTACAGCACCAAGGGCTACCAGATCCGCTACCGCGACAGCGCCGGCCTCGACTACGACGGCGAGCGCATCCATCGCAACTACAACAAATGGGTCCAGCTGCTCGACGCCGACATCCGCCGGCAACTGCAGTTACCGGCCCCCGCAGCCGCCGCGGAGTGACCATCCGCGGTCTGCGCGATAGCACAGAACGCCGGTCCCACGGCTGACGGAGCGGGCGTTCTGGGTTAAACAGTCATCCCCACCACCACAAGGAAGTCACCATGCGTATCCTCACCTCCACCCTCGCCCTCACCCTGAGCCTGGCCGCGCTGCTGCCCGGCGCCGCCCAGGCCCGCGACACCACCCTGCAACTGCCCTTCGCCGAAGTCGTCCAGGAAGCCCTGGCCGCCAAGCGCCTGGATGGCAGCGTGAAGTTCTACCTGGCCGGCAATCCGGTGCCGGGCAAGGCCACGGTGGTCAACTCCAGCATCACCACCAATCAGAAGACCAACGCCTTCAACAAGACCGATGAGGTCGCCTGCCGCTGGGTGCTGCAATCGGCGCTGATCCGCCTGCAGGAAGCGGCCAAGGCCGCCGGTGCCAATGCGGTCACCGACATCACCAGCTACTACAAGAAGAACGAGTGGAGCGATCCCACCCGCTACGAGTGCCACGCCGGCGCCCTCATGGCCGGTGTCGCCCTCAAGGGCAAGCTGGTCATCCTCAAGTAGATCGGAACGGCGGCGCGCCTGGGTGGGTCTGTCTAGAGGCCTACCTAGAGGCCGCCGCCATGCCCATGTTTCGCGTCCACTACCGCAAGGACGGCGAGTCCCGCCAGCTCGACCTCGAGCATCCGCAGGCCAGTCTCGCCCCGCACGAAGCCGCCCTGGCCGTGCTGGAACAGCTGCGCGCCGACGCCGAGAACAGCCTGGCGCTGCCGCCCGCCGATGCTCCCGCCGCGGCCATCCTGCGCCAGGCGGAGGTGCATGGATTGACGGATATCCGAGTGGAGCCGCTGGCTTCGTAGGTTGGCGCTGAGCGTCTGGCGCGTGGTCATCCTCACCCAACCCTCTCCCGCAGGGAGAAGGGGCGGTTGGGCTCCGCAGCGCGTAGCGCGGAAAACCGCGCAGCGTTTTCCACTTTTTGCGCCAAATACCAATCGCGGCCATGGGCCGCTCCTACAGGCTTGACCGTAGGAGAGGCCGCATCGGCGGACCGCCATGGCCGCGATCAATTGCGCTTACCCGTAGCGTGGAAAACGGCGCAGCCTTTTCCGCAGACGAGCCGCGGTGCCAACGGTGGATAAGACTGCGCCGTTATCCACCCTACCCGTAGCTTGGCGCTGGGCGCCGCAAAGTCCAGCAGGTGGCACCTTCCGGTATGGGGCTACCCTCACCCCAGCCCTCTCCCCGAGGGAGAGGGGGCGGTCTGGTCCAGCGTGGGCTTGTGGGCGCATCGCGGCCATGGCGGTCCGCCGCTGCGGTCGCGCCTACAAGAACATCATTCCCTGTAGGAGCGGCCCATGGCCGCGATCATCGCCGTAGCGTGGATAAGGCTGCGCCGTTGTCCACCCTACCTGCAGCGAAGCCCAACGCCGCCAGATCTAGCCCAGGAACAACCGATACGCCGGATTCTCCGTCTCGTCCCAATAGCGATAGCCGATGGCATCCAGGGTCGCCAGCAGCTCTTCCCGCTCGGTCTGGCTGGCTTCCAGCCCCGCGAACACCCGCCCGTCCGCCGCGCCGTGGTTGCGGTAATGGAACATGCTGATGTTCCAGCGCCCGCCCAGCTTTTCGAGAAAGTCGAACAGTGCCCCGGGGCGCTCGGGGAATTCGAAGCGGAACACCTGCTCCTGGCCGACCCGCGCCGCGTGGCCGCCCACGGTGTGGCGGATATGCAGCTTGGCCAGCTCGTTGTCGGTCAGGTCCAGCACCGGAAAACCCTGATCGCGCAGGCCCTGGATGAGGGCGTCGCGCGGATCGCGCTGAGGATGGGTCTGGACGCCGACGAAGATGTGCGCCTCTTCGCCGGTGTGATAGCGATAGTTGAATTCGGTGATCTGCCGCCGGCCCAGGGCCTCGCAGAAGGCGCGGAAGCTGCCCGGCCGCTCGGGGATGGTCACGGCGATGATGGCTTCGCGCTGCTCGCCCAGTTCGGCGCGCTCGGCCACGTGTCTCAGCCGATCGAAATTGATGTTGGCGCCGGAGTCGATGGCCACCAGCACCTGGCCGCTCGAACCTTCCCGCTCGGCGTATTTCTTGATCCCCGCCACGCCCAGGGCGCCCGAGGGCTCGGTGATGGAGCGGGTATCGTCGTAGATGTCCTTGATCGCCGCGCAGATCTCATCCGAGCTGACGGTGATGACCTCGTCGACATAACGGCGGCAGATCTCGAAGGTGTGGTGGCCGATCTGGGCCACGGCCACGCCGTCGGCGAACAGCCCCACCCGCGGCAGCACCACCCGCTCACCGGCGGCCATGGCCTGCTGCAGGCAGTTGGAATCGTCCGGTTC
>NZ_AZOA01000021.1:0-16439 GCF_000510745.1 Pseudomonas sp. MOIL14HWK12:I2 | reverse complement strand
ATCAAGGCCACCGTCAAGACCACCTGCACCGGCGTTGAAATGTTCCGCAAGCTGCTGGACGAAGGCCGTGCTGGCGAGAACGTCGGCGTGCTGCTGCGTGGCACCAAGCGTGAAGACGTGGAGCGTGGCCAGGTTCTGGCCAAGCCGAACACCATCAAGCCGCACACCAAGTTCGAGTGCGAAGTGTACGTGCTGTCCAAGGAAGAAGGTGGTCGTCACACCCCGTTCTTCAAGGGCTACCGTCCGCAGTTCTACTTCCGCACCACCGACGTGACCGGTAACTGCGAACTGCCGGAAGGCGTCGAGATGGTGATGCCGGGCGACAACATCAAGATGGTTGTCACCCTGATCGCTCCGATCGCGATGGAAGATGGTCTGCGTTTCGCCATCCGTGAAGGCGGTCGTACCGTCGGCGCCGGCGTGGTTGCCAAGATCATCGAGTAATCGATTGATCTTGGACTGTCAGGCCGGCATAATGGTCGGCCTGATTCAAGTTACAGGCCAGTAGCTCAATTGGCAGAGCGGCGGTCTCCAAAACCGCAGGTTGGGGGTTCGATTCCCTCCTGGCCTGCCAGATTCCCATCTGGCACTCCTTACAGGATTCATGCAATGAGCATCAAGGCGGAAGCCAAAGAGTCGCGCTTCGATGCGCTGAAGTGGCTGGTGGTTGTCGTTCTGGTAGCGGTCGGTGTTGTTGCCAACCACTACTTCGCTGCTCAGTCCATCCTGTATCGAGTGGTAGGTCTGTTGGTGCTGGCAGTCATTGCTGCCTTTGTTGCCCTGCAGACCGCCAAGGGGCAGGCCTTCTTCGGCTTGCTGAAAGACGCCCGTACCGAGATTCGCAAGGTTGTCTGGCCTACCCGGCAAGAGACCACTCAGACCACGCTGATCGTGGTTGCCGTGGTGCTCGTGATGGCTTTGTTGTTGTGGGGGCTCGACTCCCTGCTCGGTTGGCTGGTTTCCACGATTGTTGGTTGAAAGGGTTCGCCGTGGCTAAGCGTTGGTACGTCGTGCATGCCTACTCGGGTTACGAGAAGCATGTCATGCGTTCGTTGATCGAGCGCGTCAAGCTGCACGAAATGGAAGACCAGTTCGGCGACATTCTCGTGCCCACCGAAGAAGTGGTGGAAATGCGCAATGGCCAGAAGCGCAAGAGCGAGCGTAAGTTTTTCCCGGGCTACGTCCTGGTGCAGATGGAAATGAACGAAGGGACCTGGCACCTGGTCAAGGATACCCCTCGGGTCATGGGCTTCATCGGCGGTACCGCCGACAAGCCGGCACCCATCACTGATCGTGAAGCGGACGCCATTCTGCGTCGTGTCTCCGACAGCAGCGACAAGCCCAAGCCGAAGACCCTGTTCGAGGCTGGCGAGACGGTTCGAGTGGTAGATGGTCCGTTCGCCGACTTCAATGGCGTCGTCGAAGAAGTAAATTACGAGAAGAGCCGCATCCACGTGGCGGTACTGATCTTTGGTCGGTCCACCCCTGTGGAGCTCGAGTTCAGCCAGGTCGAAAAGGTCTAGGTTGTCCGCATCCCTCACCCCGTAGCTCAGGCTGCGGGGTTTTGTCGTCACTGGGATATAGCAAGTAATTGGGGAGCCCCGCGGGGCGTTGAACCCATCATTGGAGTAGCACATGGCTAAGAAGATTCAGGCTTACATCAAGCTGCAGGTTAAGGCCGCTCAAGCCAACCCGAGCCCGCCGGTCGGTCCGGCGCTGGGTCAGCACGGCGTCAACATCATGGAATTCTGCAAGGCGTTCAACGCCCGCACCCAGGGCATGGAGCCTGGTCTGCCCACCCCGGTGATCATCACCGTGTACAGCGACCGCAGCTTCACCTTCGAAATCAAGAGCACCCCGGCTTCCGTGCTGCTCAAGAAGGCTGCTGGCATTCAGAGCGGTTCCGCTCGTCCCAACAGCCAGAAGGTCGGTACCGTCACCCGCGCCCAGCTGGAAGAGATCGCCAAGACCAAGAATGCCGATCTCACCGCCGCCGATATGGACGCCGCCGTGCGTACCATCGCCGGTTCCGCTCGTAGCATGGGTCTGAATGTGGAGGGCGTGTAATGGCCAAGCTCACTAAGCGTCAAAAGGCTATCGCCGAAAAAATCCAGGCTGGCAAGCAGTACGGCTTCGAAGAAGCTGCAGCCCTGCTGGCCGAGCTGTCCACCATCAAGTTCAAGGAGTCCATCGACGTCTCCGTGAACCTGGGCGTGGATCCGCGTAAATCCGACCAGGTCGTCCGTGGCGCCACCGTGCTGCCCAACGGCACCGGCAAGTCGGTTCGCGTTGCCGTGTTCACCCAGGGTGCCAATGCCGAAGCTGCACTGGCCGCTGGTGCCGAGAAAGTCGGCATGGACGAACTGGCTGCCGAAATGAAGGCCGGCGACCTGAACTACGACGTCGTCATCGCCTCGCCGGACGCCATGCGTGTTGTTGGCCAGCTGGGTCAGCTGCTCGGCCCGCGCGGTCTGATGCCCAACCCCAAGGTTGGCACCGTGACCCCGGACGTCGCTACCGCCGTCAAGAATGCCAAGGCTGGTCAGGTGCGCTTCCGTACCGACAAGAACGGCATCATCCACGCTTCCGTTGGCAAGATCGATTTCGAGCCCGTGAAGCTGAAGCAGAACGTTGAAGCTCTGCTGGCCGACCTGAAGCGCCTGAAGCCCTCGACCTCCAAGGGCATCTACGTCAAGCGCATCACCCTGAGCTCCACCATGGGCCCGGGTCTGCAGATCGACCAGGCTTCCCTGGAAGCCTAAGCAAGTTGCAAGTCGCCGTGCCCTCGGGCACGGCGCCAAGATTGGGGTCCCTGCCTGGCGGGGGCTGTCCAAGACCGTAGGGGACGCAGGTCTTAAACCGGGGAAACCCTAGCCTACGCAGATGGTGCTCCCGATTCGGTTACCGAGTCAGACACCAAAACGCCGCCCAGTCCATCGGGCGAAACGGTAACATCCAGGAGTTAAACCCGTGGCAATCAAACTCGAAGACAAGAAGGCTATCGTCGCTGAAGTCAACGAGGCTGCCCAAGGTGCCCTGTCCGCTGTCGTGGCCGATGCCCGTGGCGTGACTGTGGGTGCCATGACCGGACTCCGTAAAGAGGCCCGCGCGGCCGGTGTCTATGTGCGTGTCGTACGTAACACCCTGCTGCGTCGTGCCGTTGAAGGTACGTCTTTCGACGTCCTCAACGACACCTTCAAGGGCCCGACCCTGATCGCGTTCTCCCAGGAGCATCCGGGCGCTGCCGCCCGTATCTTCAAGGATTTCGCCAAGGGTCAGGACAAGTTCGAGATCAAGGCCGCCGCGTTCGAAGGCAAGCTCATTCCGGCTAACCAGATCGACGTACTGGCATCGCTGCCGACCTACGACGAAGCTGTGTCCCAGCTGATGAGCGTCATCCAGGGCGCTACCAGCAAGCTGGCTCGTACCCTCGCCGCCATTCGCGACCAAAAGGAAGCTGCCGCCGCCTGATCAGGCGTGCTGCGTTTCCTGCAAGTCTTTCTTATTATTTGCGGCCTGAAGCCGCACCCTGTTATAGGAATATAGAGTCATGGCTCTGACCAACGAAGACATCATCAACGCCGTATCCGAAATGTCCGTCATGCAAGTGGTGGAACTGATCAAGGCGATGGAAGAGAAGTTCGGCGTGACCGCCGCTGCCGCCGTTGCCGCTGGCCCGGCTGCTGCCGCTGCCGTCGTCGAAGAGCAGACCGAATTCACCATCATGTTGACCGAAGCCGGCGACAAGAAAGTGAACGTCATCAAGGTCGTTCGTGAACTGACCGGTCTGGGCCTGAAAGAAGCCAAGGCTGTCGTTGACGGCGCCCCGGGCGTGGTCAAGGAAGGCGTTTCCAAAGAGGAAGCCGAGGCTGCCAAGAAGTCTCTGGAAGAAGCAGGCGCCAAGGTCGAGCTCAAGTAAGTTCGGTTCTTGCGTCTACAGCCAGAACGTCTCACGTTCGGCTGATGGCTGGTGGCGAACGCCACCGGCCTTTTGCCGTTTTGTGCAGGGCGAGCATATCCGCCTGGCAAAACGCGCTGTATCCACCTCGCTCTCGGGGTGCAGCAAACCAAGGGTTTGCACGATTTTCCGGCTGCTCCCGTCGGAGAGGCCAAACAAGCTGGTGACCAAGCTGGGGAACGCTGATGGCTTACTCATACACTGAGAAAAAACGTATCCGCAAGGACTTTAGCAAGTTGCCGCACGTCATGGACGTGCCCTATTTGCTGGCTATCCAACTGGATTCGTACCGCGAATTCCTGCAGGCGGGCGCAGGCAAAGACCAGTTCCGCGATATCGGCCTGCATGCGGCCTTCAAGTCCGTTTTCCCGATTATCAGCTATTCCGGCAATGCGGCCCTGGAATACGTCGGCTATCGCCTGGGCGAGCCGGCTTTCGATGTCAAGGAATGCGTCCTGCGCGGCGTGACCTTCGCCGTCCCGCTGCGGGTCAAGGTTCGCCTGATCATTTTCGACCGCGAGTCGTCGAACAAGGCGATCAAGGACATCAAGGAGCAGGAAGTCTACATGGGGGAAATCCCCCTGATGACCGAGAACGGTACCTTCATCATCAACGGTACCGAGCGTGTCATCGTGTCCCAGCTGCACCGCAGCCCGGGCGTGTTCTTCGATCACGACCGCGGCAAGACCCACAGCTCGGGCAAGCTGCTGTACTCGGCGCGCATCATTCCTTACCGCGGCTCCTGGCTGGACTTCGAGTTCGACCCCAAGGACGCCGTGTTCGTGCGTATCGACCGGCGCCGCAAGCTGCCGGCCTCGGTACTGCTGCGCGCGCTCGGCTACAGCACCGAAGAAGTGCTGGATGCCTTCTATGACACCAACGTCTTCCACATCAAGGGCGAGACCCTGAATCTGGAACTGGTGCCCCAGCGCCTGCGTGGTGACATCGCCAGCTTCGACATCAAGGACGAAACCGGCAAGGTGATCGTGGAGCAGGGCCGTCGCGTGACCGCCCGCCACATCAACCAGCTGGAGAAGTCCGGCATCACCGAGCTGGAAGTGCCCTTCGATTACGTCATTGGCCGTACCACCGCCAAGGCCATCGTGCACCCGTCCACCGGCGAGATCATCGCCGAGTGCAACACCGAGCTGACCCTGGACATGCTGGCCAAGATGGCCAAGGCCAATGTCGTACGGCTCGAGACGCTGTACACCAACGACATCGACTGTGGCCCGTTCATCTCCGATACCCTGAAGATCGATTCCACCGGCAACCAGCTGGAAGCCCTGGTCGAAATCTATCGGATGATGCGTCCTGGCGAGCCGCCGACCAAGGAAGCTGCCGAGACCCTGTTCAACAACCTGTTCTTCAGCGCCGAGCGTTACGACCTGTCCGCTGTCGGCCGCATGAAGTTCAACCGCCGTATCGGTCGCGATGCCATCGAAGGCTCGGGCGTCCTGAGCCGCGAAGACATCGTCGATGTGCTCAAGACCCTGGTCGACATCCGTAACGGCAAGGGCATCGTCGACGACATCGACCACCTGGGCAACCGTCGCGTCCGTTGCGTCGGTGAAATGGCCGAGAACCAGTTCCGCGTGGGCCTGGTGCGGGTGGAGCGTGCTGTCAAGGAACGCCTGTCCATGGCCGAAAGCGAAGGCCTGATGCCGCAGGACCTGATCAACGCCAAGCCGGTGGCCGCCGCGATCAAGGAATTCTTCGGTTCCAGCCAGCTGTCCCAGTTCATGGACCAGAACAACCCGCTGTCGGAGATCACCCACAAGCGCCGTGTCTCCGCACTCGGCCCGGGCGGTCTGACCCGTGAGCGCGCCGGCTTCGAAGTCCGTGACGTACACCCGACGCACTACGGCCGGGTCTGCCCGATCGAAACGCCGGAAGGTCCGAACATCGGTCTGATCAACTCCCTGGCTGCCTATGCCCGCACCAACCAGTACGGCTTCCTCGAAAGCCCGTACCGCATGGTCAAGGACGGCGTGGCCACCGACGAGATCGTCTTCCTGTCGGCCATCGAAGAAGCCAACCACGTGATCGCCCAGGCCTCCGCCGGGCTGGACGAGAACAACCGGCTGATCGACGAGCTGGTCGCCGTGCGTCACCTGAACGAATTCACCGTCAAGGCGCCCGAAGACGTCACCCTGATGGACGTTTCGCCCAAGCAGGTCGTCTCCGTCGCCGCCTCGCTGATTCCGTTCCTCGAGCACGACGACGCCAACCGCGCGTTGATGGGTTCGAACATGCAGCGTCAGGCCGTACCGACCCTGCGTTCGGACAAGCCGCTGGTAGGTACCGGCATGGAGCGCAACGTCGCCCGTGACTCCGGCGTCTGCGTCGTGGCCCGTCGGGGTGGCGTGATCGACTCCGTCGATGCCAGCCGTATCGTGGTGCGGGTCAACGATGACGAAGTCGAGACCGGTGAAGCCGGCGTCGACATCTACAACCTGACCAAGTACACCCGTTCCAACCAGAACACCTGCATCAACCAGCGTCCGCTGGTGAGCAAGGGTGATCAGGTGGCCAAGTTCGACATCCTGGCCGATGGCCCCTCGACCGACATGGGCGAGCTGGCGCTGGGTCAGAACATGCGCGTGGCCTTCATGCCCTGGAACGGCTTCAACTTCGAAGACTCCATCTGTCTGTCGGAGCGCGTGGTCCAGGAAGACCGCTTCACCACCATCCACATCCAGGAACTGACCTGTGTGGCCCGTGACACCAAACTCGGCCCGGAGGAGATCACCTCCGACATCCCGAACGTGGGTGAGGCTGCGCTGAACAAGCTGGACGAGGCCGGTATCGTCTACGTCGGTGCCGAAGTCGGTGCCGGTGACATCCTGGTCGGCAAGGTCACGCCCAAGGGCGAAACCCAGCTGACCCCGGAAGAGAAGCTGCTGCGCGCCATCTTCGGCGAGAAGGCCAGCGATGTTAAGGACACCTCCCTGCGCGTGCCCACCGGCACCAAGGGTACCGTCATCGACGTCCAGGTCTTCACCCGTGACGGTGTCGAGCGCGACTCCCGCGCCCTGGCCATCGAGAAGTCCCAGCTCGACGAGATTCGCAAGGATCTGAACGAAGAGTTCCGCATCGTCGAAGGCGCGACCTTCGAGCGTCTGCGTCAGGCCCTGGTCGGTCAGGTCGCCGAAGGCGGCCCGGCGGTCAAGAAGGGTGCCGTCATCACCGACGAGTACCTGAATGGCCTCGAGCGCGGTCAGTGGTTCAAGCTGCGCATGGCGGAAGATGCTCACAACGAGCAGCTGGAAAAGGCCCAGGCCTACCTGTCCGACCGTCGCCAGCTGCTGGACGACAAGTTCGAAGACAAGAAGCGCAAGCTGCAGCAGGGCGATGACCTGGCTCCGGGCGTACTGAAGATCGTCAAGGTCTACCTCGCCATCAAGCGCCGCATCCAGCCGGGCGACAAGATGGCCGGTCGCCACGGTAACAAGGGTGTGGTCTCGGTGATCATGCCGGTCGAAGACATGCCCTACGACGCCAACGGCACGCCGGTGGACATCGTGCTGAACCCGCTGGGCGTACCTTCGCGGATGAACGTCGGTCAAATCCTCGAAACCCACCTGGGCCTTGCGGCCAAGGGCCTGGGCGAGAAGATCAACGTGATGATCGAAGAGCAGCGCAAGGTCGCCGAACTGCGTGGCTTCCTGCACGAGATCTACAACGAGATCGGTGGCCGTCAGGAGAAGCTGGACGACCTGAGCGATCAGGAAATCCTCGACCTGGCGAAGAACCTGCGCGGTGGTGTTCCCATGGCCACGCCGGTGTTCGACGGTGCCAAGGAGCGCGAGATCAAGGCTATGCTGAAGCTGGCCGATCTGCCCGAGAGCGGCCAGATGCGTCTGTATGACGGTCGCACCGGCAACGCCTTCGAGCGCACCACCACCGTTGGCTACATGTACATGCTCAAGCTGAACCACCTGGTGGACGACAAGATGCACGCCCGTTCCACCGGCTCCTACAGCCTGGTTACCCAGCAGCCGCTGGGTGGTAAGGCGCAGTTCGGTGGTCAGCGTTTCGGGGAGATGGAGGTCTGGGCACTGGAGGCCTATGGCGCGGCTTACACCCTGCAGGAAATGCTGACGGTGAAGTCGGACGATGTGAACGGCCGGACCAAGATGTACAAGAACATCGTGGACGGGGATCACCGCATGGAGGCCGGCATGCCCGAGTCCTTCAACGTACTGATCAAGGAAATCCGCTCGCTCGGCATCGATATCGAACTGGAAACCGAATAACACGAGACCCTAGAGGAGACGACCGCGCGGCGGTCGTCTCCGGTCCGTGAGGAGGAAAGGCCTTGAAAGACTTGCTCAATCTGTTGAAAAACCAGGGTCAACTCGAAGAGTTCGATGCCATCCGTATCGGTCTGGCCTCGCCCGAGATGATTCGTTCCTGGTCGTTCGGTGAAGTGAAGAAGCCGGAGACCATCAACTACCGTACCTTCAAGCCCGAGCGCGATGGTCTGTTCTGCGCCAAGATCTTTGGCCCGGTCAAGGACTACGAGTGCCTGTGTGGAAAGTACAAGCGCCTCAAGCACCGCGGCGTGATCTGCGAGAAGTGCGGCGTGGAAGTCGCCCTGGCCAAGGTGCGCCGCGAGCGCATGGGCCACATCGAGCTGGCTTCGCCCGTCGCCCACATCTGGTTCCTGAAGTCGCTGCCGTCCCGTATCGGCCTGCTGCTGGACATGACCCTGCGTGACATCGAGCGCGTGCTCTATTTCGAGAGCTACGTGGTGATCGACCCGGGCATGACCACCCTCGAGAAGTACCAGCTGCTCAACGACGAGCAGTACTTCGAGGCCCTGGAAGAATTCGGCGACGACTTCGATGCCCGCATGGGTGCGGAAGCCGTGTTCCAACTGCTCGGCGCCATTGATCTGGAGCACGAGATCGGTCGCCTGCGCGAAGAGATTCCGCAGACCAACTCCGAGACCAAGATCAAGAAGCTGTCCAAGCGCCTGAAGCTGATGGAAGCCTTCCAGGGCTCCGGCAACAAGCCGGAGTGGATGGTCATGACCGTGCTGCCCGTGCTGCCGCCGGACCTGCGTCCGCTGGTACCGCTGGATGGCGGCCGCTTCGCGACCTCCGACCTGAACGATCTCTATCGTCGCGTCATCAACCGGAACAACCGCCTCAAGCGGCTGCTCGACCTGGCTGCGCCCGACATCATCGTGCGCAACGAGAAGCGCATGCTGCAGGAAGCCGTTGACGCCCTGCTGGACAACGGCCGTCGCGGTCGTGCCATCACCGGTTCCAACAAGCGCCCGCTGAAGTCCCTGGCCGACATGATCAAGGGCAAGCAAGGTCGTTTCCGTCAGAACCTGCTGGGCAAGCGCGTCGACTACTCCGGTCGTTCCGTGATCACCGTGGGCCCGACCCTGCGTCTGCACCAGTGCGGTCTGCCCAAGAAGATGGCCCTGGAGCTGTTCAAGCCGTTCATCTTCGGCAAGCTGGAGGCCCGTGGCATGGCGACCACCATCAAGGCCGCCAAGAAGATGGTCGAGCGCGAACTGCCCGAGGTCTGGGACGTTCTCGCCGAAGTCATCCGCGAACACCCCGTGCTGCTCAACCGCGCCCCGACCCTGCACCGTCTGGGCATCCAGGCGTTCGAGCCGGTCCTCATCGAAGGCAAGGCGATCCAGCTGCACCCGCTGGTCTGCGCCGCGTACAACGCCGACTTCGACGGTGACCAGATGGCCGTGCACGTGCCGCTGACGCTGGAAGCCCAGCTGGAAGCGCGCGCCCTGATGATGTCGACCAACAACATCCTGTCGCCCGCCAACGGCGAGCCGATCATCGTGCCGTCGCAGGACGTGGTTCTGGGTCTGTACTACATGACCCGTGAAGCCATCAACGCCAAGGGCGAAGGCCGCGTGTTCGCCGACCTGCAGGAAGTCGATCGCGTCTTCCGTGCCGGCGAAGCCGCGCTGCACGCCAAGGTCAAGGTGCGCATCAACGAGACCATCCGTCACAAGGACGGCAGCCTGACCAAGAACACCCGCATCGTCGACACCACCGTCGGCCGCGCGCTGCTGTTCCAGGTCGTGCCCGCCGGTCTGCCGTACGACGTGGTCAACCAGTCGATGAAGAAGAAGGCCATCTCCAAGCTGATCAACCACTGCTACCGCGTGGTGGGTCTGAAGGACACCGTCATCTTCGCCGACCAGCTGATGTACACCGGTTTCGCCTATTCGACCCTGTCCGGCGTCTCCATCGGCGTCAACGACTTCGTCATCCCGGACGAGAAGGCCCGCATCATCGATGCCGCCACCGCCGAGGTAAAGGAGATCGAGAGCCAGTACGCCTCCGGCCTGGTGACCCAGGGCGAGAAGTACAACAAGGTGATCGACCTCTGGTCGAAGGCCAACGACGAAGTGTCCAAGGCGATGATGACCAACCTCTCGAAAGAGAAGGTCATCGACCGCGAGGGCAAGGAAGTCGACCAGGAGTCCTTCAACTCCATGTACATGATGGCCGATTCCGGCGCCCGGGGTTCCGCGGCCCAGATTCGTCAGCTCGCCGGCATGCGTGGCCTGATGGCCAAGCCGGACGGCTCCATCATCGAGACGCCCATCACCGCCAACTTCCGTGAAGGCCTGAACGTACTCCAGTACTTCATCTCCACCCACGGTGCCCGTAAGGGTCTGGCGGATACCGCCCTGAAGACCGCGAACTCCGGTTACCTGACCCGTCGTCTCGTCGACGTGGCCCAGGATCTGGTGGTGACCGAGGTCGACTGCGGTACCGAGCGCGGCCTGATCATGACCCCGCACATCGAAGGCGGCGACGTGGTCGAGCCCCTGGGCGAGCGCGTTCTGGGTCGGGTCATCGCCCGCGACGTGCCCAAGCCGGGTACCGAAGAGATCATCGTGCCGGCCGGCACCTTGGTCGACGAGCGCTGGGTCGAGTTCCTCGAGCTCAACAGCGTCGACGAAGTCGTGGTGCGTTCGCCGATCACCTGCGAAACCCGTCATGGCATCTGCGCCAAGTGCTACGGTCGCGATCTGGCCCGTGGTCACCAGGTCAACATCGGTGAAGCGGTCGGCGTCATCGCCGCCCAGTCCATCGGTGAGCCGGGTACCCAGCTGACCATGCGTACCTTCCACATCGGTGGTGCGGCCAGCCGGACTTCCGCGGCCGACAGCGTCCAGGTCAAGAACGGCGGTGCCATCCGCCTGCACAACCTGAAGCACGTCGAACGTGCCGACGGTGCCTTGGTTGCCGTGTCCCGTTCCGGTGAACTGGCGATCGCCGACGACTTCGGTCGTGAGCGCGAGCGCTACAAGCTGCCCTACGGTGCGGTGATCTCGGTCAAGGAAGGCGACAAGGTCGACGCTGGCGCCATTGTCGCCAAGTGGGACCCGCACACCCACCCCATCGTCACCGAGATGGACGGTACCGTGGCCTTCGTCGGCATGGAGGAGGGCATCACCATCAAGCGCCAGACCGACGAACTGACCGGTCTGACCAACATCGAGGTGCTCGACGCCAAGGATCGCCCGACTTCCGGCAAGGACATCCGTCCGGCGGTCAAGCTGATCGACGCCAACGGCAAGGACCTGCTGCTGCCGGGTACCGACGTACCGGCCCAGTACTTCCTGCCGCCGAACGCGCTGGTCAACCTGAGCGACGGTGCCAAGGTGCATGTGGGTGACGTTATCGCCCGTATCCCCCAGGAAACCTCCAAGACCCGCGACATCACCGGTGGTCTGCCCCGCGTGGCCGACCTCTTCGAAGCGCGTCGTCCGAAGGAGCCGGCAATCCTGGCGGAGATCAGCGGTACCATCTCCTTCGGCAAGGAAACCAAGGGCAAGCGTCGTCTGGTCATCACCCCGACCGACGGCACCGATCCCTACGAGGAGCTGATTCCGAAGTGGCGCCACCTGAACGTCTTCGAAGGCGAGCAGGTAAGCCGCGGCGAAGTCATCTCCGACGGTCCGAGCAACCCGCACGACATCCTGCGTCTGCTGGGTGTCAGCGCGCTGGCCAAGTACATCGTCAACGAGATCCAGGACGTGTACCGCCTGCAGGGCGTGAAGATCAACGACAAGCACATCGAGACCATCCTGCGGCAGATGCTGCGCAAGGTCGAGGTGAGCGATACCGGCGACTCGAGCTTCATCAAGGGCGATCAGGTCGAACTGACCCACGTCCTGGAAGAGAACGAGCAGCTGGTCGGCAATGATCGCTTCGTCGCCAAGTACGAGCGCGTGCTGCTGGGTATCACCAAGGCTTCGCTGTCCACCGAGTCCTTCATCTCGGCCGCTTCCTTCCAGGAGACCACCCGTGTCCTGACCGAGGCCGCCGTGACCGGCAAGCGCGACTTCCTGCGCGGCCTGAAGGAAAACGTGGTGGTGGGTCGTCTGATCCCGGCCGGTACCGGTCTGGCCTACCACAGCGAGCGCAAGCGCCAGCGCGAACTCGGCAAGCCGCAGCGCGTGAGCGCCAGCGAGGCCGAAGCCGCCCTGACCGAAGCGCTGAACTCCAGCGCCAGCTGAGTTCGGTAGCAGGTCTCGCTTGACAAAGCCCCCGGCGCCCCAGGCGTCCGGGGGCTTTGTCTTGACTGGAACGCCGAAGCTCTTTAGACTTTCGTTCCCCGAAAATGGGCAGGACTGACGTTCTGCTATTTCGTTTATGTCGCAAGACAATCAGTGGAGCTATAGATGGCAACTATCAACCAGCTGGTGCGTAGTGCACGCAAGCGTATCGTCGAGAAATCCGACGTACCTGCGCTGCAAAACTGCCCGCAACGTCGTGGCGTGTGCACCCGCGTGTACACCACCACTCCCAAGAAGCCCAACTCCGCACTGCGGAAGGTCTGCCGTGTGCGTCTGACCAACGGCTTCGAAGTCACCTCCTACATCGGCGGTGAAGGTCACAACCTGCAGGAACACAGCGTCGTGCTGATCCGCGGTGGCCGGGTCAAGGATCTGCCGGGTGTGCGTTATCACACCGTGCGCGGCTCGCTGGACACCACCGGTGTGAAGGACCGCAAGCAGGGCCGTTCCAAGTACGGCACCAAGCGTCCGAAGTAACCACCTTTCTTTTTGTTCGAGTCGATAAGAGTAAGGTCGGGCAACGAGTCCCGAGCTAACCTGAAGACCGTTTTGAGGGCTTATCAATGCCAAGACGTCGTGTAGCGGCCAAGCGCGAAATACTTGACGATCCGAAATACGGAAGCCAGATCCTGGCCAAGTTCATGAACCACGTGATGGAGAGCGGCAAGAAAGCCGTTGCCGAGCGTATCGTTTATGGTGCTCTGGACAAGGTCAAAGAGCGTTCCAAGAATGCCGAACCCCTGGAAGTTTTCGAAAAAGCGCTCGACGCCATCGCTCCGCTGGTCGAAGTGAAGTCCCGCCGTGTCGGCGGTGCTACCTACCAGGTGCCGGTTGAGGTTCGTCCTTCCCGTCGTAATGCCCTGGCCATGCGCTGGCTGGTGGACTCCGCGCGCAAGCGTGGTGAGAAGTCCATGGCTCTGCGCCTGGCGGGTGAACTCATGGACGCTTTTGAAGGCAAGGGTGCCGCAGTCAAGAAGCGCGAAGACGTGCATCGCATGGCAGAAGCCAACAAGGCCTTCTCGCACTACCGCTTCTAAGCCTAGCGCTTCCAATCAAGCGAGGACCTTATGGCTCGTACAACCGCTATTAACCGCTATCGGAACATCGGTATCTGCGCCCACGTGGACGCAGGTAAGACGACTACTACCGAGCGGATTCTGTTCTACACCGGCGTGAACCACAAAATGGGTGAGGTTCACGACGGCGCTGCGACCATGGACTGGATGGTGCAGGAGCAGGAGCGTGGTATCACCATCACCTCCGCTGCCACCACCGCGTTCTGGTCCGGTTCGACCAAGCAGTACGACAAGTACCGCGTAAACATCATCGATACCCCCGGCCACGTGGACTTCACCATTGAGGTGGAGCGTTCCCTGCGCGTGCTGGACGGTGCGGTCGTGGTGTTCTGCGGCACCTCCGGTGTCGAGCCTCAGTCCGAAACCGTATGGCGTCAGGCCAACAAGTACGGCGTACCGCGCATCGTCTACGTCAACAAGATGGACCGTGCCGGCGCCAACTTCCTGCGCGTCGTCGAGCAGATCAAGAAGCGCCTGGGCCACACTCCGGTCCCGGTTCAGCTGGCCATTGGCGCGGAAGAGAACTTCCAGGGCCAGATCGACCTGCTGAAGATGAAGGCCATCTTCTGGAACGATGACGACCAGGGCATGACCTACCGCGAGGAAGAGATTCCTGCGGGCATGCTGGCCGATGCCGAGCAGTGGCGCTCCAACATGGTCGAGGCTGCTGCCGAAGCCAACGAAGAGCTGATGAACAAGTACCTGGAAGAGGGCGAGCTGTCGATCGACGAGATCAAGGCCGGCCTGCGTCAGCGTACCATCGCCTGCGAAATCGTCCCGGCCGTCTGCGGTTCGTCCTTCAAGAACAAGGGCGTGCCCCTGGTTCTGGACGCCGTGATCGACTTCCTGCCGGCGCCCATCGAGATTCCCGCGATCAAGGGTACCAACCCGGACAACGAGGAAATCACCGACGAGCGTCACGCAGACGACAACGAGCCCTTCTCGGCTCTGGCGTTCAAGATCGCTACCGACCCCTTCGTGGGTACCTTGACCTTCGCCCGCGTCTACTCGGGTGTACTGAGCTCCGGTGACTCCGTCATCAACTCGGTGAAGGGCAAGAAGGAGCGCGTCGGCCGTATGGTGCAGATGCACGCCAACACCCGTGAAGAGATCAAGGAAGTTCGCGCTGGCGACATCGCCGCCCTGATCGGCATGAAGGACGTCACCACCGGTGACACCCTGTGCTCGATCGAAAAGCCGATCATCCTCGAGCGCATGGACTTCCCGGAGCCGGTGATCTCGGTCGCCGTCGAGCCGAAGACCAAGGCCGACCAGGAAAAGATGGGCATCGCACTGGGCAAGCTGGCCCAGGAAGACCCCTCGTTCCGCGTCAAGACCGACGAAGAGTCCGGTCAGACCATCATCTCCGGCATGGGCGAGCTGCACCTGGACATCCTGGTGGACCGCATGAAGCGCGAATTCGGCGTGGAAGCGAACATCGGTAAGCCTCAGGTCGCCTACCGCGAAACCATCCGCAACACCTGCGAGATCGAAGGCAAGTTCGTTCGTCAGTCGGGTGGTCGTGGCCAGTTCGGTCACTGCTGGATTCGCTTCGCACCGGCCGACGAAGGTCAGGAAGGTCTGGAGTTCGTCAGCGAAGTCGTGGGCGGTGTGATTCCGAAGGAATACATCCCGGCGATCCAGAAGGGCATCGAAGAGCAGATGAAGAACGGTATCGTTGCCGGCTATCCGCTGCTTGGCCTGAAGGCCGCTGTGTTCGACGGTTCCTACCACGACGTCGACTCCAACGAGATGGCGTTCAAGATCGCCGCCTCCATGGCGACCAAGCAGCTCACCCAGAAGGGTGGTGCCGTGCTGCTCGAGCCGATCATGAAGGTCGAGGTCGTGACCCCGGAAGACTACATGGGTGACGTCATGGGCGACCTGAACCGTCGTCGTGGCCTGATCCAGGGTATGGAAGACACCGTGACCGGCAAGGTCATCCGTGCCGAGGTTCCGCTGGGCGAGATGTTTGGCTACGCTACGGATGTCCGCTCCATGTCTCAGGGTCGCGCAAGCTACTCCATGGAGTTCTCCAAGTACGCCGAAGCTCCGTCGAACATCGCCGAAGCCATCATCAAGAAACAAGCTTAATCAGCGCTTTGACTAGAGGTTTTATCTCGTGGCTAAAGAAAAATTCGAACGTAACAAACCGCACCTGAACGTGGGCACCATCGGTCACGTTGACCATGGCAAGACCACTCTGACCGCAGCGCTGACCAAGGTCTGTGCCGATACCTGGGGCGGTTCCGCTCGTGGTTTCGACCAGATCGATAACGCGCCGGAAGAAAAGGCTCGCGGTATCACCATCAACACCTCCCACGTTGAGTACGACTCGGCGATCCGTCACTACGCGCACGTCGACTGCCCCGGCCACGCCGACTACGTGAAGAACATGATCACCGGTGCTGCCCAGATGGACGGCGCGATCCTGGTTTGCTCGGCTGCTGACGGCCCCATGCCGCAGACCCGCGAGCACATCCTGCTGTCCCGTCAGGTAGGCGTTCCCTACATCGTCGTGTTCCTGAACAAGGCCGACATGGTTGACGACGCCGAGCTGCTGGAACTGGTCGAAATGGAAGTTCGCGATCTGCTGAACACCTACGACTTCCCGGGCGACGACACTCCGATCGTTATCGGCTCCGCGCTGATGGCTCTGAACGGTCAGGATGACAACGAGATGGGCGTTTCCGCCGTGCGCAAGCTGGTCGAGACCCTGGACTCCTACATCCCCGAGCCCGAGCGCGCCATCGACAAGCCGTTCCTGATGCCGATCGAAGACGTGTTCTCGATCTCCGGTCGCGGCACCGTGGTAACCGGTCGT
>NZ_AZOA01000020.1:0-41393 GCF_000510745.1 Pseudomonas sp. MOIL14HWK12:I2 | reverse complement strand
ATCAAGGCCACCGTCAAGACCACCTGCACCGGCGTTGAAATGTTCCGCAAGCTGCTGGACGAAGGCCGTGCTGGCGAGAACGTCGGCGTGCTGCTGCGTGGCACCAAGCGTGAAGACGTGGAGCGTGGCCAGGTTCTGGCCAAGCCGAACACCATCAAGCCGCACACCAAGTTCGAGTGCGAAGTGTACGTGCTGTCCAAGGAAGAAGGTGGTCGTCACACCCCGTTCTTCAAGGGCTACCGTCCGCAGTTCTACTTCCGCACCACCGACGTGACCGGTAACTGCGAACTGCCGGAAGGCGTCGAGATGGTGATGCCGGGCGACAACATCAAGATGGTTGTCACCCTGATCGCTCCGATCGCGATGGAAGATGGTCTGCGTTTCGCCATCCGTGAAGGCGGTCGTACCGTCGGCGCCGGCGTGGTTGCCAAGATCATCGAGTAATCGATTGATCTGAAACGAAAAAAGGCCCTTCGGGGCCTTTTTTCTTGCCTCATGAAATTGACAGATGGCAAAAGAGGCGTTCTTGACAGCTGTCAGCGACATCCTTAGAATTGCGCCTCCTTTAATCGGGCACCTTTTTGCCCGAGGGGAAAGCTTGGAGTCTGAGGTCAAATGCAAAATCAACAAATCCGTATTCGGTTGAAGGCTTTTGATCATCGCCTGATCGATCAATCTACCCAGGAAATCGTGGAAACCGCGAAACGTACTGGTGCTCAGGTGCGTGGTCCGATTCCTCTGCCAACCCGCAAGGAACGTTACACAGTGCTGATTTCTCCGCACGTCAACAAGGACGCTCGTGACCAGTACGAAATTCGTACCCACAAGCGTGTGCTCGACATCGTTCAGCCCACCGACAAGACCGTCGATGCGCTGATGAAGCTCGATCTCGCCGCTGGCGTTGAAGTGCAAATCAGCCTCGGCTGAGACCGTCAAGGTTTCAGTCGTGTAACGCTCTGAAATGGGCGGCCATAGCGGGTGAAAGCCCCGTACACTCAAGAGGTTCTCAACATGACGATTGGTTTAGTCGGTCGTAAATGCGGTATGACCCGCGTTTTCACCGAAGAAGGCGTTTCCGTTCCGGTTACGGTCATTGAGATCGAGCCGAATCGCGTAACCCAATTCAAAAGCGAAGAAACCGATGGCTACCGTGCCATTCAGGTAACCGTGGGCGAGCGTCGTGCTTCCCGCGTGACCAAGGCGCAAGCCGGTCACTTCGCCAAGGCCAGCGTTGCTGCTGGTCGTAGCGTCCTCGAATTCCGCCTGGAAGACGGTGAGTACAAGGCTGGCGACGAAGTCACCGTAGCCCTGTTCGAAGCCGGTCAGATGGTTGATGTCACTGGTCAGTCCAAAGGTAAGGGCTACGCCGGTACCATCAAGCGCTGGAACTTCCGTGGTCAGGACAACACCCACGGTAACTCCGTTTCCCACCGTGCACCTGGTTCCATCGGCCAGTGCCAGACTCCTGGTCGAGTGTTCAAGGGCAAGAAAATGTCCGGTCACCTGGGTGCGGAGCGTGTAACCGTTCAGTCGCTGGAAGTCGTGCGTGTAGACGCCGAGCGCAACCTGCTGCTGGTCAAGGGTGCCGTCCCCGGCGCGCCGGGTGGTGACGTGATCGTGCGTCCCGCTGTCAAGGCCCGTGGTTGAGAGGAGAGAGAACATGCAACTCAATGTGAATGGCTCTCAAGCTATCGAAGTCTCCGAGCACACCTTCGGCGGTGAATTCAACGAGACCCTGGTTCACCAGGCAGTCGTTGCCTACATGGCTGGCGGTCGTCAGGGCACCCGTGCCCAGAAGACCCGTTCCGAAGTCAGCGGCGGCGGCAAGAAGCCCTGGCGTCAGAAGGGCAGCGGTCGTGCCCGTGCCGGTACCATCCGCAGCCCCATCTGGCGTTCCGGTGGCGTGGCTTTCGCAGCCAAGCCCCAGGATCACAGCCAGAAGCTGAACAAGAAGATGTACCGCGCTGCACTGCGCTCCATCCTCGCCGAGCTGGTCCGTCTGGATCGTCTGGTCGTGGTTGACGACTTCGCCGTCGACGCGCCCAAGACCAAGACCCTGGTCAGCAAGCTGGACGGCCTGGGCCTGAGCGACGTGCTGATCGTGACCGACGCTGTCGACCAGAATCTGTATCTGGCCGCCCGCAACCTGCCTTTCGTCGACGTGCGTGATGTCCAGGGTTCCGACCCGGTCAGCCTGATCGCCTACGACAAGGTGCTGGTCACTGTGTCCGCCGTGAAGAAATTCGAGGAGCTGCTGGCATGAACCAGGAACGCGTATTCAAAGTGCTGCTTGGCCCGCACATCTCCGAGAAGGCCACCATGCTGGCGGACAGCCAGAAGCAGTTCGTATTCAAGGTTGCCACCGATGCAACCAAGCTGGAAATCAAGAAGGCCGTCGAGCAGCTGTTCGAGGTCAAGGTTCGCAGCGTCAGCACCCTGAACGTCCAGGGCAAGACCAAGCGCACCGCTCGTGGTCTGGGCAAGCGTAACGACTGGAAAAAAGCGTACATCGCGCTCCAGCCGGGCCAGGATCTCGACTTTTCCAGCAGCGCCGAGTAATCAGGGGGCATCATGGCAATCGTAAAATGCAAGCCGACCTCCGCTGGCCGCCGCTTTGTGGTCAAGGTGGTCAACTCTGATCTGCACAAAGGCGCGCCCTACGCTCCTTTGCTGGAGAAGAAGAGCAAGTCCGGCGGCCGTAACAACAATGGTCGTATCACCACTCGCCACATCGGCGGTGGTCACAAGCAGCACTATCGTCTGGTCGATTTCCGTCGCAACAAGGATGGCATCCCTGCCGTCGTTGAGCGTATCGAATACGATCCGAACCGTACTGCACACATCGCTCTGCTGAAGTACGCCGATGGCGAGCGTCGCTACATCATCGCCCCCAAGGGCGTTGCTGCCGGTGACCAGCTGCTGTCCGGCGCTGGCGCGCCCATCAAGGCCGGCAACAACCTGCCGCTGCGTAACGTGCCGGTCGGTAGCACCATCCACGGTATCGAGCTGAAGCCTGGCAAAGGCGCTCAGATCGCTCGCTCCGCGGGTACCTCCGCTCAGCTGGTCGCCCGCGAAGGCGCCTACGTCACCGTGCGTCTGCGCAGCGGTGAAATGCGCAAGGTGCTGTCCGAGTGCCGTGCCACCCTGGGCGAAGTGTCCAACGGTGAGCACAGCCTGCGTTCGCTGGGTAAGGCCGGTGCCACCCGCTGGCGTGGCGTGCGTCCGACTGTTCGTGGTGTTGCCATGAACCCGGTCGATCACCCGCACGGTGGTGGTGAAGGTCGTACTTCCGGTGGCCGTCATCCGGTTTCGCCGTGGGGCGTCAAGACCAAGGGTCTCAAGACGCGCTCCAACAAGCGTACCGACAAGATGATTGTCCGTCGCGGCAAGTAATCAGTAGAGGATTCGACTGTGCCCCGTTCTCTGAAGAAAGGTCCTTTTATCGATCTTCACCTGTTGAAGAAGATCGAAGTCGCGGTGGAAAAAAACGAACGCAAGCCGATCAAGACCTGGTCGCGTCGTTCGATGATCCTGCCGCAGATGGTCGGCCTGACCATCGCTGTGCACAACGGTCGTCAACATGTCCCCGTTCTGGTGAACGAAGACATGGTCGGCCACAAACTCGGCGAGTTCGCTGCTACCCGCACCTATCGCGGTCATGCGGCTGACAAGAAAGCCAAGCGTTAAGGGGTGAGGAAGATGGAAGTAGCCGCTAAGCTGTCGGGCGCTCGTATCTCCGCCCAGAAAGCCCGCTTGGTCGCCGACCAGATTCGCGGGAAGAAGGTGGGCGAAGCGCTCAACCTGTTGACTTTCAGCAGCAAGAAAGCCGCTGAAATCATGAAGAAGGTGCTGGAGTCGGCTGTTGCCAACGCCGAGCACAATGAAGGCGCCGACGTGGACGACCTGAAGGTCTCCACCGTCTTCGTAAACGAAGGTCGTTCGCTCAAGCGCATCATGCCGCGTGCCAAAGGTCGTGCTGATCGCATCGTGAAGCGGTCTTGCCATATCACGGTCAAGGTTGCGGACAAGTAACGGAGTCGATCAGATGGGTCAGAAAGTACATCCCAATGGCATTCGCCTGGGTATCGTCAAGGAGCACACTTCGGTCTGGTACGCGGATAAGCGCACTTATGCGGACTATCTGCTGGCCGACCTGAAGGTTCGTGAGTACCTCCAGGACAAACTAAAAAGCGCGTCCGTAAGCCGTATCGATATTCATCGCCCGGCTCAAACCGCACGCATCACCATCCACACCGCCCGTCCCGGTATCGTGATCGGCAAGAAAGGTGAGGATGTCGAGAAGCTGCGTCAGGACCTGACCGCAAGAATGGGTGTGCCCGTGCACATCAACATCGAAGAGATCCGCAAGCCGGAGCTCGACGGTGCCCTGGTTGCGCAGAGCGTTGCGCAGCAGCTTGAGCGTCGTGTGATGTTCCGTCGCGCCATGAAGCGCGCCGTGCAGAACGCGATCCGCATTGGTGCCAAAGGCATCAAGATTCAAGTGAGCGGTCGTCTGGGCGGTGCTGAAATCGCCCGTACCGAGTGGTATCGCGAAGGTCGTGTGCCCCTGCACACCCTGCGTGCCGATATCGACTACGCCACTGCGGAAGCTCACACCACCTACGGTGTGATCGGTGTGAAGGTCTGGATCTTCAAGGGTGAGGTCATTGGTGGCCGCCAGGAAGAGCTCAAGCCCGTCGCCCCGGCTCCGCGCAAAAAAGCTGCTGCTAAGTAAGGAGTACGCAACATGCTGCAACCCAAGCGTACAAAATTCCGCAAGCAGATGACCGGCCACAACCGTGGTCTGGCTCATCGCGGTAGCAAGGTCAGCTTCGGCGAGTACGCGCTGAAGGCTGTCGGCCGTGGCCGTCTGACCGCTCGCCAGATCGAATCCGCACGTCGTGCGCTGACCCGTCACGTGAAGCGTGGCGGCAAGATCTGGATCCGCGTCTTCCCTGACAAGCCTGTCACCAAGAAGCCTCTCGAAGTGCGGATGGGTAAAGGTAAGGGTAGTGTCGAGTACTGGGTAGCCCAGATCCAGCCGGGCAAGGTCCTGTACGAGATCGAGGGTGTTTCCGAGGATCTGGCTCGTCAGGCATTCGCCCTGGCCGCTGCCAAGCTTCCCGTCGAAACCTCCTTTGTTAAGCGGACGGTGATGTGATGAAAGCGAAAGATTTGCGTGAGAAATCCGTAGAGGAGCTGAACGAGCAGCTTCTCAACCTGCTGCGTGACCAGTTCAATCTGCGTATGCAGAAGGCAACTGGCCAGTTGGGTCAGTCTCACATGCTCTCGCAAGTGAAGCGCGACATCGCTCGCGTCAAGACTGTGCTGAACCAGCAAGCAGGTAAGTGATCATGGCTGAAGCTGAAAAAACTGTCCGTACGCTGACCGGCCGAGTGGTCAGCGACAAGATGGACAAAACCGTGACCGTACTGATCGAGCGTCGCGTAAAGCACCCGATCTACGGCAAATACGTGAAGCGTTCCACCAAGCTGCACGCTCACGACGAAACCAATCAGTGCCGCATTGGTGACCTGGTCACCATTCGCGAAACCCGCCCGCTGGCCAAGACCAAGGCGTGGACCCTGGTTGACGTCGTCGAGCGCGCCGTTCAGGTATAAGGGTAGAGAGCCATGATCCAGACTCAATCCATGCTTGACGTCGCCGACAACAGCGGCGCTCGTCGCGTGATGTGCATCAAGGTGCTCGGCGGTTCCCACCGCCGCTACGCCGGCATCGGCGACATCATCAAAGTCACCGTCAAGGAAGCAATTCCGCGCGGCAAGGTGAAGAAAGGTCAGGTGATGACTGCTGTCGTCGTGCGTACCAAGCACGGCGTCCGCCGCACCGACGGTTCCATCATCCGCTTCGACGGCAACGCCGCGGTTCTGCTGAACAACAAGCAAGAGCCGATTGGCACCCGTATCTTTGGGCCGGTGACCCGTGAACTTCGCTCCGAGAAGTTCATGAAGATCGTCTCCCTTGCCCCCGAAGTGCTGTAAGGAGTAGCCGACATGCAAAAGATTCGTCGTGACGACGAGGTAATCGTCATTGCCGGCAAGGACAAGGGCAAACGTGGCAAGGTGCTGAAGGTGCTCGCCGATGACCGTCTGGTCGTTGGCGGGGTCAACCTGGTCAAGCGCCACACCAAGCCCAACCCCATGCTGGGCGTTCAGGGTGGCATCGTAGAGAAAGAAGCCCCTCTGCATGTCTCCAACGTTGCCATTTTCAACTCCGAGACCAACAAGGCTGACCGCGTTGGTTTCAAAGTCGAAGACGGCAAGAAGATTCGTATCTTCAAGTCGACCCAAAAAGCGGTCCAGGCCTGAAGCTGCTAGGTAGATCACCATGGCTCGATTGAAAGAGATTTATCGGAAGGAAATCGCGCCCAAGCTGAAAGAGCAGCTTCAGCTGGGTAACGTGATGGAAGTTCCGCGCATCACCAAGATCACCTTGAACATGGGTCTGGGCGAAGCAGTCGGTGACAAGAAGATCATCGACAACGCTGTAGCTGACCTGGAAAAGATCGCTGGTCAAAAGCCGGTCGTGACTTATGCCCGCAATTCCATTGCTGGCTTCAAGATCCGCGAAGGCTGGCCGATTGGCGTCAAGGTGACCCTGCGTAGCGATCGCATGTATGAATTCCTGGATCGTCTGCTGTCCATCTCCCTGCCGCGCGTACGTGACTTCCGCGGCCTGAATGCCAAGTCCTTCGATGGTCGTGGCAACTACAGCATGGGCGTGAAAGAGCAGATCATCTTCCCGGAAATCGATTACGACAAGATCGATGCGCTGCGTGGCATGGACATCACCCTGACCACCACCGCTCGTACCGACGAGGAAGGCCGTGCGCTGCTGCGCGCGTTCAACTTCCCGTTCCGTAACTGATTGAGGTCTTCAAATGGCTAAGCAAAGCATGATTAACCGTGAGCTGAAGCGTCAGCAAACGGTTGCCAAGTACGCCAAGAAGCGCGCCGAGCTGAAGGCGACCATCGGTAACGTCAACGCCTCCCCCGAGGAGCGTTGGAATGCCCAGGTCGCCCTGCAGAAGCAGCCCCGTGACGCCAGCGCCAGCCGCATGCGTAACCGCTGCCGCCTGACCGGTCGTCCGCATGGCGTGTACCGCAAGTTCGGTCTGTCCCGCATCAAGCTGCGTGAAGCAGCCATGCGTGGTGACGTGCCCGGCCTGGTGAAGGCCAGCTGGTAACAGCTAGCGCCTTTCATCGCGGTAACTGAATCAAGCCCCTTTTGGGGCTTGATTCGTTTCAGGCCGATCTCTAGAATGCTCGGCTCGCCCGAATCGGCCTATTGCCGAGGGGTGATTTTGAGAGCCGGTAGGCTCAATTTCTGTATTAGGAGCTAATAGCCCATGAGTATGCAGGACCCGTTAGCAGACATGCTAACTCGTATCCGTAATGCCCAGATGGCTGAAAAGGCCGTTGTGAGCATGCCTTCTTCCAAGCTGAAGGCTGCCGTCGCCAAAGTCCTCAAGGACGAAGGTTACATCGCGGATTTTCAGGTCAGCGCGGAATCCAAGCCGTCGCTGTCCATCGAGCTGAAGTACTTCGAAGGCAAGCCTGTCATCGAAGAGCTGAAGCGTAGCAGCCGTCCCGGTCTGCGCCAGTACAAAGCCGTTGACCAGCTGCCGAAAGTGCGTGGCGGTCTGGGCGTGTCGATCGTTTCCACCAACAAAGGTGTGATGACTGATCGCGCAGCCCGTGCTGCTGGTGTTGGCGGCGAAGTGCTCTGCACAGTCTTCTAAGGGGAATCAGCATGTCTCGCGTTGCTAAAAACCCTGTAAGACTGCCTGCAGGCGTCGAAGTTAATCTGGCCGGTCAGGCCCTTTCGATCAAGGGTGCCAAGGGCGCTCTGGAGCTGAAGGTCCATCCGTCCGTTGAAGTCACTCAAGAGTCCGGTGAGCTGCGTTTCGCTGCTCGCAATGGCGATCAGCAGACCCGTGCGATGGCCGGCACTACCCGTGCCCTGGTCAACAACATGGTGGTCGGCGTCAGCCAGGGCTTCGAGCGCAAGCTGCAACTGGTCGGTGTGGGCTACAAGGCCCAAGCCAAAGGTCAGGTGCTGAACCTCGCTCTGGGCTTCTCTCACCCCGTGGACTACGACCTGCCGCAAGGCATCACCGCAGAAACCCCCAACCAGACCGAAATCCTGATCAAGGGTATCGACAAGCAGCTGGTCGGCCAGGTTGCGGCTGAGATTCGTGGTTTCCGTCCGCCGGAGCCTTACAAGGGCAAGGGCGTACGGTATGCCGACGAAGTCGTCCACCGTAAAGAAGCCAAGAAAAAGTAGGGCATAGCAAATGACCGTCAAGAAAGAAACCCGACTGCGTCGCGCTCGCAAGGCTCGCCTGAAGATGCGCGAGCTGGAAGTGGTGCGTCTGTGCGTGTACCGCTCTTCCCAGCACATCTATGCCCAGGTCATCGCGGCCGACGGCAGCAAGGTCCTGGCCAGCGCTTCTACGCTGGACAAAGAACTGCGCGAAAGCGCTACCAGCAACGTCGAGGCGGCCAAGAAAGTTGGTCTGCTGGTCGCCGAGCGTGCCAAGGCCGCTGGCGTTACCCAGGTGGCCTTTGATCGTTCTGGCTTCAAGTACCATGGTCGCGTCAAAGCGCTGGCCGACGCTGCTCGTGAAGGCGGGCTGGAGTTCTAAGTCATGGCAAATAACGATCAAAAGCGCGACGAAGGCTACATCGAGAAGCTGGTTCAAGTTAACCGCGTAGCCAAAACCGTGAAAGGCGGCCGTATCTTCGCCTTCACCGCTCTGACCGTGGTTGGCGATGGCAAAGGCCGCGTTGGCTTCGGCCGTGGCAAGGCCCGTGAAGTGCCTGCTGCCATCCAGAAGGCTATGGAAGCTGCTCGCCGCAACATGATCCAGGTGGATCTGAACGGCACCACCCTGCAGTACCCGGTCAAGGCCGCCCATGGCGCCTCCAAGGTGTACATGCAGCCCGCTTCCGACGGTACCGGCATCATCGCCGGCGGTGCCATGCGCGCCGTGCTGGAAGTCGCTGGTGTGCAGAACGTCCTGGCCAAGTGCTACGGCTCCACCAACCCGGTAAACGTGGTGTACGCGACCTTCGAAGGTCTCAAACACATGCAGGCGCCGGAAGCTGTTGCCGCCAAGCGTGGCAAGAGCGTCGAGGAGATTCTCTGATCATGGCTAACGCAACCGTCAAGGTCACGCTGATCAAGAGCGTCCATGGCCGTCTGGCCAATCACAAGGCTTGCGTCAAGGGTCTCGGCCTGCGTCGCATTGGTCACACCGTCGAAGTTCAGGACACCCCTGAGAATCGCGGCATGATCAACAAGGCCTATTACCTTCTGCGTGTGGAGGGTTAAGTCATGAAATTGAATGATCTGCGTTCCGCTCCCGGCGCTCGCCGCGAGAAGCTGCGTCCCGGTCGTGGTATCGGTAGCGGCCTGGGCAAGACCGGTGGCCGCGGCCACAAGGGTCTGACCTCCCGTTCCGGTGGCAAGGTTGCTCCCGGCTTCGAGGGTGGCCAGCAGCCGCTGCACCGTCGTCTGCCCAAGTTCGGCTTCGTTTCGCTGAAGGCCCTGGACCGCGCCGAGGTTCGTACCTCCGAGCTGGCCAAGGTTGATGTCGATGTCGTCGATCTGCAGGCGCTGAAAGACGCCAACGTGATTAGTCGCGACATCAAGCGTGTCAAGGTTGTGCTGTCCGGCGACGTCACCCGTGCCGTCACCCTGAAGGGCATTGGTGCCACCAAGGGCGCACGTGCAGCCATCGAAGCAGCTGGCGGCAAGATCGAGGAATAAATGGCTAAGCAAGGTGCTCTCTCTGCGCTCAGCAAGACCGGTGGTATGTCCGAGCTGTGGACCCGCCTCCGATTCCTGTTCCTGGCGATCATCGTCTACAGGATCGGTGCGCACATCCCTGTTCCGGGTATCAATCCCGATCAGCTGGCCGCACTGTTCAGGCAGAACGAGGGGACCATTCTTAGCCTCTTCAACATGTTCTCTGGCGGTGCGCTGGAGCGGATGAGCATCTTTGCACTGGGGATCATGCCGTACATCTCGGCATCGATCATCATGCAGCTGCTTACCGCGATCAGCCCACAGCTGGAGCAATTGAAGAAAGAGGGTGAGTCTGGTCGTCGCAAGATCAGCCAGTACACCCGTTACGGCACACTGGTTCTGGCGCTCGTTCAGGCCACCGGGATGTCGGTTGGACTTGCCAGTCAGGGCGTGGCGTTCAGCGTGGGCTTCAGCTTCTACTTCGTAGCTGTCACCACCTTCGTCGCAGGCGCACTGTTCATGATGTGGCTGGGTGAGCAGATCACCGAGCGCGGTATCGGCAATGGCATCTCGATGCTGATCTTCGCCGGTATCGTCGCGGGTTTGCCTCGCGCCATCGGTCAGTCCTTCGAGTCGGCACGGCAGGGCGATATCAACATCTTCGCGCTGATCATGGTCGGTGTGGTGGCGGTCGCCATCATCGCCTTCGTGGTGTTCATCGAGCGTGGGCAGCGTCGTATCGCCGTGCACTACGCCAAGCGTCAGCAGGGTCGCAAGGTCTTCGCTGCGCAGAACAGCCATCTGCCGCTCAAGGTGAACATGGCCGGGGTCATCCCGGCGATCTTCGCCAGCAGCATCCTGCTGTTTCCGGCATCGCTCGGTTCGTGGTTCGGTCAGTCCGAAGGTCTCGGTTGGTTGCAGGACGTGGCTCAGGCCATCGCGCCTGGTCAGCCGCTGAACATCTTGCTGTTTAGTGCAGGGATCATCTTCTTCTGCTTCTTCTATACGGCGCTGATGTTCAACCCCAAGGACGTGGCAGAGAACCTGAAGAAATCCGGGGCGTTCATCCCGGGTATTCGTCCTGGTGAGCAGTCCGCGCGCTATATCGATGGCGTGCTGACCCGACTGACCATGTTCGGTGCCCTGTACATGACGGCGGTGTGCTTGTTGCCCCAGTTCCTGGTGGTCGCGGCGAACGTGCCGTTCTATCTCGGCGGGACCTCGTTGCTGATCGTGGTGGTAGTGGTCATGGACTTCATGTCCCAGGTCCAATCCCATCTCGTATCTCATCAATACGAGTCCCTGATGAAGAAAGCCAACCTGAAGGGCTACGGCAGCGGCATGATGCGCTGATCCGTTACCCGTAAGGTTAGAGGAGTTGTCATGAAAGTTCGTGCATCGGTCAAGAAGCTGTGCCGTAACTGCAAGATCATTCGCCGCGAAGGCGTCGTGCGCGTGATCTGCAGCGCTGAACCGCGTCACAAGCAGCGCCAAGGCTGAGTGTGAATCACGCGTCTAACCCGGCAGCTAGTGTGCTGCCGGGTTGATCATTTGTTCCTACAGCGTTAATATCGCGCGCCCTTTTCTTGGCTTCCGGGGCGTCGGTAGCTGTCAATTGGAGTTTTTCTGAATGGCCCGTATTGCAGGCGTCAACATTCCAGATAACAAGCACACTGTTATCTCGCTGACCTACATCTATGGTGTCGGTCGCACCACCTCTCAGAAGATCTGCGCGGCCACCGGCATCGAGCCGACCGCCAAGATCAAAGAACTGAGCGACGAGCAGGTCGATCAGCTGCGTAACGAGGTCGCCAAAATCCTCACCGAGGGTGACCTGCGCCGCGAAATCAACATGAACATCAAGCGCCTGATGGATCTGGGTTGCTACCGCGGTCTGCGTCACCGCCGTGGTCTGCCGGTCCGTGGTCAGCGCACCAAGACCAATGCCCGTACCCGTAAGGGCCCGCGCAAGCCGATCCGCAAGTAATCGCATCCGCGAATCGACAGGAATCTAGTCATGGCAAAACCTGCTGCTCGTCCTCGTAAGAAAGTCAAAAAGACAGTGGTTGATGGCATCGCCCACATCCATGCGTCTTTCAACAACACCATCGTGACCATCACCGATCGTCAGGGCAATGCTTTGTCCTGGGCGACCTCCGGTGGCTCCGGCTTCCGTGGCTCCCGTAAGAGCACCCCGTTCGCTGCCCAGATTGCAGCCGAACGTGCCGGCCAAGCCGCTCTGGAATATGGTCTGAAGAATCTGGACGTGAACGTCAAAGGTCCCGGCCCCGGCCGCGAGTCCGCTGTTCGCGCCCTGAATGCCTGTGGTTACAAGATCGCCAGCATCACCGACGTGACGCCCATCCCGCATAACGGGTGCCGTCCGCCGAAGAAGCGTCGCGTGTAATAGGAGACAGTGAGAAATGGCTCGTTACATTGGTCCCAAGTGCAAACTGTCCCGCCGCGAAGGCACTGACCTCTTCCTGAAGAGCGGCGCTCGTGCCCTCGACTCGAAGTGCAAGCTGGAAACCGTTCCTGGCCAGCATGGTCAGCGTCGCGGTCGTCTGTCCGACTACGGTCTGCAGCTGCGTGAAAAGCAGAAAGTCCGCCGCATGTACGGTGTCCTCGAGCGTCAGTTCGCCGGTTACTATCAGGAAGCTGCCCGTCGCAAGGGCGCTACCGGTGAAAACCTGCTGCAACTGCTCGAGTGCCGTCTGGACAACGTGGTGTATCGCATGGGCTTTGGTGCCACTCGCGCTGAATCGCGCCAGCTGGTCTCCCACAAGTCGATCACCGTCAACGGTCAGACCGTCAACATTCCCTCCTATCAGGTCAAGGTCGGCGACGTCGTCGCGGTCCGCGAGAAGGCCAAGAACCAGCTGCGTATCGCTCAAGCTCTCGAGCTGTGCGGCCAGCGTGGCCGTGTTGAGTGGGTCGAAGTGAGCACCGAGAAAAAGGAAGGCACCTTCAAGAGCGTGCCGGCCCGTGGTGATCTCTCCGCCGACATCAACGAAAACCTGATTGTCGAGCTCTACTCCAAGTAAGGGCTAGAAAGTAGGTGCATCCATGCAGAGTTCGGTAAATGAGTTCCTGACCCCCCGCCATATCGATGTGCAGGCGGTTAGTCAGACCCGTGCCAAGATCACCCTCGAGCCTCTCGAGCGTGGTTTCGGCCATACCTTGGGCAACGCGCTGCGGCGTATCCTGTTGTCCTCCATGCCTGGCTGCGCGGTAGTCGAAGCAGAGATCGACGGTGTCCTGCACGAGTACAGCGCCATCGAAGGCGTGCAGGAAGACGTGATCGAGATCCTGCTCAATCTCAAGGGTCTGGCCATCAAGTTGCACGGCCGTGACGAAGTCACCCTGAGCCTGAGCAAGAAAGGTCAGGGGCCGGTTCTGGCCTCTGACATTCAGGTCGATCACGACGTCGAGATCGTCAACGGTGAGCACGTCATCGCCCACCTGGCGGACAACGGTTCGCTGAACATGAAGCTGAAAATCGCCCGCGGTCGTGGCTATGAGCCCGCCGACGCGCGTCAGAGCGAAGAAGACGAAACCCGCGCAATCGGTCGTCTGCAGCTCGATGCTTCGTTCAGCCCGGTTCGTCGCGTGGCCTATGTGGTGGAAAACGCCCGGGTCGAACAGCGTACCAACCTGGACAAGCTCGTGCTTGACCTGGAAACCAACGGTACCCTGGATCCGGAAGAAGCCATCCGTCGTGCCGCCACCATCCTGCAGCAGCAGCTGGCAGCGTTCGTCGACCTCAAGGGCGACAGCGAGCCGGTCGTGGTCGAGCAGGAAGACGAGATCGATCCGATCCTGCTGCGTCCGGTGGACGATCTGGAACTGACCGTTCGTTCGGCCAACTGCCTCAAGGCGGAGAACATCTACTACATCGGTGACCTGATTCAGCGTACCGAAGTGGAGCTGCTCAAGACCCCGAACCTGGGCAAGAAGTCCCTGACCGAAATCAAGGACGTCCTGGCCTCCCGTGGTCTGTCGCTCGGTATGCGCCTGGACAACTGGCCCCCTGCAAGCCTTAAGAAGGACGACAAGGCTACTGCCTGATCGTCATTGTTCACCGAACGATAGTTTGGGAAGGAATTTCAATCATGCGTCATCGTAAAAGTGGTCGTCATCTGAGCCGCACGAGCGCACACCGCAAGGCCATGTTCCAGAACATGGCTGTGTCGCTGTTCGAGCACGAGCTGATCAAAACTACCCTGCCGAAAGCCAAGGAACTGCGCCGCGTTGCCGAGCCGCTGATCACCCTGGCCAAGGAAGACAGCGTCGCCAACCGTCGTCTGGCTTTCGACCGTACCCGTTCGAAAGCTGCCGTTGGCAAGCTGTTCAACGACCTGGGCAAGCGCTACGCCAACCGTCCGGGTGGCTACCTGCGTATCCTGAAGTGCGGCTTCCGCGCTGGCGACAATGCGCCCATGGCGTATGTCGAGCTGATCGACCGTCCGGTCGGCGGTACCGTGGAACAGGCTGCTGAATAAGTAGCTGCGTTCTGGAAAAAGCCGGGCTCTTGCCCGGCTTTTTCATGCCCGGCGTTTGGTGAAGACCAGGCCCTTCGCATCCGACTTCTGATCGCAGATTTTTCTATCAGGATGCTAGGATCAATAAATTAGTCCTAAAGTATTGCCGTGGCGATACTTCTCTCAAGCGATCAGCCAACGCTTTTAGAGGGAGATACCTGTGACTGATACCAAGATCCTCACCACCGCCAGCGGCATTCCGGTGGCCGACAACCAGAATTCCCGCACCGCCGGTCCGCGCGGTCCGCTGATGCTCGACGACTTCCATTTGATCGAGAAGCTGGCGCATTTCAACCGTGAAGTCATTCCCGAGCGACGCGTGCATGCCAAGGGCTCCGCGGCCTATGGCACCTTTACCGTCACCCGGGACATCACGCACCTCAGCAGCGCCAGGCTGTTCGCCGAGGTGGGCAAGCGGACCGAGACCCTGCTGCGCTTTTCCACCGTGGGCGGTGAGCGCGGCTCGGCGGATACCGAGCGCGATCCCCGCGGTTTCGCCGTGAAGTTCTATACCGAAGAAGGCAACTGGGACATCGTCGGCAACAACACCCCGGTGTTCTTCATCCGCGATCCGTTGAAATTCCCCGACTTCATCCATACCCAGAAGCGCGATCCCTGGAGCAACCTGAAGAGTCCGCAGATGATGTGGGATTTCTGGTCGCTGTCGCCCGAATCGCTGCATCAGGTCACCATCCTGTTCTCCGATCGCGGCATTCCGGACGGCTATCGCTTCATGCATGGCTTCGGCAGCCATACCTTCAGCCTGATCAACGCCCAGGGCGAGCGGCACTTCGTGAAGTTTCACTTCAAGAGCCAGCAGGGGATCAAGAATCTGGCGCCGGCCGACGCGGCACGCCTGGCCGGTACCGATCCGGACTACAGCCAGCGCGACCTGTTCCAGGCCATCGAGCGCGGCGAATTCCCGCGCTGGACGCTGTGCATCCAGGTGATGAGCGAACAGGAAGCAGCTAGCCGTGCCGAGAATCCCTTCGACGTGACCAAGGTCTGGTCGCAGCAGGACTATCCGCTGCAGGAGGTGGGGGTGCTGGAGCTCAACCGTAATCCGCAGAACTACTTCGCCGAGGTGGAGCAGGCCTCCTTTGCGCCGAGCAACGTGGTGCCGGGCGTGGGGCTGTCGCCCGATCGCATGCTGCAGGGCAGGGTATTCGCCTATGCCGACGCCCAGCGCTACCGGGTGGGCACCAACTATCAGCAACTGCCGGTCAACGCACCCCGTTGCCCCTACGCCAACAACCAGCGTGACGGGGCCATGAGATTCGATGGCAATGGCGGTTCGCAGCCGAACTACGAGCCGAACAGCTATGGCCACACGCCCAAGCAGGCGCCCCAGTATCGCGAGCCGGCGCTGAACTTCGCCGGGCCGGCCGATCGCTATGATCACCGGGTGGACGAGGACTACTTCAGCCAGGCCGGAGCGCTGTTCCGCCTGATGAATGCCGACCAGCAGGCGCTGCTGATCGACAACATCGTCGGCGCCCTGGGTACGGTAACCCGCGAGGTGCAGCTGCGGCAGATCGGTCACTTCCTCAAGGCCGATCCCGCCTATGGCGTGGGCGTGGCCAAGGGCCTGGGGATAGATCCCAGCGAAGTGGCCTGATCCATGGGTAGAAAAGAGCCCGGCAACCGCCGGGCTTTTTTTCGTCCGCGAAAAAAGTGCGGGAAAGGCTGTCTCGGACGCCGCTTGCGACGTCGCAGTGCTAAGGTTCGCATCAAGCGCGAAAACACGAGGCTCGCTCTCCCGTCATGACTGTGTTTGGAGTGTCTTTGCGCCAGCTCTGGGCGCACGAAAAGGCCAGCTATGGCGTTCGCGTCTTTGTCGCCCTGAGCGGCGCCATGGCGGTCTGCTGGTCGCTGGGCGATCTGCGCGCGCTGTCGCCGGTATTCCTTGGCATCATCGCCAGCGCCCTGGCGGAAACCGACGACAGCTGGCTGGGGCGACTCAAGTCGCTGGCGGTGACGCTGCTGTGCTTCACCGTGGCGGCCTTCGCGGTCGAGCTGCTGTTTCCCTATCCCTGGATCTTCGTGGTGGGCCTGGGCCTGGCCACCTTCAGCCTGACGATGCTGGGCGCCATCGGCGAGCGCTACGCCTCGGTGGCCCAGGCCACGGTGATCCTGTCCATCTATGCCATGATCGGGGTGGATCAGCGCCTCGGCGCCCAGGTGCCGCTGTGGTACGAGCCGGCACACCTGCTGGCCGGGGCATTGTGGTACGGCCTGCTCTCGGTGCTCTGGTGCGCGCTCTTCGCCCACCAGCCGGTGCGACAGAATCTGTCCGCTCTGTATGGCGAACTGGGGACGCTACTCAGGCTCAAGGCCGAGATGCTCGAGCCGGTGCGCGGGGTGGATCTGCACCGGCGGCGGGTGCTGCTGGCCCAGCAGAACGGCAAGGTGGTGCAGGCGCTGAACCAGGCCAAGGCGACCATCCTCAATCGCTTCGGCCGCTCGGGACGGCCCGGTGCGCGTTCGGGGCGCTATTTCCGCCTGTATTTCATGGCGCAGGACATCCACGAGCGCGCCAGCTCTTCGCACTATCCCTACAGTGCCCTGACCGAGGCCTTCTTTCACAGCGACATCCTCTTTCGCTGCCAGCGCCTGCTCAAGTTGCAGGCCACGGCCTGCCTGAACATGGGCGAGGCGATCCGGCTCGGACAGCCTTTCGAATACGGCCAGCAGAGTCAGCAGGGCCTGACCGATCTGCAGGCCTCGCTGGAGTATCTCAAGCAGCAGCAGAATCCGCGCTGGCGGGGCCTGCTGCGCTCCCTGGACCTGCTCGGACACAACCTTTCGACCCTGGAGCGACAATTCTCCGAGGCGGGCAACAGCGACTCGGGGGCGGCTGATCTGGATACCAGCCTGCTGGATCCGGCGGCACGCTCCCTGCGCGAGGTGTTCCAGCGTATCCGCCTGCAGCTGACCCCGACCTCGCTGCTGTTCCGCCATGGCCTGCGTATGGCGCTGGCGCTGATGGCCGGCTATGGCGTGCTGCACCTGATCCACCCAGTGAATGGCTACTGGATCCTCTTGACTACGGTGTTCGTCTGCAGGCCGCAGTACGGAGCGACCCGGGTGCGGCTGGTGCAGCGGATCGTGGGTACGGTGATCGGGCTGTTGCTGGGCAGCGCCCTGCTGGAGCTGTTCGGGCAGCCGGAGATCCAGCTCTTGCTGGCGCTGGTGGGCGGCCTGGTGTTCTTTATCACCCGGACGGATCGCTACACCGTCGCCACCGCGGCCATCACCCTCATGGTGCTGTTCTGCTTCAACCAGGTGGGCAACGGTTTCATGCTGATCTGGCCGCGGCTGCTGGATACCCTGCTGGGCTGCCTGATCGCGGTACTGGCGGTGTTCTTCGTCCTGCCGGACTGGCAGGGGCGGCGGCTGCACCAGGTGATGGCCAATACCCTGCGTACCAATGCGCTCTATCTGCGCCGACTGCACGAGCAGTACCGCACCGGCAAGCGCGACGATCTCGACTACCGGGTGGCGCGGCGCAACGCCCACAACGCCGATGCGACCCTGTCGGCCGCGCTGGCCAACATGCTGCGCGATCCCGGGCACTTCCGTCGTAACCTGGAAGCGGGCTTTCGCTATCTGGCGCTGTCCAACACCCTGCTGGGCTACCTGTCGGCCCTGGGCGCCCATCGCCGCCAGCTGGAGGCGGCCGAGCACGATGCCCTGGTGGAGCGCGCCGTGACCCGCATCGCCGAGGGTATGGAATCCATCGCGGCGGCGGTGGCGGAACGCCGCAGTCTGCCGCCGACCGCCGAGGAGGAGACCAGCCTGGCCGATGAACTGGAGGCCGCGGCCGAGGACAACGACGACGGCTACCGGCTGGTGTGCACCCAGCTGGCGCTGATCTGCCGCCTGCTGCCCAATCTCAAGAGCGCCGCCAACCATACCCTGCGCGAACAAACCCGCGAGCAACCGGCCGCAGGTACCGCCGATGCTTGAGCAAGGTTGGCGCGACGCGCTATGTTGACCGATGTCCGTCGAGTCTTTCGACGCCTGTTTATGCTGGTTTGAAGGCTGTTCCAACACATGCGTATGCGTCTTCTAGTAGTGGGCGGGGAGAGCGCCCTGGGCAAGGCGCTACTCGCCGCCGGTGCCGAAGCGGGCATCGAATTCGTCGCCCCCGAGACTCCCACGGAGGGCTGGTACGCCGCCGGGCTGACCGAGGTCCTCGACCGGGTCCGACCGGGGGCGGTGATCAATCTCGCCTATTACCACGACTGGCTGCAGGCCGCGGACTTCGATCCGGCGCTGATGCAGCGCCAGGCGCTGGCCGTGCAACGCCTGGCCGGCCTCTGCCAGCACTATCAGATTCCTCTGATCCAGCCGTCCAGCTATCAGCTGTTCGATGGCTCGCGCGTGGCCGGCTATAGTGAAAAGGATCTTCCGCGGCCCCCCGGGGCACGGGGCGAGGCGCTCTGGCGGGTCGAGCAGCTGGTGCGGGCGCTGTGCCCGATGCACATCCTGCTGCGCCTGGGCTGGGTCCTGGATGACTCCCGTGACGGTCGCCTGGGGCGGTTGCTGCGGCAGCTGGGCACCGAGCAGGTGGTGCCGATGGCGGGCGACCGGCGCGGCAATCCGACCACCGTGGGCGATGCCGCCCGGGTGCTGCTGGCCGTGGTCAAGCAGCTCGACTGCGGCGCACCGCTCTGGGGGACCTATCACTACGGCGCCCAGGAAGCGGTGTCGGAGTTGGGTCTGGCCGAGACCGTCGCCCAGCTCTGGCAGGAATTCGACCGGCCGGTGCGCTGCGAGTGGCAGGAGGTGACGCACCTCGAGCGTGCGGATGCCGCGGAAGAGCCACAACAGGGGGTGTTGATCAGTCGCAAGCTGCTCAACACCTTTGGCATCAAGGCGCGGCGCTGGCAGCAGGAGCTGCCGGCGCTGTTGCAGGGCTTTCGGCAGGACGAGGTAGGTTTCGATGAGTGATGCGCCCATTCTGATCACTGGCGGTGCCGGTTTCATCGGCTCCCACCTGGCCGACGCGCTGCTGGCGCGGGGCAGGCGGGTGCGGGTGCTGGACGACCTGAGCACCGGCAAGCGTGAGAATCTGCCGCTGGACGACGACCGCATCGAATTGCGGGTGGGAGACGTGGCCGATGTCGCGACCCTGGAAGCTGCGATGGCCGGCTGCGCGGCGGTGGTGCACCTGGCCGCGGTGGCCTCGGTGCAGGCGTCGGTGGAGGACCCGGTGGGCACCCACAGGGCCAACTTCATCGGCACCCTGAATCTGTGCGAGGCCATGCGCAAGGCCGGGATCAAGCGGGTGGTCTATGCCTCCAGCGCGGCGGTCTATGGCGCCAACGGCCAGGGGCAGGCCATCGACGAGGAGTTGCCCAAGGCGCCGCTGACGCCCTATGCGGCGGACAAGCTGGCGGGCGAATACTACTTCGACTTCTATCGTCGCGAGCACGGTCTGGAGCCGGCGATCTTCCGCTTCTTCAACATCTATGGTCCGCGTCAGGATCCGTCTTCGCCCTATTCGGGGGTGATCAGCATCTTCACCGAACGCGCCCGCCGGCAGACGCCGATCACGGTGTTCGGTGATGGCGAGCAGACCCGCGATTTCGTCTATGTCGCCGATCTGGTGGGCATCCTGGTGCAGGCGCTGGAAGCCCCCGAAGTGACGGCCGGGGCGGTGAACGTGGGGCGCGGCGAGACCATCAGCCTGAACGGCCTGCTGGCGGAGATCGGCCAGGTGCTGGGTGGCCTGCCGCCGGTAACCCATGGCGCGGCGCGGGCCGGGGACATCCGCCATTCGAAGGCGGACAACCGCCGCCTGCGCGAGCGCTTCGATTTCAGTCAGCCCACGAGCATGGGCACGGGGCTGGCAGCACTGCTGCGGGATTAGCGGACGCGGCCAGGGGCACTCCCTGGCCGGTTGGGCGTCGACGCTGGAGCTGCCCAGCGCCAACCTGCGGGCGAGTGGCTTGCGCTGGCCTAGAAGCGATAGCCCAGGCCGACCATGTAGACCCAGGGATCCACGTCCAGATCGACCTTGGCGCGGGCGCCGAGGGCGGTGTTGTCGACATGGGCGGTGGTGGCGATGTCGATATAGCGGATCTGGGCGTTGAGCATCACCCGGTCGGAGAGCATGAGATCGGCGCCGACCTGGGCGGACCAGCCCCAGGAGTTGTCGGCGCGGAAGTTGTCGAAGCCGGCCGCGCTGGCGCCGCTGCCGACGTGCTCGTCGTAGATCCAGGTGTAGTTGAGGCCGGCGCCGACATAGGGCTGGAACGTCGCCTTGGCGTCCAGCGGGTAGTAGACCAGGCTCAGGGTCGGCGGCAGGTGCTTGAGGCTGCCGAGCTTTCCGTTGGCGGCGTCCAGCCCGGTGCCCTTGATATTGACCTGGTGCTCGAAGGGCGTGGCCGCCAGCAATTCGAGGCCCAGGTGGTCGGTGAGCATGTAGGCGACGTTCAGCCCCAGCTGGGTGTCGCTGTCCATGGTCGCCTTGCCGCCCAGATTGGCGCCGCTCAGGGCGCCTCTGTCGATCTTGACGTCGGAGCTGCGCTCGTGGGGATCCACGGTGATGGCGCCGGCGCGCAGGATGATGTCGCCGGCCTGGTGGGCCTGGGCGAAGGGCGCGGCCAGGGCAAGGGCGAGCAGGCTGAGACGGAAGAGGGGACGCATGGCGAGGGCTCCGAAGGCATTGAAAAAGGGCTGGGAGCAGCCTAGCGAAGCTGAAACGGCGGACTCTTGATCTCGCTCAAGGGTGGGGCGGATCGCCTTAGGAACCGTCACCCTTGAGAATGTAGGGCTGGATGCGTTGGGCCTGCAGCCAATAGCCGGCGACGGCCACCTCGCTGCGTTGGCTGCCCACGCCCAGGCGGCCTTCCACCCAGTAGGGCAGGTGCAGTTTGGACAGCCAGAGGTCGTGGCTGCCTTTCACGTAGACGATCTGGTTGCCCGGCGGCGGCGGTACGTGGATGCAGGCGCCGTAATAGGGGACCAGCAGGAATTCGGTGACCTCGCCCTCGTCGGTGACCATCAGCGGCACCACGTAGCCGGGCAGGCGCACCTCCTGGCCATCCAGGGCGGCCACCGTGGGGGCGTCCGGCCAGGGCTGGCTGGCGGCCGGGCCGTCTTCGCCGAGGCCGTGGTCGACGCTGCCGGGATTGAAGCGCGGCGCATCGGCCGGCACCAGTTCGCGCCAGGCGAGTTGGCGGGGTTCGGCCTGGGCCCAGGGCAGCCAGCAGAGCAACAGCAGGAGCGCCAGGCGCATGGTGGGGCCTCGTCTAGAGTCGCACGGACAACCCGTCCGTGAGGGCCTGGCGACAGCCGCGCCAGGCCGGGATGCAGCCGAGCACCAGGGCTGCGAGCAGGATACCGCCGAGCAGTTGCCCATCGTAGAGCGAGGGCCAGTCCAGCGGCAATGCCAGGCCGTATTCCGCCAGCAGCCAGGGCCGGCCCAGGGCGATGGCGCCATAGAGCAGCGCCAGCCCGGCGAGACAGCCGGCCAGGGTGAGGGTCAGGGCCTCTGCCAGCAACAGGCCGAACAGGTGGCGCGGCTGGGCGCCCACCGAGCGCAGGATGGCCATCTCCCGGCGTCTTTCGTTGAGGCTGGCGAGCAGGGCGGTGAGCATGCCCACCAGCCCGGTGAGCACCACGCACAGCGACATCACCAGCAGCGCCTGTTCCGCCGTGCCGAGCAGGCCCCAGAGCTCCTGCAGGGCCACACCGGGCAGGATGGCCAGCAGCGGCTCGCCACGGTACTCGTTGACCGCGCGCTGCACGGCAAAGGTGGCCACCCGACTCTTGAGGCCGACCAGGGCGGCGGTCAGGTCCTGGGGCGTGAGATCGCGCCGGCGCACCTCGGCGTCGCTCAGCGAAGGCCCGGGCAGGCCGCCGCGCCAGTCCAGGTGCAGGGCGGTCATGCCGCTCAGCGGGATGTGCAGGGTGCGATCGACCGGGGTGCCGGTGGGGGCGAGGATGCCGACCACGGTGAAGGGGTGGTCGCTGTGCTCGGTCAGACTGATGGTGGCGACGCCATGGGCCAGCACGACCTTGTCGCCCAGCCGATAGTGCAGCGCCTTGGCTACCTCGGCGCCCAGCACCACCTCGAAGACGTCGGCGAAGGGCCGGCCCTGGGCCAGCCGCAACGGCTGGTTGCGCCCGTAGTGGTAGTGGGTGAAGTAGTTGCCGTCGGTACCCAGCACCCGGTAGCCGCGGTGGGAATCGCCCAGAGACAGCGGGATGGTCCAGGCGACGCGGGGATCGGCGGCGAGCTTCTCGTAGCTCTCCCAGCGGATGTTGTTGGTGGCGTTGCCGATGCGGAACACCGAATAGAGCAGCAGGTTGACCGCGCCGGAACGGGCGCCCACCACCAGGTCGGTACCGGCGATGGTGCTGGCGAAACTGGCCTTGGCCTCGGTGCGCAGGCGTTCGACACCCAGCAGCAGGGCCACCGAGACGGCGATGGTGAAGACGGTGAGCAGGGCGGTGGCGCGGCGATTGCGCAGGCTGGCCCAGGCCAGTTGCAGGAGCGGCATCCTAGGTCTCCGGCCGGGCGGCGTTGAGCTGGGCCAGGGTCAGATGGCGGTCGAAACGACTGGCCAGACTGCGGTCGTGGCTGACGAACAGCAGGCCGGCACCGGCGGCGGCGCACTCGGCGAACAGCAGTTGCAGGAAGGCATCGCGGTGGTCGCTGTCCAGCGCCGAGGTGGGTTCGTCGGCGATCACCAGTTCCGGCTGGCCGATCAGGGCGCGGGCGGCGGCGACGCGCTGCTGCTGGCCGATGGAGAGTTCGCGGGCCGGACGGCGGGGCAGCGCGGGATCGCTCAGTCCCAGGGCGCGGAGCAGGGTCAGGGCTGCGCCCCGGGGATCACCATGCCGCGTCGAGGCGCGCTCGCGGCGCAGCGCCGAGAACTGGCAGGGCAACAGGACGTTGTCCAAGACCGAGAGAAAGGGCAGCAGATTGAATTGCTGGAAGAGAAAGCCGGTGTGGTCGACGCGAAAACGGTCGCGCCGGGCGGTGGCGAGGGCTCCCAGGTCCTGACCGAGCAGGCGCACCTGGCCGCGACTGGGGCGCTGCACGCCGCCGAGCAGGCCGAGCAGGGTGGTCTTGCCGCTGCCGGAAGGGCCTTCGAGAAACAGCGCCTCGCCGGGCGCCAGCTGGAAGTGCCGGATGTCCAGGCATTCCGCCTGGCCGGGCCAGGCGAAGCCGAGGTCCTGGATCTCGACCAGGGGGACAGAGGTCACGACCGTCCTACCACTTGAGCTGCGGTTGCCGGGCGGTCAGTTCGGCGCCCTGCTGGCCGCTGGCGACGATGGCCTGGACCTCGACGCTGTGACTGTTGGGGAAGCGGGCGAACCAGCCGGAGAGATCCAGGCTGGCGAGCGCGCCCGGCTTGCTGCAGTTGAAGCTCATGCTGGCCTCCACGTCGAGATGGCCGCTGGCGCTGGAATCCTTGGCAAACAGCGGGCTGATGGCGCTGGCTTCGGTCAGGCGGCAATCGGCGGCGGCGGGCAGCTTCACCAGGGCCTGGGGATTTTCCAGACTCTGGCGCAGGGCGGCGACGGCGTCTTCTTCCTGTCGATTGCGCGGGGCATGCTCGAAGCCCAGCAGATCGGCCGCCGGACTGCGCCACTGGAGTTCCAGGCCGCTGTCGGTCTGGGCCACGTCGAGGTGGGATTCGCCGTGCACATGGGCGCCCAGGGCGCCGTGCTCGTGTTCGTCATGGTCGTCATCGGTACCATGAGCAAAGGCCGGTTGGGCGAGCACGGCGGCAAGACAGAGGGTCAGCAGGGGCAGGCGCATGGTGGACTTCCAAAGGGTGGAGAGGCGCTATGTTATGTTGTTGCATTTGCGCGCTGCAACCTCGGTTTGGCGTGGGCCGATGGCTGTGGGAGCATGGGCCTCTGCACGACGAGGAGAACACCATGGTACGCATTCGCGGAACCATCGGCAGCCAGCCCGTGGATCTCACGGTGGAACTGGAGGAGGCCGACTGGCAACGCCTGGCCGCCGCCCTGCGGCCGACCGAGGCGCCCCTGCCTGCCGCGGCCGTGAGCGCCGCACCCAGCGGACCCAAGTCGGGTGGCGACATGCTCTGGGATCAGGTGGTGAAGCTGCTCAGCTCCGCCGGACGGCTCAGCGGGCCGGACATCCTCGTGGCGCTGGAAAAGCTCACCGGCAATCTGGGCGTGGCCAAGCAGCTGCTGGTGCGGCTGAGGCACAGTCCCCAGGTGCGCATGGAGCGGGTGGGGGAGGCGCAGTTCTATATCTGGCAGGGGTGAGGCTGGAGCGGGGGAGTGGAAAACGCTGCGCGGTTTTCCACGCTACCGAATGTCCACCGCGCTGGAAGGACGCCCGCAGTGGATAAGGCTGCGTCCGAGGCGACGCAGCCATTGTCGACCGGCGCTTAGTACAGCGCCTGGTACAGGCGGCGGCGATAGGTGGCGACCAGCGGGTGGTCGTTGCCCAGCAGATCGAAGACCTGCACCAGGGTCTTGCGTGGCAGATCGTCGCCGTAGCCGCGATTACGGCGGAACAGCTCCAGCAGGCCATCCAGTGCCGGTTCGTATTGCTGGCGGGCCAGTTGCTGCACGGCCAGTTGGTAGGCGGCCTCGTCGTCGCCGGCATCGCGAGCCAGGCGGCTCTTGAGGTCGGCGACCTCGGGCAGGCTGGCGGCCTGGCGCAGGAAGGTCAGCTGGGCACGGGCACCAGCCAGAGCCTGCTTGTGTTCGTCACCCTTGACCGCGTCCAGCACGGCCTGGGCATCGTCCAGTTCATTGCGCTCGGCCAGGCAGCGGGCATAGAGGATCAGCGCCAGGGCGTCGCTGTTGTCTTCTTCCAGCACGGCCTTGAGCAGCGCCTCGGCTTCGGCGAAACGACCCTCGGCGAACAAGGCCTGGGCGGCGTCCAGCGGATCTTCCTCGGCCGGCGGCAGGGCCTGGACATGGGGTTCGAGCAGGGCGCGGATGGCCGATTCCGGCTGGGCGCCGGCGAAGCCGTCGACCGGCTGGCCATCCTTGAACAGCACCACGGTGGGCAGGCTGCGGATGCCGAATCTCATCACCAGTTCCTGCTCGATGTCGCAGTTGACCTTGGCCAGGTGCAGAGCGCCGCCATAGGACTCGGTGATCTTGGCCAGCAGCGGCATCAGCACCTTGCAGGGCGCGCACCACTCGGCCCAGAAGTCCACCAGCACCGGGGTGCTGAAGGAGGCATCGATGACCTGTTGCTGGAAGGTGTCGAGGGTGGCGTCGAAAATGTAGGGGACCTGGCTCATGGCGGACTCGGCAGACGAAAGTTGCACTATAGGTGGGGGCGCCGGGCTTGGAAACAAGGCGGGCCGGCTCAGCCCCGATAGAGCGCCACGCGGCGGAATTCGTCCGGCTCGGCCAGATCCGGCAGGGTGCAGGCCTGGAGCATGGCGACGCGGGTGAAGCCGGGGTGGGCGAGGTCGCGTACCCGCGAATCGGCCAGCAGGATCCGCTCGGCGCGCGCCTGCAGGAGGTCCAGCAAGGGCAGATTGGCACGGTCGTAGAGGACGTCGGCGGCCAGGATGAGATCGAAGCGCTCGGTGCTGGCAGAGAAATCTTCCAGCGTCTCGATCTGCACGGCGTTGGCCTGGGCATTGGCGCGACAGGCCGCCAGGGCCAGGGGATCGAGGTCGCAGCAGACCACCCGCGCCGCGCCGGCCCGGGCGGCGGCGAGTCCGGCGATGCCCGAGCCGCTGCCGAAATCCAGGACCTGGCGCCCGGCAACGTGCTCGGGATGGGCGACGATCCAGCGCGCCAGGGCCAGGCCACTGGCCCAGCAGAAGGCCCAGTAGGGTGGTGCCTCCAACAGGCGCTGGGTTTCCGCGGGGGAAAAGGCCCGCGCCATGTTGGCCGGATCGATCAACCACAGCGACAGGTCGCTGTCGGGCAACGCCTGCAGACAGAGACGGGCGTCGCCGAGCAGAGCCGTCAGGGCGGCGACGAGGTCGGCCGGGGGCGTCACGGGGTCTGGTTCAGCACCAGTTCGCCGAGATTCTGCGTGGTCGGTCCGCCGACATTCACCGGCGGCAGATAGCTGGCCAGCTGACCGGCCTGGATCAGGCGCGCGTGGAATTCCACCTTGAGATCCGGGCGGGTGGGAAAGATCTCGGGATTGAAGGGCAGGCGGAAGGCCAGGGGCGCGCCCTTGCCGGTCACCGTCTCGCTGGCCAGCAGGCGCTGCGGCAGGCCCTTGGCATTGACCGCCAGCAGGGCGATCTCCACCTGGGCGCCGGCCGGGACCAGGCCCTGGGCATTGCGCAGCACCCCGGAGATCTCGCGCAGATTGGCCGGGGTGGGAGCGCCGGCCACCGGGACCGGCTCGTCGGCCGGGGTGGTGGGCTGCGGCGGCGTGGTTTCGGGTGGGCTGGAGCAGGCCACGAGCAGACCGGTGAGCAGCAGGGGCAGGAGGACGCGTGGGGTCATGGCGGGATCCGGAGGTCGCCACCGGCGAGGGCGGCACGGGAGGCTGGAGAGGGGTCGTCGAACACAGTGCGCTCTTATAGCCCGGCGGCTCCTGGCTGTCGATTCGTCCGGTACCCGGAGGTTCCCGCCAGGGGGTGATCGGGTACCATGAGGGCTTTCCCTTCCGGCGGTCGACTCCCCCATGCATTGTCCCTTCTGCGGCGCCCACGACACCAAGGTCACGGATTCCCGGCTGGTTGCGGCCGGCGAGCAGGTGCGCCGGCGGCGTGAGTGCCTGGCCTGCCAGGAACGCTTCACCACCTTCGAGACCGCCGAACTGGTCCTGCCACGGCTGATCAAGCAGGACGGTACCCGCCAGCCCTTCGACGAGGACAAGTTGCGCGCCGGCATGCAGCGCGCCCTGGAGAAGCGCCCGGTCAGCGTCGAGCGCCTGGAAGAGGCCATCGCCCTGATCAAGCACCGGCTGCGCGCCACCGGCGAGCGGGAGATCCGTTCGCGGGTGGTGGGTGAACTGGTGATGGACGAACTGCGCAAGCTGGATCAGGTGGCCTACATCCGCTTCGCCTCGGTCTATCGGCAATTCCAGGACCTGGCCGAGTTCCGCGACGAAATCGAGCGGCTGGCCCAGGACCCGGGCAAGCAACCGGTATGAGCGACACGGACGCGGTGAACGACGAATTCTGGATGGCCCGCGCCCTGGCGCTGGCCGCCTGCGGCCGCTACAGCACGGCGCCCAATCCGCGGGTGGGCTGCGTGATCGTCCGTGACGGCCAGGTGGTGGGCGAGGGCTGGCATCGCCAGGCCGGCGGTCCCCATGCCGAGGTGCATGCGCTGCGCCAGGCAGGCGAGGCCGCGCGTGGCGCCACCGCCTATGTGACCCTGGAACCCTGCAGCCACCATGGCCGCACCCCGCCCTGCGCGGATGCCCTGGTGGCCGCCGGGGTAGCCGAGGTGGTGGCGGCCATGACCGATCCCAATCCGCTGGTGGCCGGTCGCGGCCTGGCGCGCCTCGCCGCCGCCGGCATCGCTACCCGCGCCGGGGTGCTGGAAGCCGAGGCGCGGGCGCTCAATGCCGGTTTCATCCAGCGCATGCTGACCGGGCGGCCCTTCGTGCGGGTCAAGCTGGCACTGAGCCTGGATGGCCGCACCGCCATGGCCAACGGCGAAAGCCAGTGGATCACCGGGCCGGCGGCGCGCCAGAGCGTGCAGCGACTGCGTGCCGAGGCGGGGGTGGTGATCACCGGCGCCGACACCGTGCTGGCCGATGGCGCGCGCCTGACCGTGCGCCCGAGCGAATTGGGCCTGAGTGGCCCAGAACTGGAGCTGGCCACCCTGCGCACGCCGCAGCGGCTGCTGGTGGACGGTCGTGGCCGGGTACCGCTGGACGCCCCCTTTTTCCAGGCCGGCACGGCGCGGGTCGTCGGTATGGCCGGCGAGGCGCCGGCCTATGCGGCGGCCGGGCACGACTACCTGGCGCTGCCCGGCGCCCAGGGCCAGGTCGATCTGGCGGCGCTGCTGACCCGCCTGGGCCGCGAGCAGGTCAACGATGTGCTGGTGGAAGCCGGACCGCGTCTGGCCGGTGCCTTCGCCCAGGCCGGACTGGTCGATGAATATCACCTGTTCCTGGCGCCCAAGTTCCTCGGTTCCAGCGCCCGGCCGTTGCTGGACTGGCCGCTGGAGCACCTGGCCCAGGCGCCGCAGCTGGAAATCCTCAGTGCCACGCCGGTGGGCGCGGACCTGCACCTGATCGCCCGACCGGCCAGGGACACCTGACGCCCCTGGCCCCGCGGCGGCGAACTGTGTTACAAAACCTGCGCTGCCTGCGGGCGGCGAGTTCTCAGGGCGGGGTGCAATTCCCCACCGGCGGTAACGCCCGATCAGTCGGGACGAGCCCGCGAGCGCTCTCTCGTCCTCTGCGGCGGGGGAGGTCAGCAGACCCGGTTGGATTCCGGGGCCGACGGTCATAGTCCGGATGAGAGAGAACGGGATAGCCTCGCCTGGCAGGGGTGCGAGCCCCTCGTCCGTCTGATTTCCCTTCTGTCCGTGCGCCCTGTTTTTTCACCGAAACAGGAGTTCGTCGATGTTTAGCTGCACCGCCTTTCCGGCTCTACCTCTCGGAGGCCTGAGCTGATGTTTACCGGAATCATCGAAGCCCTCGGCGAGATCCGCGCCCTCACGCCCAAGGGCGGCGACGTGCGCCTCTATGTCGCCACCGGCAAGCTCGACCTTACCGACGTCAAGCTCGGCGACAGCATCGCCGTAAATGGCGTCTGCCTTACCGCCGTGGAATTGCCCGGCGACGGCTTCTGGGCCGACGTCAGTCGCGAGACCCTGAGCCTCACCAGCCTGGGCGGTCTCAAGCCCGGCAGCCGGGTCAACCTGGAAAAGGCGCTGATGCCCACCAGTCGCCTTGGCGGCCACCTGGTCAGCGGCCACGTGGACGGACTCGGCGAAGTGGTCTCCCGCGCCGATAACGCCCGCGCCGTGCAGTTCCGCCTGCGCGCCCCGGCCGAGCTGGCCCGCTACATCGCGCTCAAGGGCTCGATCACCGTGGACGGCGTCAGCCTCACGGTGAACGCCGTGGACGGCGCCGAATTCGAGCTGACCATCGTCCCCCATACCCTCGGCGAGACCATCATGGCCGACTACCGTCCCGGGCGCCGGGTGAACCTGGAGGTGGACCTGCTGGCCCGCTACCTGGAGCGCCTGCTGCTGGGCGACAAGGCCGCCGAGTCCAGCAAGGGCGGCGTCACCGAACACTTTCTCGCCGAACACGGCTATCTGCAGCGCTAAGGACGACACCGTGGCACTTTCCAGCATCGAAGACATCATCCAGGACATCCGCGCGGGCAAGATGGTCATCCTCATGGACGACGAGGACCGCGAGAACGAAGGCGACATCATCATCGCCTCCGAATGCGTCACCGCCGAACACATCAACTTCATGGCGCGCCATGCCCGCGGCCTGATCTGCATGCCCATGAGCAAGGGCCTCTGCGAACGCCTCAACCTGCCGATGATGGCCAGCCGCAACGCCTCCGGCTTCGGCACCAAGTTCACCGTGTCCATCGAGGCCGCCGAAGGCATCAGCACCGGCATCTCCGCCGCCGACCGCGCGCGCACCGTGCAGGCCGCCATCGCCAAGGACGCCAAGGCCGGCGACGTGGTCAGCCCCGGCCACATGTTCCCGCTGATGGCCCAGCCCGGCGGCGTGCTGGCGCGCGCCGGCCACACCGAAGCCGCCTGCGACCTGGCGCGCATGGCCGGTTTCGCCGAGAGCGGGGTGATCTGCGAGGTGATGAACGACGACGGCACCATGGCCCGGCGCGACGAACTCGAAGCCTTCGCCGAGCAGCACGGCCTCAAGGTCGGCACCATCGCCGATCTGATCCACTACCGTCTGCTCCACGAGCACACCGTCAAGCGTATCGACGAGCAGCAGCTGGAGACCGAACTCGGTCCGTTCAAGCTGGTGACCTACCGCGACGAGGTGGAGGGCGACGTCCACCTGGCGCTGATCCGTGGCGACCTGGCCGGCCAGGAGCTGCCGCTGGTGCGGGTGCACAACATGGATCCGCTGCGCGACCTCCTGCAGGTGCACCAGCCGGGTCGCTGGAGTCTGCGCAGTGCCATGGAGCGCGTGGCCCGCGAAGGCACCGGCGTGGTGCTGCTGCTCGGTCACTCGATCGAGGGCGACGACCTGCTGGCGCACCTGCGCGAGCCGCTGCCGGTGCCCAAGGCGCTGTCCACCTACAGCACCGTCGGGGCCGGTTCGCAGATCCTCCGCGACCTGGGCATTCGTCAGATGCGCCTGCTCAGCTCGCCGATGAAGTTCAATGCCATATCCGGCTTCGACCTGGAAGTAGTAGACTATCTGCCTCCTGAAGAATGACCCTTCCGCCTGGCGCGCCCCGCCCGGGTGGCATGGCGCGCTTCACCTGGATTTCCACGGACGGCCTGGCACTGCCGGCCGTCCGGCTCTTTGACAACTGGACCCGCACATGAACATCAAGACCTTTGAAGGCACCTTCATCGCTCCTCAGGGCCGTTTCGCCCTGGTGGTCGGTCGCTTCAACAGCTTCGTCGTCGAAAGCCTGCTGCAGGGCGCCATCGACGCCCTGGTGCGTCACGGCATCAAGCCGGACGACCTGACCATCATCCGCGTCCCCGGCGCCTTCGAGATTCCCCTGGCGGTGCAGAAGATCGCCCAGCGCGACGAATTCGACGCCATCATCGCCCTCGGCGCGGTGATCCGTGGCGGCACCCCCCACTTCGAATACGTGGCCGGCGAGTGCACCAAGGGTCTGGCCCAGGTCTCCATGGAATTCGGCGTGCCGGTGTCCTTTGGCGTCCTGACCGTCGATTCCATCGAGCAGGCCATCGAGCGCTCCGGCACCAAGGCCGGCAACAAGGGCGCCGAAGCGGCCCTGTCCGCCCTGGAAATGGTCAGCCTGCTGGCGCAGCTGGAGGCCAAGTGAGCGGCGATCTGACTCCGCCCGCGGCCGGCAAGCCCGCGGGCAAGAAGGCCCCCACCGGCAAACTGGCTGCCCGCCGCGAAGCGCGCAGCCTGTCGGTCCAGGCCCTGTACCAGTGGCACATGGCGGGCCAGGCGATCAACGAGATCGAGGCGCAGTTTCGCGTCGACAACGATTTCGCCAAGGTCGACGGCGCCTATTTCCATGAAATCCTCCACGGCGTCCCGGCCAACAAGGGCGAGATCGACGGTCTGATCCTGCCCTGCCTGGACCGTGCCATGGACGAGGTCGACCCGGTCGAACTGGCCGTGCTGCGACTGTCCTGCTACGAGCTGCTCAAGCGCATCGACGTGCCCTATCGCGTGGTGATCAACGAGGGCATCGAGCTGGCTAAGATCTTCGGCGCCACCGACGGCCACAAGTTCGTCAACGGCGTGCTGGACAAGCTGGCGCCCAAGCTGCGCAGCGCCGAGTTGCGCGGCAAGCGCTGATCGCCCGCGGGCATGGGTGAATTCGAACTCATCCGTCGCTATTTCGCCGCGGCGCCCTGCGCCCGTGGCGGACCCGGCGTGGCCCTGGGCATCGGTGACGACTGCGCGCTGCTGGCACCCGCCCCGGGTGAACAGCTGGCGGTCTCCACCGATACCCTGACCGCCGGGGTGCATTTCCCCGATCCCTGCCCGGATGCCCATGGCCTCGGCCAGCGCGCCCTGGCGGTGAGCGCCAGCGACCTTGCCGCCATGGGCGCCACGCCGCTGGGCTTCACCCTGGCGCTGACCCTGCCGAGCATCGAGCCCGCCTGGCTGGAAGGCCTGGCGGCAGGCCTTGCGCAGATGGCCGAGCAGTGCGAGCTGCGCCTGGTCGGTGGTGACACCACCCGCGGTCCGCTGTCCCTCACCCTCACGGTCTTCGGTCAGGTGCCGGCCGGTCAGGCGCTCTTGCGCAGCGGCGCCCGCCCGGGTGATCTGCTGTGCCTGGGCGGTGCGCCGGGCGAGGCCGGCGGGGCCTTGCCCTTCGTCCTCGGTCAGCGTGCCGCGGAGGGTGCCGCCAGTCGGCACCTGCTGGCACGCTACTGGGCCCCCCAGCCGCAATTCGACCTGGGCCTCTGGCTGCGGGGTCGGGCGACGGCGGCCCAGGACGTCTCCGATGGCCTGGTGGCCGATTGCGGCCATATCGCCACGGCCTCCGGCGTCCGCCTGGTCGTGGAGACGGCGCGGCTGCCGGTGAGTCCGGCGCTGGCCGAACTCTTTCCCGCCGACGAGGTGCTGCGCCTGGCCCTCGGCGCAGGCGACGACTATCTGCTGGTCTTCACCCTGCCGCCGGACCAGGCGCCGGCCCTGGCCGCCGCCTGGCCCCAGGCGCAGGTGATCGGGCGAGTCGAGGCGGGCAGTGGCGTTGTCGTCCTCGCCGCCGACGGTCAACCCATGATCCCGGCGCAGGCCGGCTTCCAACATTTCTAGCGCCCCGCGCGGAGTCCTCTCTTGAGCGAACAGCAAGCCCCCGCCCAGCCGGTCCCTCCGTCGGTCTGGCGCGATCCCTGGCACTTCCTGGCCTTCGGCCTGGGTTCCGGTACCCTGCCCAAGGCGCCCGGGACCTGGGGTTCGCTGATCGCCTTGCCCTTCCTGCCGCTCTGGCAGCTGCTCGGCGGCTGGAGCTATCCGCTGCTGCTGGTGCTGCTGACCGTCTTCGGCTTTTGGCTATGCGGCAAGGTCGCCCGCGAGCTGGGCGTGCACGATCACGAGGGCATCGTCTGGGACGAGATGGTCGGCATCTGGATCACCTTCTGGCTGGCGCCGCCGGGCCTGATCTGGCTGCTGGTGGGTTTCGTCGCCTTCCGCGTGCTGGACATCTGCAAGCCCTGGCCAATCCGCTGGCTGGATGTCAATGTCCGCGGCGGCGTCGGCATCATGGTCGACGATGTACTGGCCGGCATCCTCGCCTGGCTGGTGGTTCAGGGATTACACATCGGTTGGGGTCATCTCGTCGGCTGACGAGACGCAGGCCCAAGGAGCAGGGCAGTGAAAAGACTGGGCGCGTACGGCCTGCTGTTGGCCGTCGGTTCGCTCGCCTGGGCGCAACCCCAGGTCAGGGTCGTGGGGTTGTTCAACGGCGCGGCGGTGGTCAACGTCAATGGCCAGCGCAAGTTGCTGCGGGTCGGCCAGCGCCTGGACGACGTCGAGGTGGTCAGCGCGGATCCCCAGCAGGCGGTGCTGCGCATAGACGGCCGGACCCAGGCCTTTACCCTCGACCGCGAATACAGCGATGGCTACAGCGCCCCGCAGCGCCGCGAATTCAGCGTGCCGCGCAGCAACAACGGCCATTACCAGGTCACCGCCAACGTCAATGGCCGTCCGGTGTCGCTGCTGGTGGACACCGGTGCCACCAGTGTCGCCCTGAGTGGCGCCCAGGCCGATCAGCTGGGCATCAGCTATCGCGACGGCACCCCGGGCTGGGTGGAGACCGCCAGCGGCCATGCCCGCGCCTGGCGCACCACGCTCAAGCAGGTGCGCCTGGGCGATGTCGAGGTGGTCGGGGTGGACGCCATGGTCCTGGAAGGCAACTATCCCAGCCAGGGCCTGCTGGGCATGAGTTTCCTCAACCGCGTGGGCTGGCGCGAGGCTCAGGGCATCTTCTACGTCCAGGCACGCTGATAGATCATCGGGTATCGACGTCATAACCCCTGGCGATGACGCCGGAGCCGGGGAAAAGGTTACAATGTACGTCTTTCCCCGCCAGGAGCCCGCAGGTGTCCGTCGTCTTTGTCGCCGCCTCCCAACTGCCCACCCCCTTTGGCCTGTTCACCATGCACGGTTTCCTCGACGAAACCGATGGCAAGGAACACGTCGCCCTGACCTTCGGTGACGTGGCCGATGGCGAGCCGGTCCTGGGACGGCTGCATTCCGAGTGCCTGACCGGCGATGCGCTGTTCAGCCTGAGATGCGACTGCGGTTTCCAGCTGGAAGCGGCGCTGCGCGCCATCGCCGAGGCCGGGCGTGGCGTGCTGCTCTATCTGCGCCAGGAAGGACGCGGCATCGGTCTGCTCAACAAGATCCGCGCCTACGAACTGCAGGATGCCGGTGCTGATACCGTGGAAGCCAACGAGCGCCTGGGCTTCGGTGCCGACCAGCGCACCTACGCCCTATGCAAGCCGATGCTCGACCACCTCGGCATCACCTCGCTGCGGCTGATGACCAACAATCCGCGCAAGGTGAAGGCGCTCGAGGTCCTGGGCATCCCGGTCGCCGAGCGGGTGCCGCTGCAGGAAGGCCTCAATCCGCACAACCGCCGCTATCTGCTGACCAAGGCCGGCAAGCTCGGCCACATGCTCGGCAATCTGCATCAGAACGAAGAGACCGCCGATCCGGCCTCCTGATCAGCCCGCTGCGCGCGCCGGTTCCAGGCGCTGCGCGGCTTCCTGCAATTCCAGTACCTGTTGATCCACGTTGCGACTGGCGCCCAGGGTGGTCTGGGCCAGCTCGGCGCTGCGCCGTGCCTGGTCCTGGGCCGCCTGGCTGCGTAGCTGCAGCTGGTTGCCGCTGGTATCCAGGGCCTCCAGGGTGTGGCCGATGTGGGTCAGGTGCTCCTGCAGCGCGCCGACATCGCGATCGATGGCGCCCAAGGCCTCCTGGGCCTGGTCCGAACGACTGCGCGAGGTCTGGGCGTCCGCCTTGCAGCGCTGCATGGCGGCCACCGCCTGTTCCGACAGCAGGCGGATCTGGTCGAGGATACTGGCGATCTCGCGGGTGGAATCCGCCGAATGATTGGCCAGGCGCCGCACCTCGTCGGCGACCACGGCGAAGCCGCGTCCCTGATCGCCGGCGCGGGCCGCTTCGATGGCGGCGTTGAGCGCCAGCAGGTTGGTCTGTTCGGCGATGCCGCGGATGGTGTCGGTGACATGGCGCACCGCGTGGGTCTGCTCGTTGAGCGCGCTGATGGTGCCGGCCGAGGTGCCGATGGTGCCATCGAGGACTTCCAGATCGCGGGCCACCTGGCCGACCAGAAGATTGCCGTGGTCGCTGCCGTTGCGTGCCCGGGTCGAGAGGCCACTGCTGTCGCGCACATGGGCGGCCATCTCCTGGCTGCCCTGCAGCATCGTCTGCATGGCCTGGGTGTTGGCCTCGGCCGCCTGCCATTGCTGTTCGGCTTCCTGGCTGGCGTGCTGGGCCCCGCGCTGCAGACTGGCGGCATCGGCGCTGAGGGCGCGGGTGACCTGCTTGACGGTCTGCAGCGAGGTGTCGAGGCGATCGACGAAGCTGTTGATCCAGACCGCCAGCTCGCCGGTCTCGTCGGCGCGAAAGCCCTGGCGATCCAGGCGCTGGTCGAGACTGGCGCCGCATTCGGCGATGTCGAGGAAGAAGTCGCCCAGGCGTTGCAGACGGCGGGTACAGGGCCTGACCACCAGGCCGGCGTACAGGACCAGCGCCAGGGCGGCGCTGCCCAGGGCGAAGGCCCCTTGCCAGGCCGGTTGCCAGAGACTCAGGGCGGCTTGCAGGCCCCAGGCGCCACCGGCCAGCAGCAGGGCGCCGAGCAGCAGGTGCTGGGTCAGGCTGCCGCCACGATAGGCTTCTTCCAGATCCGCTTCGCAGAGCAGGCCCCAGGTATCCGGCGAGCCGGGCAATTGCAGGGTAAGGCCGGCGCCGATCACCGGGACGTGGCGGTAGTCGGAATAGCCCGGATAGGCGACGAACAGATTGCGCCCCTTGCGAATGGTCTCGCGCACCCCAGGGTGTAATTCCTTGGTCGCCGGGGCGGTGAATTTCAGCTCGAATTCGGTGTGCTCGCGGATCCGTACCGTCCCGAAGGGGGTGGCGACCCCTTGCTTGAGGTTATCGCCGGCGGTGAAGGTGGCGTCTTCGAAGCGCGAGCGCGACAGCGCGGTGCCGGGCGCTATGCTGGGGTCGGCGACCGCCTTGACCATGAACAGGTAGTTGTCGCCGGAATCCGGAAAGACATGCCCGGCCTCGCGCTGGATGAGATCGCTGAGCACATCGTTGGGCAGGCGCAGACAGAGACAGCCCAGCGGCTTGCCGGCTTGGCGCAGCGGCTGGTGGAACAGCAGGGTGACGGCATCGTGGAAGGCCGAGGTGGTCGGGCCCAGGGCGAGGGTGACCGGATCGCGATAGGGGCCTTGCAGAAAGGGCGCCTGCAGACCGCGGGCGAGGGCCGCGGCGTCGTGCCGCTGCCCCTGGCGCTGACGTGCGGTGGAGGCGAGGACCAGGCCCTGGGTATCCACCACGAAGAGTTCGGAGGCCGCGCCCAGGTGCAGCAGGGCGTCGTCCAGGATTTGGGGATCCAGCGCGGGCCAGCGGGTCTCCACCGCCGCGGCGATCCGTTCCAGTTGCTGCCAGTGTCTCTGGGTCCAGGTCAGCAGCAGATCACGACGGGTGCCGGCCAGGCCGGCAAAGGTCTTTTCCAGGCGTGCCTGTCGACCTCCGTTGCGCAGGCAGGCCCAGCCACGGGCGATCTTTCCATTGCGCCCCAGCCAGGGCAGCCAGCGGCGCTCGGGGCCGCTCAGATCCATGTCACTCATAACACCCATCCTTGTCGCCACGCTGATTGCAGTCAGCAGCCAGCATGGTGGGGGCTCCAGCCGCGTACTAGAGCGGCTGGACGAGGTGTCGGTGCCTTCAGATCAGCGGTGCGCGGCCCTTTAGGCGGAGGCGCCGCGGGCCAGGCGTGGCGAGGTATCGGCCTGGGCGGCTTCCAGCAGTGCCAGGCGCTCGCGTACCGCGCGCTCGATCCCGGCGACGTCCAGACCGCACTCGGCCAGCATGTCGGCCGGCTTGGCGTGTTCGATGTAGCTGTCCGGCAGGCCCAGGTTGAGCACCGGCTGGACCAGGGCATTGGCCTGCAGGAATTCGTTGACCGCACTGCCGGCACCGCCCATGACGCTGTTTTCCTCGACGGTGACCAGCAGGTCGTGGTCGGCGGCGAACTGGCGGATCAGGGCTTCGTCCAGCGGCTTGACGAATCTCATGTCGGCCACGCTGGCGTCCAGGCGCTCAGCGACCTGCAGGGCCTCGGCCAGTTGCACGCCAAACACCAGGAAGCCGACGGTGGGGCCGTTTTTCAGGCTGCTCTGGCGACGCACCACGCCCTTGCCGATGGGCAGGGGTTCCAGACCCGGATCAAGGGCGGCGTTGGGGCCGCTGCCACGCGGGTAGCGCACCGCGGCGGGGCCTTGGTGGCGATAGCCGGTGGTGAGCAGGCGGCGCAGCTCGTTCTCGTCGCTGGGCGCCATGATCACCATGCCGGGTATGCAGCGCAGGTAGGACAGGTCGAAACTGCCGGCATGGGTCGGACCGTCTTCGCCGACCAGGCCGGCGCGGTCGATGGCGAAGAGCACGTCCAGATGCTGCACCGCCACGTCGTGGATCAGCTGATCGTAGCCACGCTGCAGGAAGGTGGAGTAGATGGCCACCACCGGCTTCATGCCGTCGCAGGCCAGGCCCGCGGCCAGGGTCACCGCGTGCTGCTCGGCGATGGCCACGTCGAAGTAGCGCTCGGGATAGCGTTCGGCGAAGCGGATCAGGTCGGAGCCTTCCTTCATCGCCGGGGTGATGCCCACCAGCTTGGCATCGGCGGCGGCCATGTCGCACAGCCAGTCGCCAAAGATGTTGGAGTACTTGGGCGCGCCCGGGCGCTTGGGCTTGGCGTCCAGCGGCTCCAGCTTGGTGATGGCGTGGTAGCCGATGGGATCGGCCTCGGCGATGGACAGGCCCTTGCCCTTGCGGGTGATGACGTGGAGGAACTGCGGGCCCTTGGCGTCGCGCAGGTTGCGCAGGGTGGTGACCAGGGTCGGCAGGTCATGGCCGTCGATGGGGCCGATGTAGTTCCAGCCGAGTTCCTCGAACAGGGTGCCCGGCACCAGCATGCCCTTGGCGGCCTCTTCGGTGCGGCGGGCGATTTCCCAGGCACCGGGCAGCTTGGAGAGGGCCTTCTTGCCGTTCTCGCGCAGGTGCTGGTAGGTGCGGCTGGAGAGCAGTCGCGCCAGGTAGTTGGACAGGCCACCGACATTGCGCGAGATGGACATGTCGTTGTCGTTGAGCACCACCAGCATGTTGGCGCCGGTGTCCGAGGCGTGATTGAGCGCCTCGAAGGCCATGCCCGCGGTCAGGGCGCCGTCGCCGATCACCGCGACCGACTTGCGCTCGATGCCCTGCAGCTGGGCGGCGATGGCCATGCCCAGGGCGGCGCCGATGGAGGTGCTGGAGTGACCGACGCCAAAGGTGTCGTACTCGCTCTCGCTGCGGCGCGGGAAGGCGGCCAGGCCGTCTTTCTGGCGCAGGCTGGCCATGCCTTCGCGGCGACCGGTGAGGATCTTGTGCGGATAGGCCTGGTGGCCGACGTCCCACACCAGCCGGTCTTCCGGGGTGTTAAAGACGTAGTGCAGGGCCACGGTCAGTTCGATGACGCCGAGGCCGGCGCCGAAGTGACCGCCGGTCTGGCCCACGGTCCACAGGAGAAAGGCGCGCAGTTCGTCGGCGACGGCTTCCAGCTCGGCATCACCGAGCTGGCGCAGCTGGACCGGCGAGTCGATGCGGTCGAGCAGGGGCGTCGCGGGACGCTGGCGGGGAATCTCGTGAAACGTCTTGGGCATCTGGCTGATCACTTTGCGCAGAGAATTAGGCAGTTTACCCGATGCCCGCGTGGCATCCCAACAGCGGACAGGGCGTCTTGTTATGCCCCTGTGACAACGGACCCGGGGGCAAATGCGGCCCGGGTCACGAGTTTTTCCGCGGGCGAGCGCTCAGTTGCGCCGCTCGACGATGTAGCGGGCCAGGGCGCGCAGGGGTTCGGCGGGCTCGCCCAGGGGCTCGATGGCGGCCAGGGCGGTGTCACGCAGCTCCAGGGCATAGGCCTTGGCCGCGTCCAGCCCGAGCAGCGCCGGGTAGGTCGGTTTGTCGCGGGCGAGATCGGCGCCCTGGCGTTTGCCCAGGGTCTGGGTATCGCTTTCGATGTCGAGCACGTCGTCCCAGACCTGGAAGGCCAGGCCGATGGCCTCGGCATAGCGGCCCAGCGCCTCACGCTCGCCGGCACCGGCGGCTTCGCTGGCCAGGGCGCCGAGTTGCACGCTGGCGGCGATCAGGGCGCCGGTCTTGTGCAGGTGCATGGTCTCCAGCGCCGGCTGGTCGATGCGCCGGCCGACCGATTCCAGGTCGATGGCCTGGCCGCCGACCATGCCCGCCGGGCCGCTGGCGCGCGCCAGCACCGCGACCATCTCCAGCCGCACCGCGGCGTCCTGGGGCGCCGCCAGCAGGGTCTCGAAGGCCAGGGTCTGCAGGCCGTCGCCGGCGAGGATGGCGCAGGCCTCGTCATAGGCCTTGTGGGTGGTGGGCCGGCCGCGGCGCAGGTCGTCGTCGTCCATGGCCGGCAGGTCGTCGTGGACCAGGGAATAGGCGTGGATCAGCTCCACCGCGCAGGCGGCCTGGTCGGCGCGCGCCGGATCGCCGCCCAGGGCTTCGCAGGCGGCATAGACCAGCAGCGGCCGCACCCGCTTGCCGCCGCCCATGACGCTGTAGGCCATGGCCGCATAGAGCCGGGCGAGTTCGGCACGCGGGGCGGTGAAGAGCGGGGCGAGGGCGGTGTCGACGCGGCTCTGGCAGCGTTGCTGGTAGGCCTCGATCATGCGTCGTCCCCGACCGGGGCGAAGGGGGCGGCGCTGAGTTCGCCGTCCTTTTCCAGCAGGATCTGCACCTTCTGCTCGGCCTGGGCCAGGGCGCCCTGGCATTCGCGGGTCAGGCGGATGCCCTGTTCGAAGGCGCCGAGGGAGTCCTCCAGGGACAGCTCGCCACTTTCCAGGCGTTCCACCAGGGTCTGCAATTCGGCCAGGGATTGTTCGAAGTCGGGAGCTTTCTTGCGGGCCATCGGGATTCTCGGCAGAGGCGATCGGGTCGCGGGAAGTGGGCTACAGGTCGGCCATTGTGCCACAGCCATCGGCGCCGCTTGACGCCATGCCCGGCCAGGCCCTAGGGTAGCGGTCATGAAAACGCGCAGCCCTCAACGCCCCAGCATTATTACCGCCATTACCTGATGGCGGGACAGCGTTAGCTGCGCAACCAGACCCGCCCAAGAGGCGGGTTTGTACTTTCTGACTCCTGGGCCCCGACGAAACACCCCAGGAGCCCGCCATGACCGCCCAGGAACCCGCCACCGCTCTCTTGCAGCGCTATGCCCGCAAGATCCTCGAAGCCCCCGTCTATGACGTGGCCATCGAAACGCCCCTGCAACCGGCGCGGGCGCTGTCCGAGCGGCTGGGCTGCCAGGTGCTGCTCAAGCGTGAAGACCTGCAGCCGGTGTTTTCCTTCAAGATCCGTGGTGCCTACACCAAGCTGGCCAGCCTCTCGACCGAGGAAAAGGCCCGCGGGGTGATCGCGGCCAGCGCCGGCAACCACGCCCAGGGCCTGGCCCTGGCGGCGCGCGAACTGGGCGTGCGGGCGATCATCGTGATGCCGCGGACCACGCCCGAGCTCAAGGTCATCGGCGTGCAATCGCGTGGCGGCGAGGTGGTGCTGCACGGCGACGCCTTTCCCGAGGCCCTGGCCGAGGCGCTGCGCCTGGCCGACGAGCAGGGCTACACCTTCGTCCCGCCTTACGATGATCCCGACGTCATCGCCGGTCAGGGCACCGTGGCCATGGAGATCCTGCGCCAGCATCCTGGTCGGCTGGATGCCATCTTCGTCCCGGTCGGGGGCGGTGGTCTGATCGCCGGTATCGCCGCCTATGTGAAGTACCTGCGCCCCGAGATCAGGGTGATCGGTGTTGAACCGGACGATTCCAACTGCCTGCAGCAGGCCATGGCCGCCGGTGAGCGGGTGGTGCTGCCGCGGGTGGGGCTGTTCGCCGACGGCGTGGCCGTGGCCCAGATCGGCCACCACACCTTCGAGATCTGCCGCCGTTATGTCGACGAGGTCATCACCGTCAGCTCGGATGAGATCTGCGCGGCGATCAAGGACATCTACGACGATACCCGCTCCATCACCGAGCCCTCGGGCGCCCTGGGCGTGGCGGGGATCAAGAAATACGCCGAGCGGGAAGGTTCGAGCGGCCAGGTGCTGGTGGCCATCGACTCCGGCGCCAACATCAATTTCGATCGGCTGAGACACGTGGCCGAGCGCGCCGAACTGGGCGAGCAGCGCGAAGCCATCATCGCCGTGACCATCCCCGA
>NZ_AZOA01000019.1:0-48249 GCF_000510745.1 Pseudomonas sp. MOIL14HWK12:I2 | reverse complement strand
CCCTCTCCCGGAGGGAGAGGGGGTTATTCGAGCAGGCGTGCAGCTCCATCGGAAACGTAGCCTGGAAAACGGCGCAGCCTTTTCCAGGGGTGAGGTCGTTGCGCAGGGGTGCCCTCACCCCAACCCTCTCCCGGAGAGAGAGGGGGCTAGCCGAGCCGGTGTTCAGCCGCGGCAGGATGCTAGACAGCCTACGGAGCTAGCCTCAGCCCTCGCTGACCGGCAGCCGGCGCACGAAGTTGCCCACCCGCCAGGCCAGTTGTTCGCCCTGGCACTGCACCAGCAGGTTGCGCACCGGGTAGGACTGGCCGGCGACGCTGGCTTCGGCCTGGGCTTCGCTGGCGCCGTCCAGGTGGTTGCGGGCGAGAACCTGATAGCTGCCGGTGGCGCAGCGCGCCGCGGCTTCGCCCGCGCAGCCGGACCAGCTGCCGAAGACCCCGTTGCACTGCACCAGGTAGGCCGTGCTGCCATCCCTGAGGTAGGCGTTGTGGGAGCTGGCGCAGCCGGCCAGCAGGGCGAGGAAGCCGGCGCAGGCCAGCAGGCGGAGGGTATTGCGAAGGGCGGCGAGGTTCATGGGAGTGGCTCCAAACAATATGGAGCCATCCTAAGAAGCCAACCCCCTCCCCCATAAATCGTACCGGCGGATAGCGCTTATCGACGACGCTGATGGCCGCGGCGCTAGGGGTTCTCGCCCATGAATCTGATGATCTCGCCGCGCAGCCAGCGCTCGCCCGGATCCTGGTCCTGGGCCGCGCGCCAGACCAGCGACAGCTTGGCCGGGACGATGGGAAACGGCGGTTCCTCAATGCGCAAGCTGCCACTGGCGGCCAGCGCCCGGGCTGCGTAGTCGGGCACCGTGGCGAGCAATTCGCTACCCGCCAGCAGGGCGCCGAGGCCGTTGAAGTGGGGTACGCCCAGGGCCACCTTGCGACTGCGGCCGAGGCGCGCCAGGTCGTCGTCGATGTTGCCGCAGAGATCGCCGGACATGGACACCAGCACATGGGGCCGGGCGCAGTAGTCGTCCAGGGTCAGGGGCGCGGGATCGCGGTCGGCGCGGACCACCAGGGCGCGGATGTGCCTCAGGGTACGGCACTTGGCGTTGGCCGGCAGCTGGGTGGTGTAGCTGATGCCCAGGGAGACCTCGCCACTGGCCAGCAGCCCGGGCAGGAGCAGGAAGTTGGCGTTGCGCACCACCAGCACGCAGTGCGGCGCCACCTCGCGCAGATGGGCCAGCAGCGGCGGCAGCAGGCCGCATTCGACGTCGTCGGACATGCCCAGGCGAAACACCGCGCGACTGGCGCCGGGGTCGAAGTCGTCGACCTCGCTCAAGGCATTGGACAGGCCGTCCAGGGCCGGGCGCAGCCGTTCGAGAATGGCCAGGGCGCGCGGCGTGGGCTCCATGGCGCGACCGCTGCGCACCAGCAGGGGATCGTCGAAGAACTGTCGCAGGCGCACCAGGGCGGCGCTGATGGCCGGCTGGCCAAGAAAGAGCTTTTCCGCGGTGCGGGTGAGGTTGCGCTCGTGCATCAGGCTTTCGAACACCACCAGCAGGTGCAGGTCGATGCGGCGCAGGTCGTTGCGGTTCACGGCATCCCTCCGCGAAGGCCAGGCGCCGGGAGAGGCGCCTGACCTTCGTTTACCTTACTTGGCGGCCAGCTTGGCGTAGCTGGTCATCAGGTTGCGGTAGTTGGGGATGTGGTTGGACAGCAGGGCGCCCAGGCCCTCGATGTCGTTGCGCCAGTCGCGGTGCAGTTCGCAGGCCACGCTGAACCAGTTCATGAGCTGCACGCCAGCGGCGCTCATACGCGCCCAGGCGGCCTGCTGTACGGTCTTGTCGAAGGTGCCGGAGGCATCGGTCACCACGAAGACGTCGAAGCCTTCGGCGATGGCGGCCAGCGCCGGGAAGGCCACGCAGACGTCGGTCACCACACCGGCAATGATCAGCTGCTTGCGGCCGGTGGCCTTGATGGCGGCGACGAAGTCCTGGTTGTCCCAGGCGTTGATCTGGCCGGGACGGGCGATGTACGGCGCCTCGGGGAACAGCTCGATCAGCTCGGGCACCAGCGGTCCGTTGGGGCCCTGCTCGAAGCTGGTGGTGAGGATGGTGGGCAGACCAAAGAACTTGGCGCTGTTGGCCAGGGCCAGGACGTTGTTCTTGAAGTCGCTGGGGGTGAAATCCTGCACCAGGGAGATCAGACCGGCCTGGTGGTCGATCAGCAGGACGACGGCATCGTTCTTGTCGAGACGGTTGTAGGGCTTGCTCATGGTGGAGTCCTCGGGGGTGGTGGTTGATGAGGTAACGGGCTGTGCTAGGCGCCGCCCAGGAGATGGCGGATGGCGATGGGTACGCCGGGGGTCTGGTATTGCCGCGCCGCCGCTTCCAGGCGCTGTTCGCCCTGGGTGACGCGGTGGTGGTGGCGCAGGTGCTCCAGCCAGGATTCGTCGCAGAAGAATTCCTGCCAGCGGCGCGGCTCGGCGCTGTCCTGCAGCAGCGCCCAGGAGAAGGCGCCGTTGCGCCGGCGCATGGCGCCCACCGCCTGCATGGCCTGGCGAAAGGCCGGGCCGTGCTCGGGGGCGATGTCGTATTCCAGGGTGACCATCACCGGGCCGCGCTCGCGGTCCAGGGAGTCGTCGAGGATGGGCGCCGGCCAGTGCAGCGAAGGCGCGATGTCCGCCGCCGGGGTGACCGGCAGGCGCAGGCGCCAGGTCAGCGCGATGCCAACCAGCAGCACCCCGGCCGCCGCGCTCAGCGCCACGCTCAGGGAGAAATGACTGGCCAGGGCGCCCCAGAGGAAGCCGCCCAGGGCGCTGGTGCCGAAGAACACCAGGATATAGACGGCCAGGGCGCGGGCGCGCACCCAGGCGGGTACGGCGGTCTGGGCGGCCACCTGCAGGCTGGAGAGCACGGCGATCCAGGCCAGGCCGCTGGCCAGCATCACCGGCAACAGCCAGGCGAAGTCGCGGATCCAGGCCAGGCCGAGCAGGACCAGCGCATAGAGGGCACTGGCGCCGGCCACCAGCAGGTCGCTGGAGAGTCTTTCACGCAGGCGCGGCAGGAGCATGGCGCCGCCGATGGCGCCCAGGCCGACACAGCCGAGCAGGATGCCGAAATCCAGGGCGGTGCCCTGCAGGGCCTGGCGTACCAGCAGGGGCAGCAGGGCCATGCCGGCACTGGCGCCGAGGAAAAACGCGGCGGTCCGGGCCAGCACCACCTGCAGCTGGAGCGAGCTGCGGGCATAGCGGAAGCCGACCCGGACGGCGCCCAGCAGGCGCTCCGCGGGCAGCACGGCGGCTGCAGGTTGGCGTCGCCAGGTCAGGAGCGCGACGATCACGGCAAAAAAGGAAACGGCGTTGAGGGCGAAGGTCAGCCAGGGACCGGCCAGGCTGACCAGCACCCCGGCCAGGGCCGGGCCGAGGGCGCGGGCCACGTTCATGCCCAGGCTGGACAGGGCGATGGCCGCGGGCAACTCGCTCTTGTCGACCAGCTCGGGGGTCAGCGCCGACCAGGCCGGCAGCATCAGCGCGGTGCCCACGCCCATCGCCAGGGTCAGGCCCAGCAGCAGCGGTACGGTCATCCAGCCGGCCAGGGTCAGGCCGGCCAGGGCCAGGGCCACCGCGGCCATCCACAGCTGCACGCCGAGCAGATAGCGGCGCCGGTCGACGATGTCGGCCAGGGCGCCGGCCGGCAGCGCCAGCAGGAACATCGGCAACGCCCCCGCCACCTGCACCAGGGCCACCGCCAGGGGGCTGGCGGACAGCGAGGTCATCAGCCAGCCGGCGCCCACCTCGTGCATCCAGGTACCGATGTTGGAGGCGATGCTGGCCAGCCACAGCCAGCGAAAGGTGCGCTGGCGCAGCGGCTGCCAGGGCGAGGCGGCGTTGGGAGTCACGGCGGCGGCGGTCATGGCGGCGCTCCTCAGAAGCTGAAGCAGGAGCAGCCGAAGGCGCCCCAGAAGCCACTGAAGTCGCTCACCGGCACCCGGCTCTGGCGCGCCCGCTCATGGCCGTGGCCATGCACGGCACAGGCACCGGCGCACTGGTGCACGGCGGCCTGCAAGGGCGCACCGGGTTTCCAGTGACCGGGCACCTTGACCACCGGCGACCAGTCCGGGGTGACCGGCAAGGGCGGCGGACCCAGACGATCGAATTCCTCGGCGCCATGGACGATGCGGCCACCAACCACGGTGAGCACCGACTCCAGGTGCTTGATGGCCTCTTCCTCGACCGTGAAGAAGTCCGCCGAGAGCACCGCCACGTCGGCCAACTGGCCCACCCGCAGCTGACCCTTCTTGCCCTGCTCCGAGGAGAACCAGGCACTGCCCTGGGTGAAGAGTTGCAGGGCAGTGGCCCGTGGCAGGCCTTCCTGATAGAGCGCAAGACCGCCGACGGTGCGGCCACTCACCAGCCAGTACAGCGAGGTCCAGGGGTTGTAGCTGGAGACGCGGGTGGCGTCGGTTCCCGCGCCCACCGGCACGCCGGCGGCGAGCATGCGCTGGATCGGCGGGGTCTGTTCGGCGGCCTGGGCGCCGTAGCGGTCGACGAAGTATTCGCCCTGGAAGGCCATGCGGTCCTGGATGGCGATGCCGCCGCCGAGCGCCTTGACCCGCTCGATGTTGCGCGGGCTGATGGTCTCGGCGTGGTCGAAGAACCAGGGCAGGCCGTTGAAGGGCACGTCGCGGTTGACCCTCTCGAAGACGTCGAGCATCCGCGAGATGGATTCGTCGTAGGTGGCGTGCAGGCGGAACGGCCAGCGCTGCTCCACCAGGTGGCGCACCACGGGCTCCAGATCGGCTTCCATGGTGGGCGGCAGGTCCGGACGCGGTTCGAGGAAGTCCTCGAAGTCGGCCGCCGAGAAGGCCAGCATCTCGCCGGCGCCGTTGTGGCGGAGGAAGTCGGTGCCCTGGTGCAGGGTGACGCTGCTGGTCCAGTTCTTGAAGTCGGTCAGCTCTTCCTTGGGCCTCTGGGTGAAGAGGTTGTAGGCGATGCGCACGGTGAGCTGGTCGGCGTCGGCCAGTTCCTGGATCACCTGATAGTCATCCGGGTAGTTCTGGAAGCCGCCGCCGGCGTCGATGGCGCTGGTCAGCCCCAGGCGATTGAGTTCGCGCATGAACTGGCGGGTGGAATTGACCTGGTATTCCAGCGGCAGCTTGGGTCCCTTGGCCAGGGTGGCGTAGAGGATCATGGCGTTGGGCCGGGCGATGAGCATGCCGGTGGGCTCGCCGCGAGCGTCGCGCTGGATCTCGCCGCCCGGGGGATTGGGGGTGTCCCTGGTGTAGCCCACGACCCGCAGGGCGGCGCGGTTGAGCAGCGCCCGGTCGTAGAGGTGGAGTATGAACACCGGGGTGTCCGGCGCCGCCTGGTTGAGTTCGTCCAGGGTCGGCAGGCGCCGCTCGGCGAACTGGAATTCGTTCCAGCCGCCCACCACCCGCACCCACTGGGGCGCCGGGGTGCGCTCGGCCTGGTCCTTGAGCATGCGCAGGGCATCCGCCAGCGAGGGCACGCCCTCCCAGCGCAGCTCCAGGTTGTAGTTGAGACCGCCACGGATCAGGTGCAGGTGGGAGTCGTTGAGGCCGGGAATGGCGCGGCGCCCGCGCAGGTCGACCACCTGGGTGGCCGGGCCGCGATAGGCCATGACGTCGCTGTCGCTGCCCACGGCGATAAAGACGCCGTCCCTGATGGCGACCGCGGTCGCTTCGGGGCGCTCGGGATCGACGGTGTGGAGCTTGCCGTTGTGCAGGATCAGATCGGCGTGTTGCATGTGGCCTCCGGGACCAGGATCAGAAGCCCGGGCGCAGGGCGCCCGGGAAGGTTCAGCGGGCGACGAAGGCCAGCAGGTCGCGGTTCAGCTGCTCGGCGTGGGTCACCGCGAAGCCGTGGGGCGCGCCGGCGTACACCTTGAGTTCGGCGCCGCGGATCAGCTGGGCGGCGAGCTTGCCGGTGGTTTCGAAGGGCACCACCTGGTCGGCGTCGCCGTGGATCACCAGGGTGGGTACGTCGACCTTGGCCATGTCCGGGCGGAAGTCGGTTTCCGAGAAGGCGGTGACGCAGTCCAGGGTGCCCTTCAGCGACGCCAGCAAGGCGATGTTGAGGGTCTGGGTGAAGACGCCCGCGGAGACCTCCTGGCCCTGGTTGGTGCCATAGAAGACCGGGGCGAAGTCGGCGAGGAACTGGGCGCGGTCCTTGAGCAGACCACCACGGATACCGTCGAAGACGCCCTGGTCGACGCCCTGGGGGAAATCCGGCTTCTGCCCGAACAGCGGGGTGACGGCGCCGAGCAGCGCCAGCTTGGCGACCCGCGCCGAACCGTGGCGCGCCAGGTAGCGGCTGACGTCGCCACCGCCCATGGAGAAGCCCACCAGGGTGACGTCGCGCAGGTCCAGGTGCTCGATCAGCTCCTTGATGTCGTCGGCGAAGGTGTCGTAGTCGTAGCCGTTCCACGGCTGGCCGGAGCGCCCGAAACCGCGGCGGTCGAAGGCGATGGCGCGATAGCCGTTGGCGGCCAGATGGTGCATCTGGTAGTCCCACATATCGGCGTCAAGCGGCCAGCCGTGGCTGAACAGCACGGGCTTGCCGCTGCCCCAGTCCTTGAAATAGATCTCGACGCCGTCGCGGGTGGTAAAGGTGCTCATGGTTGTTCGCCTCTAGCGGTGGGGGGAGTGGAAAAGGCGCCCGAGCGGGCGTTGAGCCAGGGCGCGCACAGGCGGCTCACCCTCGGCATGATCAGGAACACCACCAGCGGCACGATGCACAGGGTGATCAGCAGGTTGCTGGGCACCGGGCCGGCCAGCAGCGGATAGCGCGCGAACAGCGGCTGCCACAGCGGCGGGATCAGCATCGTCAGGGGCGCGATGACCAGGTAGGTGAGCACCGCCTGCTTCCAGGCCGGTGGCGGGCGCACGCCGGGGCGTGGCGGCTTGAACCAGAATTCGGCGTCGGCATGCACCTCGGGCGCATCGGCCTCGCGCAGCAGCGGCGCCACCTCGGCGATCAGCGCCTGGCGCTCCGGCGAGGCCAGCCAGGCCTGCAGTTGGTCGACGTCGGCGAAGCGCACCAAGGTGGTGAAGGCGGCGCCCTCCTCGGCCGGCGGGATGACGTCCACACCGAGGTGACCGCAGGCCGCGCGGGCGACGCTGACGGCGCGCTGCAGCCAGCGCTGATAGGCAGCCTGTTGACCGGCCAGGGGCTGGTGGCGGATCACCAGGGTGACGATGCGGCCGTGCGCCTGGTGCAGGTCCTGCCCGAGCGCGGCGCTCATGACAGGGCCCTGGCGAAACCGCCCTGGGCGGCGTGACGCCTGGCCAGCCGCGCCTCCAGCGAGTAGCGACCCGGTCCGGTGAGTGCCAGGGTGCCGAACAGCACCAGCAGCAGCCAGCCGAACTGACCCTCTTCCAGCGACCACTGCGGATGCACCACCAGCAGGGCGATCAGCAGCAGCCCCAGGATCGGCAGGCAGGCCAGGCGCGTCGCCCAGCCGAGGGCGATCAACAGCGGGCAGAGCACCTCAGCGAAGACGGCGAAACCCAGGGTCGGCCAGGCACCCAGGTGCAGCGGGTCCTCGATCAGCCCGAGCTGCTGGCGGAAATGCAGCGCCTTGGGCAGGCCGTGCACCGCCAGGAGCAGTCCGGCGCCACCCAGGCGCAGGAACAAGAGTCCCAGATCCAGTCGCGTCTCGCGCATGGCCCATCCTCCTGATGAGAGAGTCGGCTGCGAGAAAAGCCCCGCGCCGTCGATGGGGGGACTTTCGCCCGGACGACGGCTGGCGGCCTTGGACGTCTGTGCTGGTTTTTGTACGCCTGTGCTGTGGCGTATGGCTGAAAGGATTCAAGTCACAACAGCGGCCTGAACGTGCTGAACAGTCAACTCATGCGTGACGGTAAAACGCCGACCAGCTACTTAATCGATTTCAAGGTGGACAGTAATCTGCGCCCATCGCATCCAAGCCGGATGCCAGACCTTTAAAGGACAGCTGACGATGAACACCACCCAAGCCCTCACCGCCACCACCGGCCGCCTGCTGCTCGCCAGCCTCTTCCTGTTCAGTGGCGTGGGCAAACTGCTCGCCCCGGCCGCCACCAAGGGCTATATCGCCGCCATGGGCCTGCCTTTCCCGGACCTCGCCTACCTGGGCGCCCTGGTGGTGGAGCTGGGACTCGCCAGCCTGCTGCTGATCGGCTATCGCACCCGGCCGGTGGCCCTGGCCATGGCCGCCTTCACCCTGGTCACCGCCCTGGTGTTCCACAGCCACTTCGCCGACCAGAATCAGTTGATCCACTTCCTCAAGAACATCGCCATCGCCGGGGGCCTGCTGCAGGTGGCGGCCTTCGGCGCCGGGGCCCTGAGCCTGGATGGCCGGCGACCGCTGCGGGCGGCCCGGCTGGCCTGATCGCCCTCGCTCGTTGCACCCGCCTGGATCCTTGGGTTCAGGCGGGCGCTGTCACATCCAGCATGCTGGCGCAGGCCTCGCGCACCAGCTCGAGGAACAGACGCAGTCGCGCCGGATAGACCCGGGCGTAGGGATAGATGAGATAGATCGGCAGGGGCGCGGCCTGCCATTCGGGGAGCAGATGTACCAGGCGCCCCGCGGCGACGTCCTCGCGTACCATCCAGTGCGACAGCGCCGCGCAGCCCAGTCCCCGTACCGCGGCATGGCGGGCGACGAAGAGACTCTCGGTGGCCAGCCGCGCCCGCAAGGGGATCAGCCGGCTTTCGCCAGAAGAACCCAGCTGCAGGCGCAATTCGGTCTGGTAGAACTGGGTCATGGCGATCCAGGGCAGCGCCGTCAGCTCCTCGGGTGCCCTCAGCGTGCCTGCCAGGTCCGGCGCCGCCACCAGGATGCGCTGGACATCGCCCAGGCGCACCGCCACGGTGTCCGGATCCTCCACCGCCCCCACCCGAATCGCGCAGTCGATGCCATCGGCGACGAAATTCGGTGCCCGGTCGCTGAGCACCCAGTCCACCTGCATGCCCGGATAGCGGCGCAGATAGGTCTCCAGCGGATCGAGCAACTGCTCCTGGCCGAAGGCATGGGGCATCACCACCCGCAGCCGCCCCTCGGGCTCGGCATGGGCGCCGTGCAGGGCGGCGGCGAAGGCCTGCCAGTCGCCGAGCAGTTGCTGGGCCTGGCGATAGCAACGCTGGCCATCCTCGGTCAGGCGCAGGGCGTGGGTAGAACGCTGCACCAGACGCACCTGCAGCGCCGCTTCCAGTGCCTGCAGCCGTCGGCTGACGGTGGGCTGGGTGGTGCCGAGCTGGCGCGCGGCCGCCGACAGACTGCCGGCCTCGACGATGCGGACGAAGGTCTCCAGCAGGTCGAGACGGTCGTGGGAAAAGGTACTGTTCATACGGCCTACGTATACCCCCTGTACCTGGCGTTCGGCTACAGGTGGCGACGGCTCTGGTCGAGAATGCGCTCATCGTCTTCCCACCGGATGAACCGCCATGACCGATATTCCACTCCCGCATAGCCCGACCTCAGCGCACCGTACCGGCCTGTCCCCTGCCCTGCTCGGCCTGCTGGCCACCGGCGCCGGCCTCAGCGTGGCCAACCTCTATTACAGCCAACCGCTGCTGGGCACCCTGGCCAGTGCCCTGCCCGCGCCCGCTGCCGACGTTGGGCTGATCCCCACCCTCACCCAGCTCGGCTATGCCCTGGGTCTGCTGCTGCTGGCGCCCCTGGGAGATCGCTTCGACCGCCGCCGCATCATCCTGGCCAAATTGGCCGTACTGCTGCTGGCGCTGCTGGGCGCCAGCCTGGCGCCGGGCCTACACGGGCTGCTGCTGGCCAGCCTGGTAACCGGTCTGGCCGCCACCGTGGCCCAGGACCTGGTGCCCGCCGCCGCGACCCTGGCGCCGCCGGCCGAGCGCGGGCGCATCGTCGGCACGGTGATGACCGGCCTGCTGCTGGGCATCCTGCTGTCCCGGGTGGTCAGCGGTCTGGTGGGCGAGTGGCTTGGCTGGCGGGCGGTCTATCTGTTCGCCGCCCTGAGCATTGCCGCCATCGGCGTGGCGGTCTGGCGCGGCCTGCCCGCCTTCGCCGCCACCACCCGGCTCAGCTATCCGGCCCTGCTCGGCTCCCTGGGCGCGCTCTGGCGCCGCCATGCCGCCCTGCGCCGGGCGACCCTGGCGCAAGCCCTGCTGTCGGTCGGCTTCAGCGCCTTCTGGTCGACCCTCGCCCTCTATCTGCACGCCGGGCCTTTCCAGCTGGGCAGCGCCGCCGCCGGCGCCTTCGGCCTGGCCGGTGCCGCCGGTGCCCTGGCCGCGCCCTGGGCCGGCCGCCTGGCGGATCGCCATGGCTCGGAGTGGGTAACGCGGCTGGGCATCGGCCTGGCGGCCCTGGCCTTCGCCAGCCTGCTCCTGCTGCCCTGGCTACCGGGCGTGACCGGTCTGGTGCTGCTGGCGCTGGCGACGGTGGTCTTCGACCTGGGCGTCCAGGCCACCCTGATCGCCCACCAGGCCCAGGTCTACGGCCTGGAACCCGAGGCGCGCAGCCGACTCAACGCGGTGCTCTTCACCGGCATGTTCATCGGCATGGCCAGCGGTGCGGCCCTGGGCAGTCTGCTGCTGGCCCGGCTGGGCTGGAATGGCGTCGCCGGCCTGGCGCTGGCCACCGCCCTGCTGGCCCTGGCGGTACGGCTCTGGCCTGGCCGTCCGCGCTCGGTTCGGTGATCGCGGACCAGGATCTGACGCCGCCCAGCCTGAGGCATCGTCAACCAGGATAGGACGACCATTCTCCTTTCAGCCCGTTAATCAAACCGCGGCGCCACAGTAGGATGACTTCCATGGCGTCGGAACAGACCGCGCCCCCTTCAGACAAGGAGCCTCATCATGCTGGCCATTCGTAAAGCTTCCGATCGCGGCGCCGCCAACCACGGCTGGCTCAAGTCCTTCCACACCTTTTCCTTCGCCAGCTACCGCAATCCGGCGGAACAGGGCTTTTCCGACCTGCTGGTGATCAACGACGACACCGTGACCGGGGGCCAGGGCTTCGGCGAGCACCCGCATCGCGACATGGAGATCTTCTCCTATGTGCTCGAAGGCGCCCTGGAGCACCAGGACAGCCTGGGCACCGGCTCGGTGATCCGCCCCGGCGACGTCCAGCTGATGAGCGCCGGCAGCGGCGTCAGCCACAGCGAGTACAACCACTCCGCAAGCGAGCGGGTGCACTTCCTGCAGATCTGGATCGTGCCCAACGTGCGCCGCGCCGAACCGCGCTACCAGCAGCAGCACTTCAGCACCGCGGCCAAGCGTGGTCGCCTGGCCCTGATCATCTCGCCGGACGGCGCCGAGGGTTCGCTGGAAGTGCGCCAGGACGCCCGCGTCTACGCCGGGCTGTTCGACGGCAGCGAGAGCGCCCGCCTGCAACTGGCCCCCGAGCGCCATGCCTATGTGCACGTCGCCCGCGGCAGCCTGGAGCTGAACGGCGTCCTGCTGCAGGCCGGTGACGGCGCAAGGCTGCGCGGCGAACGCGAGCTGCAACTGGCCCACGGCACCGACGCCGAGGTGCTGGTGTTCGATCTGCGGCCCAACGAACTGCCGCAAATGCCCTGACCCTGTCTGCGCCTAGGTAGTAGCAGGCGCCAAGCCCGGAGGCCGCTCACTCGGCCTCCCCTTGCCGAGAACGCGCCATGAGCACCCAAGCCCTGACCTCCCTGGTGGCCGGTAACGCCACCCTCTGGCTGACGCTGAACGTCTTTGGCGAACAGCTGGGCCTGCCGGTACCGGCCTATCCCTCGCTGGTGGTGATGGGCGCGGCGGCCGATGAGGCCGAATTGCTCCTGGCGCTTCTGGCTACCGTGGCGGTCACCGGGGTGGCCGATCTGCTCTGGTACTGGGCCGGTCGGCGGCATGGTGCCTGGCTGCTGCGCCATCTGCCGGGGCATGTCCCGGCCGCCACCCGCCTGCCCGGCCTGCTGCTGGTGGCCAAGTTCATTCCCGGCGCCGCGGCCCTCGCCACCCTCAGCGCCGGGGCCAGTGCCATGCCCCTGCGGCGCTTCCTGGCCTATGACCTGGGCGGCGCCACCCTGTGGATCGGCTCCGGCCTGGCCCTGGGTCGGCTGTTCGAGGCGCACATCCTGGCCCTGCTCGACGGACTCCAGGCCTATGGCCCGGCGCCCCTGCTGCTCGCCGGTCTGCTCGGTCTCGCCCTGCTGGGCTGGCACCTGCTGGCCCGCCGGCACGCTCGGCCAAGTCCGTCGCGACAGTATTGCGCCTAGACGGTTGCCGTCTTAACGCTAATTAACGATAGCCAACTCGCACGTCAGACAACTGCACGGAATCATTCTCATCCAGGCGGTCGCGCCACGCGGCTGGTTTGATAGGGAGAGCGCCATGTCCATGACCGTCGATAGCACCCTGGCTCTATCCAGTACCCGACTGGTCGGTTTGGCAGCCTGGCAGGAACGGCTGGCCAAGGAAGTCCTGCTGCAGCATCTGGAGCGCGGCATCAGCGTCAGCCAGGTCGCCTCCGTCTGCGGCCTGTCGCGCAGTCACTTCACCCGCCAGTTCAAGCTCAGCGCCGGACTCGCCCCCCTGGAATGGTTGCGCCAGCAACGCATCGACCGTGCCCGGCACCTGCTCGCCGAGCACCGACTACCCCTGGCGGCGATCGCCCTGGAGTGCGGCTTCTTCGATCAGGCGCATCTGAGCCGGGTGTTCACCCGCGCCGTCGGGGTCCCGCCGCTGGCCTGGCAACAGCAGGCCCTGGAGCGGCGGTTGCTGACGGAACTGGCGCAGGTGCAGCCGCAGCATGGCCAGCAGGCGGTAGCCTAGGGCCGCCCCGCTGCCTTCGACCAGGATCAGCGACTTGTCCACCAGTTGCCCCAGCAGGGGAATGAACAAGGCCTCCTCCAGCCCGCGCTGCGCCGCCAGGCGCAGGGCCTGCTGACGACTGAAGCGCTCGCCGGCCTCGGCCAGGGTCGCCAGCACGGCGAATTCCGACTCGCTCAGGCTGTGCAGACTCCAGTCGAGCATGGCGCCGAGGCTGCGCTGGCGTTGCGCCGCCGTGCGCCGCCCGGCCACGCTCAGGTAATAGCCGCCGTCGAGTTGCGCCAGTACCCCCGCCAGGCCCAGCGCCGCCACCTGCTCGGCCAGGATCTCCAGCGCCAGGGGCACGCCTTCGCTGCGGCGGCAGATCTCGCCCACCAGCTGCACGTCGGCCGGCCGCAGCTGCAGCCCCGGCAGGCGCGCCCGGGCACGCCGGACAAACAGGCGAAAGGCCGGCTCGCGCATGGCGTCGCGCAGTTGCCGCGCGGGTGGTTGCGCGACCGGCAGCGGCGCCAGGCGCAACACGGCCTCGCCTTCCACCCGCAGGGCTTCGCGACTGGTGACCAGCACCCTGAGTTGCGGACAGCCCTGCAGCAGGTTTTCCACCAGCCAGGCCGCGGGTTCGACCAGGCGCTCGGCGTTGTCCAGCACCAGCAGCAGGCGCCGCGTGGCCAGCGCCTCCTGCAGCGCCGGCAGGCCACTGCCGCTGGCCAGGCCCAGGTCACTGGCGAGACGGTCCACCAGCGCCATCATGTGGCCCAGCGCCGCAAGATCGAGACTCTGGATCCCGTCAGCGAAGTCTTCCAGCGTGGGCAGCAGGTGCTGGACCAGCAGCGACTTGCCGACACCGCCGGTGCCCACCACCGACACCAGGCGACGTTGCGCGAGCAGGCGACGCAATTCGACCAGGCTGGTGTCGCGCCCTTCCAGGGGCGTCAGGGGCAGCGGCGTCTCGGCCAGCGGCGTGAAGTCCGCTTCGTTCAGGCGCTCCACCGCCAGGGCGAAGCCGTAGCCGCGCTGCCGGGCGCTGAGAATGGGATCCCGATCGCTGTAGGGCCGCAGCACCCGGCGCAGGGCCGAGATGTGCACCCGCAGATTGATGTCCTCGACGACGGCGCCGGGCCAGACCCGGGCCATCAGGGTCTGCTTGCCGACCAGCTCACCGGGGTGCTCCAGCAGCACCCGCAGGATATCCAGTGCGCGCCCACTCAGGGGCAGCGGCCGCTCGCCATCCAGCAGCAGGCGCCGGCGCGCATCCAGGACCAGGCCGCAGAAGCGGAAGGCACTGGCGTCTTCCAGGGACTTGGGCTCTTGCATGACCATGTCGCGCCCCCTCGCTGCGGGTCCTGCGGGCACCTGGCTCCGCAGCCCCTCGCCGGTAGGCGCCTCTCCTTGCTGATAGGTATGACCATTCTGGCCGCTGCCCAGGCAAGGCGTATGACGATCTACGGCCAGAAGCTGCCATCGATGGGCGTGATACCGCCATCCGCAGCTGCGTTCAGCTGAACTGGTAGCGGTACTGCGCCGGGGTCAGCCCCAGATGGCTCTGGAAGGCGGCGCGCATGCAGCGATCGCTGGCGAAGCCGCTGCGAAAGGCCACGGTCTTCAGCGGCAGCTCGGAGGTCTCCAGCAATTCGCGCGCATGATCGATGCGCGCCTTGAGCACGAACTCCAGGGGCGTCATGCCGGTGTCACGCTTGAACACCCGGGCGAAGTTGCGGGTGCCCATGGTCGCGAGTTCGGCGAGCCGGCTGATCGAATAGGCCTGGTCGATGTTCGCCACGACATGCTGCTGCACCCGGGTGATGGCGGTGGTCGCCTCCGGCTCGTCGAACAGCGGACTGAACTGGGCCTGCTTGCCCTGCCGCTGGGTCACCACCACCAGCACCTTGGCCACCTCCCGGGCGATGGCCTTGCCGTGGTCTTCGGCCACCAGCGCCAGCGCCAGGTCGATGCCGGCGGTGACTCCGGCCGAGGTGAGCAGCGGGCCGTCGCTCAGGTAGATCTCGTCGGCGGTCACCTGGGCGCGGGGAAAACGCCGCGCCAGGCGTTCGCGATAATTCCAGTGGGTGGTCACCCGCCGGCCGTCGAGCAGGCCGGCGCTGCCGAGCAGAAAGGTCCCGGTGCAGACCGCCCCGTAGCGCGCGCACTGCGCGGGCACCTGCCGTAGCCAGGCCGCGACGTCGGGATGGGGCTCCAGATAGGCACCCGGCCCGCCGGGCACCAGCAGCAGGTCGTAGGCCCCCGGCGGTTGCTGGGTGGTGAGCTCCGTGCGTATCGTCATGCCATTCGAACAACGCAGGGTCCGCCGCCGCCCCGCGGCGATGGTCACGATGCGATAGTGGTCGGCCGCCGGCAGATAGCGATTGGCGATGGAGAACACCTCCACCGGCCCGGCGAAATCCAGCATCAGCACCTCGGGGACCAGCAAGAAAGCCACTGTCCTCGTCATGGCGATACATCCTTATCCGTGTTGCAGTTTGTCCTTGGACGCTGGAGCGTCCGGGTGACGGTAGGGACGAGGATAAGGATCTGTCCCCCGAGGACAAGCACTAGCAAAAGGCCATCTATCTGCCTTTTGCCACGCGCGATCAGGGGCCAACGAAAGGAAGGCCTCTGGCTCAGGGTTCTTGTGGACCTGCTGCTGGCGCTACCCCCGCCGCAACCTGATCAGGGTGATCTCGCTCGGCGCGCCGAAACGCAGCGGCGGGCCCCAGTAGCCGGTGCCGCGGCTGATGTAGACGGTCAGTCGACCCAGGCGGTGGATGCCGGCCACCCAGGGTTGCTGCAGGCGCACGAAGTGCATCCAGGGCCAGAACTGGCCGCCGTGGGTGTGGCCGGAGAGCTGCAGGTCGGCGCCGGCGGCTTCGGCCTTGGGCGCCGAGCGCGGCTGGTGGGCCAGCAGCAGGCGGAACAGGCCTTCCGGGGTGCCGGCGAAGGCGGCGGCGGCGTCGCTGCGGTGGCTGGGCACATAGAGCGGCGCCGAGTAGTCGGTGATGCCGGCCAGCACGAAGGGCGTGCCCTGATGCTGCAGCACCCGATGCTCATCGAGCAGCACGGTCAGGCCCTGGTCGCGCCAGGCGCGTACCCAGGCTTCGGCACCGGAATAGTATTCGTGGTTGCCGGTGATGGCGTAGGTGCCCAGGCGCGCCTTGAGCCCCTGCAACGGCAGGAATTCGTGCTGCAGTTCGGCCACACTGCCGTCCACCAGGTCACCGGTGATGGCCACCAGATCGGCGTCCAGGCCGTTGACCCGGTCGACGATGCGTTGCAGATAGCCGGCCTTGATGGTCGGGCCGATGTGCAGGTCGCTCAGTTGCACGATGCGCAGTCCGTCCAGGCCGGAGGGCAGGCTGGGCAAGGCCACTTCCACTTCCTTGACCCTGGCCGTGCGGCGGGCGTTGTAGACGCTGCGCAGGGCCACCAGCAGCACCAGTCCCAGCACCGCCCAGGCACTGCCGACGCGCCAGGCGGCGTCCAGCGGCTGACCGATGAGGCTGGCCAGGGCCACCACCAGACCGCGCAGCAGGCTGAACACCGCCAGGCTGGAGAACACGCCCATGGCGATCAGCGCCGCCCAGGCCAGCAGGCGCGAATTCATGTCCCGCGAACGAAAGCCCAGGGGCACCAGGACGAAGGACAGCAGCAGCAGGGCCCAGAAGGGTAGCTGGGCGGCCGGTGTCAGCCCGAGGTCACCGATGACGCTGAGGCCGATGAACAGGTGCAGGGCGAAGAGAACCAGATACATCATGGCGCGGGAGCGGAACATGGAGGGCCCTGAGGCGAGGAAGAGGTCTTACCTTAGCACCCCGCCGGTCGCCCCTCGGAGCCCCGGTGTGTTTCCGGCTACAACGATTCAGCCGGCATTCAGCGCTACTCCGCCTCGCCGGCCTGGGCCGCCTGATCCGCCCGCCGTCCCAGGTAGAAGCCGAGCCAGGCCCAGAGCGCCGCGCAGCCGGCGCCCACCAGCGCCGGCAGCCAGGCGCCGTGGCCGAGCAGATCCAGCAGACTCTTGGCCCAGCCGCTGGCGGCGTCACCGGCGCGATAGACCACGGTGTCGATGAAGTTCTTGGCCTTGTACTGGGTCTCGGCGTCCAGCGGCGCGAAGAGCATCTCGCGGCCCGGGCGGATGAAGGCGTATTCGCCGATCCGCCTGACGATCATCAGCCCCGCCAGCATGGCGAAGGTGGGCAGCAGCGCGAGGCCCAGGAAGCCGATGCACATCAGCAGCGGCACCCCGGCCAGCAGCACCCGCACCCCGAGGCGCTGGGCCAGGCGACCGGTGATCAGCACCTGGCTGGCCAGGGCACCGGCCTGGACCACGAAGTCCAGCAGGCCGAACACCTGCACCTGGCGAGCGCGATCGGGAAACAGCTCGGCCACCAGTCGCGCCTGCTCGAAGTAGAGAAAGGTGCTGACCGTGGCCAGCAGGATGACGAAGGCGCTCACCGCCAGCAGATAGGGCGAGGCCAGCACCCGGGTCAGGCCGCTGAAGGGATTGCCGGCCACCGGGCGACGCGGACTTTCGGTCGGCGGCGCACCCGGGCGTCCGGCACCGCGGGTCTCGCGCCAGCCCATCAGATAGGCCTTGAGCCTGAGCGCCAGGAGCAGCAGCGCGGCGGCCAGCAGCGCCAGGCCCGCTTCACCGATCAGGGGCGCCAGGGCGGCGGCCAGCACCGGCCCGAGCAGCCCGCCGACACTGGCCCCGGCGGCGATGAAGGCGAACAGCCGCCGCGCCTGGGCGCCGTCGAAGACATCGGCCATCAGACTCCAGGCCACCGAGACCACGAAGAGGTTGTAGACCGAGATCCAGACATAGAAGGTGCGTGCCAGCCAGACGCTGTCGCCCAGGCTGGCGAAGCAGGCGGCGAAGGCCAGGAGGTTGAGCGCGAAGAAGCCATAGACCCAGTCGACGAAGCGAATCCGCGCCACCCGCGAATTGAGCCAGGCGAACAGCGGCACGGCGAGCAGCATCACCACAAAGGTGGCGGTGAACAGCCACTGCAGATTCTCCACGCCGCCGGCGATGCCCATGGCCTCGCGGATCGGCCGCAGCATGAAGTAGCCGGCGAACAGGCAGAGAAACAGCGCGAAGCCCGCCAGGGCCGCGGACGACTCACCGGCGCGGGCGTCGAGGACGCGACCGAGCCAGTCCTTCATCTAGGCGAACAGCCCGGCGATGGCCTCGCGCTGGCGCGCATCGGGCAGCCGCCCGCGTCCGGCTTGGAGGTTGTCGACCATGTAGCGCGGATTGCTGGTGGCGGGGATCACCGCGGTCACCGCCGGGTCGGCGAGGATGAACTTGAGCAGCAGTTGCGCCCAGCTGGTGGCGCCCAGTTCGGCCGCCAGCGGCGGCAGTGGCTTGCCACGGGTGCCGGCGAGCAGGTTGCCGCGCTGGAAGGGTCTATTGATCAGCACGGCGATGCCCTGGTCGCGGCAATAGGGCAGCAGGCGTTTTTCGGCTTCGCGCTCGCCCACCGAATAGTTGAACTGCACGAAGTCGACCTTTTCCTTTTTCAGGGTAGCGAGCAGATCGTCCAGCGCCGCTTCGCGATAGTGGGTGACGCCGACATAGCGCACCTTGCCGGCCTGCTGCTGTTCGCGCAGCAGGGCCAGCTGGTTGGCGGTGTCCTGCAGGTTGTGCACCTGGACCAGATCCAGGCGCTCGGTCTGCAGGGCCCTGAAGCTGGCGGCCAGTTGCGCCGCGCCGCGTTCGCGGCCGGTAGAGGAAATCTTGGTGGCGAGAAAGACCTTGTCGCGGGCCTGGGCCCGCCTGACCAGCTCGCCGGCCACCCGTTCGGAGTTGCCATAGCTGGGCGCGGTGTCGATGAGGGTGCCGCCGCCGTCGAGCAACGCCTTGAGCACCTCCTGCAGCGGCGCCAGGGCGGCGTCGTTCAGGTCGACATCGAGATTGCCCGAGGTGCCCAGGCCGATGACCGGCAGCGCCTCGCCGGTGCGCGGGATCTTGCGGGTCAGCAGCGGCTCGGCGGCCTGGGCGCTCTGCCACAGCCAGGGCGCGGCGGTCACGGCCGCAGCCAGGGCGGTGGTGGTCTGCAGGAAATGGCGACGGGTCGGCATGGCGGGCCTCGCGACAATCGGATTCGGAAAGGTGACCCTTGAGTTAAGCGGTTCTTCCAGCCGATCGCCTACCGGGCTCATTGCGGCATGTTGCGGCGCTCTCGCAGGTTGAGTTGAGCGCAGCGAAGCCCGACAGTGCCCGGGGTCGAACATCCCTCGTTGGACGTCGACAGAGGAGCCGTCTCAACCCAACGTACGTACTGGCTCCCGTAGCGTGGACAACGGCGAAGCCTTATCCACTGGTCAGCTCTGACTGCCCAGCGGAAAACGCTACGCGGTTTTCCACGCTACGGATTGGCGGCATCCTGGCCCGCAAGGATGTCGTGATCCGCTGGTGGCAGGCTGCCGTCGCCGCCCAGGTAGCGGTCGTAGAAATCCCGCACCGTGACGTTCTTGTGCTTGGCTTCGAACATGATGTCGAAACGGTCGAGGAACTGGCAGGCGTAGCGGTTGCACCAGTCGTTCCACATCATGTCGCTGTGGGCATAGAGCAGCCGCTTGCTGATCTGCTGCAACAGGAACTTGATGTCGATGCGCTCGCTGGGCGAGACGCCCATTTCCATCAGCGCCTCCGGCGGCTGGGAGTAGTGCATGGCCGGACGCACCCCGCGCCAGCTGTCGATGATGCGCGCCACCCGTGGCTCCCAGGGATCGATGTAGGCCTCCTCGTGGATCCAGCAGTGGTGGATGTCCAGCACCACGGGGGCGAGGTCGGCCAGTTGCAGGCAGTCGTCGACGCCATAGGTCTTTTCATCGTTCTCGAAGGTGATGCAGTTGCGCGCCTCGCTGGAAAGACGCGGCCAGACCGCGCGGATGCCCGGCACGCCCAGGCGACCGGCGATGTGCACGTTGCACTTGAAGTCCTGGAATTTCTGGCCGTAGCCCATCAGGCGGATCATGTCGGCGTGGTATTCGAATTCCTTCAGGCTGTTTTCCACCACCTCCGGGCGATCCGAACCCAGCACGCAGAATTGCCCGGGGTGCAGCGACAGCCGCACATCGCGGCGGCGGGCCAGCTCGCCCAGCCGGCCGAAGCGATCCTCCAGCAGCGCCTGCAATTCCTGGGAGCGATAGAAGTAGGCGAATTCGGCGTGGCTGTAGAAGGGCAGCAGGTCGCTGCTCAGGCGCAGCATGCGCAGATTGTCCGGCAGGTCGGCGACGTGCTCGACGAATCTCAGCTGGGCATCGAGGTTGTGGGTGACCACGTCCAGCAACTTGGCCTCGGCGGCGGCGCGCTCGACGCTGCCCAGCCAGCGCAGGGTGGTGGTGCGGGTGTTGAAGGCCCGCTCGACCTGCTCCAGTTCCTTGAGCGACAGGCTGCGCTCGGGGTGACGGTACATGCAGGCAAAGCCGATTCGATACATGGGACGCTCGGGTCAGGGACTCTAGGGATTAGTCCGCGCGGCGCCGCTTGGGTGCGGGTGGGGTGATGGGTGGAGGGGGCCTTGGCGTTTGGCGCTCGGGCTTGCCCTCACCCCGGCCCTCTCCCGGAGGGAGAGGGGGTGGTATGGCAAGGGGGGTGACGTTCTCGATGTATCAGCTTGAGCGGCGGCAGCCAGTGGAAAACGCTGCGCGGTTTTCCACGCTACGGGAATCGAGACTATCGCGGCCATGGCGGTCCGCCGATGCGGCCGCTCCTAGAGGGGATGAGGCTCTTGTAGGAGCGGCCCATGGCCGCGATGAAGATGCGCCCAAGCCTCCTAGCCCGGACCCAACCACACCGTTAAAGCAGGCAGCGGTAGGGTGGAAAACGGCGCAGCCTTTTCCACGCGGACTCCGGCTGGCCTACCCCGGCCCGAACCACTGCGTCAGGGCATGCAGCACCAGCCCCACCAGGCCGCCCACCAGGGTGCCGTTGATGCGGATGAATTGCAGGTCCTTGCCGACGCTCTGCTCCAGTTGCTGGACCAGTTCATCGGTATCCCAGGCGGCTACCCGCTCGGCGATATAGTCGCCGATGCGCTGGCGGTTGCGGTCGATGAAGGGCGGCGCCACCGCCATCAGCTGCTCGTTGATCCAGCGTCTCATGGCTTCGTCGCGACTGAGCGTCTCGCCCAGTTCGGCCAGTAGCCGGCCCAGGCGGCGGCGGATGCGCGAATCCGGCGCGGCGAGATCCGCCTGCAGCCAGTTCACCAGTTCGTCCCACAGTTCCTGCAGATAACCCGCCAGCGCCGGGTGCTCCAGCAGCCGGTCGCGCAACTGCTCACCGCGCAGGCGAAAGGCCGGGTCCTCCTTAAGGCGCTCGATGAAGCCGACCAGATAGCCATCGAAATGCCGCCGCAACTCGTGCTCGCGGTCATGGCTGATCTCGCCGATCAGCCGCGACACCGCCTGCACCACCTTGATCGCCGACCAGCGCCCGACCCGCTCGTCCAGCCCCAGGTATTTGAGGGTGCGCAGTTCGCCGCCAATGGTGCGGGCGATCAGCGCCTGGGTGTCTTCGTCCTGCAGCAGGCGATCGATCTCCTGCAGCACCTCGTCGAGCACCGCCTGGTGGCGGCCGTCGGCGGTCAGCATGTCGAGCAGTTCGCCGGACAGCGCCGCCACGTCCAGGCGCTGCAGCCGCTCCACCGCCACCCGGCGGATGAAGGCCTGCACCCGCACCTCGCGCAGGGCCTCCAGGGAATAGCGGGCCACGCCGGTGGCCTGGCTGGCCACCGCGGCGGCGTTGTCCGGCTGACGCAACCAGCCGGCCAGACGCCCGGCGGCGTCCAGTTCCTCCAGCTTGGCCAGCACCTGGGGCGTGGCGAGGAAGTGCAGGCAGATGAAGTCCGACAGCTTGCGCCCGACCCCGGCCTTGTTGCGCGGGATGATGGCGGTGTGGGGAATCGGCAGGCCCAGCGGATGGCGGAACAGCGCGGTCACCGCGAACCAGTCGGCGATGGCGCCGACCATGGCCGCCTCGGCGAAGGCGGCGGCGTAGCCCCAGGCCGGATGGCGGGCTTCGAGGGCGGTGGCCAGGCAGTACAGCGCCGCCGCCAGGAACAGCAGCAGCAGCGCGATGAGCTTCATGCGCCGGACCGGGGTGAGGCCGTCGCCGGAGAGTGTGGTCATGGAAAGGGGACAATCCTCGCGCGGGATGATCCCCGCATCCTACCCCAGACTAGAGTCTGACCCAGCGCTCCTCCTGCGCCGATTGCCGCGCGGCCTGGGCCAGGCGCTCCACCTCCCAGGCTTCCTGGAAGTCGACGCCGGTATGGCCGGGGTTGCCGCCCAGGGCCTCCAGCAGCGAGCGGACCTCCAGGGTCTTGAGTTCGTTGTAGCCGAGCTGGTGGCCGGGGGCCGGGCAGAAGGCGGCGTAGTCCGGCAGGTGCGGACCGGCCAGCAGGGTACGGAAACCGGCCAGGCCCGGACGGTCGCCGACCTGGTAGAGGCGCAGTTCGTTGAGGCGCTCCTGGTCGAAGCTGAGGGTGCCGCGGGTGCCGCAGACCTCGAAGGCCAGGCGATTCTTGCGCCCGTGCTTGAGCCAGCTGGTGGTCAGGGTGCCGCGGGCGCCATTGGCGAAGCGCAGCAGCAGATGGGCCTGGTCGTCGATCTCCACCGTGCGGGTGCCGCCCTGGTGGGGCCGCTGGCCATGGGTGGTGTGCAGATCGGCGTACAGCGCCGCCACCGGGCCGAGCAGAAAGCGCGCCAGTGACAGGATATGGCTGCCCAGGTCGGCCAGGGCGCCGCCGGCCTGGCGGGTCTCGCAACGCCAGGTGAAGGGCCCCTGGGGATCGCCCATGAAGTCTTCGCTGAATTCGCCGCTGAAGCTGACGATCTCGCCCAGCTCGCCGCTCTGGATCAATTCGCGCGCCTGCTTGAGCATGGGATTCTGCAGGTAGTTGTAGCCGACCCGGTTGATCACCCCGGCCTGGCGCGCGGCGTCGCGCATCCGCGTGGCCTCCTCCAGGCTCACCGCCAGGGGCTTTTCGCAATAGACCGCCTTGCCGGCCCCCAGGGCCGCCAGGGCCATGGGCGCATGCAGCAGGTTGGGCGTGGTGATGGCCACCAGCTCGACCTGGGGATCAGCGATCAGCCGCTCCCAGTCGCAGCTGCGGGTGAAGCCCCAGGCGTCGGCGCAGCGGGCGGCGCGCTCCGGATCGGCGTCGGCCAGAGCCACCAGCCGCGGACGGACCGGCAAGCTGAAGCTGCTCGCCGCGTGATGGAAGGCCTGGGCGTGGGCATGACCCATGAAGCCGGTGCCGATCAGACCGATGCCGATGTCGCGCATGTCGTTCTCCGTCAGAGGTATGGAAAGACCCGGCCGGCCAAGCCAGTAGCCGGCCGGGTAAAAGGAAGGGTGGGTGCAGGCTCGCCCTCACCCCGGCCCTCTCCCGGAGGGAGAAGGGGGAATAGCGGTCGGGTGTTGGCTCGGCTCCCACCCCGGCCCTCTCCCGGAGGGAGGGGGGAAAAGCGGTCGGGTGCAAGCGCAGCCCTCTCTCAGGGGAGAGGGGAAAGCGCCAGCCCTAGCGCTTGGCCTTGCGCTTGTTGCGGTACTGGTCGATGACCACGGCGACCACGATGATCAGGCCCTTGATGATGTCCTGGACGTAGGCGTCCACTCCGAGAAAGGTGAAGCCGCTGGCCATGGTGCCGAGGATCAGGGCGCCGATCACGGTGCCGGTGATGCGCCCTACCCCGCCCGCCAGGCTGGTGCCGCCGATCACCGCCGCGGCGATGGCGTCCAGTTCGTAGGACATGCCCATGCCGGCCTGGCCGGTGGCGGCGCGGGCCGAAGCCACGACCCCGGCCAGGCCCGCCAGCAGGCCGGCGATGCTGTAGACGATGATCAGGTGCTTCTTGACGTTGATGCCGGAGATGCGCGCGGCCTGCATGTTGCCGCCGATGGCATAGGTGTACTTGCCGTACTTGGTGTAGCGCAGGGCGATGTGGAAGATCACCGCCACCACCAGGAAGATGATCACCGGCATGGCCCCGGCGCCGATGGCGGTGTAGTTGTCGGATAGCATGCTGATCGGCTGGCCTTCGGTGTAGTAGCGCGCCAGGCCGCGGGCCGAGACCATCATGCCGAGGGTGGCGATGAAGGGCGGGATGCCGGTGACGGCGATGATGCTGCCGTTGATGGCACCGGCCAGCAGCCCGACCCCTAGGCCGGCCATGACCGGCACCCAGACCGGCAGGTCGGTCAGCGAGGGAAACACCGCGCGGCCGAAGTCCGAGGTTTGGGCCAGACTCGCCGCCACCATGGCCGACAGCGCTAGCACCGAGCCGGAGGAAAGGTCGATGCCGGTGGTGATGATCACCTGGGTCACGGCGATGGCCAGCAGGCCGATGATCGAGACCTGCAGGATCATCAGCACCAGGCGCTGGGAATTCATCAGGAAACTCTGGTCGCGCAGCACCCAGCCGAAGGCCTCGAAGGCCAGGCCGATGCCCAGTAGCACCAGCAGGATGCCCAGTTCGGTGGGGATGCGGCGCCGCGGGCGCGCGGTGGGTAGCTCGGCGGTTTTCTTGTCCAGGAGGGCACTCATCTTGTTCTACCTCGTTATAGGCCGGAGGCGGCGGGCAGGCACCCGCCGCGCGTGACGCGCGCTAGTGCAGTACGGGATTGCCCGAGGCCAGGTGCATGACCCGCTCCTGGGTGGCTTCGCCGCGATCGAGAAAGCCGGTGACGGTGCCTTCGTGCATCACCATCACCCGGTCGCTCATGCCCAGGACCTCGGGCAGTTCGGAAGAAATCATGATTACCGCCAGGCCCTCGGCGGCCAGCTTGGCGATCAACCGGTAGATCTCGGCCTTGGCACCGACGTCGATGCCGCGGGTGGGCTCGTCGAGGATGAGGATGCGCGGGCGGGTCATCAGCCAGCGGGCGATCAGCGCCTTCTGCTGGTTGCCGCCGGAGAGGTTGGCGATGCACTGGTCCAACGAGGGCGTCTTCACCCGCAGCTGCTGGCGCATCTCCTCGCAGAGCTGATCGAGGCGCTGCTGCTGCACGAAGCCGCCGCTGGCGAAGCCGTTCAGCACCGCCACCTCCATGTTTTCCCCCACCGACAGGCAGGGAAAGATGCCGGTGTCCTTGCGATCCTCGGTAAGCAGCGCCAGGCCTTTCTGGATGGCGAGGCAGGGATCGTTCATGCGCACCGGCTGGCCGTCGATGCGGATCTCGCCGGCGGTGGCCGGGGTCACCCCGAACAGCGTCTCGGCGACGTTGGTGCGCCCCGAGCCCATCAGCCCGGCGATGCCCAGCACCTCGCCGGCGCGCAGGTCGAAGGAGACGCCGGAAAACACCCCGTCCAGCCCCAGGTCGCGCACCGACAGCAGCACTTCGTAACGCGGCGCGGTGCGTTCCGGGAACAGCTGGGTCAGTTCGCGCCCCACCATCATGGCGATCAGGCCGTCGCCGTTCATGCTGTCGGCGCGCTGCAGACCGATGTACTGGCCATCGCGGAACACCGCGACCTCGTCGGCGATCTGGAACACCTCGTCCATCTTGTGGGTGATGTAGACGATGCCCTTACCCTGGGCCTTGAGGTCGGCAATGATGGAAAACAGGTGCGCCACCTCGGTCTCGGTGATGGCCGAGGTGGGTTCGTCCATGATCAGCACGTCGCTGTCGTAGGACACCGCCTTGGCGATCTCCACCATCTGCCGCCCGGCGATGGACAGGCTGCCCACGCTGTCTTCCGGATCCAGGGCGATGCGCAGCCGGTCCAGCAGGGCCTGGGTCTGGCGACGCATCTTGCCGTGGTCCACCAGGTGCAGGGCATTGAGCGGTTCGCGACCCAGCCAGATGTTCTCGGCGATGGTCATGAAGGGCATCAGGTTGAGTTCCTGGTGGATCATGGCGATCCCCGACTGCAGCGCCTGCAGCGGCGTCTCGAAGCGCACCGGCACGCCGCGCAGCCGCACCTCGCCGGCATCGGGCTGGTAGATGCCGGCGATGATCTTCATCAGCGTCGACTTGCCCGCGCCGTTCTCGCCCATCAGCGCCAGTACGGTGCCGGGACGCACCCGCAGCTGCACGTGGGACAACGCCTTGACGCCGGGAAACTCTTTGGTGACGTCGACGATTTCCAGCAGGTATTCGCTGGGTGCGGCCGTGGCCGCAGGGGCGGGAGCTGTGGCAGGGGTGGCGGAACTGAGCATGATCACGATCTCCTCGCGGGCGCCGACCGGGCGGCGCGGGCCGCTGGTCAGTGAGGGGTGCGGGGCGCAGGGCGGGCCGTGACGGCATTCGCCAGGTGCGGGCAGGTGCCCGGCGGACAGGAGATCGGAGACCCATGCAGGGACAGGAAGCGGGATGGCATGACGGCACCTTTTATTCTTGTTGAAGGGCGCGCTCGCCGAGGCAAGCGTGCCGCTGTACGTCTTGGCTTGCTCTCGACTCTATTGGAAAATAAATTCCAGTCAATATCTTTTTGGAATTTTTAGGTGATAACGATCACCGGTCTCCGGCCCGGCCGGCGCCGGGTGGAAAGACCCCGAATAGACGAAACGGGCAGTCCGCTGCCGGACTGCCCGTTTCGTGTGCAAAGCCGTGCTGGCGCGGCGCCCTGCCCTCCTTCCAGGGCAGCCGCGGCGCCTGAGGTCATTTGGTCATGGCTTGGAATTCGGCGACGTTTTCCGGGGTGATCAGGCGGAAGGGAATCAGCACGTTCTGCTCGCCCGGGGTCTTGTTGATCATCTTCAGCGCCGCATCGAGGGCCCCTTCGGCCTGGCCCTTGGCGTCCTGGAACACCGAGACCGTCACCAGGCCACGCTTGATGGCGGCCAGGCCGTCGGGCGTACCGTCGACGCCGGTGACCAGCACATCCTTCTTGCCGGCCTGGCGCAGGGCCATGGCCGCGCCGATGGCCATCTCGTCGTTGTTGGCGAAGATGGCGTTGAGCTCCTTGCCGGCCAGCAGCCAGTTGCTGGTCAGGTCCATGGACTTGTCGCGCTGCCAGGCCGCGGTCTGCTCCTCGACGATCTTGATGTCCGGGTACTTGGCCAGGACTTCCTTCACCCCGGCGGTGCGGTTATGGGTGGAGTTGTTGGCCAGATCGCCCAGCAGGATGGCCACCTGGCCCTTGCCGCCGAGCTTGTCCGCCACGTACTGCGCCTGCAGGCGGCCGGCTTCCTTGTCGTCGGAGGTCACCGCCACTACGCCCGCCGGCAGCTTGGGATCGTCGGGGCGGCGGTTGATGTAGACGATGGGCACGCCGGCCTTGGTGGCGGCCTCGGTCAGGGTCCGGGTGGCGGCGGTGTCCACCGGATTGACGATGACCGCATCGACCTTCTGGCTGATGAAGCTCTGCACCTGGCTGAGCTGCTTGACCACGTCGTTGCGGGCGTCCTCGAATTGCAGTTGCACGCCGTCGGTCTTGGCCTTCTTGGTCATGTATTCGCGTACATAGGTGAGGTAGTTGTCGTCGAACGACGACATGGTCACCCCGACCTTGAGGTCCGCCAGGGCCGCGCTGCTGCCCAGCAGCAGCGACAGCGCCAGGGTGGCAAAGCGAGTTTTTTTCTGCATGGTTCAGGCTCCATTCGTGGGGTGACGATCAGCAAGGGGATCAGGCAGGCGCAACGGCCAGGCGCACCTCGGGCGCCACGCGGTCTTGAACCGGGCGGAGCCTGGGCGGACGCCGGACAGCGTGGGGATCAGTGGGGGCGGTAGAACACCGCGGCGCCGGGCGAGGCGCAGAGCACGGCGCCGCTGCGCTCGTGGCAGAACAGCCGGCCCAGCAAGGCGAGCAGCCGGGAGGGACGCTGCACCTCGAGGCGGTGCACGGTGGCGAGGACGAGACGGAAGGAATGCGTGGAGTGGTTCATGTGACGGCACCTATTATTGTTGTCGGGGCGCACGGCCCTGGTGACTCGTGTGTGCAACTGCTCTCGACTCTATTGGAAATTTAATTCCACAACAAGAGCAAAATAGAAATTTCATTCGACATTCGCGGACGACCACCGCGCGCGGCCCTGGGCACCTGCCCGCGGCCGCTCCGCCGTCTCTGCGAGGCTCTCTACCGCAAGGCTTTCACCCGTTCGGGCACTCTGCCGCGCCGCCTCCAGGATCGCCTGGCAGGCCAGGGTTTCCCGCGGCGTGACCGGCAAGGGCGCGCCCTGGGTCAGGGCGGCCAGCCAGCCTTCGTAGAACAGGTCCCAGCGGCCCCGTTCGCTCGGCACCCGCGAGCGCTCCTCGCCCACGCTCAACCAGCCCCAGCGCTGATGCTCCTCGGCGCCCCAGCTGGCCTTTTCGCTGCGCGGGGTACGCCCCTGGCGCAGGGCCGCGGCCTGGCCGTCCAGGCCATCGACGCTATAGACGCCCCGCTCGCCGACCACCCGCAACCGCTGCGGACAGCGCTGCAGGCCGCTGCCCGAAAGGTGCGAGACCACCCCCGAGCGATGACGCAGGGACAGAAAGAATTCCCGCTCCCGCGCAGGATCGCCACGGGGGAACTGCGCCTCGGCATAGACCCGTTCGACCGGCCCGAACAGCAGCAGCGCCTGGTCCACCAGATGGCTGCCCAGTTCGAGGAGCAGGCCCGCCTCGGTGCCCAGGCCGGCCACGGTCAGGTCCGTCAGTTGCAGGCGCGACTCGAAGAGGCGTACCCGGCCCAGGCGCTTCTCGCGCAGCAGGCGGGCCAGGGTAAGCAGATCCGAATCCCAGCGGCGCGGTTGATGGATGCAGAGCGGGACGCCACGCCGTTCGGCCAGCGCCAGCAGCTCCTCGGCCTCTGCCAGGGTCCTCGCCAGCGGCGCCGCGCAGACCACCGGCAGGCCCCGCAGCAACACCTCCCGCACCTGCGCCACCCGTTCGCCGAGGGGCGTGGCGATCACCAGGCTGTCCACCCCGGCGGCGATCAGACCGGCCACGTCGGCATGGCAGGTGACGCCGGGATACGCCCTGCTCAGCTCGGCGCCTGGCGCCGGCGAGCTGGTCACCACCCCCACCAGCTGGGCGCCCGGGATGCTGGCGATCAGCGGCGCCTGCAGCAGGCGCCCAGGGCCGTCGTAGCCGACCAGTCCGATTCTCACGTGCGGAGCCTCCCCTGCAGGCAGCTCATCCCCGCGGGCGACCTAGTCGTAGAAGGCCGGCCGGCTGGGCAGGGTCACCGGCTCGATGGCGCCGCTGTCCTGGGCCTTGATGCAGGCGTCGGCGGTAACCGCGGCGATATAGCCGTCCCAGGACGATGGCCCGGTCAGCTGGCCAGCGGCGAGGTCGTCGATAAAGGCCTGCAGCTCCACGTCGTAGGCGGCGATGAATCTGTCCTTCCAGTCCATGAGGATCTCGTTGGACAGCCGCGCCTCGCTGCGCAACTGCACCGAGGTCGGCTCCGGCAGGCGGGCGATGCCGCGCTCGCCGACGATCTCACACTGGATGTCGTAGCCGTACTGGCAATTGACGAACACCTCGACGTCGATGCGCACGCCCTTGGCCGTTTCCAGCAGCACCACCTGGGGATCGCGCAGGTGCTCGCGCGCCGCCGGCGCCTTGCGCGGAAAGACCACCTGGGCGGAGACGTAGTGATCGTCCAGCAGCCAGGCCAGCACGTTGATCTCGTGGATCAGGGTGTCGGTGATGGCCATGTCGGTGCTGTAGTGCTCGCTCACCGTGGGATTGCGGTGAGCGGCGTGGATCATCAGCGGCGCGCCGATGCGATCGGCGTCGACCACCGCCTTGAGCTGGCGATAGCCGGCGTCGTAGGGCCGCATGAAACCCACCTGCACCAGCCGCTTGCCGTGGGCCTGCTCGGCCTCGACGATGCGCCGGCAGCCCTCGGCGGTGGTCGCCAGGGGCTTTTCGCAGAACACCGGCTTGCCGGCGGCGATGGCGGCCAGCACGTATTCCTCGTGGGTCGGGCCCCAGGAGGCGACCAGCACCGCCTGGACGTCCGCGGCGGCGATCAGCGCATGGCCGTCGGCATAGACCTCCGCGGCGATGCCCAGCTCCTGGACCACCCGGGCGGCCTGCTCGGCGTTGATGTCGGTCACCGCCACCACGCGACTGCCCAGCAGGGTGTGGCTCAGGCGGCGGATGTGTTCGCGGCCGATGGCGCCGGTCCCGATGACACCGATGTTCAAGGTCATGACTTCATTCTCCGATTTGGACTTGTTGTGGAGTGAGCGGCGCTCAGTACTGGCGGGCCTGGGCGGCTTTTTCCCTGAGCACCCGGGCGACGGCGGCGATCTTTTCGCTGGTGGAGACCTCCGCGCCGCCGACCCGCCACCAGGACAGGTAGCCGTGCAGCATGGTCTTGGGCAGCACCTTGATGTCGATCAGGGTGGAAACCGTCTGCCGCCGGGCATCGGTCAGGGCCGCTTCCAGCTCTTTCAGGGTGCGCACGCTGTAGGTCTTGCAGCCGTAGGCGGCGGCGCTCATGGCGAAGTCCACCGGCACGAAGTCGCCGTCGAGCCGGCCGGTCTCCGGATTGCGGTAGCGGAATTCGGTGCCGAAGCTGCCCATGCCATGGCCGACCTGCAGGTTGTTGATGCAACCGAAGGTCATGTTGTCGAGCAGCACCACGTTGATCTTGCGCCGCTCCTGGATGGAGGTGGCCAGCTCCGAGTGCAGCATCTGGTAGGAACCATCACCCACCAGCGCATAGACCTCGCGCTCGGGCTCGGCCAGCTTCACCCCCAGGGCGGCGTTGATCTCGTAGCCCATGCAGGAATAGCCGTATTCCAGGTGATAGGTGTTGACGCCCTTGCTCTGCCAGGCGCGCTGCAGGTCACCCGGCAGGCTGCCGGCGGCGGCGACGATGATGGCGTCGTCGTCCAGCCGCTCGTTGAGGCGGCCGAGCACCTGGCTCTGGGTCAGGGACGAACCGGTCAGGCGGACGAATTCCTCCAGCACCGCGCGCGGCAGGTCGTCGTCGATCTCCGGTACGAAGTCGGCGCCGGTGTAGCCCACTGCATAGACCCGCTCCACCTCCTGGCGATAGCGCTCACGCGCCTCGCCCACCTGGGCGCCCCAGCCGGCACGATAGTCGGTGGCGCCCAGCGCCTCGGTCAGCGCCAGGAGGGCTTCGCGGGCATCGGCCACCACGGCCAGGCCGTCGAGCTTGCCGGCGTCGAAGGCGGCCACGTTGAGGTTGAGAAATTCCACCTCGGGATGCTGGTAGAGCCATTTCGAGGAGGTGGTGAAATCGGTGTAGCGGGTGCCCACGCCGATGATGAGGTCGGCCTCCTTGGCCAGCAGGTTGGCGGCCAGGCAGCCGGTCTCGCCGATGCCGCCGACATTGAGTTCGTGGCTGGAGACGACCGCGCTCTTGCCGGCCTGGGTCTCGGCGAAGGGAATCTCGAAGCGCTCGGCGAAGCGCTGCAGGGCCTCGGCGGCGCCGGAATACTTCACCCCGCCGCCGCAGATCAGCAGCGGCTTGCGCTTGCGCCTGAGCAGTTGCACCGCGTCTTCGATGGCGGCGGCCACCGGCGGCCGGCGATCCAGGCGGTGCACCCGCTTGGCGAAGAAGTAGTCGGGATAGTCGTAGGCCTCGCCCTGGACATCCTGGGGCAGCGCCAGGGTCACGGCGCCGGTCTCGGCCGGATCGGTCAGCACGCGCATGGCGTTGATCGCCGCGCTCATCAGCTGCTCGGGGCGGTTGATGCGATCCCAGTATTTGCTCACCGCGCGAAAGGCATCGTTGGTGCTGATGGACAGGTCGTGGAATTGCTCGATCTGCTGCAGCACCGGATCGGGCTGGCGACTGGCATAGACGTCGCCGGGCAACAGCAGCAGCGGAATGCGGTTGGCGGTGGCGGTGGCCGCGGCGGTCAGCATGTTGGCCGCGCCCGGGCCCACCGAGGAGGTGCAGGCATAGATCTGCCGGCGCAGCTTCTGCTTGGCGAAACCGGTGGCGGCATGGGCCATGCCCTGCTCGTTGCGGCCCTGGTGCACCACCAGGTCACCGGCCTCCTGCTCCAGCGCCTGGCCGAGGCCCAGCACGTTGCCATGGCCGAAGATGGTGAAGATGCCGGCGACGAACTTGGTCTCGACGCCGTCGACGCTGATGTACTGGTTGTCGAGAAATTTCACCAGGGCCTGGGCCATGGTCAGACGTTGGGTGGTCATGGCTTCTCCCCGGTCACTTGGCGGTGGGCATGCTGAATTCGGCGCCCTTGGCGATGCTGTCGGGCCAGCGCTGCATCACGCTCTTGTAGCGGGTGTAGAAGCGCAAGCCTTCCTCGCCATAGGCGTGGTGATCGCCGAACAGCGACCTCTTCCAGCCGCCGAAGGAATGCCAGGCCATGGGCACCGGGATGGGCACGTTGATGCCGACCATGCCCACCTTGATGGTGCGGGCGAAGGCGCGGGCGATGCCGCCGTCGCTGGTGAAGCAGGAGACGCCGTTGCCGAATTCGTGGGCGTTGATCAGCGCCACCGCACTGGCGAAGTCCGGCACCCGCACGATGCCCAGCACCGGGCCGAAGATTTCCTCTTTGTAGATGGTCATCTCCGGGGTCACGCCGTCGAACAGGGTGGCGCCAACGAAGAAGCCATTCTCGGCGCCGGGCACCTTGAAGTTACGACCATCGACCAGCAGCCTGGCGCCCTCCTCCACCCCCTTGGTGATGTAGCCCTCGACCTTGGCCTTGTGCTGACCGGTCACCAGCGGGCCCATGTCGGCATCGGCTTCCACGCCGTTGCGTACCCGCAGGGCGTCGATGCGCGGCAGCAGTTTTTCGATCAGGGCATCGCCCACCTCGCCCACCGCCACGGCGATGGAGATGGCCATGCAGCGCTCGCCGGCCGAACCGAAACCGGCACCGATCAGGGCATCGGCGGCCTGGTCCAGGTCGGCGTCGGGCATCACGATCATGTGATTCTTGGCGCCGCCGAGGGCCTGGACACGTTTGCCACGACGGGTACCTTCCTGGTGGATGTATTCGGCGATGGGCGTGGAGCCGACGAAGGAGATGGCCTCCACGTCCGGGTGCTGCAGGAGGGCGTCCACCGCCACCTTGTCACCCTGGACCACGTTGAACACGCCATCCGGCAGCCCCGCCTGCTTGAGCAGCTCAGCGAGCAACAGGCTGGCGGAAGGATCGCGTTCGGAAGGCTTGAGGATGAAGGTGTTGCCGGTGGCCAGCGCCATGGGAATCATCCACAGCGGCACCATCACCGGGAAATTGAAGGGGGTAATGCCGGCGCACACGCCCAGCGGCTGGCGCAGGTTCCAGTTGTCGATGCCGCCGCCGATGTTGTCGCTGTAGCTGGTCTTGGCCAGGTGCGGCGCGGCGCAGGCGAATTCCACCACCTCGATGCCGCGGGTCACCTCGCCCATGGCGTCGGACAGCACCTTGCCGTGCTCGCGGGTGATCAGTGCCGCCAGTTCCCTGTGGTGCTGGTCGAGCAGCTCCTTGAAGCGGAACAGGATGCGCGCCCGCCGCAGCGCCGATTGCTCGGACCACTCGGGAAAGGCCGCCTTGGCGGCGGCGACGGCCTGGTCCACGGTCTGCACCGTGGCCTGGGCGACCCGCGCCTTGACCACGCCCTCGGCCGGGTTGAAGACGTCGCTGAAACGCTCGGCCTGGGTCGAGACCGCGCCGTTGATGTAGTGCCCGATGACGGGGGTGTCGCTCATGTTCTGGCTCCTGGTGGCCTGGGGGTCGCCGCTGCGGCGCGTGCGAAAGGGATTAGCGCGTCAGCAGCCACTCGTGCTGCGGATCGTTGTGGAATTTCCAGACCCGCTTGGGGCCGGCCATCACGTTGAGGTAATAGGACTCGTAGCCATAGGGCACGCTGACCGGGTGATAGCCGCGCGGCACCAGCACCACGTCGTGGTCCTCCACCGCCATGGCCTGGTCCAGATCGCGCTCGTCGGTGTAGACGCGCTGGAAGACGAAGCCCTGTCCCGGATCGATGCGGTGGTAGTAGGACTCCTCCAGCAGACTCTCTGCCGGCAGGTTGTCGCGGTCGTGGCGATGGGGCGGATAGCTGGAGGAATGCCCGGACGGGGTGCGCACCTCCACCACCAGCAGCGAATGGGCGGCCGCCGTGTCCGGCAGGATGTCGCAGACATAACGGGTATTGGCGCCCTTGCCGCGGGTGGATCGCTGCATGCTCGCCGGCTCGATCAGCCGCGGCGGCAGCCGGTCTGCCACCACCGGATTGCCCGGCGAGGTGCAGACGGCGATTTCGGCGATGCTGTCGGCGGTCACCCGCGCCTCGCTACCAGGCGGCAGGTAGGCGGCATAGGGCGAGACGTCCTCGAAGACGCTCTGGCGCCCGGCCAGCCCGCGCCAGGCGAAGTCGCCCAGTTGCGGATGCCCGCCTTCGATACTGGCGCCGCCGCTGAGCAGCACGATGCAGACCTCCAGGTCACCCGCCAGCACCGGCAGGGACTCGCCCGCTTGCAGGCGATGGGCGGCGAAGCCGACATAATCCAGGGCACCGGCCGGGACACTGACGATGTCGCGGGCGCTCCGGTCGGCTTTGACGAGCAGATTCATCACAGTTCTCCTCAGGCAGTGGCCTGCGCCACCAGCTGGCGCAGATGGTCGTAGCCCTTCTTGGCGTATTCGTAGGCCGGCGCCACGGCCGGGTCCTGCTCGGCTTCCACCACCAGCCAGCCCTGGTAGCCGGCGGCCACTAGCACCTTGAGCAGCGCCGAGAAGTCGATGTCGCCATCCCCCGGCACGGTGAAGGTGCCGTTGAGGATGCAATCCGGAAAGCTCCACTGGTTGTTGCGCGCCAGCTGCACCACGGCCTTGCGCACGTCCTTGAAGTGCACATGGCAGACCCGGTCGATATGTTGCTGCAGCACGCTCAGGGGATCGCCACCGCCCATGTAGCAGTGACCGGCATCGAACAGCAGGCCGACGTCCGGAGAGGTCAGCGCCATCAGCCGGGCGATGTCCTCGGGCGCTTCCACATAGGCGCCCATGTGGTGGTGATAGGCCAGGCGCAAGCCCTGGCTCAGGGTGAAGGCGGCCAGCCGATCGAGCTTCTCGGCATAGGCCTGCCAGGCGGCGTCGCTGTGGAAGCGCGGCCGCTCGACCAGGGGAATCCGCTGCCCCTGGATTGAGCCGGCCACCTCGCCATAGACCAGCACCCTGGCGCCGTTCTCGGCCAGCAGCCGGCAATGGGGACGGATCGCCTCGATCTCGGCCTCGACGTCACGGTGCGCCAGGCCGCTGGAATACCAGCCGGACACCAGCTCCAGGTCATGCTCGCCGAGCACCTCGCCCAGCGCCTTGGGCTCGCTGGGAAACTTGCCACCCAGCTCGAAGCCCTGGAAGCCGATTTCCTTGCCCTCGCGCAGGATGGTTTCCAGCGGGGTGTCGCCGCCCAGGGCCGGCAGGTCGTCGTTGGCCCAGGAGATGGGGTTGATGCCGATCTTGAGTTGTTGTTGTGCGGTCATGTCAGCCTTGCTCGTCAGGAGGCGATCAGGCGCGGGCGTCGCGCCAGGCCTGGATCAGGAATTCGAAGTTGCTGCGGATCTGCGCGATCAGCGCGCAGTCGTCGATCTCGCCGGCCAGCCAGGCCCGACTCGGCTGGGCGAAGATGGTCCGGCCCACGGCGAAGCCCTGGCAGCGCTGGCTGGCACTGGCCTGCCGAAAGCCTTCGGCCAGCTCCTCGGCCGGGGCGTTGAGGCCCAGCAGCACCACGCCCTGGCAATGGGGATCGCGCTCGGCGATCAACTGGTCGAGTTGCCTCCAGACGGCGGCCGGCTGCGCCTCGATCTTCCACCACTCGGGATAGATGCCCAGATTGTACAGCCGCTTGATGGCGCGATAGAGCACGTCCGGCCGGCTGGACGCATGGTTCTTCGGCGGGATGACCTCCAGCAGGAGTTCATGACCGCTGGCCTGGGCCGCCTGGTACAGCCCCTTCAGCTGGGCCTCCTGCTCCAGGCGCAGCAGCGGCTCGTCATCGGGGTGGAATTGCACCAGGCACTTGATGATCTGCTCGTTCGGCCAGCTCAGCAGGGTGCTGCCCACCGAGCGACCATGCTCGAAGGCCAGGGGTCGCGAATTCTGCAGCTCCACCGGCCGGGCGATCCACCAGCCACGGCCGCTGGCGGCATTCAGGGCGTCCTGGCCGAAGCGCTCGTCGGCCAGCAGCCCGACATCCGCCGCCACGCCTTGACCCGCCAGCGCCTGCTCGACCTCGGCAATGGCCTGGACGAACAATTGCTTGAGCGCCGGAATCCGCGCCGGATCGGCGCCCACCTGCTGGGCGCTTTCCACCAGCTGGTAGCGGTGATCGAAGGCGAAGATGAACAGCTGTTGCCAGGCGCGGCGACGGACGCTGACCCGGTGCAGCCGGGTGAGCACGGGATCGAGGTCGGGCCGGGTGATGGGCACCGGACTGTGGTGGAGGTAGTCCAGTTCGGCCAGGGTCGGCATGGCCGGGGCGCAGCCATGGCGCGACACCACCAGTCCGCCGCAGGCATTGGCCAGCCGGCAGCATTCGGCATCGTCGCCGCCGGTCAGCCAGCCGCGCAGGAAGCCGGACATGAAGGCATCGCCCGCGCCCAGCACATTGAGCACCTCGACACGGATGCCGCGATGGATCTCGCCGTCCTCGAGACGCGCCGGGATGGCGCCGTGGAGCACCGTGCAGCCCTGGGCGCCGAGCTTGACCACCAGGGTCGCCGCGGTCACCTCGCGCACCCGGCGCAGCGCGGTGAGCAGGTCTTCGCTGCCCCCGGCGATCTGGAATTCCTCCTCGGTGCCCACCACCAGGTCGAAGCGCGGCAGGATGCGCTGCACATGGGCGCTGACCTCGGCGCTGGCGATGAAGCGGGTCTCGCCATCGGCCTTGCCGGTCAGCCCCCAGAGCACCGGACGGTAATCGATGTCCAGCACCCGCTTCACGCCATTGCGTTCGGCATAGTCCAGGGCCCGGCTGCTGGCCTGGAACACCCCCTCGGTGGAGAAGTGGGTACCGGTGATCAACAGCGCCTTGGCGCTGGCGATGAAGGCCTCGTCGATGTCGTCCGCGCCCAGCGCCATGTCGGCGCAATTCTCGCGATAGAACACCAGGGGAAAGGTCTCGCGGTCCTTGATGCCCAACAGCACCAGGGCGGTAAGGCGCTCGCGATCCACCTGGATGCCGCGGATGTCGCAGCCTTCCTGCGCCAGCGTCCGGGTCAGGAAGCGCCCCATGTGGTCGTCGCCGACCCGGGTCAGCATCGCCGACTTCAATCCCAGGCGCGCGGTGCCGAAGGCGATATTGGCGGAAGATCCCCCCAGGTACTTGGCGAAGCTGCTGACGTCTTCCAGCGGCGCCCCGATCTGCTGCGCATAGAGGTCGACGCCCAGTCGCCCCAGGCAGATGACATCCAACTGGCGCCCGCTGGCGAAGAAATGATCACCCATGGGTGGCTCCTGCTTATTGTTATCGGCCAACCGCGCGGACCCGAGGGGCCGAACGTGTGAGTGAGCTCAGGCTAGAACGACGCCGCGGACAAATCAACAAATTTTCCACATGAGATTTTATGGAATTTAATTTCCATAACTGGCGTACACTGCTCCTGCCGCCCCTCTTCGACGCCGCCCGGCGAATGGGTTAAGTTGCCGGCACAAGAATCCCTACCGTGAGATAGCCCATGTCCTCCGACTCCCCGGCCGACGACCCCCTCAGCAGCGCGCCGCTGGCCGATCCGCCCGGCAACGTCGAGCAGTTGCTGGCCTGCATCGCCCGTGACTACGAGGCCCTGCCGCGCCAGCTGAAACGGGTGGCCGCCTATGTCAGCCAGCAGAGCGACAGGGTCATGGTGGATCGCATCAGCGATATCGCCGGGCAGTGCGAGGTGCACCCCTCGGCCATCGTGCGCTTCTCCCAGCGCTTCGGCTTCAAGGGCTTCAGCGAGATGCAGGCGCTGTTTCGCGAGGCCTACACCCACAAGACCACGCCGGTGCAGAACTACCAGCAGCGCATCCGCAGCATGATCGCCAACAAGAGCCAGCGCGCCAGCAGCGGCGATCTGGCCCGCGAATGCATCAACGCCACCCGCTCGGGTCTGGATCGACTGGCCGAGGAACTGGACGACGCCGCCTTCGACAAGGCCGTCGACCTGCTGGTGAACGCCGAGAACATCTATGTGGTGGGGGTGCGCCGCTCCTTCGCCGTGGCCGACTACCTGGTCTACAACCTGCAGCACACCAACAAGCGCATCCACCTCATCACCGGCCTGGGCGGCGGCTATCGCGAGCAGATGCGCAGCATCGCCCAGGGCGACCTGCTGATCGCCATCAGCTTCAGCCCCTATGGCAAGGAAAGTCAGCAGTGCGTGCGCATCGCCCAGCACCACAAGGCCAAGACGCTGATCATCACCGACAGCAACCTCTCGCCCCTGGCCAAGCGCGCCGATTCGCTGCTGCTGGTCAACGAGGGCAGCGCCTTCGCCTTCCGCTCCCTGAGCGCCACCCTCTGCCTGTGCCAGGCGCTGTTCCTGGCCCTGGGCTATCGCCTGGAGCTGAAGATGGACGAGATCCAGCTGCCGCTGGACGAGGACGACTAGCCTGGAGCGGCCGGACGCAGCAGCCGGCCAGGTCCCGACAGGGCTGCGCAAACGCTTGATCGACAAACAGAAATTTCTTGAGCAGAAGGCTTGACAGCCACCGGCGCCTTGCCAATAATGCGCGCCTCGGATGGCTACGTAGCTCAGCTGGTTAGAGCATAGCATTCATAATGCTGGGGTCCGGGGTTCAAGTCCCTGCGTAGCCACCACCTATTTTCAAGGGTCAGCGTAAGCTGGCCCTTTTTTATTGCCCACGAAAAAGTCCACCGTGGCACCGCTCTTAGTCCCCTCTCCCTCCGGGAGAGGGCCAGGGTGAGGGCACCGCCGCTCCCTCTCCTGAACAGCCTGCCCGCCCCACGGATAAGTCCTGCAGAAGCAGACCCAAGCCACAGGCAGCACCGCTCTTCGTCCCCTCTCCCCCCGGGAGAGGGCTAGGGTGAGGGCCCCCTTCACGCCAACCTCAGCCCCGCCCATGAAAAAGCCCGGCCTAGGCCGGGCTCGATCACCGCGCAAGCAGCTTACAGCGCGACCTTCTGCTTGCTCTCCACCTCTTCCACAGCCGCTGCGTCCTGGGTGTCGATGGACTGCACCAGCGCCTTGGAGCTGAAGGCCCGCAGGTCGCGCAGGAAGTTGTCGCGCCAGGAGGCCAGGTCGGCCTGGCGGATCACCCGCATCATGTCCTCATAGCGCGACTTGCGCTCTTCCAGCGGCATGCGCAGCGCCCGGTCCAGCGCCTCGGCCATGCCGACATGGTCATAGGGATTCACGATCAGCGCGGAGTTGAGTTCGCGCGCCGCTCCGGCGAAGCGCGACAGCACCAGCACGCCCGGATTTTCCGGGTCCTGGGCCGCCACGTACTCCTTGGCCACCAGGTTCATGCCATCGCGCAGCGGCGTCACCAGACCCACGTCGGAGGAGCGGAACAGCCCCATCACCGTGCGCCGGTCATAGCTCTTGTTCAGGTAGCGGATCGGCGTCCAGTCCAGCTCGGAGAAATGCCCGTTGATATGGCCGGCATGGCTCTCCAGCTGACGGCGGATATTCTGATAGGAGACCACGTCCGCCCGCGACGAAGGCGCGATCTGCACGAACTGCACCGCCCGGTGATGCTCGGGGAAATGCTCCAGCAGCTTCTCGAACGCCTGGAAGCGCTCCACCAGGCCCTTCGAGTAGTCGAGTCGGTCGACGCTGACGATGGTCTTGTAGGGCACGCCCTCGATGCTGCGCGAGATGAACTGGCGCCGCGTGCGATAGGACTCGGCCTGCTTCTGGATGACGTCCGGCATCACGCCGATGGGATAGACGCCCACGCGGAAGTTATGTCCGTAGGCAGTCAAGCTGCCGTCTTTCTCCAGCACGCCGCGTACCTCGCGGGTGATGTAGTCCTGGAAGGCCAGCTGGTCGGTGTCGGTCTGGAAGCCGATCAGGTCATAGAAGCACAGGGTCTTGAGCAATTCGTTGTGCGGCGGGATCGCGGTGAGGATCTCCGGCGCCGGAAAGGGAATGTGCAGGAAGAAGCCGATGCGGTTGCGGATGCCCAGCATGCGGCAGGCTTCGGCGAAGGGAATCAGGTGATAGTCGTGCACCCAGATGATGTCATCGGGCTTGAGCAGGGGCTTCAGGCGTTCGGCCATGGCCATGTTGACGCGCCGATAGCCGTCGTACTCTTCACGGTTGTAGCGCGCCAGATCGATCCGGTAGTGGAAGATCGGCCAGAGGGTGGCGTTGGAGAAACCGCGGTAGTAGTGGTCGTAGTCGCGCTTGGTCAGGCCAAAGGTCACGTAGTCGATGTTGTCCTTGGTCTGGGTCTTGGCCGGCCCGTTTTCCTTGACCGTCTCGCCGTTCCAGCCGAACCAGATGCCGCCCGACTTGCGCAGGGCATCCAGTACGCCCACTGCCAGACCACCCGCGGTCGCCTTGCCTTCTTCGATCGGGGCCACCCGATTCGATACCACCACTAAACGGCTCATCCTAATCTCCTTGCTTATAATGTGGCGCGAGGTCACGGCTCAGCTGCTGCAGCCAGAGGGCTACCGCTTCCACCGAAGGCAGGCGGGTCTTGGCGACCGTCTCCCCCTCTCCTACCTTGACGGTCAGACCGCCTCGCGCATTGACGACAGTGAACCCCTCTTCATCGGTACGATCGTCGCCGAGAAACACCGGCAGGCAGCCGGCAAAGGGTTCCAGTTCGAGAAAACGGGCGATGGCCTCGCCCTTGCTCGCCGCAGCGGGCTTGAGTTCGAAGACGCACTTGCCCGGTTGCAACTTGAATTCGGGATGGTCGGCGGCGATGCCTTCGGCCAGTTCGCGCACTAGGGCTTCCTTGTCCGGCGCCTGGCGATAGTGCAGGGCGAAGGCCACGCTCTTGCGCTCCAGCAGCAGGTCCGGATGGTCGGCCAGGGCCGCTTCCAGGCGGGCGCCGACCTGCGCCAGCACCGCGGCGTCCAGGGTCACCCGATGGATCTCGCCTTGGGGATCGCGCCATTCGGCGCCGTGTACGCCAGCCGCCGGCAGTTGCAGCGGCCTGGTGAATCCGTCGATCTCCGCCAGCGGTCGCCCGGAGACCACGGCGACGCCATGGTGGCGCGCCAGCTGCTCGAGCGCAGCGAGAGTTTCGGCGGGAATGAAAACCTGTTCCGGACGTGGCTGCAGTTCTGCCAGGGTGCCATCCAGATCGAAGAAGAAGGCCAGCGGCTGGCCCGATGAGGTGAGGCTGTCGAGGTCGATCATGGAAGGTACGACTGCCGGGTCACCGTATGGTTCGTTCACACCTTCCGGCAGTGCCGAGGAATTCCCCTTGCCGGCTCGTAGTCGGATTCAGGGAGATGCTCTAGCAGCCCTGCCTTTGGAGACAACCATGAACAAGCCCGATATCACCAAGACCCCCGAAGAGATCGACGACATCCAGGACCGCATGGGCGACATGCGCGAACTCGACTTCAGCGATCGCAAGGACGAGCGTCAGGGCCGTGCCGGCGACGAGATGGATGAACGCGACTACGAAGGCCAGTTTCCCGAAGAGCGCGTGCGCCAGGCCGGTATGACCGGTGGCGAGACCCTGGATCATCAACCGACCATGGACGACGCCAGTCCGGAGACCCTGCTGGACGAGACGGGTGCCCGCTCGCCGACCGACTACGGCGATGCCTGGCCCAACGACAAGGAGCTGAGCGTGGTCGAGGACAGCGACATCGGCGGCGGCTCCGGCCAGGACGAAGCCGAACTCGGTCGCAGTCATCCCCTGGACGGCCAGGCCTGGGACGGCGAAGCCGACGAACCCAACGAAGCCGAGACCCAGAGAGACGCCCGCTACGCCGATCTGGATGCGAACGACGAAGACCTCGCCGGGGACACCAGCCTGGACCTGGACGAAAAGCGCGCCGATCACTGAAACCGCTGAAGGCCTAGTCGAGCAGCGTACAGGCCATCACCAGCGCATCTTCCCGGCCGCCGACCGCGGGATAATAGTCCCGCCGGCGGCCGATCTCGTTGAAGCCATAGCGTTCATACAGTCGGTAGGCCGCCTGGTTGCTGGCGCGCACCTCCAGAAAGCACTCGTTGGCCTTGGCCTTGCGTGCTTCCTGCAGGAGGTGTTCCAACAGCCGCAGACCGAGACCACGCCCCTGGCTTTCCGGCTTGATGGTGATGTTGAGCAGATGGGCCTCGTCGAGGATGACGTTGATCACCCCGTGCCCCACCTGCTGCTCGCCGGCCGTCATCACCCAGCAGTCGTAGGACTTGAGCGCATCGCTGAAGATGCCGCGGGTCCAGGGGTGGCTGAAGGCCTGATATTCGATCTTCAATACCGTGTTCAGATCGGCTTCGGTCATCCGCCGAAAGCTCACCGCATCGTTCATTGCTGTTCCATCCAGCGGCGCCGCAACGGGCGCATGGCTTGCCAGAGCGCGGCCTTGGCGGCCGGCTCTTCCATCAAGATATCCAGTCCCGGCACCAGCCAGGCCGGTCCCAGGGCGGTGTCCTGCTCCACTCCCGTGAGCTGCGCATCCGCGACGCCGCTGCAGCGCCGTGCGGCCACACCGATCAGCCAGAGGCCCAGGCCTTCGCCCAGGCGCTCCTGGTGCCCCGAGACGAAGCTCTGCACGAATTCGGCCGCCGCCGCCGGGCCCTGGTCGAGTTGACCGCTGTTGAGCAGCGGCCAGCGAATGGGCTCTTCGCTGACGATCCGCGGCGTGTCCGGCAGGCCGGCAGCGCGCAGCAGATCCCGCAGCAGCAGATAGGCCGGATCGCGCGAACCCAGGGTGTCGCCGGTGGGCAACTCCAGCAGCAGCAGGCAACGCCCGGCCTGGAGCAGCTGCAGGGCAAAGCGCGGCGCTGGCTCCCGTGGCGGCGGCGGCACCCGCTCCGGTTCCGGCTCGGCCACCGGAGTAGCAACGGGCTTCAGCGCCGCGGGTCGCGGGATCTCGATACGCGGCCGATTCGCCGCCGGTGCCTCGACTGCCGCAGCGACCGGCACGGCCTTGGCCACCGGCTCCGGGCGGACCACCCGGGCGGCGACGGGCGCCTCTTCCGGCTCCTCGACCCACAGGGCTTCCGGCCGCGAAGGCGCGGCGAAGGGCAACACCGTGCGCGGCACCCAGACATCCAGCTGCAACGCCTGCAGATAGGCGCGACGACGCGCCTCGGCGGCAAGCGAGGGGCTGATGGAGGGGGCGGGGTCGGACATGGGCGGATCCTTCGGACACGCGGCAGGATTATGCGGGGCGGCATTGTCGCGCGGATCGCCGCGGATCGAAAGGCCGCCCTGCCCATCGGTCCCACCGCGGTCACATCGAAGGCTCTGGCGTCTGGAGTACAATGGCGCTTTTGTCTGGTGCGGTCCCCGCCATGATCGACCCCAAACGCGTCCTGCGTACCCTCGCCGAACACTGGCACCTCATCGACCCCCTGTGCGCCCACTTCGACAGCGGCACCCTGGGCCTGGCCGAGTTGCGTGCCCGCCTGGCCGAACAGCTGCCTGAGCGCACGCCGGCCGACCTCACCGCCCTGCTCGACACCTGGATCCGCCTGGACATCCTGGTGCCGGTGGCCAAGAGCCCCAATCGCTTCGAACTCAATGGCCAGATCCACGACTTCCTCGGCTATCTCAGGCGCGAACACCGCCTGGGCCTGTGCCTGGAGATCGAAGCCTACCTGCGCCACCTGGAGCGCCTTGCCGGCCACATCCGCGAAGCCTTCGACAACCGCGACGGCCCCGACCTCGTCCGCCAGCTGCGCCTGCTGGACATGCGCGTGCGCGATGTCCTCAAGAAGCTGGCCAACGACGGCCATGCCCTGGAGGGCGTCGCCGAGCGGGCCAAGACCAGCGATCGCCAGATCCCCCTGCGCCAGCGCTATGCCGAGGTACTGGCCACCTGGGACGAATACGTCGAGCCGATGATCCAGCTGGTGGCCGCCGACGGCGCATTCGAGCGCGGCGTCCACCGCGTCGAGCAGGTGCTCCTGCACCTGCTGGGCGAACAGCAGCGCCTCGGCCAGCTGGTCGACGATGACCTGCTGCTGCGCACCCAGGCGCGCATCCTGGAGATGCACAACGCCGCCCAGCTGGCGCTCAGACGTGCCCGCGAATTGCTGCTGCCGCTGCGCGAGGAAGCGCGTCGGCACAATGCCGTGACCCGCGGCGCCGCCCTGGCCCTGGCCACCATCCGCCGCAAGGGCCTCGACGCCGTGCCCCAGGCCGCCCTGCCCCTGTTCAGCCGGCCGCAGAGCGTCTTTCTCGGCACCACCGCCCAGGTGGAAAGCTATGTCTACGCCCTGGCGCGCTTCGAGCCCAAACCGGCGCGCTTTCCCAGCCAGAGCGGTCGCCCGCGGGACAGCGAACGCCCGGCCGCGCCCCGTACCGCCCGCGAGATGCTCGATCTCTGCCAGGACGCCCTGCCGCTGCCGGATCTCATGGCCTGGCTGCTGGAACAGGAGCCGGCCGGCGACACCGACGAGTTGCTCTACTGGTTCTCGCGCCTGTCCCGCGATACGCGCTTCCAGCGCCAGCGCCTGGATCGCCGCCACTACGACACCCTCGAACACCGCGTCAGCCTGTGCTCCTACGCCCTGACCGCCCGATCCCTCGCGAGCGACGCCCATGCAACTTGATCTCAACGAAATGACCCAGCTCGCACCCATCTTCCGCGAGCTGTTCAAGGGCTATCACCTGTCCCGCAGCGAGCCCGAGAGCTACGCCCAGCTCAGCCAGCAGCAGGACCAGTACCGCGCCCTGTTCCGCGCCCTCGGCTTCGAACTGGTCTGCGATCCGCGCGGCTTCTACTACTTCGTGCCCGAGCAGATGGGCGCCCAGGTCAACAAGACCGCCCAGCGCCTGGCGCTGTTCACCTTCATCCTGGTCGAGCACCTGGCCGACCAGGGCCGCGACCCCCTGGCCGTGCTCGACGGCGGCACCCTGGGCCGGCACGAGTTGCCGGCGCTGCTGGACAAGTACCGCGACCTCTTCCTGCAGGCCGAGGTCACCACCCAGGAGGAGCTGGAGGAAAAGATCCTGCGCCGCCTGACCCAGCTCGGCTTCGCCCTGGACAGCAACGGTACCTACCGCTTCCTGCCGCCCATGCACCGCTTCCTCGATGTCTGCCTGACCGTGCAGCAGGATCGCGACCTGGCCGCCGGCCTGCATGCCAGCGACCTGCCGCTGCCGGCCCCGACCCTCGCCAGCGACGAAGACGGTAGCGAGCAGGAAGGCGCCGACGAGGATGACGAAGAGGCCGCCCTGGCCCGCGCCATCGCCGCAGAACGGGAGTTCGACCTATGATCCGCTACGGCATCAGCCGCTTCGCCCTGCTCAACACCGCCGGCTACAGCCTCGGCCTCTTCCCGCTGGAACAGCCGCTGTCGGTCTACGGCGCCAACAACCTGGGCAAGAGCGCCTCGATCAACGCCCTGCAATTCCCCATCCTGGCGCGGCTCTCCGACATGAGCTTCGGCAAGTACAGCAACGAGCAGTCGCGCAAGTTCTACTTCGCCACCGACACCAGCTACATCCTCATCGAATTGCGCCTGGCCCACGGCCCCCACGTCATCGGCGTGGCCGGTCGTGGCCCGGGGGGCGGCTTCGGCCACCAGTTCTTCGCCTATGCCGGCGAACTGGACCTGGCCCACTACCAGCGCGACGGCGCCTGCCTGCGCCAGCGCGAACTCTTCGCCAGTCTGGAGCGCGCCGGCCTCAAGGCCTATGAGGTCAAACCCGAGGAATTGCGTCGCCTGCTGGTTGGCGGCCATACCAGCATCCCGCTGGACCTGACCCTGATCCCGCTGCGATCCACCAGCGAACAGAGTCTCAAGACCTTCCGCGCCCTGTTCATCAACCTGCTGCACATGCGTGAGATCACCGCGGCCAAGCTCAAGCAGCTGTTTCTCGATGCCTTCGAGCACAGCCTGAGATCCGGCAGCGTCGACTACATCGCCGCCTGCGAGGAAGCCTTCCGCGACGTGCGCCGCATGGAGCAGGACTACCAGTCGCTGGTCGCCGCCGGCCCCTTGGTGGAAGCCCTGGCCAATGGCGTCGAGCAACGCGACCGCCTGAGGGGCAAGCTGCATCGCCTCTCGCCGCTGCTCGACAGTCTGCTCGGCACCTGGCAGCACTACGCCCTGGACCGCCGTGACGAACTCCTGGCCCAGACCGAACACTACCGCCAGGAACAGGACGGTCTGCAGCAGAGCCAGCGCGACGGCACCAGCGAACTGATGCGCCGCGAGCGCGAGATCAGCGGCCTGCAGCGCTGGCTCGCCGAGCTGGCGCAGCTCAAGCACCGCTTCGCCCTGGTGGACTCCACCGCGCCCCTGGAAGCCCAGTTGCTGGCCGCCAAGGACGCCCACGACGAACTGGCCGGCGCCCTGTCCCAGGCCCGCCAGTTCAGCAGCGAAGACCTCGACCAGCGCGTCCGCGAACTGGAGCAGCGCCTCAAGGCTATTCGCCAGCAACTCGACCACGCGGACAACAACAGCTACGCCCGCCTGCGCGAGGAATTCAGCCAGGCCGACGTCGACCGCCTGATGCGGCTGTTCAATGGCCAGCTGTTCAGCCTGCCACTCGGCCCCAAGGGCGTCGAACTGAGCGAAGACGGCAACTGGGTAAAGACCTTCGAAAGCATCCTGGCGCGTTTCCAGGGCGATCGCCTCGAATTGCCGGGCCTGTCCCTCGACCTGTCGGGCATCGAGCCACCCACCCTGCAGGCCCTCGCCGATCGCGCCGCCCTGCGTGACCAGAAGGACCGCCTGGAGCGCGAACTCAAGCAGCTCAAGGCGCAGCAGGGTGTCAGTCTCGACCGCCAGGCCAGCAAGGCCCAGGCCGAAGCCCTCTACCAACAGGTCCTGGATGCCCAGAAGGCCCTGGAAGACTTCCGTCGCTGCCAGACCCTCGGTGCCGAGGAAAACGAGAAGCTCGAACAGCTGGCCCAGCTGGAAGCCGCCCAGGACGAACTGAGACGCGCCGGCGACGCCTTCACCGAGCGCGTCCAGCAACTCTCCGCCAAGCTGCAGCTGATCGGTCGCCAGCTGGCCGACCTGGAAGCCAAGGACCGCACCCTGGCCGACGCCCTGCGCCGCCGCCAGCTGCTGCCCACCGACCTGCCCCAGGGCACGCCCTTCATGGAGGCGGTCGACGATTCCCTGGAAAACCTGCTGCCGCTGCTCAACGACTACCAGGACACCTGGCAGGCCCTGCAGCGCGCCGACACCCAGATCGAGGCGCTCTATGCCCAGGTCCGCCTCAAGGGCGTCGCCAAGTTCGACAACGAGGAAGATCCCGAGCGCCGCCTGCAGCTGCTGGTCAACGCCTACGCCCATCGCCAGGACGAAGCCCTGACCCTGGCCAAGGCCCGCCGCGCCGCCGTCACCGACATCGCCCGGACCCTGAGAAACATCCGTAGCGACTACGACAACCTCGAACACCAGCTGCAGCTGTTCAATCGCGAGATCAATCGCAAGCAGGTCTCCAATCTGGAGAGCTTCCGCATCGTCCTGGCGCCGAACAAGGAGGCGCTCAAGCACATCGACCAGATCATCCACAGCGCCGGTCAGTATGAGGAAGGCGAAACCCTGTCGGTCTTCGATCTCACCCAAGACAGCAGCCAGGACCAGAAGAACGAGGATGCCAAGGAATACCTGGCACGCCTGGTGGCCGCCAACGGCAACCAGCTCGGCCTCAAGGACCTCTTCGAACTGGCCTTCGAGATCACCAAGCAGGGGGGCCAGCCGATCCTGCACACCGACATCGACGGCGCCGCCTCCAACGGCACCACCATGACCATCAAGGCGCTCACCAACATGTACCTGTTGCTGCACCTGATGGACCGGGAGCAGGCCGCCAAGATTCGCCTGCCCTACTACCTGGACGAAGCCGCCGACATCGACGAACGCAACCAGCAGGCGCTGATCGAGACCAGCCAGCAACTGGGCTTCGTGCCCATCCTGGCCAGCGTCAAACCCCAGGTCAGCGCCCAGGTCGCCATCGACCTCGAAGGCGGCAGCGGCCCCGGCGGCATCTACATCGACGAAGCCGACTGGAAATACATCGCCAAACGCGACCTGGCCCTGCCCGAACCTGCGTGAGCCCCTGCCAGAACGCAAAAAGCCCGGCATCTGCCGGGCTTTTTCTTGCTTTTGTAACGCTGCGATAGGTTGGGTTGAGCCTAACGAAGCCCAACATCCAGCTGATCGCGGCCATGGGCCGCTCCTACGGCATGCCTCCTTGTAGGAGCGGCGGCATCGGCGGACCACCATGGCCACAACAGCCCGGCGCAGCCGGGCTGTTGTAGCTCCTTTGCTCTTTGCGGAATGCCAGCAGCACACATCTGGCAGCCCTACTCCAAACTCTTTACCACTCCGCTCCTGGTCCCCTCTCCCCCCGGGAGAGGGCTAGGGTGAGGGCAACCTCAACTCCGCAGCCCCAGGCCTTCGCTGGCCAATTTTCTGCCCCCAGCGCCTAGGCGCCCCGAGGCCCAGCCAAACTTTTCCCGCCCCAAAGACAACACCCCCGCCAGAATGAACTGAG
>NZ_AZOA01000018.1:0-66328 GCF_000510745.1 Pseudomonas sp. MOIL14HWK12:I2 | reverse complement strand
CTCAGTTCATTCTGGCGGGGGTGTTGTCTTTGGGGCGGGAAAAGTTTGGCTGGGCCTCGGGGCGCCTAGGCGCTGGGGGCAGAAAATTGGCCAGCGAAGGCCTGGGGCTGCGGAGTTGAGGTTGCCCTCACCCTAGCCCTCTCCCGGGGGGAGAGGGGACCAGGAGCGGAGTGGTAAAGAGTTTGGAGTAGGGCTGCCAGATGTGTGCTGCTGGCATTCCGCAAAGAGCAAAGGAGCTACAACAGCCCGGCTGCGCCGGGCTGTTGTGGCCATGGTGGTCCGCCGATGCCGCCGCTCCTACAAGGAGGCATGCCGTAGGAGCGGCCCATGGCCGCGATAGAGCAGTGACTCACCGATAAAAAAGCCCGGCATGCGCCGGGCTTTTTACCTTTAGGTGCGTGCCCGGGATTACTCCCGGTCACGTTCCAGCAAGGGCTTGAGGAAATAGCCGGTATAGGACTTCTTGTTTGCCGCGACCTCCTCGGGTGTGCCCGTCGCGATGATCTGACCACCCTTGGAGCCGCCTTCCGGACCGAGGTCTACCAACCAGTCGGCGGTTTTGATGACATCGAGGTTGTGCTCGATCACCACCACGGTATTGCCGTGATCGCGTAGTCGATGCAGCACGTCGAGCAACTGCTGGATATCGGCAAAGTGCAGGCCCGTGGTGGGCTCGTCGAGGATATAGAGCGTCTTGCCGGTATCGCGCTTGGACAGCTCCCGGGCCAGCTTCACACGCTGAGCCTCACCCCCTGACAGCGTCGTGGCGCTCTGGCCGAGACGGATATAGGACAGGCCGACATCAATCAGCGTCTGCAGCTTGCGCGCCAGTGCAGGGATGGACTCGAAGAAGGCATGGGCTTCCTCGATGGTCATGTCCAGGACCTCGGTGATGGTCTTGCCCTTGTACTTCACCTCCAGGGTCTCGCGGTTGTACCTCTTGCCCTTGCAGACGTCACAGGCGACGTAGACGTCCGGCAGGAAGTGCATCTCCACCTTGATGACCCCATCGCCCTGGCAGGCCTCGCAGCGGCCACCCTTGACGTTGAAGGAGAAGCGCCCCGGGGTGTAGCCGCGAGAACGGGATTCCGGAACGCCGGAAAACAGCTCGCGGATGGGGGTGAAGAGTCCGGTATAGGTCGCCGGGTTGGAGCGCGGGGTCCGGCCGATGGGGCTCTGGTCGATATCCACCACCTTGTCCAGGTGCTGCATGCCGTCGAAGCTGTCGTGGGCAGCGACCTCCAGGGTCGTCGCGCCATTGAGCGCCGTGGCGGTCAGCGGGAAGAGGGTGTTGTTGATCAGGGTCGACTTGCCGGAGCCGGATACCCCGGTCACGCAGGTCAGCAGGCCAACCGGGATCTCCAGGTTGACGTTCTGCAGGTTGTTGCCGCGGGCACCCTTCAGCTTCAGCAGCTTCTTCTTGTCCCGTGGCGTGCGCTTGGCGGGCACCACGATCTTCTTGCGGCCCGACAGGTACTGCCCGGTCACCGAGTCGGGATGCCGCATGACCTGGTCGGGCGTGCCTTCCGCGATGATCTGGCCACCGTGCACTCCAGCGCCCGGGCCGATGTCGATGACATAGTCCGCCAGGCGGATGGCATCCTCGTCGTGCTCGACGACGATGACGGTGTTACCCAGGTCGCGCAGGTGAGTCAGGGTGCCCAGCAGCCGCTCGTTGTCGCGCTGGTGCAGACCAATGGAGGGTTCGTCGAGGATATACATGACGCCTACCAGACCGGCGCCGATCTGGCTGGCCAGGCGGATACGCTGCGCCTCGCCACCGGAGAGGGTGTCAGCGCTGCGATCCAGGGTCAGGTAGTCCAGGCCGACGTTGACTAGGAACTGCAGGCGCTCGCGGATCTCCTTGAGGATCTTGTCGGCGATCTGCTGCCGCTGGCCCTTGAGGGTGAGGTCCTGGAAGTACTGGGTGGCATCGCCCACGGGCAGACGGGTGACCGCCGGCAGGGTCTTGTCGCCGACCCAGACGTGGCGCGCTTCGCGCCGCAGGCGGGTGCCATTACAGTCCGGGCAGTGCTGGGTGCTCAGGTACTTGGCCAGCTCTTCGCGCACGCTCTGGGATTCGGTCTCGCGATAACGCCGCTCAAGATTCGGCAGGATGCCTTCGAAGGGGTGGGCACGCTTAACGATATCGCCGCGGTCATTGAGATAGCGGAAGTTGACGCTCTCGCGCCCGGAGCCGCTGAGTACCGCCTTGCGATGCTTGTCATCGAGGCTCTTGAAGGGGGCGTCGAGGCTGAAGCCATAGTGACTCGCCAGCGAGCCGAGCATCTGGAAGTAATAGACGTTGCGTCTGTCCCAGCCGCGGATGGCGCCTTCGCTGAGGCTGAGCTCCTCGTTGACCACCCGGCGGGCGTCGAAGAATTGCTTCACGCCCAGGCCGTCGCAGGTAGGGCAGGCGCCGGCGGGATTGTTGAAGGAAAACAGCTTGGGTTCTAGCTCGCCGATGGAGAAGCCGCAGATCGGGCAGGCGAAGCGCGCGGAGAAGACGATCTCCTCCCCCTTATCGCCTTCCATGGGGGCGATGATGGCGATGTCGTCGGCCAGCTTCAGCGCCGTCTCGAAGGATTCCGCCAGGCGCTGCTGGAGGTCTTCGCGCACCTTGAATCTATCCACCACCACTTCGATGGTGTGCTTCTTCTGCTTGTCGAGCTTGGGCAGCTCGTCCATCTCGTGCAGCCGCCCGTTGACGCGGACGCGGACGAAACCCTGGGCACGCAACTCCTCGAACACCGACAGGTGCTCACCCTTGCGCTCGCGCACGATGGGGGCGAGCAGCATCAACCGCTGGCCTTCCGGCATGGCCAGCACCTGGTCGACCATCTGGCTGACGGTCTGGGCTTCCAGGGGCACATCGTGCTCCGGGCAGCGCGGCGTACCGACGCGGGCATAGAGCAGGCGCAGATAGTCGTAGATCTCGGTGATGGTGCCCACGGTGGAGCGCGGATTGTGCGAGGTGGACTTCTGCTCGATGGAAATCGCTGGCGACAGCCCTTCGATGGTGTCCACATCGGGCTTTTCCATCATCGACAGGAACTGGCGGGCGTAGGCCGACAAGGATTCCACGTAGCGGCGCTGGCCTTCGGCATAAAGGGTGTCGAACGCCAGCGAAGACTTGCCGGAGCCGGACAGTCCGGTGATGACGATGAGCTTGTCCCGGGGAAGGGTTAGGTCGATGTTCTTCAGATTATGGGTGCGGGCCCCACGGATGAGGATTTTATCCACGTAGACTTCTGCCTCGTTTTGGCGGCGCTTCACTAGAAAAGAGGTCTCGTCCCGGGCTGCGGCTATCTGCCGCGCCTGTGAGAGAGGGGGTAAGGCTGGTAAAATTAACGGCCCGACAGCGGTGATCGGGCGTTCGTGATCCTGGCGGTCGGGAACGTTCGGACGAGCGCTCGGCTATCTTCACCGCTTCCTCCCTAAATGGTCATTGTCACGACTGTTTTAAAGCTGTGTGGCGACGTAAAAGCCTGTCGCCGACGAGAGGATTATCAATGCTCGACAAGCGCAGTGAAGCCATGAACGGCGTCGAACGCCGTGCCGCCTTCGGGCTGGCCCTGGTCTTCGCCTTTCGTATGCTCGGTATGTTCATGGTGCTCCCGGTCCTGGCGACCTATGGTCAGGAGTTGGCGGATGCCACCCCGGCGCTGATCGGCCTCGCCATAGGTGCCTATGGTTTGACCCAGGCGGTCCTGCAAATTCCCCTGGGGACGCTGTCCGATCGCATCGGTCGACGCCCCATCATCATTGGTGGACTGCTGGTGTTCGCCCTTGGTGCCGCCATTGCCGCCAATGCCCACTCGATCTGGGGCGTCATCGCCGGGCGTGTCGTCCAGGGTGGCGGCGCCATTTCGGCGGCCATCATGGCGCTGTTGTCGGATCAGACCCGCGAGCAGCATCGCACCAAGGCCATGGCCACGATCGGCATGAGCATCGGCGTGTCCTTTGCCGTGGCGATGGTGGCCGGCCCCTTGCTGACCCGTGCCTATGGTCTCGCCGGGCTGTTCTGGGCCACCTGCGGACTGGCACTGGTCGGTTTGCTGATCGTGCTGTTCCTGGTGCCGCACCAGGCTTCGCCCTTCGCCCATCGGGAGTCGAACCTGGCGCGCCAGGCGCTGGGCGCGACCCTGCGCAATCGCGATCTGCTGCGGCTGGACTTTGGCATCCTGGCGCTGCACGCCGTGCTGATGGCCAGTTTCGTCGTCCTGCCGCTGGCCCTGGCCGAACATGCCGGGCTGCCCAAGGAAGAGCACTGGTGGGTCTATCTCACCGCGCTGGTGGTCGGCTTCTTCGCCATGGTCCCCTTCATCATCTATGGTGAAAAGAAGCGGCGCATGAAGCGCGTGCTGGTGTGCGCCATCAGTGTGCTGGTGCTGTGCGAGCTGTACTTCTTCTTCTTCAGCAACAGCCTGGTGGCCCTGGTCATCGGCATCGTGGTGTTCTTTACCGCCTTCAACCTGCTGGAGGCCTCGCTGCCGTCGCTGGTGAGCAAGGTGGCCCCGGCCGGGGGCAAGGGCACCGCCATGGGGATCTATTCCACCAGTCAGTTCCTTGGTTCCGCGTTGGGCGGTATCCTCGGGGGCTGGTTGTTCCAACATGGTGGCCTGTCCACCGTCTTCCTGGGTTGTGCGGCGCTTTGCCTGGGATGGGCGGTGGTAGCTGGTACGATGCGGGAACCGCCCTATGTCACCAGTCTGCGTTTGCCGGTTACGCCCGCGCTAGTCAACGACCAGGGATTGGTCGGACGCCTGTTGGCCCTGGCCGGAGTGACCGATGCGGTAGTGGTGGCGGAAGAGCAGGCCGTCTACATCAAGATCGATACTAAAATCGTCGATCGGGCGCAATTGGAGCGACTGGTTAGTCAAACACCGGTCGCCGCTTGATCGACAGCCTCATCAGGAGATTCATATGGCCCGTGGCGTCAATAAAGTCATCCTCGTCGGCAATGCCGGCGCCGATCCCGAAACCCGTTACATGCCCAACGGCAATGCGGTGACCAACGTCACCCTGGCCACCAGCGAAAGCTGGAAGGACAAGCAGACCGGTCAGCAGCAGGACCGCACCGAATGGCACCGCGTGGTGTTCTTCGGTCGTCTCGCCGAGATCGCCGGCGAGTACATCCGCAAGGGCTCCCAGGTCTATGTCGAGGGCACTCTGCGTACCCGCAAATGGCAGGGCCAGGACGGTCAGGATCGCTACACCACCGAAATCGTTGTCGACATCAACGGCAACATGCAGTTGCTGGGTGGCCGTGGCGGCAATGCCGGTGGCAACGACGAATACAACCAGAGCGCGCCTGCGCCCCAGCAGCAGCGTGCCCCCCGTCCGCAGCAGTCGGCACCGCAGTATGACAACGGCGGCAATGGCGGCAACGGCAACAGCCGTCCCCAGCAGCAGCCGCAGTCCCGTCCGCAGCAGCAGCCGGCTCAGCAGGACTACGACAGCTTCGACGACGACATCCCGTTCTAAACGACGGGCAAAGAAAAAGGGCAGCCAATGGCTGCCCTTTCTTTTTGGTGGAGGCGGGGGGATTTGAACCCCCGTCCGCCAGCTCTCCGCTATCGGTTCTACATGCTTAGCCCTGTCTACTGAGTTAACCCATTGCGGCCCGACGGGCAGGGTGCTTTGGGCGAGCTGTATAAGTTTTAGCCGTTACGTCTACAGCGAACTTGGCGGCGATCCTGTTCTATCTGACAGTCGTTTCGGGTTTACAGGCATCCCCTAGCGACTGCTAGCCGCATTAAGCAGCTAGAGCGTAGTTGTCGTCGTTGGCAACTATAAGTTTGCAGCAGCGAATTTACGAGTTCTGCTACCAGCTCGGCATGCCCCTCAAGTTTCGTTACCGGCGTCGAATCCTAATCGCCCCCAAAACTTGCTGGTCGTTCACTATAGGAATTCCGGCCGTCCGACGCAAGTCATTGCTGACGAAACGTTTTTCGGCCGCTTGGCTATTTGGCGTCCTTGCGGATGGCGCGCTGGATCTCGCGGTCGGAATCGCGCTCGCGCTCGGTCGCGCGCTTGTCGAATTCCTTCTTGCCCTTGGCCAACGCGATCTCGCACTTGACCAGGTGCTTCTTCCAGTAGAGCGACAGGGCGACACAGGCGTAGCCCTTCTGCTGCACGGCGCCAAACAGCTTGCCCAGCTCGCGCTTGTTGAGCAGCAACTTGCGGGTGCGGGTCGGGTCGGCGATGACATGGGTGCTGGCGGTCTGCAGCGGGGTGATATGGCTGCCCAGCAGCCAGGCTTCGCCGTCCTTGAGCAGCACATAGCTGTCAGTCAGCTGCGCCTTGCCGGCTCTCAGGCTCTTGACCTCCCAGCCTGCCAGGGAAACACCCGCCTCGAAGCGGGTATCGACGAAGTATTCGTGAAGCGCCTTTTTGTTCTGCGCGATGCTGCCGGGGGAGACTTTCTTTTGCTTGGCCATGATTCCAGGGTACAGCGAGTCAGGGGAAATGTCGCCACGCGCTTGAGCGGGTATGAGCAAACACGGACAATACCGCGGTTCTGGACTGCGGCAGGCTGGTGCGGGAGTAAAATGCGTGCGCCGCCCTCAAATTCAAGGTCCGACACCGATTTCGCTATTCTACGAGGTTCCGATGAGCACGCACATCCAACGTTCGGCGTTGCTGCCCTATCCTGCTTCAGCACTCTATGCGCTGGTTAATGACGTGGACCGTTATCCGGAGTTCCTGCCGTGGTGCTCGTCCGCCCAGATCCTGGAGCAGGACGAAGGCCTGATGCGCGCCGGTCTCACCGTGGCCAAGGGTGGTCTTAGCCAGCAGTTCACGACCCGCAATACCCTGGTGCCGGACGAGTCCATCACCATGGATCTGGAAAAGGGTCCTTTCAAGCAGCTGCACGGCGTCTGGACATTCAAGGCGCTGGGCGACAAGGCCTGCAAGATTTCCCTGGATCTGTCCTTCGAATACGACAGCGCCATCGTCCGCGCGACCCTGGGCCCGTTGTTCAATCAGGCGGCCAATACCATGGTGGATGCCTTCTGCCAGCGTGCTCGAGCCCTCTATGGCTGAGTGTCTCGCCATCGAGGTGGCGCTGGCGTTGCCGGAGCGGCAATGGCTGTTGAATCTGCAGCTCGAAGAGGGCACCACGGTCGAGCAGGCGGTGCGGGCGTCGGGGTTGCTCGAGCAGTTGCCACCCGAACAGCGCGAAGCCTTTCGGGTCGGCATCTTTGGCAAGCTGGTAGCCAAGCCGAACGAGCGCAGGCTGATGGCGGGTGACCGGGTGGAGATTTATCGCCCGCTGCTTGCGGACCCCAAGGAAAGTCGCAAGCGGCGCGCGGAAAAGGCCAAGTCCAGGACTGGCCTCTAGCCAGGGATCACTGTCCGTCGGTGCGGATGCGATCGGGAGTCGGCACGGCGGCCGGACGGGCGCTGTCGATCTCTTTCTGGATGTTGTCTTCGGTCGAGCCGGGTACGGCTGGCGTTTCCGGTACGGCAGCGGGTGCCGAGGGTTGCGCCGGGGCGGTGGGATCCACGGTGGTGCCGCTGTCGGTACCCATGATCTGCTGTTCGCGGCTGGTGCCGGGCATGAAGTCGCCGGCCAGGCCGCTCAGTTGATTGTCGCCGTTGAACACCAGGCTGACACGCTCCTGCTTACGCTGACCGCCGGCGGCTTGCAGGCTGTACAGATAGTCCCAGCGATTGGGATGGAAGGTGTCTTGGATCAGCGGCGAACCCATGATAAACCGGACTTGTTGTCGGGTCATTCCGGGGCGCAACTGGTCTATCATGTCCTGGGTGACGACGTTGCCCTGTTGGATGTCGATCTTGTAAACCCCCGGCAGAGAGCAGCCGGCGAGCATGGCTAGGCCCATCAGAGAGAGCCCGGTCAGCGTTTGCTTGAGGTTTTGCATCGGTGGGAGACTTCCACTATCTTGCTGGGCAACGAAGCACCGATCATACCCGTATTCCCGAGGGCTGCGAAAGCACTCGGCACCGAGAAAGAGCATGGTAGAGAACAACGAACTCCGCAAAGCGGGTCTGAAAGTGACCCTGCCGCGCGTCAAGATATTGCAGATGCTGGACACCACCGAGCAGCGCCACATGAGCGCCGAAGACGTTTACAAGGCGCTCATGGAAGCGGGCGAGGACGTGGGGCTGGCAACGGTCTATCGGGTCCTCACCCAGTTCGAAGCGGCCGGTCTGGTGGTGCGCCACAATTTCGACGGCGGCCATGCCGTGTTCGAGTTGGCCGACACCGGCCACCATGATCACATGGTGGATGTGGATACCGGCGAAGTCATCGAGTTCACCGATGCCTCGATCGAAAAGCGTCAGCGCGAGATCGTCGAAGAGCATGGTTTCGAACTGGTCGATCACAACCTGGTGCTGTACATCCGCCAGCGCAAGTGAAGACCCGGACATGAAAAAGGCGACCTTCGAGTCGCCTTTTTCATGTCCGGTGGCTGCCTGCGTCTAGCGGCTCACCACCAGCTTGCGAGCGTGGGCCAGGGATTCACGGGTCAGGTCGACACCACCCAGCATGCGCGCCACCTCTTCCACGCGCCGTGCGCGGTCGAGCTTGGCCACCGCGGTACGCGTCTCGTCGGTGCCGCGCTCCTTGTGTACGAACAGGTGCTGATGACCCTGGGCCGCCACCTGGGGCAGGTGGGTCACCGTCAGCACCTGGCCCCGCTCGCCCAGTTGCCGCAGCAGCTGGCCGACCACCTCGGCGGTGGGGCCGCCGATACCCACGTCCACCTCGTCGAACACCAGGGTGGGTGTGCGCGAGGTCTGGGCGGTGATGACCTGGATGGCCAGGCTGATACGCGACAGTTCACCACCGGAGGCGACCTTGGCCAGCGGGCGCAGGGGCTGGCCCGGGTTGGCGCTGACGCGGAATTCGACGCCTTCGTTGCCCAGCGGCTGGGGTTCGCCGGTACTGCCTGGCGTGAGGGTGATGCTGAAGCGGCCACCCGGCATACCCAAGCGCTGCATCTCGGTCTCGACCGCGGCCGCGAGCTCCGGCGCCCGTTGTTCGCGCAGACGACTCAGTTCGCCGGCCTTCTCCTGGTAGTGGCGCTCGAAGGCCGTCAGTTCTTCCTGCAGGCGCTCCAGGGCGACGTCGTCGGCGTCCAGGGATTGCAATTCGTTGCGCAGCTGTTCGTGCAGCTCCAGCAGGGCCTCGGGCTGGACCCGGTGCTTGCGGGCAAGGCTGTAGACACTGTCCAGGCGCTCCTGCACCGCCTGCTGGCGCTCCGGGTCGGCTTCGAAATGATCGACGAAGCGATTGAGTTCGTTCATCGCCTCCTCGATCTGGATCTGGGCGGAGGCGAGCAGGTTGCTGGCCTCCTGGATCTGCGCCGGCGGGCGGTCGAAGGCGGTCAGGCGCGCCACGCTGGCATTGAGCGCCGACAGGGCATTGCCCTGCTCGTTTTCGGTACAGAGGTCCATGGCCTGGCGGCAGGCCAGCAGGATGTGCTCGGCACTCGCCAGATCGCTCTGCTCCTGTTCCAGGGCCTGCAACTCGCCCTCGGCCAGGGCGAGGTTGTCGAGTTCTTCGAGCTGGTAGCTGAGCAGCTGATGGCGGGCACGTTGCTCGTCGCCGTTGCGGGTCAGGCGTTCCAGGGTCTGGCGCACCTGGCGCCAGCGCTGGGCCGCGAGCTGCACCTGGCGGACCAGCTCGCCCGCGCCGGCGTATTCGTCCAGCAGGCGGCGATGGGTGTCGAGGCCGAGCAATGACTGGTGCTCGTGCTGGCTGTGGATATCGATCAGCAGGCCGCCGAGGGTCTTGAGATCGGCCAGCGGGCAGGGCGAGCCATTGATATAGCCGCGCGAGCGCCCTTCGCGGGTGATGACGCGGCGCAGCAGGCAGGGGCCGTCCTGCTCCAGGTCGCGCTCGGCGAGCCACTGGCGCGCTTCGGGGATATCGGTGGTGTCGAAGCTGGCCAGGACATCGGCCTTGTCGGCGCCGGGTCTGACCGCATCGCTGTCGGCGCGATCGCCCAGGGTGAGGCCGAGGGCGTCCAGCATGATGGACTTGCCGGCGCCGGTTTCACCCGTGATCACGGTCATGCCGCGCTCGAGGTCGAGGTCGAGGTGTTCGACGATGGCGTAATTGCGGACGGACAGATGCACCAGCATGCGACGATCTCCGAAGGCGGTTTTCTGGTTGTTTATACAGTGCCTCTCGGGCACTGGCAATCCATACAGCTCTTGAAGCGCCGGCCGGCGGCCCCATATAGGCGCCATCGATCAAGGCGATGTCCATTAGAGGGCGCGCCCACCGGCAATATCACAGGAGGACTCCATGGCCGACGAACAGAACTCCCAGACCCCCGAGCACGAAGCCGCCCAGGGCGACGTCCAGCACGAGGATCTCGCCGCCCGCGTCGCCACGCTCGAAGAGCAGCTCGCCGCGGCCCAGGACCAGTCGCTGCGCAGCGTCGCCGAACTGCAGAACGTGCGTCGTCGCGCCGAGCAGGATGTGGAAAAGGCGCATAAGTTCGCCCTGGAAAAATTCGCTGGCGACCTGCTGCCGGTGCTCGACAGCCTGGAGCGTGGCCTGGAGCTGTCCAACGCCACCGACGAGACTTTGAAGCCCATGCGTGAAGGCATGGAGCTGACCCTGAAGATGCTGCAGGACACCCTCAAGCGCTATCAGGTCGAGGCCGTCGATCCCCACGGCGCGCCCTTCAATCCGGAACACCACCAGGCCATGGCCATGGAGGAGAGCGCCACCGCCGAGCCGGGCAGCGTCCTCAAGGTGTTTCAAAAGGGCTATCTGCTCAATGGTCGCCTGCTGCGGCCGGCGATGGTGGTCGTCAGCAAGGCACCTGCAGCGCAGCAGCCGAGCATCGACGAAAAGGCTTGAAATTCTTTCGCTCGGCCCCATCTGGTAGGCAAGCGAACATCAAAGGCCCCCTGAGCGGGCCGCGCGGAATCTGAGATTTCTGGAGAAGACTACATGGGCAAGATCATCGGTATCGACCTGGGGACCACCAACTCCTGCGTCGCGATCCTCGAAAACGGCAACGTCAAGGTACTGGAAAACGCCGAAGGCACCCGTACCACGCCGTCCATCATCGCCTACACCAACGACGGCGAGACCCTGGTTGGCCAGCCAGCCAAGCGCCAGGCGGTGACCAATCCGCAGAACACCCTGTACGCGGTCAAGCGTCTGATCGGCCGGCGTTATGAAGAAAACGTCGTGCAGAAAGACATCCAGATGGTCCCCTACAAGATCGTCAAGGCGGACAACGGTGACGCCTGGGTCGAGGCCAAGGGCCAGAAGATGGCGCCGCCGCAGGTGTCTGCCGAAGTCCTGAAGAAGATGAAGAAGACCGCCGAGGACTACCTGGGCGAAGCCGTGACCGAAGCGGTCATCACCGTCCCGGCCTACTTCAACGACAGCCAGCGCCAGGCCACCAAGGATGCCGGTCGCATCGCCGGTCTGGACGTCAAGCGCATCATCAACGAGCCCACCGCGGCTGCCCTGGCCTATGGCCTGGACAAGGCCAAGGGCGACCATACCGTGATCGTCTATGACCTGGGCGGCGGTACCTTCGACGTCTCGGTCATCGAGATCGCCGAGGTCGACGGTGAGCATCAGTTCGAGGTGCTGGCCACCAATGGCGACACCTTCCTGGGCGGCGAAGACTTCGACATCCGCCTGATCGACTACCTCGTCGAGGAATTCAAGAAAGAAAGCGGCATGAACCTCAAGGGTGACCCGCTGGCCATGCAGCGCCTGAAGGAAGCTGCGGAAAAAGCCAAGATCGAGCTGTCCTCGGCTACCCAGACCGACGTCAACCTGCCCTACATCACCGCCGATGCCAGCGGTCCCAAGCACCTGAACGTCAAGGTCTCCCGCGCCAAGCTGGAGTCCCTGGTGGAAGAGCTGGTCGAGCGCACCATCGAGCCCTGCCGCACGGCGTTGAAGGACTCCGGTCTGGACGTCTCCGACATCCACGAGGTCATCCTGGTGGGCGGTCAGACCCGCATGCCGCTGGTGCAGAAGCGCGTGGCCGACTTCTTCGGCAAGGAAGCGCGCAAGGACGTCAACCCGGACGAAGCCGTCGCCATCGGTGCCGCCATCCAGGGCGCCGTGCTGGCCGGTGACGTCAAGGACGTGCTGCTGCTGGACGTCACCCCGCTGACCCTGGGCATCGAGACCATGGGTGGCGTGATGACCGCGCTGATCGAGAAGAACACCACCATCCCGACCAAGAAGTCGCAGGTGTTCTCCACCGCCGACGACAACCAGGGCGCCGTGACCATCCACGTGCTGCAGGGCGAGCGCAAGCAGGCCGCGCAGAACAAGTCGCTGGGCAAGTTCGACCTGGCCGAGATCCCGCCGGCGCCGCGTGGCGTACCGCAGATCGAGGTGACCTTCGACATCGACGCCAACGGTATCCTCAACGTGTCCGCCAAGGACAAGGCCACCGGCAAGCAGCAGTCCATCGTCATCAAGGCGTCCTCCGGTCTGTCCGAGGAAGAGATTCAGCAGATGGTGCGTGACGCCGAGGCCAATGCCGACGAGGATCGCAAGTTCGAAGAGCTGGCCGCGGCCCGCAACCAGGGCGATGCCCTGGTGCACGGCACCCGCAAGATGCTGACCGAGGCGGGCGACAAGGCCACCGCGGAAGAGAAGAGCACCATCGAGAAGGCCATTGGCGAACTGGAAACCGCCGTGCGCGGTGACGACAAGGACGCCATCGAAGCCAAGATGAATGCCCTGTCCCAGGCCTCCGCGCCGCTGGCCCAGAAGCTCTATTCCGAGCAGGGCGCTGGCGCCGGTGCCGAAGGCGCCTCGGCCAAGGCGGACGGTGATGCCAAGAAGCCCGGCGACGACGTGGTCGATGCCGAGTTCGAGGAAGTGAAGGACAACAAGTAAGCCCCGTGCTTACCGCACCTGGCGGGCTTCGGCCCGTCGGATCCGCCACGCGGGAGCCTGCTCCCGCGTTGGCGTGTCTGGAGGGTGAGAAAATTTAAGGTGCAGAAAGTCTATGGCCAAACGTGATTACTATGAGGTGCTCGGGGTCGAGCGCGGCGCCAGCGAAGCCGAGCTCAAGAAGGCCTACCGACGCCTGGCGATGAAATACCACCCGGATCGCAATCCGGGGGACGCGGCTGCCGAAGAGCAGTTCAAGGAGGCCGCCGAGGCCTACGAAGTGCTGTCCGATGCGGGCAAGCGCTCGGCCTACGACCAGTACGGCCATGCTGGCGTCGATCCGAGCATGGGCGGCGGCGGTTTCGGTGGCGCGGCGGGAGGCGCGAGCTTCTCCGACATCTTCGGCGATGTCTTCAGCGACTTCTTTGGCGGACGCGGTGGCGCCGGTGGACGCGGCGGCCCGCAGCGCGGTGCCGACCTGCGCTACACCCTGGACCTGGATCTGGAAGAGGCGGTGCGTGGGACCACGGTCACCATTCGCGTGCCCACCCTGGTCGAGTGCAAGGTCTGCGATGGCAATGGCGCCAAGCCGGGTACCTCGGCGTCCACCTGCCCCACCTGCGGTGGCATCGGCCAGGTGCGCATGCAGCAGGGCTTCTTCTCGGTCCAGCAGACCTGCCCGCGCTGCCACGGCAGCGGCAAGATCATTCCCGAGCCCTGCAACGCCTGTCATGGTCAGGGGCGCGTGGAAGAGCAGAAGACCCTGTCGGTCAAGGTGCCCGCGGGCGTCGACACCGGCGACCGCATCCGCCTGACCGGCGAAGGCGAGGCTGGAACCTTGGGTGGCCCCAGCGGCGACCTCTATGTCGTGGTCAATGTGCGCGAGCACTCGATCTTCCAGCGCGACGGCAAGCACCTCTATTGCGAGGTGCCGATCAACTTCACCGACGCCGCCCTGGGTGGCGAGCTGGAAGTGCCGACCCTGGATGGCCGCGTCAAGCTGAAGATCCCCGAGGGCACCCAGACCGGCAAGATGTTCCGCCTGCGCGGCAAGGGCGTGACGCCCGTGCGCGGTGGTGGCGCCGGCGACCTGATGTGCAAGGTGGTGGTGGAGACTCCGGTCAACCTGAGCCGGCGCCAGCGCGAGCTGCTCGAGGAGTTCCGTAACACCCTGCAGAGCGACAGCTCCCATTCGCCCCGGGCCAGTGGCTGGTTCGACGGCATGAAGCGCTTCTTCGACGACCTCTAAACCGGCAGGGGCGCCGTCGCGAGGCGGCGCCCGGCCAGCAGCCTGGAGCTGATGATGCGACGTATAGCTGTAATGGGCGCCGCGGGGCGCATGGGCAAGACCCTGATCGAAGCGGTCCAGCAGACCCAGGGCGCTGCCGGTCTCACCGCCGCGGTGGATCGCCCGGAAAGCAGTCTGGTAGGTGCCGACGCCGGCGAACTCGCCGGTATCGGCCGCAACGGGGTGATGCTGTCGGGCGATCTGGCGCGGGTGCTGGATGATTTCGATGTGCTCATCGACTTCACCCATCCCAACGTGACCCTGCAGAATCTGGCGCTCTGCCGCAAGGCCAGGAAGGCCATGGTGATCGGCACCACCGGCTTCACCGCCGAGCAGAAGCTGACCCTGCTGGAAGCGAGCAAGGAAATTCCCATCGTCTTCGCCGCCAACTTCAGCGTCGGCGTCAATCTCTGCCTCAAGCTGCTGGACACCGCTGCTCGCGTGCTGGGTGACGAGGTCGACATCGAGATCATCGAGGCGCACCACAGGCACAAGGTCGATGCGCCTTCGGGGACCGCCCTGCGCATGGGCGAGGTCGTTGCCCAGGCGCTGGGTCGCGATCTGGAAGAGGTGGCCGTCTATGGCCGCGAAGGCCAGACCGGTGCCCGCGACCGCCAGACCATCGGCTTCGCCACCGTGCGCGCTGGCGACGTGGTGGGCGATCACACGGTGCTGTTCGCCAGCGAAGGCGAGCGAGTCGAGATCACCCACAAGGCCTCCAGCCGCATGACCTTCGCCAAGGGCGCGGTGCGCGCGGCCCTCTGGCTCAAGGACAAACAGCCGGCGCTATATGACATGCAGGACGTGCTGGAGTTGCGCTGATCCCCTTGCGGGGGTGCCAGCCGTGATCAATTCGTGTACAATGCAGCTTTAGTGTATCCACTAAAAGCTAGCGCAGAATGAAATCACAACATTAAAACGGGATGACTCTTCGAGATGTCATCCCGTTTTTTTGCACCCTGCGTTTGCCCGCCAAGGCTTGATTTTCGGAGGTCTTCTTGACTAAGCCAGCCATACTCGCACTTGCCGATGGCAGCATCTTTCGCGGTGAATCCATCGGTGCCGACGGCCACACGGTCGGCGAAGTGGTGTTCAACACCGCCATGACCGGCTACCAGGAAATCCTGACTGATCCTTCCTATGCGAAGCAGATCGTCACCCTGACCTATCCGCACATCGGCAACACCGGCACCACGCCGCAGGATGGCGAGGCCGCCCAGGTGTGGGCTGCCGGGCTGATCATCCGCGACCTGCCGCTGCTGGCCAGCAACTGGCGCAACAAGCAGTCGCTGCCGGACTATCTCAAGGAGAACGGCACCATCGCCATCGCCGGTATCGACACCCGTCGACTGACCCGCATCCTCCGTGAGAAGGGCGCTCAGGATGGCTGCATCCTTACCGGCGAAGACGCCACCGAGGAGCGCGCCCTGGAACTGGCCCGCGCCTTCCCCGGCCTCAAGGGCATGGACCTGGCCAAGGAAGTCAGCGTCAAGGAGCGCTACGAGTGGCGGTCCGGCGTCTGGTCGCTGGAAACCGACAGCCACGCCGAGATCCCGGCCGAGCAGCTGCCCTATCACGTGGTGGCCTTCGACTATGGCGTCAAGCTAAACATTCTGCGCATGCTGGTGGCCCGCGGCTGCCGCATTACCGTGCTGCCGGCCCAGACCCCGGCCAGCGAAGCCCTGGCGCTGCAACCCGATGGCATCTTCCTGGCCAATGGCCCGGGCGATCCCGAGCCGTGCGACTACGCCATCAAGGCGATCCAGGACGTCCTGGAAACCGAGATTCCGGTGTTCGGCATCTGCCTGGGCCACCAGTTGCTGGCCCTGGCTTCCGGCGCCAAGACGGTGAAGATGCCCAACGGTCACCACGGCGCCAACCATCCGGTGCAGGATCTCGACAGCGGCGTGGTGATGATCACCAGTCAGAACCACGGTTTCGCCGTGGACGAGGCCAGCCTGCCGGCCAATGTGCGGGCCACCCACAAGTCGCTGTTCGATGGCACCCTGCAGGGCATCGAGCGTACCGACAAGGTCGCCTTCAGCTTCCAGGGTCACCCCGAGGCGAGCCCTGGCCCGCACGACGTGGCGCCGCTGTTCGACAAGTTCATCCAGGCCATGGCGGCACGCCGCTAAGACGGGAGGAGGGTAGCGCTCATGCTGGCGAATCTGGGTGTCATCGACTTCTGGACCTATGTGGTCGGGACCCTGTTCGTCATCCTGTTGCCCGGCCCCAATTCCTTCTTCGTGCTGGCCACCAGTGCCCAGCGCGGCATTCGCAGCGGTTACCAGGCGGCCTCGGCCGTGTTCCTCGGTGACGCCGTGCTGATGCTGCTCTCGGCGCTGGGCGTTGCCTCGCTGCTCAAGGCCGAGCCGCTGTTCTTCCAGATCCTCAAGTATCTGGGCGCGGCGTACCTGTTCTACCTCGGCTGGGGCATGTTGCGCGGCGGACTCAAGTCTTGGCGCAGCCCGGCCCAGGGCCAGGCCGAGGCGACCCTGCGCGAAGACGTCCACCAGCCGTTCCGCAAGGCGCTGCTGCTGAGCCTGTCGAACCCGAAGGCGATCCTGTTCTTCGTTTCCTTCTTCATCCAGTTCGTGGACCCCGGTTACGCCCATCCGGCGCTGTCCTTCCTGGTGCTGGGCGCGGTACTGGAAGCGATCAGCTTCTGCTACCTGTCGTTCCTGATTTTCTGCGGCGTTCGCCTGGCGGCCTGGTTCCGTCAGCGGCGTCGCCTCAGCGCGGGCGCCACCGGTGGCGTCGGCGCCCTGTTCGTGGGGTTCGGTGTGAAGCTGGCCACCGCAACCCTGACCTGATTACCTGCATTCGAGAAGCCCATGCCTAAGCGTACAGACATCAAGAGCATCCTGATCCTCGGGGCCGGCCCCATCGTCATCGGCCAGGCCTGCGAGTTCGACTATTCCGGCGCCCAGGCCTGCAAGGCCCTGCGCGAGGAAGGCTTCCGCGTCATCCTGGTGAACTCCAATCCGGCCACCATCATGACCGACCCGTCGATGGCCGACGCCACCTACATCGAGCCGATCAAGTGGGCCACCGTGGCCAAGATCATCGAGAAGGAGCGCCCCGACGCCCTGCTGCCGACCATGGGCGGCCAGACCGCGCTGAACTGCGCCCTGGACCTGGAGCGGCATGGCGTGCTGGCGAAATTCGGCGTCGAGATGATCGGCGCCAACGCCGACACCATCGACAAGGCCGAGGATCGTTCGCGCTTCGACAAGGCCATGAAGGACATCGGCCTGGCCTGCCCGGTCTCGGGTATCGCCCACAGCATGGAAGAAGCCTACGGCGTGCTGGAGAAGGTCGGCTTCCCCTGCATCATCCGGCCGAGCTTCACCATGGGTGGCACCGGTGGCGGCATCGCCTACAACCGCGAGGAATTCGAAGAAATCTGCACCCGTGGTCTGGATCTGTCGCCGACCAACGAACTGCTGATCGACGAATCCCTGATCGGCTGGAAGGAATACGAGATGGAGGTGGTCCGCGACAAGAAGGACAACTGCATCATCGTCTGCTCCATCGAGAACTTCGATCCCATGGGCGTGCACACCGGTGACTCCATCACCGTGGCCCCGGCCCAGACGCTGACCGACAAGGAATACCAGATCATGCGCAACGCCTCCCTGGCGGTGCTGCGCGAGATCGGGGTCGAGACCGGCGGCTCCAATGTCCAGTTCGGCATCTGCCCCAACACCGGGCGCATGGTAGTGATCGAAATGAACCCGCGGGTGTCGCGTTCCTCGGCACTGGCCTCCAAGGCCACCGGCTTCCCCATCGCCAAGATCGCCGCCAAGCTGGCGGTCGGCTACACCCTGGACGAGCTGCAGAACGACATCACCGGCGGTCGCACCCCGGCGTCCTTCGAGCCGGCCATCGACTACGTGGTCACCAAGATCCCGCGCTTCGCCTTCGAGAAATTCCCCAAGGCCGATGCCCGTCTGACCACCCAGATGAAATCCGTGGGTGAGGTCATGTCCATCGGCCGTACCTTCCAGGAATCCCTGCAGAAAGCCCTGCGTGGCCTGGAAGTCGGCGTGGTCGGCTTCGATCCCAAGCTGGATCCGGCCGATCCCGAAGCCGACGGCACCCTCAAGCGCGAGCTGACCGTGCCGGGCGCCGATCGCATCTGGTACATCGGTGACGCCTTCCGCCAGGGCTATAGCCTGGACAAGGTCTTCGAGCTGACCCGCATCGATCCCTGGTTCCTGGTGCAGATCGAAGACCTGATCAAGGACGAGGAGCGCATCAAGACCCTGGGTCTGGCCGACCTCGACTACGACCTGATGCGCAAGCTCAAGCGCAAGGGCTTCTCCGATGCGCGCCTGGCCAAGCTGCTCGGCGTCACCGAGAAGAACCTGCGGGCCCATCGCCACAAGCTCAAGGTGCTGCCGGTGTACAAGCGGGTGGACACCTGCGCCGCCGAATTCGCCACCGATACCGCCTACCTCTACTCCACCTACGAGGAAGAGTGCGAGGCCAAGCCCAGCGGTCGCGACAAGATCATGATCCTCGGCGGCGGTCCCAACCGCATCGGCCAGGGCATCGAGTTCGACTACTGCTGCGTGCACGCGGCCCTGGCCATGCGTGAAGACGGCTACGAGACCATCATGGTCAACTGCAACCCGGAAACCGTCTCCACCGACTACGACACCTCCGACCGCCTGTTCTTCGAGCCGGTGACCCTGGAAGACGTACTGGAGATCGTCCGCGTCGAGCAGCCCAAGGGCGTCATCGTCCAGTACGGCGGCCAGACCCCGCTCAAGCTCTGCCGTGCCCTGGAAGAGGCCGGTGTGCCCATCATCGGCACCAGCCCCGACGCCATCGACCGCGCCGAAGACCGCGAACGCTTCCAGCAGATGGTGCAGCGCCTAAACCTGCGCCAGCCGGCCAACGCCACCGCGCGCAGCGAAGACGAGGCCCTGGCCCTGTCCAAGAACATCGGCTATCCGATGGTGGTCCGTCCCTCCTACGTGCTGGGCGGCCGGGCGATGGAGATCGTCTACCAGGAAGAAGAACTCAAGCGCTACATGCGCGAAGCGGTGAAGGTGTCCAACGACAGCCCCGTTCTGCTCGACCACTTCCTCAACTGCGCCATCGAGGTGGACGTGGACGCGGTGTGCGACGGCCAGACCGTGGTGATCGGCGCCATCATGCAGCACATCGAACAGGCCGGCGTGCACTCCGGTGACTCCGCCTGCTCGCTGCCGCCCTATTCGCTGCCCAAGCACATCCAGGACGAGATCCGCGAGCAGGTCAAGAAGATGGCCCTGGAGCTCGGCGTGATCGGTCTGATGAACGTGCAGATGGCCGTGCAGGGCGAAGACATCTACGTCATCGAGGTCAACCCGCGCGCCTCCCGTACCGTGCCCTTCGTCTCCAAGTGCATCGGCGAGTCCCTGGCCAAGGTGGCCGCCCGGGTCATGGCCGGCAAGACCCTGGCCGAAGTCGGCTTCACCCAGGAGATCATTCCGCCGTTCTTCAGCGTCAAGGAAGCGGTCTTCCCCTTCAACAAGTTCCCCGGCGTCGACCCCATCCTCGGCCCGGAGATGAAGTCCACCGGTGAGGTGATGGGCGTTGGCGACAGCTTCGGCGAAGCCTTCGCCAAGGCCCAGCTGGGTGCCAACGAGATCCTGCCGAACTCCGGCTGCGCCTTCATCAGCGTGCGTGACGACGACAAGCCCGAAGCCGTGCAGGTCGCTCGCGATCTGGTCGGCCTCGGCTTCGAGGTCGTCGCCACCGCCGGTACCGCGCGGGTGATCGAGGCGGCCGGTCTGCCGGTGCGTCGCGTGAACAAGGTGACCGAAGGCCGTCCCCATGTGGTCGACATGATCAAGAACGACGAGGTCACCCTGATCATCAACACCACCGAAGGCCGGCAGTCCATCGCCGATTCCTACTCGATCCGCCGCAACGCGCTGCAGCACAAGCTGTGCTGCACCACCACCATTGCCGGCGGCCAGGCCATTTGCGAAGCTTTGAAATTCGGCGCCGAGAAGACCGTGCGCCGGCTGCAAGATCTGCATGCAGGAGTTAAGGCATGACCAAGTACCCCATGACCGTCCAGGGCGCCCGTGCCCTGGAAGACGAGCTCAAGCACCTCAAGACCGAGCTGCGCCCGCAGATCACCCAGGCCATCGCCGAAGCGCGTGAACTGGGTGACCTCAAGGAGAACGCCGAGTACCACGCCGCCCGCGAACAGCAGGGCATGGTCGAGGCGCGGATCCGCGATATCGAAGGGCGCCTGCAGAATGCCCAGGTGATCGACGTGACCGCCCTGCCGCACACCGGCAAGGTGATCTTCGGTACCACCGTGGAGATCGCCAATACCGAGACCGACGAGACCGTGACCTACCAGATCGTCGGTGACGACGAGGCGGACATCAAGCAGGGCAAGCTGTCGGTGGGTTCGCCCATCGCCCGCGCCCTGATCGGCAAGGAAGAAGGGGACGTGGTGCTGGTGAAGACCCCGGGTGGCGATGTCGAATACGAAATTGTCGCCGTCCGTCACGTCTGATCGTCGCGCCGGAGGCTGGCTCGCCAGGCTGCTCGCTGCAGCCTGGCAGCTGGCCCAGGTGTTCTGGGTCGGCCCGCTGGTCGCCCTGCACCTGTGCATCCCCGTGGCGCTCGCCCAGGCGGGCTGGGCACCGCTGCTGATCCAGTCCGGGCGTGAAGAGTTGCTGCGCATGATGCTCAGCGCCGCGGCCGGCGGGGTCTTTACCCAGATCGTGGTGCTGGTGTGGTGGGCAGGCGTGGGCGCCCTGTGGCGTGATCTGCGCGGCCAGCTGCTGCTCGCCAGTGCCCTGGCTGTGCTGCTGCAGAACGAACTGGCGCGCTTCTGGACCGGGCCGACCGCCCTGGCCGGCTACCTGGTCCTGCTGCTCTGCGGTCTGATCCTGGTGCTGCAGCCCGTTCCCGGGCGTGCGCCGGGCAATCAGACGGTATAGCGCACCACGTTGGAGAGATTGCGATTCTGCTCGCGCGCCTTGCGGTAGATCAGCGCCATCTTGCCGATGACCTGCACCAGCTCCGCCTTGCTCGACGCGCACAGTTCGTCGATCAGGGCCCGGCGGTCTTCCCGCTCCGTGACGGCCAGCTTGATCTTGATCAGCTCGTGATCGTTGAGCGCACGGTCGAGCTCGCCCAGCACGCCTTCGCTCAGGCCGTTCTCGCTGATGGTGACCACCGGCTTGAGTTGATGACCGATCGCCTTGAACCGCTTTTTAAGCTCGTTGTTGAGCGCCATAATTCACCCCGGATAAAAGCCGGACAGTTTATCCCAGCTGCCACGTGCCGCCCAGCGATACGCGAAAACTTACCCACGCGCCCTGCAACGCCTGCCTGGTCGGCTCAAGGAACACCGCGACGGGCCTCCGGTCAAGTCGGTGCGCCAGGAAGACCTCGTCGCGAGCATCGAAGGGCCTTGTTATTTTTCATGGGGCCCCCATATGAGCGAGCTGAGTGCGACGGATCGATCCAGGGGCCTGCGGGACGAAGATGGCATGAGTCCTTCGAGCAGGGCTCTGGCGCCGCCGTCCGCGTCGCGGGACCAGATCGCGCCAGCAATATGTATTGGGTCGCGGTTTTAGGGGCAATTGAGAGAATTGATGGCCGCAACGTCTGCCTTGCCCTAGAGTCAAAGGCAGAAGACTCATATAGCGTTACAGACGATGTCTGCCGTGGGCCAGGCTTTGTGTAGTAACTTACCGGTCACTGCCGGTTTCGCTTCGAACGGTTTACCCACGAAACCGGCGCAGAGGGTAGTCAATTGAACGACATGGCAAAGAATCTGATCCTGTGGCTGATCATCGCCGCGGTGCTCGTCACCGTGATGAACAACTTCTCCAGCCCCAACGAACCCCAGACGCTCAACTACTCCGACTTCATCCAGCAGGTGAAGGACGGGCAGATTGAGAGCGTGACCGTGGATGGCTATGTCATCACCGGCAAGCATCGTGATGGCGATCCCTTCAAGACCATCCGTCCGGCAATCCAGGACAATGGCCTGATCGGCGATCTGGTCAACAACAGCGTCACCATCACCGGCAAGCAGCCCGAGCAGCAGAGCATCTGGACTCAGTTGCTGGTGGCCAGCTTCCCGATCCTGGTGATCATCGCCGTCTTCATGTTTTTCATGCGCCAGATGCAGGGAGGCGCCGGCGGTCGCGGCGGTCCCATGAGCTTTGGCAAGAGCAAGGCGCGACTGCTGTCGGAAGACCAGGTCAAGACCACCTTCGCCGATGTCGCCGGTTGCGACGAAGCCAAGGAAGAAGTCACCGAGCTGGTCGAATTCCTCCGTGATCCAGGCAAGTTCCAACGCCTGGGTGGTCGTATTCCCCGCGGTGTCCTGATGGTCGGCTCGCCGGGTACCGGCAAGACGCTGCTGGCCAAGGCCGTGGCCGGTGAGGCCAAGGTGCCGTTCTTCACCATTTCCGGTTCGGATTTCGTCGAAATGTTCGTCGGTGTCGGCGCCAGCCGTGTCCGTGACATGTTCGACCAGGCCAAGAAGCACGCGCCCTGCATCATCTTCATCGACGAGATCGATGCGGTCGGTCGCCATCGTGGCAACGGCATGGGCGGTGGTCACGACGAGCGCGAGCAGACCCTGAACCAGCTGCTGGTCGAGATGGATGGCTTCGAGATGAACGATGGCATCATCGTCATCGCTGCCACCAACCGTCCTGATGTGCTCGACCCGGCCCTGCTGCGTCCTGGTCGCTTCGATCGTCAGGTGGTGGTCGGTCTCCCGGACATCCGTGGTCGCGAACAGATCCTCAAGGTGCACATGCGCAAGGTGCCGGTCGGCGAGCGCGTCGACGCCGGCGTCATCGCCCGCGGTACCCCGGGTTTCTCCGGTGCCGATCTGGCCAACCTGGTTAACGAGGCCTCGTTGTTCGCCGCTCGTGCCAACAAGCGCATCGTCGACATGCGCGAGTTCGAACTGGCCAAGGACAAGATCATGATGGGCGCCGAGCGCAAGACCATGGTCATGTCCGAGAAGGAGAAGCGCAACACCGCCTACCACGAAGCGGGTCACGCCATCGTCGGTCGCCTGGTGCCCGAACACGATCCGGTCTACAAGGTCTCCATCATTCCCCGCGGTCGCGCACTGGGCGTAACCATGTTCCTCCCCGAGGAGGACCGCTACAGCCTGTCCAAGCGTGCCCTGGAAAGCCAGATCTGCTCGCTGTTCGGCGGCCGTATCGCCGAGGAAATGACCCTGGGCTTCGAGGGGGTGACCACCGGTGCCTCCAACGACATCATGCGCGCGACCTCCCTGGCACGGAACATGGTCACCAAGTGGGGCCTGTCCGAGAAGCTCGGCCCGCTGCTGTATGGCGAGGAAGAGAACGAAGGCTATCTGGGTCGTTCGGGTGGCGGCGGCGCCGGCAACATGTCGGGCGAGACCGCCAAGCAGATCGACCTGGAAATCCGCCGGATCATCGACGACTGCTATGGCACGGCCAAGCGCCTGCTGGACGAGAACCGCGACAAGCTCGAACTCATGGCCGATGCCCTGATGAAGTACGAGACCATCGATTCCGATCAGATCGACGACATCATGGCCGGCAAGGTCCCGCGTGAGCCGCGCGACTGGCATGACCGTGGCGGTCCTACCGGTGACGCTCCGGCGCCGCAGAGTGGTAGCGATCGTCCGGAAACCCCCATCGGTGGTCCGGCCGGAGAACACTGAAACATCCATGTTTAATCCGCTTCCTTCGACCCGATTGCCTTGCGGCAATCGGGTTCTTGTTTTTGACGCGCCCAAAGTCATGGGCATCCTCAACGTCACTCCCGACTCCTTTTCCGATGGCGGCCGCTATACGGCGGTCGAGAGCGCCCTGCGCCATGCCGAGGGAATGGTGTCGGCGGGTGCGGCCATCATCGATGTCGGGGGCGAGTCCACGCGCCCGGGGGCGCCCGCGGTATCCGAAGCGGAAGAGCTCGATCGGGTCGTGCCGGTGATCGAGGCGATCGCCCGCGAGCTCGATGTCGTGATTTCCATGGATACCTCCACGCCCACGGTCATGCGCGAAGGCGCCAGGGCGGGTGCCGGTCTGATCAATGACGTCCGCTCGCTGCGTCGGCCCGGTGCCCTCGAGACGGCGGCCGCGACCGATCTGGCGATCTGCCTGATGCACATGCGCGGCGAGCCCGGCACCATGCAGCAGGCGCCCGTCTATGCCGATGTCGCAGGCGAGGTAGGCGCCTTTCTCGCGGAGCAGGTGGCCCGCTGCGAAGCGGTCGGCATCTCCCGTCAGCGGCTGGTGCTGGATCCAGGCTATGGCTTCGCCAAGACCCTCGAGCACAACCTCGAACTGTTCAGGCGACAGGCCGAGTTGCTCGCCTTTGGGCTACCCTTGCTGGTGGGTGTCTCGCGCAAGAGCATGATCGGCGCGGTCACCGGGCGGCCTGTGGAAGGTCGTCTGGCGGGCGGTCTGGCCCTTGCGGCCCTGGCACTGGTCAAGGGCGCGCAGATCCTCAGGGTCCATGATGTGGCGGAAACGGTGGACGTGGTGAAGATGATCACCGCAGTCGAAGGCTTCAGGCAGGAACAGAACTGATGGCAAGAAAGTATTTTGGAACCGATGGCATTCGCGGCAAGGTCGGGACGTATCCCATTACCCCGGATTTCATGCTCAAGCTGGGCTGGGCGGCCGGTATCGCCTTTCGCAGCCGCGGTGGTTGCCGGGTCCTGGTCGGCAAGGACACCCGCAACTCGGGCTACATGTTCGAATCGGCACTGGAAGCCGGGCTGTCCGCCGCCGGCGCCGACGTCATGCTGCTCGGTCCCATGCCCACGCCAGGGATCGCCTACCTGACGCGGACCTTCCAGGCCAGCGCCGGCATCGTTATCAGTGCGTCGCACAATCCCTACTACGACAATGGCATCAAGTTCTTTTCCGGCGCCGGCACCAAGCTGCCCGATGAACTCGAGACCATGATCGAGGAACTGCTCGATACGCCCATGACCGTGGTCGACTCGGCGCGTATCGGCAAGGTCTCGCGCATCAATGATGCCGCCGGGCGCTACATCGAGTTCTGCAAGAGCAGTGTGCCTACCGGGACCAGCTTCGCCGGCATGAAGATCGTGCTGGATTGCGCCAATGGCGCTACCTACAAGATCGCGCCCAGCGTCTTCCGCGAGCTGGGGGCGGACGTCAGCGTGCTGGGCGTGCAGCCGGACGGACTCAACATCAACAAGGATTGCGGCTCCACTCACCTGGAAGGGCTGCAGCAGGCAGTGCTCGACCAGCATGCCGACATTGGCATCGCCTTCGATGGCGACGGCGACCGGGTGCTGATGGTGGATCACACCGGGGCGGCGGTAGATGGCGACGAGCTCCTCTATCTGATCGCTCGCGACCTCAAGCGCCGCGGCCGCCTCGAGGGTGGGGTGGTAGGTACCCTGATGAGCAATCTCGGACTCGAGCTGGGCCTGGCCGAGCTGGATATTCCCTTCGTGCGCGCCAAAGTCGGGGATCGCTATGTGATGGCCGAACTACTGGAGCGCAACTGGGTGCTGGGCGGCGAGAATTCCGGGCACGTGGTCTGCTGCCAGTACACCACCACCGGAGACGCCACCATCGCCGCGCTGCAGGTGCTGATCGCCCTGCGCAATGCCGGCCAGACCCTGGCCCAGGCGCGCATGGCGCTGCGCAAGTGCCCGCAGGTGCTGATCAACGTGAGATTCGGTGGCGGCCAGGATCCCCTGGAGCATCCACGGGTCAAGCAGGCCAGTGCCGAGGTGACCGAGAAGATGGCCGGCAAGGGGCGGGTGCTGCTGCGCAAGTCCGGGACCGAGCCGCTGTTGCGGGTCATGGTCGAGGGCGAGAACGAACGAGAGGTGCGGGCCCATGCGGAAGCCCTCGCTCAGTTGATAACCGAGGTATGTGCTTGATTTGCTTGCATGCCTGTTTTCGATTGAGTAACATCTGCGCCCACTTCGCTCCCTGAGGTAAAACGCATGCGTCGTTCCCTGGTTGCCGGTAACTGGAAAATGCATGGCTCGCTGCAAGGCGTGTCGGCGCTGGTCGCAGGCTTGAAAGGGTTGGATGGCGCAGCGGGTGTCGATGTCGTGGTGATTCCGACATTGGTGCATCTGCCAGGGGTGGCTGAAGCGTTGGCGGAAACGTCGCTGATGGTGGGAGCCCAGACCTGTGCTCCCGTCGCGGGCGAGAAGGCTCTGACTGGCGAGGTGTCCTCGACCCAGTTGGCAGAATTCGGTTGCCGCTACGTACTGGTGGGGCACTCCGAGCGACGTGCGCTGCTGGGCGAGGATGATGTGGTGGTGGCGAAGAAATTCGCGGCCATTCAGGAGGGCGGGATGATTCCCGTGCTCTGCGTCGGCGAAACCCGTGAAGAGCGGGAGGCCGAGCGCACTCTGGACGTGGTGGGTGGCCAGCTGAAGGCGGTCATCGATGCGGTTGGAGTGGCAGCGTTCGCCAATGCCGTCGTGGCCTACGAGCCGGTCTGGGCGATAGGTACGGGGCTCACGGCGACGCCGGAGCAGGCGCAAGAGGTTCATGCGGCGATTCGCGCCCTGGTGCGCGAGGCCGATGCTGGGGTCGCTGAAGGCCTTCAGTTGTTGTATGGCGGCAGTGTCAAGGCCGCCAACGCTGCCGAATTGTTCGGTATGCCGGATATCGATGGGGGGCTGGTAGGTGGAGCCTCCCTGAATGCTGAAGAGTTCAGTGCGATTTGCCGCGCTGCAGGACGTGGATAATGTTGGAAACTGCAGTTGTCGTGATCCACTTGCTGATGGCGCTTGGCCTGATCGTGCTGGTATTGATGCAGCAGGGCAAGGGTGCCGAAGCCGGTGCATCCTTTGGTGCGGGCGCCTCGGGTACCGTATTCGGTAGCCAAGGTTCTGCTACCTTTCTGAGTCGCTTTACTGCTATACTAGCCGCGGTTTTTTTCGCGACTAGCCTGGGTCTGGCGTACTTCGCCAAGAACCATGCGCTGAGTCTGCGCGAAGTGGGTCTGCCCACTCAGCCAGTCCAGCAGGCTCCTCAGCCGAAGCAGGATGGTAACGATGTTCCCCTGAGTCAGCCTAGCGCTGCCCAGAGTGGTACTTCCGGGGACGTGCCCCAGGAGTCCAAGTAGGTTTCAAAGGTTTCATGCCGAAGTGGTGGAATTGGTAGACACGCTATCTTGAGGGGGTAGTGGCCACAGGCTGTATGGGTTCGAGTCCCATCTTCGGCACCAAATAGCAAAGACGTCCTGCAGGACGCGGCGAGAGAGTAGGTTGACTCCTAGAGTTCAGTTGAATATAATCTCGCTCCAGCTTTGACGCGGGGTGGAGCAGTCTGGTAGCTCGTCGGGCTCATAACCCGAAGGTCGTTGGTTCAAATCCAGCCCCCGCAACCAGTTTTTTAAAGCCCCTTTATAGGGGCTTTTTGTTGGCTGGACAGTTCGGGTCGCGCTTTCTTGCGCAGACCTCTTAGGGATGGGCGTAATGCCCATTTTTTATTCTCAAAAAACGCGAGGCAACCAGGTGTCGAGCAAGCTAGAACAGTTGCAGGCCTTGCTGGCCCCCGTCGTCGAGGCGCTTGGCTATGTCTGCTGGGGTGTCGAGTACATCTCCCAAGGGCGGCATTCGCTACTGCGTGTCTATATCGATCATCCCAACGGCATTCTCGTCGAAGATTGCGAGGCCGTCAGTCGCCAGGTAAGTGGCGTACTCGATGTGGAAGATCCCATCACCAATGAATACACCCTCGAGGTGTCTTCCCCCGGTATGGATAGACCGCTGTTCACGCTGGAGCAATTCGCTGCCCACGCCGGTGAACAGGTCAAGGTCAAACTTCGGTCGCCCTTCGAAGGGCGACGTAATTTCCAGGGTTTGCTGCGCGGTGTGGAAGACCAGGACGTCGTGGTGCAGGTGGACGAGCATGAGTATCTGCTGCCCATCGAGATGATCGACAAGGCCAACGTCGTTCCCCGTTTCGAGTGATTTGAGCGCGAGACCGCGGATCCCAAGGATTGCGAATACGAGGCGTAAGATGAGCAAAGAAGTTCTGCTGGTAGTGGAATCTGTTTCGAACGAGAAGGGTGTTCCACCCGGCGTCATCTTCGAGGCACTGGAGTTGGCTCTCGCCACGGCTACCAAGAAGCGCTACGAAGAAGATGTGGATCTGCGGGTGTCGATCAACCGACACAACGGCAGCTACGAAACCTTCCGTCGCTGGACCGTGGTGGAAGACGAAGACTATCAGCTGCCCGATTCGCATCTGACGGTGGAAGACGCCCAAGAAGAGCATCCTGGCGTCAAGGCCGGTGAAGTGATCGAAGAAAAGATCGAGTCCATCGAATTCGGTCGGATCGCCGCCCAGACCGCCAAGCAGGTGATCGTGCAGAAGGTGCGCGAGGCCGAGCGGGCTCAGGTGGTGGACGCCTATCGCGAGAAGGTCGGCGAGATCATCTCCGGTACCGTCAAGAAGGTCACCCGTGACAGCGTGATCGTCGACCTGGGCAACAATGCCGAGGCGCTGCTGCCGCGCGAGCACATCATTCCCCGCGAGACCTTCCGCATGGGCGTGCGTCTGCGTGCCCTGCTCAAGGAAATCCGCACGGAGAACCGCGGTCCGCAGCTGATGCTGTCGCGTACCGATCCGCAGATGCTGATCGAGCTGTTCCGCATCGAGGTGCCGGAAATTTCCGAGCAGCTGATCGATGTCATGGCCGCCGCCCGGGATCCGGGTTCGCGCGCCAAGATCGCCGTCCGTTCCAAGGACAAGCGCATCGATCCCCAGGGTGCCTGCATCGGCATGCGCGGTTCGCGCGTCCAGGCGGTATCCGGTGAGCTGGGTGGCGAGCGGGTCGACATCGTCCTCTGGGACGACAACCCGGCGCAGTTCGTCATCAACGCCATGGCCCCGGCCGAAGTCGCCTCGATCATCGTCGACGAAGACAGCCGTACCATGGACATCGCCGTCGCCGAGGACAACCTGGCCCAGGCCATTGGCCGTGGCGGTCAGAACGTGCGCCTGGCCAGTCAGCTGACCGGCTGGACGCTCAACGTGATGACCGAGGCGGACATCAACGCCAAGCAGCAGGCCGAGACCGGCGACATCATCCAGCGCTTCATCGACGAGCTGGATGTCGACGAGGAACTGGCGCAGGTGCTGGTGGAAGAAGGCTTCACCTCCCTCGAGGAAGTGGCCTACGTGCCCATGGAAGAGATGCTCAACATCGATGGCTTCGACGAAGACATCGTCAACGAGCTGCGTACCCGGGCCAAGGATCGCCTGCTGACCCGGGCCATCGCGACCGAAGAACAGAAGAGCCCCAGCGAAGATCTGCTGACCCTCGACGGCATGGACCCCCAGCTCGCCAGCGCGCTGGCCCAGCGTGGCGTGGTGAATCGCGAAGAGCTCGCCGAGCAGTCGATCGACGACCTGCTCGACATCAACGGCATGACCGAAGAGCGTGCCGGCAAGCTGATCATGGCTGCCCGTGCCCATTGGTTCGAGTAAGCGGCGCAGTCTGAGGAGAGAAGTGCATGACGCAAGTCACGGTGAAAGAACTGGCCCAAACGGTCAATACGCCGGTGGAACGTCTGCTACAGCAGATGCGCGAGGCAGGTCTGACGCACAGCAGTGCTGAGCAGCTGGTGAGCGATGCGGAGAAGCAGGCCCTGCTGACGCATCTCAAGGGGACGGCGCAGCTCGACGAGCCGAGCAAGATCACCCTGCAGCGCAAGACCCAGACCACGCTGAAAGTGGCCGGCAGCAAGACAGTCAGCGTCGAAGTGCGCAAGAAGAAGACCTTCGTCAAGCGCAGCACCGCTGAACTCGAGGCCGAACAGCGCCGCGAGCAGGAAGCCCAGCGCGCGGCCGACGAGGCTGCGGCCCAGGCACGTGCCGAGGAAGAAGCTCAGCGCGCCGCCGAAGCGGCTGCCCAGCAGCAGGCCGAAGCCGCTGCCCAGGCCGCGCAGCAGCAGGCGGTCGCCGCCGAGGCTGCGGCGCCTGCCGCGTCGGAAGCCCCGGCCGTGGTGGCCGAGCAGCAGCCCGCTGCCGAGGCTGCCGCCGAGGTCAAGAAGGCCGATCCGGCCGGCGAGCGCAAGCGCGAAGAGCCGCGTCGTCCCGTGCATCCTGCGCCGAGCAGCAAGCGCGACGAAGACGAGCGTCGCGAGCGCAAGAACGCCCAACATCGCCCGTCGATCAAGGACAAGGTCGCAGCTCCCCGTACCGTGCGCAGTGGCGACGACGAGGAAGAAGGCTTTGGCCGGCGCGGTGGTCGCGGTGGCAAGTCGCGACTCAAGAAGCGAAACCAACACGGGTTCCAGAGCCCGACAGGACCTGTAGTGCGCGAAGTCAATCTAGGCGAGACCATCACCGTCTCTGAGCTTGCTCAGCAGATGTCGGTGAAGGCCGCCGAAGTCATCAAGTTCATGTTCAAGATGGGGTCTCCCGCCACCATCAACCAGGTGCTCGACCGCGAGACGGCGCAGCTGGTGGCCGAAGAGCTGGGCCACAAGGTCAAGCTGGTCAACGAGAACGCGCTGGAAGATCAGCTGGCCGAGTCCCTCAAGTTCGAGGGCGGCAAGGCCCTGCACCGCGCGCCGGTGGTGACCGTCATGGGTCACGTCGACCACGGCAAGACCTCGCTGCTGGACTACATCCGTCGCGCCAAGGTCGCGTCGGGCGAGGCCGGCGGCATCACCCAGCACATCGGTGCCTACCACGTGGAAACCGAGCGTGGCATGGTGACCTTCCTGGATACCCCTGGCCACGCCGCGTTCACCGCGATGCGTGCCCGCGGTGCCAAGGCCACCGACATCGTCATCCTGGTCGTCGCGGCCGATGACGGCGTCATGCCGCAGACCGAGGAAGCCATCCAGCACGCCAAGGCGGCGGGTGTACCTATCGTCGTGGCGGTCAACAAGATCGACAAGCCCGATGCCGACCCGGATCGCGTCAAGCACGATCTGGCCGGTCGTCAGGTGATCCCGGAAGAGTGGGGCGGCGACACCCAGTTCGTACACGTCTCGGCCAAGGCCGGTACCGGCGTCGACGAACTGCTCGAAGCCATCCTGCTGCAGGCCGAGGTCCTGGAACTGACCGCCACGCCGGAAGCACCCGGTCGCGGCGTGGTCATCGAATCGCGCCTGGACAAGGGTCGTGGTCCGGTGGCTACCGTGCTGGTGCAGAACGGTACCCTGCGTCAGGGCGACATGGCACTGGTCGGCGTCAACTTCGGCCGCATCCGCGCCATGCTCGACGAGAACGGCAAGCCGATCAAGGAAGCCGGTCCGTCCATTCCGGTCGAGATCCTTGGCCTGGACGGCACCCCGGATGCCGGTGACGAGCTCACCGTGCTGACCGACGAGAAGAAGGCCCGCGAAGTGGCGCTGTTCCGTCAGGGCAAGTTCCGCGAGATCAAGCTGGCCCGCGCTCACGCCGGCAAGCTCGAGAACATCTTCGAGAACATGGGCCAGGACGAGAAGAAGACCCTCAACATCGTGCTCAAGTCCGATGTGCGGGGCTCCCTCGAGGCGCTGCAGGGCTCGCTGTCCGGTCTGGGCAACGACGAAGTCCAGGTGCGGGTGGTCGGCGGTGGCGTCGGTGGTATCACCGAGAGCGATGCCAACCTGGCGCTGGCTTCCAATGCCGTGCTGTTCGGCTTCAACGTCCGGGCCGATGCCGGGGCGCGGAAGATCGTCGAGCAGGAAGGCCTCGACATGCGCTACTACAACGTCATCTACGACATCATCGAAGACGTGAAGAAGGCGCTGACCGGCATGCTGGGCAGTGACGTCCGGGAGAACATCCTGGGTATCGCCGAGGTGCGTGACGTCTTCCGTTCGCCCAAGTTCGGCGCCGTCGCCGGCTGCATGGTCACCGAGGGCATGGTGCACCGCAATCGTCCGATCCGCGTCCTGCGCGAAGACGTGGTCATCTTCGAAGGCGAGCTGGAATCCCTGCGTCGCTTTAAGGATGACGTGGCCGAAGTCCGTGCCGGCATGGAATGCGGTATCGGCGTGAAGAGCTACAACGACGTGCGCGTCGGCGACAAGATCGAGGTGTTCGAGAAGGTTCAGGTCGCCCGTTCGCTGTAACGACGACCCTGCACCAGGACGGCAGGTCGCGGACCTGGCAAAACCCTGCCAGGTCCGGACTTGCCGTTCGCGTTTCCAAGGTTCATGGCTGGCAGGCCTGGTGTCTGCGGCCTTTCGTACGAGAGTTTCGACATGGCCAAAGAATTCAGCCGTACCCAGCGCATCGGTGATCAGATGCAGCGTGAACTGGCACTGCTGATCCAGCGCGAGATCAAGGATCCGCGACTGGGCATGGTGACCATCACCGGTGTGGACGTCGCGCGCGACCTGTCCCATGCCAAGGTGCACATCACCGTCCTGGGCAAGGACGACGATGCCGACGCCATCAAGCAGAACATCGGCATCCTCAAGGACGCCGCCGGCTTCCTGCGCCAGCAGCTGGGCCGGGCGATGAAGCTGCGCACCGTTCCGCAACTGAGCTTCCAGTACGACGAGAGCATCCGTCGCGGTGCCCAGCTGTCGGCCCTGATCGAGCGAGCGGTCGCCGAAGACCGTCGCCACGAAGGGGAGGAATAGGGGTGGCCCAGGTCAAGCGTATTCGCCGCCAGGTGCACGGCGTGCTGGTGCTGGACAAGCCGCGCGGCTTCTCCTCCAACGCCGCCCTGCAAAAGGTCCGCTGGCTGCTCAATGCCGAGAAGGCCGGACACACCGGTAGCCTGGATCCCCTGGCCACCGGCGTGCTGCCACTGTGCTTCGGCGAGGCCACCAAGTTTTCCCAGTACCTGCTGGATGCCGACAAGGGCTACAGCACCGTGGCGCAACTGGGCGTCACCACCACTACCGGCGATGCCGAGGGTGAAGTGCTGGAGCGACGGGCGGTCGCGGTCGATGAAGCGGCCATCCAGACGGCACTGCCGGCCTTCCGCGGCCAGATAGAGCAGATCCCGCCGATGTATTCGGCGCTCAAGCGCGACGGTCAGCCGCTGTACAAGCTGGCGCGTGCCGGGGAAGTAGTGGAGCGCGAGGCGCGTTCTGTTACTATTGCCCGTCTGGAACTGCTGGCGTTGCAGGAAGATCGCGCGACGCTGGAAGTGGCCTGCAGCAAGGGCACCTATGTGCGTACCCTGGTCGAAGACCTCGGCGCCCGTCTTGGCTGTGGTGCCCATGTGGCCGAGTTGCGCCGCACCCAGGCCGGCCCCTTTGGCCTGGCGCAGGCCATCAGCCTGGAAGAGCTGGAGGCGGCGCACGCCGAAGGCGGTTCCGAAGCTCTGGATCGCTTCCTGCTGCCGGTCGACAGTGGCCTGGAGCACTGGCCGCTGGTGCAGTTGACGCAGCACAGCGCCTACTACTGGTTGCACGGTCAGCCCGTTCGGGCGGCCAATGCACCGAAATTCGGCTTGATGCGGGTGCAGGACGACCAGGGTCGTTTCATCGGCATCGGCGAGATTGACGACGAGGGGCAGGTTGCTCCCCGTAGACTGATTCGGTCCTAGACCGATACCGAGGGTGGCTGTCAGCAGGCACGGTCACACCTCTTTCCTTAAGCACGGGATCCATCCCGGCCTGTTCCTCAGAGGAGCCCTATCATGGCACTGAGCGTTGAAGACAAAGCCCAGATCGTAAACGAGTTCAAGCAGAGCGAAGGCGACACCGGTTCCCCGGAAGTGCAGGTTGCCCTGCTGTCCGCCAACATCGACAAGCTGCAAGGTCACTTCAAGGCCAACGGCAAAGATCACCACAGCCGTCGTGGTCTGATCCGCATGGTCAACCAGCGTCGTAAGCTGCTGGACTACCTGAAGTCCAAGGACACCTCTCGTTACAGCGCACTGATCGCTCGCCTGGGCCTGCGTCGTTAATACGATGCAGACCTGCTGCAAGCAGTCTGAAGCTGGAGGTCGGCTCGCGCCGGCCTCCGGCTTTTTTGCTTGAGAGGCCGACAGAATCGGCCTGCGTGACCCGGAGATCAGCGAGGGTCCGAATCCCTCTGGTCGCCCCCGTTTCCCCCAAGGCAATAAAGAGAAGGAAAGACTGTGAATCCAGTAATCAAGCAATTCAAGTTCGGTGAGCAGACCTTCACCCTGGAAACCGGCCGCATCGCGCGCCAGGCGACCGGTGCCGTGCTGGTTTCCACCGAAGACGTCAGCGTGCTGGTCACCGTGGTCGGTGCCAAGCAGCCCGCCGTCGGCAAGGACTTCTTCCCGCTGTCCGTGCACTACCAGGAGAAGACCTACGCCGCTGGCCGCATTCCCGGTGGCTACTTCAAGCGTGAAGGCCGTCCTTCCGAGAAGGAAACCCTGACCTCGCGCCTGATCGATCGCCCGATCCGCCCGCTGTTCCCCGAAGGCTTCCTCAACGAAGTCCAGGTGGTCTGCACCGTGGTCAGCACCAACAAGAAGTCCGATCCGGACATCGCCGCCATGATCGGCACCTCCGCCGCCCTGGCCATCTCCGGCATTCCCTTCGCCGGTCCCATTGCCGCTGCGCGCGTGGGCTACCACAGTGAACTGGGCTACCTGCTGAACCCCAGCTACGAGCAGCTGCAGAGCTCCAGCCTGGACATGGTCGTGGCCGGTACCCGTGACGCCGTGCTGATGGTGGAATCCGAAGCCGACGAGCTGACCGAAGACCAGATGCTGGGTGGCGTGCTGTTCGCCCACGAAGAATTCCAGGTGGCCATCGAGGCCATCAGCCAGTTCGCCGCCGAAGCCGGCAAGCCGACCTGGAACTGGCAGGCACCCGCCGAGAACACCGCTCTGGTCGAGGCCGTCAAGGCCGAGGTCGGCGAGGCCGTGTCCCGTGCCTACACCATCACCATCAAGCAGGACCGCTATGCGGCCCTGGGCGCCCTGCGTGACCAGGCCATCGCCAAGCTGGCCGGCGAGAACGGCCAGTACAGCGAAGCCGAGGTCAAGGAGACCTTCGGTCTGCTGGAATACCGCACCGTGCGCCAGAACATCGTCGACGGCAAGCCGCGTATCGACGGCCGCGACACCCGCACCGTTCGCCCGCTGCAGATCGAAGTCGGCACCCTGAAGAAGACCCACGGTTCGGCGCTGTTCACCCGTGGCGAAACCCAGGCCCTGGTCACCGCGACCCTGGGTACCGCCCGCGATGCCCAGCTGCTGGACACCCTGGAAGGCGAGCGTCGTGACAGCTTCATGCTGCACTACAACTTCCCGCCCTTCTCGGTCGGCGAGTGCGGCCGCATGGGCAGCCCGGGCCGTCGCGAGATCGGTCACGGCCGCCTGGCCCGTCGTGGCATCCAGGCCATGCTGCCGACCCAGGAAGCCTTCCCCTACAGCATCCGCGTGGTCTCCGAGATCACCGAGTCCAACGGCTCCAGCTCCATGGCCTCGGTCTGCGGTGCCTCTCTGGCGCTGATGGACGCCGGTGTGCCGGTCAAGGCCCCGGTTGCCGGTATCGCCATGGGTCTGGTCAAGGAAGGCGAGAAGTTCGCCGTCCTGACCGACATCCTGGGTGACGAAGATCACCTGGGCGACATGGACTTCAAGGTGGCCGGTACCGCCAAGGGCGTTACCGCCCTGCAGATGGACATCAAGATCAACGGCATCACCGAAGAGATCATGGAGATCGCACTGGAGCAGGCGCTGGAAGCGCGTCTGAACATCCTGGGTCAGATGAACCAGGTGATCTCCGAGTCCCGCGCCGAGCTGTCGGAAAACGCCCCGACCATGCTGGCGATGAAGATCGACCAAGACAAGATCCGCGACGTGATCGGCAAGGGTGGCGCCACCATCCGTGGTATCTGCGAAGAGACCAAGGCTTCGATCGACATCGAAGACGACGGCACCATCAAGATCTACGGCGAGACCCGCGAAGCGGCTGAAGCGGCCAAGCAGCGCGTTCTGGGCATCACTGCCGAGGCTGAGATCGGCAAGATCTACGTCGGCAAGGTGGAGCGCATCGTCGACTTCGGCGCCTTCGTCAACATCCTGCCGGGCAAGGACGGTCTGGTGCACATCTCGCAGATCAGCGATCAGCGCATCGAGAAGGTCACCGACGTCCTCAAGGAAGGTCAGGAAGTGAAGGTGCTGGTGCTGGACGTGGACAACCGCGGTCGCATCAAGCTGTCGATCAAGGACGTGGCGGCGGCGGAAGCCTCCGGCGTCTGAGACGACCCTGCATGAGAAAAACCCGGCTTCGGCCGGGTTTTTTCGTTTCGGGTACGGGTCCCGGGGACCTTTGTATCGCGGCCATGCCGGTGCGCCGTAGCGACCGCTTCTCCAGGGGGGCAACTGTCCTATCGCTATAGGAATACACCCGTAGCGTGGAAAACGGCGCAGCCTTTTCCACTGAAGAGTTCATCGCGGGTCCTACCCTCACCCCGGCCCTCTCCCAGAGGGAGAGGGGGTTATCCGAGCTGGCATTAGCCCCGGCAAGATCGCGATAAACCGGCGTGCCTCCCGCTGTAGGAGCGACCCATGGCCGCGATTGGTCCAGGCATTACGCCTTCTCGCGAATCCATTCGATGAAGCTGCGCACCTTGGGCACCTCGGCCATCTGTTCCGGATAGGCCAGCCAGTAGGCGTGGGGGCTGGCCAGGCGGTGGGGCCAGGCGAGCACCAGGCGGCCGGAGGCCAGTTCTTCGGCCACCAGGAATTCCGGCAGCAGCGCCACACCGCAGCCTTCCTGGGCGGCGCGGGCACAGAGGGTAAAGGTGTCGAAGCGCGGCCCGTGATGGCTGTGCACCTCCTCGCGCCCGAGGCTGGCGTACCAGTCGTGCCAGGACTCCGGGCGGGTGGTGTTCTGCAGCAGCACGAAGTCCACCAGTTGCTCCGGTCCGGCGATGCCCTCGGTGGGCAGCAGATCCGGCGCGCAGACCGCGACCATGTGCTCGTGCAGCAGCAGTTCGCACTCGGCACCCGGCCAGCTGCCATGACCATAGAACAGTGCCACGTCATGGCGGGGATCGCGGAAGTCCACCGGCTCCAGGGCGCTGGAGACGTCCAGGTGGATGTTGGGAAAGCGCAGGCGCCAGCCCTTCAGCCGTGGCACCAGCCAGCGTTCGCCGAAGGTCGGCGGGGTGGCCACGCGCAGCACCTCGGTCTCGCCGCCATAGGATCTCAGGTAGCGCGCCGACATCTCCAGCTGGTTGAGGATCTTGTCCACCTCGGCCAGGTAGAGCGCGCCCGCCGGCGTGAGTTGCAGGCGACGGCGGACCCGGCGAAACAGGCTGTGCTGCAGCAGGTCCTCGAGCTGGGCGACCTGCTTGCTGACGGCGCTCTGGGTCAGGGCCAGTTCGTCGGCCGCGCGGGTAAAGCTCAGGTGACGCGCGACCGCCTCGAAGCACTGCATGGCGGTGATGGACGGCAGGTGGCGACGTTGCATGAGCGGACTCGCGGCATGAAAAAAGGGAATGATATGCCGAGCAAAGGTCGGTTGTCCGGCGCCGCTGGGCTGACCATACTCAGGGACGATTCCCACTCTGCGGAGACCTCAGCATGAGCAAGGCCCTGTTGGAACGCCTCGGCGTTCCTGCCCAGCACTACACCCAAGGCGAGCACCGGGTGCATTCCCCCATCGATGGCAGCCAACTGGGCAGCGTCGCCCTGGAAAGCGCCGCCGAGGTGGAGCAGAAGATCTCCCGTGCCGAGCGCGCCTTCCAGGCCTGGCGTGCGGTGCCGGCGCCGCGCCGTGGCGAACTGGTGCGGCTGCTGGGTGAAGAGCTGCGCGCGCACAAGGCCGATCTGGGCGAGCTGGTGTCCTGGGAAGCCGGCAAGATCACCCAGGAAGGCCTGGGCGAAGTCCAGGAGATGATCGACATCTGCGACTTCGCCGTTGGCCTGTCGCGTCAGCTCTATGGTCTGACCATTGCCTCCGAGCGCCCTGGTCATCACATGCGTGAATCCTGGCAGCCGCTGGGGGTGGTGGGCATCATCAGTGCCTTCAACTTCCCGGTGGCGGTCTGGTCGTGGAATGCCGCCCTGGCCCTGGTCTGTGGCAATCCGGTGATCTGGAAGCCCTCGGAAAAGACCCCGCTGACCGCCCTGGCCTGCCAGGCGCTGTTCGAGAAGGCCCTGGCGCGCTTTGGCGATGCTCCGGCCGATCTGAGTCAGGTCATCGTTGGCGATCGCGCCGCCGGTGAAGCCCTGGTGGACGATCCGCGGGTGGCACTGGTGAGCGCCACGGGTAGCACCCGCATGGGTCGCGAGGTAGGACCCCGGGTTGCGGCGCGCTTCGGTCGCAGCATCCTCGAGCTGGGCGGCAACAATGCCATGATCCTCGCGCCGAGTGCCGATCTGGACATGGCGGTGCGTGCCATCCTGTTCAGCGCCGTCGGTACCGCCGGCCAGCGCTGCACCACCCTGCGCCGGCTGATCGCCCATCGTTCGGTCAAGGACGAGATCGTCGCCCGACTCAAGACCGCCTATGCCAAAGTCCGCATCGGTCATCCGCTGGAGGGCAACCTGATCGGTCCGCTGATCGACGCGGCCAGTTTCCAGGCCATGCAGGGCGCGCTGGAGCAGGCGCGTGGCGAGGGTGGGGTGGTCTACGGCGGCGAGCGCCAGCTGGCCGACAGGTATCCCGAGGCCTACTACGTGGCGCCGGCCATCGTCGAGATGCCCGAGCAGAGCGAGGCGGTGCGTCACGAGACCTTCGCGCCCATCCTCTATGTGCTGACCTATGACGATTTCGACGAGGCGGTGGCGCTGAACAACGCCGTGCCCCAGGGCCTGTCGTCCTGCATCTTCACCACCGACGTGCGCGAGGCCGAGGCCTTCATGTCGGCGACCGGCAGCGACTGCGGCATCGCCAACGTCAACATCGGACCGAGCGGTGCCGAGATCGGTGGCGCCTTCGGTGGCGAGAAGGAAACCGGCGGTGGCCGCGAATCCGGCTCCGATGCCTGGAAGGCCTACATGCGCCGCCAGACCAACACCGTCAACTACTCCCGCCAGTTGCCGCTGGCCCAGGGCATCGTCTTCGACTGAGTGGATCCGCCAGGAGCGCAGAGAATGCAGTTGCGTGAAGAGTGCCTATGGGAGCGGCTGTATCCGGCGGTGCCGGACGCACCGCAGCAGGGCGAGCGTGACACCGAGGTCTGCGTCATCGGCGGTGGTTACACCGGCCTGTCCACCGGCCTGCACCTGGCGCAGGCCGGGCGGCGGGTGGTGGTGCTGGAGGCCCATGGCGTCGGCCATGGCGGCTCCGGGCGCAATGTCGGGCTGGTCAATGCCGGCATGTGGATCCCGCCGGACGAGGCGGTGGCCACCCTGGGACCGGAGGTCGGCGAGCGTCTGCTGGGGGTGATGGGCGATGCGCCGAGTCAGGTGTTCGCCCTCATCGAGCGCTATGGCATCGACTGCCAGCCGCGCCGCGCCGGCACCCTGCACATGGCGCACAGCGCCAAGGGCCTGGCCGATCTTGGTCAGCGTGCCGAGCAATGGCAGCGCCGCGGCGCCCGGGTCGAGCTGCTGGAAGGCGAAGCCTGCTACAGCGCCTGTGGTACCCGCGACATCAGTGGTGCGCTGCTCGATCATCGCGCCGGTACCCTGGTGCCCATGGGGTATGCCCTGGGCCTGGCCAGGGCGCTGCGCCAGGAAGGCGGCGAGTTGTTCGAGCAGAGTTCGGTGCAGCGCCTGCAGCGGATCGGCGAACGCTGGCAGGTGGAAACCCCCCAGGGGCGGGTCACCGCCGACCAGGTGGTGATCGCCTCCAACGCCTACACCGAAGGCGAATGGACCACCCTGCGCAAGCAATTCTTCCCGGGCTACTACTACCAGGTGGCCTCGCGGCCCCTCGGCCCGGAGGCGGATTTCATCCTGCCCCAGGGCCGTGGCTCCTGGGACACCCGGACGGTGCTCAGCAGCATCCGCCGCGATGCCGATGGCCGTCTGCTGCTGGGCAGTCTCGGCAACATGGCGAGGCGGCCGGCCGGCTTCATCCGCGCCTGGGCCGATCGCATCCAGCGGCACTATTTCCCCGCGCTCGGACGGGTCGAGTGGGAATGCAGCTGGACGGGCCGCATCGGCTTCACGCCCGATCATCTGATGCGACTGTTCGAACCGGCGCCGGGCCTGCTGGCGGTGACCGGCTACAACGGACGCGGGGTTACCACGGGCACGGTGGTGGGGCAGGCCTTTGCCCGCTATCTGTGCAGTGGCGATCGCCACGACCTGCCGCTGCCCCTGGCGTCGCTGGATGCCAATCCGGTCGGCCAGTGGCGCAGCCTGATGTATGAAGCCGGCTTCACCCTCTATCACGCCGGGCAATGCCTGCGCGTGGTGCTCTAGCGACCCCGCCATACCTGCTGTCACCGGCCCTCGGGCCGGGCGATAACGCGCCGAAGCGGCCGATTTGCGCATCCCGACCTGTGCAATTCGGCCGCTTTTTTCTGGCTGTCCACCACTGCAAGCAGGTCGAGAGAACGGCAGATCCGCCCGGGGCCTGCGACCGCAAGATCATGGTTACTTTAGTGGCACAGTGTGGGGCCGGTGTTACGTTTTGGTGCGAAACAGGTGCAACCGGGTTGCTATCTGGTAACAAACCGCTGGGTTTCAACCCTCCCGCTGCTACCGCTTCGCCGAATTATTCAGACTAATGAGCCGCTTACGACAAAAGTCTAAAGGGCGGTCCGCTCCACTGGCTGCGGCCCTCGCCGCAGGCTGTCGGCGGTTTTGGCTCATCGCAGTAGCGGCAAATGGCCTTTGCGCCCGGTACACAACTGGCTGATGGCACAGGCTTTGCTCCGGCGAAAAGGCCAACCACCCTCTGGAGCAAACCTCCCATGTCGAAGATTTACAGAAAAGGCATTCTGGCTCTCGCTATCGGTTCTGCGTTCACTCTCTCCTCCCTGGCGCATGCCGACGTCGTGATCGGTGTCGCCGGTCCCTTCACCGGGGCCAGCGCCGCCTATGGCGAGCAGTTCTGGAAGGGGGCTACCCAGGCCGCGGCGGACATCAACGCCGCCGGTGGCATCAATGGCGAGAAGATCAAGCTGGTGCAGGGCGACGACGCCTGCGAGCCCAAGCAGGCCGTGGCCGTGGCCAACCGCCTGGTGGACTCCGAGAAGGTCAAGGCCGTGATCGGCCACTTCTGCTCCTCCAACACCATGCCCGCCTCGGAGATCTACGACGAAGCCGGCATCATCTCCATCACCCCGGCGTCCACCAATCCCAAGATCACCGAGCGTGGCCTGACCGGCGTGTTCCGCATGTGCGGACGTGACGACCAGCAGGGCATCGTGGCCGGCGACTACATCGTCGATACCCTCAAGGCCAAGAAGGTCGCCATCATCCACGACAAGGACACCTACGGTCAGGGCCTGGCCGACGCCACCAAGGCGCAGCTCAACAAGCGCGGCGTGAAAGAGGTGCTCTACGAGGGCCTGACCCGCGGCGAGAAGGACTTCAACTCCCTGGTCACCAAGATCCGCGCCTCCGGCGCCGACGTGGTCTACTTCGGTGGCCTGCACCCCGAGGCCGGTCCGCTGGTGCGGCAGATGCGCGAGCAGGGCGTGACCGCCAAGTTCGTCTCCGGCGACGGCATCGTCTCCGCCGACCTGGTCACCACGGCCGGTGGCGCCCAGTACACCAAGGGCGTGCTGATGACCTTCGGCGCCGACCCGCTGCAGAACCCCGCCGGCAAGACCGTGGTGGAAACCCTGCGCAAGTCCGGCTACGAGCCCGAGGGCTACACCCTCTACTCCTATGCCTCGCTGCAGGCCGTGGCCGCCGCCTTCAACGGCATCAAGGGCACCGACGGCGCCAAGGCCGCCGAGTGGCTGAAGTCCCACAGCGTCAACACCGTACTGGGTGAGAAGAGCTGGGACAGCAAGGGCGACCTCAAGGTCTCCGACTACGTGATGTACGAATGGGACGACAAGGGCAAGTACCACCAGCTGCCCTGATCCTCGCGTGAATCCGCCGGCCGCCGCCTCGTCTCCGCCCCAGGACGAGGTGGCGGCCGGCGGCCCTCGTCATCCATCCAGCGCGAGACTGCAAACGTGGACGGTATCTTCCTGCAACAACTGGTCAACGGCCTGACCCTGGGCTCGGTCTACGGACTCATCGCCATCGGCTACACCATGGTCTATGGCATCATCGGCATGATCAACTTCGCCCACGGCGACGTGTACATGGTGTCGGCCTATCTCGCCGCCATCGGCATCGCCCTGCTGAGCGTGTTCGGCCTGCATTCCTTCCCGGTGCTGATCCTCGGCACCCTGATCTTCACCGTGGTGGTCACCTCCGTGTACGGCTGGGCCATCGAGCGGATCGCCTACAAGCCGCTGCGCAACTCCACGCGCCTGGCGCCGCTTATCTCGGCCATCGGCATGTCGCTGATCCTGCAGAACTACGTGCAGCTCGCCCAGGGCGCGCGCCAGCAGGGGGTACCGACGCTGCTCGACGGCGCCCTGCGCCTGCACATCGGCGACGGCTTCGTGATCATCACCTACACCAAGATCTTCATCATCCTGGCCTCCATCATCGGCATGGGCCTGCTCACCTACGTGATCCAGAAGACCACCCTCGGCCGCATGTGCCGGGCCACCCAGCAGGATCGCAAGATGGCGCAGATCCTCGGCATCAACACCGACCGGGTGATCTCCTACGTCTTCATCATCGGCGCGGCCATGGCAGCGCTGGCCGGGGTGCTGATCACCCTCAACTACGGCACCTTCGACTTCTATGCCGGCTTCATCATCGGCATCAAGGCCTTTACCGCGGCGGTGCTCGGCGGCATCGGCTCGCTGCCCGGCGCCATGCTCGGCGGCATCATCCTCGGCATCTCCGAAGCCCAGTTCGCCAGCCTGGTGAACTCGGACTACAAGGACGTCTTCAGCTTCTCGCTGCTGGTGGCGATCCTGATCTTTAGGCCCCAGGGGCTGCTCGGCAAACCCCAGGTCACGAAGGTGTAATCCATGAGTCAGACGTCTTCCTCCTTCGACCTCAAGGTCGTGCTGCGCGACACCCTCATGGTGGGCCTGGTCTCGCTGATCCTGTTCGGTCCCATCGTCGGCATCGTGCTCGACGGCTACGGCTACAACCTCGAGCCCGGTCGCGTCGGCATCATGGTCGCGGTGGTCATGGCCGGCCGCTTCCTGCTCAGCCTGTTCGGCCAGACCGCCAAGGGCCGTGACTGGATCGAGTCCTTCAAGCGCAACGACGGCGGTGTCCATGTGCTGCCGCCGGGGCACAAGTCCAACCTGAGATTCATCCTGCCCATCGTCATTCTGGTGGCTATCGCCTTTCCCTTCCTGGCCACCAAGTACTGGCTGACGGTCATCATCCTCTGCCTGATCTACGTGCTGCTGGGCCTGGGCCTGAACATCGTTGTGGGCCTGGCCGGTCTGCTCGACCTCGGCTACGTCGGCTTCTATGCCATCGGCGCCTACGGTCTGGCGCTGGGTTATCAGTACCTCGGGCTGGGCTTCTGGACCATGCTGCCGCTCGCGGCGGTCATGGCGGCGGTGGCGGGAGCGATACTGGGCTTCCCGGTCTTGCGCATGCACGGGGACTACCTGGCCATCGTCACCCTCGGCTTCGGCGAGATCATCCGCCTGGTGCTCAACAACTGGCTGGAAGTGACCAAGGGCCCCAACGGCATCGCTGCGCCTTCGCCGACCTTCTTCGGCATCGAATTCGGCCGCCGGGCAAAGGAGGGCGGGGTGCCCATCCACGAGCTGCTGGGCATCAGCTACAACCCCAACGCGACGATGATCTTCATCTACACCGTGCTGTTCCTGGTGGTGCTGCTGGTGCTCTACATCAAGCACCGCCTGACCCGCATGCCGGTCGGCCGCGCCTGGGAAGCCCTGCGCGAAGACGAGATCGCCTGCCGCGCCATGGGCCTGAACCATGTGCTGGTCAAGCTTTCCGCCTTCATGATCGGTGCCTCCACCGCAGGCCTGGCCGGGGTGTTCTTCGCCACCTACCAGGGCTTCATCAACCCGGCCTCGTTCAACTTCTTCGAGTCGGTGCTGGTGCTGGCCATCGTGGTACTGGGCGGCCTGGGCTCCACCGTCGGGGTGGTGGTCTCGGCCTTCGTCATGACCCTGCTGTTCGAGCTGCTGCGCGAATTCGGCGACATCCGCATGCTGGTGTTCGGCGTGCTCATGGTGGTGATGATGATGTGGCGGCCGCGTGGCCTGATCCGTATCGCCCGCAGTGGCTTCGCGATTCGCAAGGGAGTGGCGCCGTGAGCGACAACATTCTGACCGTCAGCGGTCTGGGCATGAGATTCGGGGGTATCAAGGCCCTCTCGGACGTGTCCTTCGATATTCAGCGACACTCCATCACCGCGCTGATCGGCCCCAACGGCGCCGGCAAGACCACGGTGTTCAACTGCCTGACCGGCTTCTACAAGGCCACCGATGGCGAGATCCGCCTGGATACCGCCGATGGCCGTTCGACCCGCGTCGGCAAGATCATGGGCGAGCGCTTCCAGGCCACCGACTTCGTCAATCCGGTGCAGTTCGGCAGCCGGCTCTGGTACAAGATGTTCGGCGGTACTCACCTGGTGAACCGCGCAGGGCTCGCCCGCACCTTCCAGAACATCCGCCTGTTCAAGGAGATGTCGGTAGTGGAGAACCTGCTGGTGGCGCAGCACATGCAGTGCAACCGCAACCTGATCACCGGCATCCTCAATACCCCCGGCTATCGCCGGGCCGAGGAAAAGGCGCTGGATACGGCCTTCTACTGGCTGGAAGTGGTGGACCTGGTGGACCACGCCAATCGTCTGGCCGGCGAACTCTCCTACGGCCAGCAGCGCCGCCTGGAAATCGCCCGCGCCATGTGCACCCGTCCGGAGATCGTCTGCCTGGACGAACCCGCCGCCGGTCTCAACCCGGCCGAGACCGAGGCGCTGGCCGGGATGATCCGCCTGCTGCGCGACCAGCACCGCATCACCGTGGTGCTGATCGAGCACGACATGGGCATGGTGATGAATATCTCCGACCACATCGTGGTGCTGGACCATGGCCAGGTCATCGCCCGCGGCCTGCCGGCCGATATCCGCAACGATCCCAAGGTCATCGCCGCCTACCTCGGCGCCGAAGAAGAGGAGGTGGCATGACCACGCCGATCCTGGAATTCCGTAACGTCGACGTCTTCTACGGGCCGATCCAGGCGCTGAAGAGCGTCTCCCTGTCCATCAACGAGGGCGAGACGGTGAGCCTGATCGGCTCCAACGGCGCCGGCAAGTCCACCCTGCTGATGTCCATCTTCAGCCAGCCCCAGGCGCGCAACGGGCAGATCCTCTACCGGGGCGAGGACATCACCCGCAAGAACGCCCACTACGTGGCCTCCAACGGCATCGCCCAGTCACCGGAGGGGCGCCATGTGTTTCCCGACATGACGGTCGAGGAGAATCTGCTGATGGGTACCATTCCCATCGGCACCCGCTGGGTGGACGAGGACATGCAGCGCATGTTCGAGCTCTTCCCGCGGCTCAAGGAGCGTCGCAACCAGCGCGCCATGACCATGTCCGGCGGCGAACAGCAGATGCTGGCCATCGCCCGGGCGCTGATGGCGCGACCCAAGCTGCTGCTGCTCGACGAACCCAGCCTAGGCCTGGCGCCCATTGTGGTGAAGCAGATCTTCCAGATCCTGCGCGAGCTGGCCCAGAGCGGCATGACCATCTTCCTGGTGGAGCAGAACGCCAACCATGCCCTGCGCCTGTCCGACCGCGCCTATGTGATGGTCACCGGCGAGATCCGCATGAGCGGCAGTGGCCAGGAATTGCTGGCCAATCCCCAGGTGCGCGAAGCCTACCTGGGCGGCCACTAGCGGTGGCAGCGGTCCGCGGTCGCTGTCTGGTCGCGGGCCATGCCCGGGGACGCCTGGCCTGGGCGCCCCTGGGCCTGAGTTTCTGGGGTGGCGTCGATCCGGCCAGCGGTCGGGTGATCGATCGCCACCATCCCCTGCACGGCCTGGAACTGGCCGGACGCATCCTGGCCATTCCCAGTGGACGCGGTTCCTGCACCGGCAGCGCCGTGCTCTTGGAGCTGTTGCTGGCGGGACGCGGACCGGCAGCGCTGGTACTGGCCGAGCCGGACGAGATCCTCAGCCTGGGTGCCATCGTTGCGGAAGAACTCTTCGGTCGCTCCCTGCCGGTGGTCAGCCTGGGCGCCGAGGCCTTCGCCGCGCTCGCCGAGCAGGATGAGATCGCGGTGAACGATGGCTGGGTCGGCGCGCCGGGAGAGTTCTTTCCCGACTCCACTAGCGAGGCCCCTGCCGACCTGCAGCTGAGCGCGACCGACCAGGCCAAGCTGGCGGGCGCCGAGGGCCAGGCCGTCCAGGCGGCGATGAAGATCCTGGTGCGCATGGCGCACCTGCAGGGTGCCCGCGAGCTGCTCGACATCACCCAGGCCCATATCGACGGCTGCATCTACACCGGTCCGGCCAGCCTGGCCTTCGCCCAGCGCCTGGTGGAGTGGGGCGGTCGGGTACAGGTACCTACGACTCTCAATGCGGTATCGGTGGATCAACGCCGCTGGCGCGCGCAGGGCGTGGCGCCGGCGTTGGGTGAGCCGGCCTCTGCCCTGGCCGAGGCCTATGTGGCCCTAGGCTGCCGTCCCACCTTTACCTGTGCCCCCTATCTGCTGGACAGCGCCCCGAGCCTGGGCGAGCAGGTGGTCTGGGCCGAATCCAATGCCGTGGTCTTCGCCAACAGCGTACTGGGCGCGCGCACCCAGAAGTACGCCGACTTCCTCGATATCTGTACCGCCCTGACCGGTCGGGCTCCTCTGGCCGGCTGCCACCTGGACAGCGGTCGCCGCGCGGCCAAGGTCTTGCGGGTCACCGTACCCGAGGGCCATGACGACGCCTTCTACCCGCTGCTCGGCTACTGGATCGGCCTGCGTTCACCCACGCGGATTCCGGCGGTGCTGGGGCTGGAAAACAGCCAGCCCAGTCGCGACGATCTCAAGGCCTTTGGCGCCGCCTTCGCCACCACCTCGGCGGCGCCGCTGTTCCATCTGGTCGGGGTGACGCCCGAGGCGCCGACCCTGGCCGCGGTGGCCGCACCCGAGCTGGAGATCGAAGACATCAGCCTGGCCGATCTGCGCCAGGCCTGGGCCGAACTGGACAGCGCCGTCGCGCGCGAGGTGCAGCTGGTGGCCCTGGGCAATCCGCATTTCTCCGCCGAGGAGTGCCAGCGCCTGGCCGAACTCTGTCGCGGGCGGCAGCGGCATCCCGAGGTGGCGCTGGTGATCACCCTGGGCCGCGAGGTGCGCGCGGCGGCCGAACGGTCTGGCAGCCTGGCCGAGCTGGAAGTCTTCGGTGCCCAGCTGGTCGGGGACACCTGCTGGTGCATGCTCGGCGAACCCCTGGTGCCGCCCCAGGCCCGCACCCTGCTGACCAATTCCGGCAAGTTCGCCCACTACGGCCCGGGCCTCACCGGGCGCGAGCTGCGCTTCGCCGGCCTCGCCGCCTGTGTCGAGGCCGCCTGCACCGGACTGGCGCCGGCCGAACCGCCTGCCTGGCTCGTGGCAGCGGACTTATCCACCTGAAGCCCGGTCCGAATTCTGTACAGGAATTCCGTGGATCGTCCTGTGGATAAGCTTGGCATAGCCGGGCGTGAGGCCCAGGGCGCCTGGCCTGGCGAGAACTGTTCAAAAATTCGCCAGTGCGCGGAAAACCCTGCAATACCAAGGCGTTATAACTGATCCGCTGGATTTGTGGCGATCTGGGTATTCGCCTGACCAATGCCCCTGAGCTATCGTGGGCCTCGGCCAACCTCCCTCGCAGAAGGAATCTTTCATGTCTTCGATCTTCATCACCGGCGCCACCTCCGGCTTCGGCGCCGCCACCGCTCGCCGCTTCGCCAAGGACGGCTGGTCGATCGTCATCACCGGTCGCCGCGAGGATCGCCTGCACGCCCTGGCCGAGGAATTGTCCGGTCAGGCCAAGGTGCTGCCGCTGGTGCTGGACGTCCAGGATCGCGCCGCCGTGGAAGCCGCGGTCGCCGGCCTGCCGGAAGAATTCAACCAGTTGCGCGCCCTGGTCAACAACGCCGGTCTGGCGCTGGGCAACACGCCCGCCCAGAGCTGCGACCTGGACGACTGGGACACCATGGTCGATACCAACATCAAGGGCATGCTCTATTGCACCCGCCTGCTGTTGCCGCGGCTGATCGCCCATGGCGCCGGGGCCGGTATCGTCAACCTGGGCTCGGTGGCGGGCGACTATCCCTATCCGGGCAGCCATGTCTATGGCGCCACCAAGGCCTTCCTCAAGCAATTCAGCCTGAGCCTGAGATCCGACCTGCTGGGCACCGGGGTGCGGGTGACCAACATCGAGCCGGGCCTGTCCGAAAGCGAATTCTCGGTGGTGCGCTTCGGGGGTGACAAGGCCAAGGCCGATGCCGTCTATGCCGGCACCGAACCCCTGACCCCGGACGACATCGCCGAATCCATCCACTGGACGCTGAACCAGCCCAAGCACGTCAACATCAACCGCATCCAGCTGATGGCGACCTGTCAGGCGTTCAGCAATTTCAACATCCACCGCAAGAGCTGAGACGTCGGCCTAGAGCACCTTGACCGCCCGGCCGATGAACTGGATCGGCCCGGTGGGTCGGCCGGTAGGCGAGCCGCCCTGGTCTTCCAGGGTGAGCTCGAACAGCTGATTGGCTTCCAGCGGCGGCAGCTGGTCCAGAGGCACCTGCAGGGTGCGTCCCGGCTGTACCAGACCCAGGGATACCGGACCCTGCCAGGCGTCGGCCTTGGTCCAGAATTGCAGCGTCTTGCCGCTCGGCACGGCGTCGCGCCCCAGGGGAATCAGCTGCAGGTCATGGGCGCTGGCGGTCTGGATCACCCAGCCGGGCGTCCGATCGCTGGGCGCGGCCAGCACCACCAGGTAGCTTGGCGTGGGGACCGGACGCATCAGCAACAGCACCGCGAGCACCAGGCTGGCAGCCAGCCCTGCCGCACTCAGGCCCTGCCAGAGTGCCAGGCGGTGCCACAGCGACTCACGCCGGGTGGTGGCCTTGGCGTCGGCCTCACCCAGACTGCGCTCGATGCGCGGCCAGAGATTCGTGCCGGGTTCGACGGGCTGCACACGCTCGGCCAGCGGCTGCAGCCGCGCCTCCCAGCGCGCCACCGCGGCGGCCAGCCGGGCATCCGTCGCCAGCGCACCTTGCACGCGACGGCGCTCCCTGGCATCCAGGGTACCGAGCACGTATTCGCCGGCCAGGCGTTCGCGCTCTTCGTCCGGGGGCAGGGGAGTATCGTCGTTCATGTCATGCACTCCCTGAGCGCCTTGAGGCCGCGCGTGATCCAGCTCTTCACCGTGCCCAGCGGTGCCTGCAGGCGCTGGGCGATCTCGCCATGGGAGCAGCCGTCCAGGTAGGCGGCCAGGATGGCCTTCCGCCGCGGCGCTTCCAGGTTCTGCAGGCAGCCCTCCAGCCGACGGCCGTCGGCCTCTCGCGCCGGATCGGCCGACTCGGCCAGGGGTTCCCACCCGTCCGCCAGGGGCACCAGGCGCTGGCGATCGCGCAGGGCGTTGAGCGCCAGGTTGCGCGCGATGCTGCACATCCAGCCGCGGGCCGTACCGCGCTCCGGGGCGAATCCGGCGGCGCCGCGCCAGATGCGCAGAAAGGCGTCGTGGAGAATGTCCTCGGCCAGTCCGCGATCGCGCACCAGGCGCAGGACGATGCCCAGCAAGAGCGGCGCCTCGTTCTGGTAGAGCCGCTGCAGGGCGGCGCGCTCGCCCCGGGCACAGGCGGCGAGCAGTGCAGCGGGATCGTAAAGGGGATCGGTCACGAAATCGCGCCAGGCTGGGGACGCCAGGGTGGCGACCGGATCAGCCGAGCCTAGCCGATCCGCGCCTGGCTGTCCCCTGGACCTCAGCCCTTCTTCCAGAACAGATAATCCGCCTGGTAATTCACGGTCTGCCGTTCGCCCTTGTTGGCCGAGGTGCAGGCCTTGGTCGGCGCCACGCCACCCTTGAGCGCGGTGCGCTGGATGTAGGTGGTGCCCTGGAAGGCGCCCTTGCCCTCGGCGGGCGCGGCCTCCACCAGCTGATAGGGCAGGTTGCCGCTGCCGGCGGGGGCGATCGCCAGTTGCTTGCCGACCACCTTGGAGCCGTCGCTGGCTTCCCAGGTTGCGGGCGGACCGTAGTAGCGACCCACCTGCTTGCCCTGGCGATCATGCAGGTCGGCCTTGGGACCGACAAAGAACCACTCGGTCTGGCCGGGCATGTCCTTCTTGTCGCGGCACTCGTAGACGATGGTGCCCTTGCCTACGGTTTCCAGCATCAGGCTGTTGCCGGCGGGGACGCGGACGGCTTCGGGCAACTCGCCTTGCGCCAGCAGCGGGGTGCTCAGCAGGGCGGTGAGGGCCAGGATGCTGCAACGGCTATAGGTGTTGTTCATGCGCTTGCTCCGGATTGAGAGGGGCACAGTCGACTGGACTGTAGGGGCTATACCCGGCAGCCGACGCCCTGGATGCAGCTGTCATGAAATATTTTCAATGCAGCGGCATAGTCGCCACCGCCTCGCGGCCGAACCGCTCTGTCCTGCGGCTTCTGTCAGCCTGCCGTCAGCCTGGTTTCAGCGATCCCTAAGGTTGTTCGGCGATAGTGGCGCCGGGTCGCGAGCCCGTCCTTCCCAGCCTGCCGGAGTCCTGCCGCGTGTCGTCCATCCCGAGTCCGGCGCGCCTGCGCCTCGAAAGTCTGGCGTTGTGTCTGCTGGCGGTGCCGCTGTTCACCCTGGGGCTGTGGGAGCAGCCCTTCATCGGCTTCGACGGCCGCTTCGCACTCTTCGCCCAGGAGATGTTTCGCCATGGGGCCAGTGCCTTCCCGACCAGCTACGGACAGCCTTACCCCGACTATCCCGCCACCTCCACCCTGCTGATCGACGTCTTCGCCCAGCTGTTCGGGGAGGTCAATCGCCTGGCCACGGTGATTCCCACCGCCCTGGCCTCGGCGGCCATCGTCGGGCTGCTCTATCGCCTGCTGGCCGAGCGGTCCCGTGCCTGGGGCCTGCTGGCGGTGCTGGTGCTGCTGCTCACCAATGGCTTCCTGGCCAAGGCGCGCTCCATCTGCCTCGATCAATTCGTCACCCTGGCGGCACTGGGCTGCTTCTATCTGCTATGGAGCGCCGACCAGCGCGGCCTGTCCCGGCGGCGCGCCCTGGTGTTCCTGTGCATGGCCGCCGGCTTCGCCGTGCGCGGGCCGCTGGGCCTGATCGAGCCCTGTGGCGTGGTCTGCGTCTACTGGCTGGTGCAGGGCGACTGGCGGCGCAGCTTCGGCTACGGCCTGGTCGGCGCCCTGGTGCTGATGCTGTGCTGCGCCCTGCTGTTCGGCCTGGCCTGGCGTACCGGTGGTATGCCCTTCGTCGAGGACGTGATCCGCATGCAGGTCTCTGGCCGGCTGGACGACACCGACGGTGCCGGCTATCCCTGGTGGTACTTCCTGCAGCTGGGCCTCTACCGCTACGCCCCGGCCTTTCCCCTGGCGCTGCTGGCCCTGCCGACGCTGAGACACCACTGGCGGCAGCGCCAGGCGCAGGCGGACAGTCGCCTGCTGCTCCAGCTAGCCGGCTTCGCCGCGCTGATCGTGGTGGCCCTGTCGATTCCCACCTTCAAGAAACCCTATTACATCCTGCCGGCCATTCCGGCCTGCGCGGCTCTCGGCGCCTGGGTGCTGCTGCAGGGGCAGGGCGCCCTGGCCTGGGTACGGCGGCTGTTCCTGCCTTTGCTGGTGATCTTTCCGCTGGTGCTCGGGGCGCTGGTCAAGCTGCAGCAACCCCGGCTGCAGGCCGCCGGCTGGTGGCCCGAGCTGGACCTGCGTTTCCTGCTGGGTGCCTTCGCCATCCTGGCGCTGTTCGCCCTGGTGGCCACCTGGCGCGAGCGCGGGGCCTTCCGCCTGGGCATGCCCCTGGCCGCGGCGGCCCTGGCGCAATGGCTGCTGGTGGTGCTGGCGCTGGATCCGATGCAGGCGCTGCGCTACGACACCCGCGCCTTCGTCACCCGCCTGGAAAGCCTGCGCCAGGGTGAACCGGGGCAACTGGTGTTCTTTGGCCTGGGCCAGGACACCAAGGCCTTCCGCTACCTGATGAATCTCGACTACGACGTGCCCCTGCCGACCTTTATCGATATCGGCCAGGCAGGGCAGCTCGCCCAGGTCACCCGACCCGCCTATGTGCTGCTCGATGCCGACAGCCAGGCGGCCCTGGCCGGCACGCCGCTGGCCAGCCGCCAGCCGGTGCTGGAAGGGCGCTTCAACGACAATCGCTGGCAGGCCTACTACCTGCCCTGAGGCCGCTGTGATGACCGATTCGCCCGATTTCAAACGTCGCCGGCTGTGCCTGGCGCTGGCCGGTCTGCCGCTGCTGGCCGCCTGCAAGCCGACCCAGCGCTACGGCCTGCCGGAACACCGCGCCCACTGGTTCGAGCGGCATGCCTTCGCTCCTCTGGCGCCGCTGCCGTCGCGCAGCAGCTTCGTGCTCGGCGTCCTCCCCGATACCCAGTACTACAGTGAGAACAACCACGAGATGCAACCCAACGGCCGGCGGGTGGAGCGCTATGGCCACCTGGGCTATCCACCGGCGCTGGCCTTTCATGCCCAGACCCATTGGCTGGCGCACAACGCCGCGGCGCTGAACCTGCCGTTCGTGGTGCACCTGGGCGATCTGGTGGAAAACGCCGAGCAGCGCGGCGAGTGGGCCCTGGCCAGTCACGCCATGGCACGCCTTGAACAGGCCGGGGTGCCCTATAGCGTCATGACCGGCGACCATGACGTCGTCGAGCTCTACACCGAGGACCGCCTGCGTGACGGTCGCGAACTCTTCACCCAGTATTTCGGCCGTGAGCGGGCGGCGCGCCAGGCCACCTTCATCGAACGCGACGTCACCGGTCTCAACGAGGCCCATAGTTTCTCGGCGCTGGGGCAGGGCTTTCTGCTGCTGACCCTGGATTGGTGCCCCTCGGACCAGAGTCTGGACTGGGCCCAGGGCATGCTGGATCGCTATCCGCATCTGCCGACCATCCTGGCCTCGCACAACATCGTCGACCTGGTGAACGGCCAGCCGGTGCTTTCCACCCGGCGCAACGACACCGGGATACGGTTGTGGAATCGGCTGATCCGCCGCAACGACCAGATCTTCCTCACCCTCAACGGCCACAATCACGGCAGTGGGCACCTGCGGATGACCAATGACCTGGGCCATCCGGTGGATCTCCTGCTGATCAACTACCAGACCGAATACGCCGGCGGCAACGGCCTGCTGCGCCTATTGGAACTGGACCTGGCGCGGGGCCGACTGGAGGCCTTCACCTATTCGCCCTGGGTCGCCTATCGCCAGCAGAGTGGCGACCTGCCGGTGCGGCTGGGCAACGATCCGCGCGACACCTATACGGCCGAGGTGCTGGCACCCCTGGCGTCGCCGCAGTTCGACAACAGATTCGTGCTCGAGGTGGATTTCGCCACACGCTTCGCCGGCTTTGGCGGCTATACCGCGCAACTGCCGGCGGTGGCGGAAGAGGGTGTGCTGGCGCGACTGCGCCAGCAGCTGGGGATCGCCTGACGGATCAGGCGGCGAGCAGCCAGCCCCCGGCCACGGCCGTGGCGACGCCGGCGAGTCGCACCAGCGGCGTGGCCGCCTGGGGCAGGTAGCGCACCACGGCATAGCCCAGAGCATGCAGGGTGGCGGTGGCGGCGACGAAACCGGCGGCATAGGCCCAGGGATTGCCCATTTCCGGCAATTCCAGACCATGGGCCACGCCGTGGAACAGGGCGAAGGCGGCGGTCAGGCCGACGGCGGCGGCCACCGGCGGACGAGCGGCCAGGGCCACCAGCAGACCCAGGGCCAGCACCGAGGCAGCGATGCCGGTCTCCAGCAAGGGCAGCTCCAGCCCGGCGAAGCCCAGCAGGCCGCCGATCAGCATGGTGCCGACAAAGGTGCAGGGCAGCGCCAGGCGCGCCTTGCCCTGCTGCTGGGCGGCCCAGAGTCCTACGGCAAGCATGGCCAGCAGGTGGTCGAGACCGGTCAGGGGGTGCAGCACCCCGGCGGCCAGGCCGTTCTCGGCATGACCCGGATGGGCGAAGGCCAGGGCCGGGGCGAGCAGCAGGGCGGCGGTGGCGAAGATCTTGGCGTGTTTCATGGGGGCTCCTTGGGATGGTTTCCTGGACTCAGGCGGCGGTCAGCAGACCCTGCTTCTCGATGAAGGCGATGATCTCTTCCAGTCCCAGACCGGTCTTCTGATTGCTGAAGACGAAAGGCTTGTCGCCACGCATCTTGCGGGTGTCGCGATCCATCACCTCCAGGGAGGCACCGACCTGCTCGGCCAGGTCGATCTTGTTGATCACCAGCAGATCCGACTTGCAGATACCGGGGCCACCCTTGCGCGGCAGCTTGTCACCGGCCGAGACGTCGATGACATAGAGGGTCAGATCGGACAGCTCCGGGCTGAAGGTGGCGGACAGGTTGTCGCCACCGGATTCCACCAGGATCAGGTCCAGGCCGGGAAAGCGGCGGTTGAGCTGGTCCACCGCTTCCAGGTTGATGGAGGCGTCTTCGCGGATGGCGGTGTGCGGACAGCCACCGGTCTCCACGCCCAGGATGCGCTCGGGCGCCAGGGCCTCGTTGCGCACCAGGAAATCGGCGTCTTCGCGGGTGTAGATGTCGTTGGTCACCACCGCCAGGTTGTAGCGCTCGCGCAGGGCGCGGCAGAGGGCCAGGGTGAGAGCAGTCTTGCCGGAACCGACCGGTCCGCCGATACCGACGCGCAGGGGTTGAGTTGTCATCAGGGGATCTCCTAGGAACGGAACAGGCGGCTGTACTGCCGCTCGTGGGCCATGCTGCTGAGGGCCAGGCCGAAGGGGGCGCCGCCCCAGTGCGCTTCGGGCAGGTCAGCGGCCTGCTCGGCCACGGCGGTCAGGGTCGGCAGCAGAAGGGAGGTGAGGCGCTGGGCCGCTTGCTGGCCCAGCGGCAGGGTTTTCATCAGCACCGCCAGCTGATTTTCCAGCCAGGTCCACAGCCAGGCGTCCAGCGCCGCTCGCGGTGCGATCGCCCAGGCGCGGGCGGCCAGCGCCCAGCCGAGGGCAAAGGTCGGGGCCAGTTCGCCGAGCAGGCGGCGGCTACTGTCATCCAGCTCCGGCAGACCGAGCAGCAGTTGCGCCAGGGAATAGCCGGTCTGGCGACTTTCCAGCTGGAATTCCGCGGTCTCGCGACTGGCACGATGATGGTCGGCCAGCTCGCTCAGACGCGTCCAGTCGCCCGCCGCGGCGGCTTGGCAATGGGCCAGCAGCAGCGGCGCTTCGAAGCGCGCCAGATTGAGTTCGAGATTGTCGCGCAGCCAGACCTCGGCCTCCGCCGCGCTGCGGATCAGGCCGCTGTCGATGGCCAGTTCCAGTCCCTGGGAATAGCTGTAGCCGCCAATTGGCAACTGGGGACTGGCCAGGCGCAGCAGCGCGAAGGGCGAATTCACGTGCGCACGCCGAAGTGGTGCAGTTTGGGGGCGTAGTTGAAGCCTTCCTCGCCATGGTGCGAGTGATGGTGACCGCCGCCGTAGGCGCCGTGCTCGGGCTGGAAGCCGGCCTCGATCTCGCTGACCCGGGCGCCGAGCTGCTCCAGCATGGCCTTGAGCACATAGTCGTCCAGCAGCCGTAGCCAACCGTCGCCGATCTGCAGGGCGACGTGGCGATTGCCCAGGTGATAGGCGGCGCGGGTCAGTTCGAAGGCGCTGGCGCAGGTCACGTGCAGCAGCTTTTCCGGGCGGGCGACGACCCGCACGATGCGGCCATCGCGGGCTTCGAGGCAGTCGCCATCGGCCAGCGGCGGTTGGCCGCGTTCGAGAAACAGGCCGACGTCTTCGCCAGCGCTGGTGGTGGCTCTCAGGCGACTCTTGCTGCGGGCGTCGTAGGTGAGGTGGAGTTCGGCGTCCCAGGTATCCCGGGGCGCGCAGCGGCTTTGGACGACCAGCATGGCAGGACTCTTGGCAGTTTTGCCCAGCTCTACAGCAAGGTGCCTGCCAAGGCGCGCAAGTCGCCTGGTTCTGGGGCGCCATGAGTTGACCTGGCGTTCAGGTCGCTCTTATTTGGTGCGCCATTGCATCGGCTAGCAGAGCAACGCCCTCTTTTGGGGCGTTTGCGCGCTCGCCGCGCCGCCAATGCTTGCTGCCGATCAGGATCAGCTTGAGTTGCTGCACCATCTTCGCCGCCGGCCACAGCGGCGGCGGTGTGGTCAGGGGTGGGGGATCGATCAGCTCCGGCAGGGTGGCGAACACCGTCTTCACCACCAGGTCGGCGAGGACATCGATCTGCGACGGACTCAGGTGGGGCAGGCGACCCAGGGCGAGCAGGTCACGGGCCAGGTCCTGGGTGATGCGCTGGCGCAACTCGGCGATGGCCTGGCGCACGGCCAGGGAGCCGCCGTATTGCTCGCGGGCGAGAAAGAGGAATTGATCGCGGTTGTCGCTCACGGCGCCGAGAAAGATCTCCACCGAGGCCTCGATCATGCCGCGCTGCTGCAGTTCGTGATGACGCACCTGGCGCAGGGCGTCGCGAAAGGTGTCGCCCACCTCGGCTACCAGCGCCAGGCCAAAGCTCTCCATGTCGGCGAAGTGGCGATAGAAACCCGCCGGCACGATCCCGGCCTGGCGACTCACCTCGCGCAGGCTCAGGCTGCCGAAGCCGCGGCCGCTGTTCATCAGCAGGCGTGCCGATTCCAGCAGCGCCTGGCGCGTTTGCAGCTTCTGCTGGGCACGGATCGACATGGAGAGATCTCGGAAGACAAGGCGGCACTGTAGCAAAGGATGCCCCTGCTGACTCCAAGGGTTTTCCGTGACCGCCGGGTGGTAGTCTCTGGCCCGTGCCTTGCCTTGAGAGCGTCATGAATCTCGACAACCGTATCAAGTTTCGCCACCTGCTGTGCTTTCTGGAGATCGCCCAGCAGCGCAGCTTCGCCAAGGCCGCCGATGCCATCGCCGTGTCCCAGCCGGCCATCTCCAAGACCATCCGCGAACTCGAGGAAATCCTCGAGGTGCGCCTGTTCGAGCGCGGCAAGGGCGAGGTGACCCTGACCGAGGCGGGCCTGCTGTTCCTGCGCCACGCCGGTCCCTGCGTCCAGGCCCTGCGCGAGGGCATGCAACTGGTGCGTGGTGGCGAGGCCGGCGGCCTGGTGCGGGTCGGGGTCCTGTCGACGGTCGAAAGCCAGGTGCTGCCCGAGGTCCTGATGCGCCTGCATGACCGTCATCGCCAGCTGATCGTCAACGTCGCCACCGGTCCCAGCGCCTATCTGCTCGGACAATTGCGCGTCGGCGACCTGGATCTGGTGGTCGGCCGCATGACCGACAGCCCGGACATCCATGGCCTCGACTTCGAACACCTCTATACCGAGGCCCTGACCCTGGTGGTGCGCCCGGGACATCCGTTGAGCCAGGCGCTGCCGGCGGACCTGGCGACCCTGGCGCGCTATCCCCTGGTGCTGCCCTTGCCCGGGACCACCATCCGCCGCCACGCCGAGAGTCTCTTCGTCCAGTGCGGCATTCCTCTCAGTCCCCAGCGGCTGGAAACCCTGTCGCCGACCCTCAGCCGCCAGTACGTCCGCCAGAGCGAGGCCCTGTGGATCGCCCCGCTCGATGCGGTACGCCGCGACCTGGCCAGCGGCGAACTGGTGGAGGTGGAGCTTGGCGTGCGCGAAGCCGGGGGTTCGGTCGGCATCTGCCGCAATGGCAGCGTGCCCCTGTCGTTGGCAACCCAGAGATTCTGCGACGTCCTGCGCGAGGTGGCCGGCGAGTTGACACTTAACCATTAGGTTATGGGTAAGGGCGCAGCTTTCAATTCAGCCAGGCGGCGCCCTGGGCCACACTGGGATCAGCCAGCCTTTGGCCCCGATCCTTCCGTGGAGCATTCCAATGCATAACAAGCCCCACGACGTTCGCTACGTCGCCCGTGATCGCACCTGGCATCCCCAGGCCTATACGCCCGCCTACAAATCCTCGATTCCCCGCTCGCCGCGCCAGGCGCTGGTCAGCCTGCAGCACCAGACGGCTTCCGAGCGCAGTGGCCCGGACTTATCGCGGCTGCCGCTGGGACCGCACGACAACGACCTGCTGCTAAACTTCGGCACCGGCCAGTTGCCCCAGGGCGAACGCATCATCCTGTTCGGTACCCTGCGTGACCAGTTCGGCAAGCCGGTGCCCAATTCCCTGGTGGAGATCTGGCAGGCCAACGCTGGCGGTCGCTATCGGCACAAGAACGACGTCTACCTGGCACCGCTCGATCCCAACTTCGGCGGCGTCGGCCGCACCCGTACCGACAGCCAGGGCAACTATGTCTTCCGTACCGTCCGCCCGGGTCCCTATCCCTGGCGCAACGGCAGCAACGACTGGCGTCCGGCGCACATACACGTCTCGGTCATGGGGCCGGCCATCGCCACCCGGCTGATCACCCAGCTCTACTTCGAGGGCGATCCGCTGATCCCGCTGTGCCCCATCGTCAAGTCCATCGCCGATCCCGACGCCGTCCAGACTCTGATCGCCCGCCTGGACATGAGCATGGCCAATCCCATGGACTGCCTGGCCTATCGCTTCGACATCGTCACCCGCGGCGCGCGGCAGACGTTCTTCGAACACCACTGAGGACGCCGACATGACCCCCAACAGCCACGCCCTGCTGCCGGAAACCCCCTCCCAGACCGCCGGTCCCTATGTGCACATCGGCCTGGCCCTGGCCGCCGCCGGCAACCCCACCCGCGAGGTCGAGATCTGGAACCAGCTGGCCAAGCCCGGCGCGCCGGGCGAGCACATCCTGCTCACCGGCCAGGTGTTCGACGGCAACGGCAACCTGGTGCGCGATTCCTTCCTGGAGTTCTGGCAGGCCGATCACCAGGGCCACTACGATCCGGTCTATGACGTGGAAAAGGCCTTCAACGGCTTTGGTCGCACCGCCACCACCTTCGATGCCGGCGACTGGACGCTGCACACCGTCAAGCCCGGCCAGGTCGCCGATCAGCGCGGCCAGCCCATGGCGCCGCACATCAACGTTACCCTGTTCGCCCGCGGCATCAACATCCACCTGCAGACCCGCCTCTACTTCGACGATGAAGCCGAAGCCAACGCCCGCTGCCCGGTCTACAACCTGCCGGAGCCGGAGCGCCGGCCCACCCTGCTGGCGCGTCGCTGCGAGATCGATGGCCGCCTGGCCTATCGCTTCGACATCCATCTGCAGGGCCCGCAGGAAACGGTCTTCTTCGACATCTAGCCGTCTGGACAGCAAAAAGCCCTGCCAAGGCAGGGCTTTTTCGTGGGCGCCAGCCGCAGGTCAGATACGGTAGGTGGTCTTGGTCATCACCTTGGACACCAGGCTCATGCCGTATTTGACCGGCGCGGGGAAGCGCCAGCCACCGGCCGCCAGGGCATGTTCGGCGTGCTGTTCTTCATCGCTGCGCATCTGTTCCAGCACCGCGCGGGACTTGGCGTCGGCCGCCGGCAGCTTGTCCAGGTGCTCGTCCAGATGGCGGCAGACCTGATCCTCGGTAGCGGCGACGAAGCCCAGGCTCAGGCGATCGCTGATCAGGCCGGCACCGGCGCCGATCCCGAAGGACAGGCCATAGAAGAGGGGATTGAGCAGGCTTGGACGCTCACCCAGGGCGCGGATGCGCTGCTCGCACCAGGCCAGGTGATCGATCTCTTCGTCGGCCGCCTTTTCCATTTCTTCGCGCACTTCCGGCAGTTTGGCGGTCAGCGCCTGACCCTGGTACAGCGCCTGGGCGCAGACCTCGCCGGTGTGGTTGATGCGCATGAGGCCGGCCGCGTGACGGCGTTCTTCATCGCTCAGTTCGGCGTCCTTGAGCGGAATGGCCGGCGAGCTGCGGGTGGGAGCGCCACTGAAGGGCGTCAGGGTACGCAAGGCGGTATCCGCCTGGATAAGCAGTCGATCGAGGGGGGAGTAGAGGCGCTTGGATCTCAAGGTGATCTCCTTGGCGGGCGAAGGGAGGACAGAACGTGGCTCAGCCCGGAGGCCAGGTCATCTGCCGCTTGCCCAGCACATGCATATGGATGTGATAGACCGTCTGGCCACCCAGGGCGTTGCAATTCATCGCCACGCGGAAGCCTTCCTCGCAACCCTGTTCCTGCGCCAGGCGCTGGGCGGTGAAGAGGATATGGCCGGCGAGCTGCTTGTCATCGGCCTCGCTGAGGTCGTGCAGGGTCGCGATGTGCTTCTTGGGAATGACCAGGAAGTGCACGGGCGCCTGCGGGGCGATGTCATGGAAGGCCATGACCTGATCGTCCTCGTAGAGCACCTTGGCCGGAATGTCCCCGGCGACGATCTTGCAGAACAGACAATCCACGTCGATCTCCTGCTGGCTGAATAGACCCCGAGTGTACCAGCGGCTGCCGCCCGGGGTCAGGTGCCGCCGGCGGGATCACCCTTACGCGGGTTGAAAGAGTTTGCCGATCCGCACCGCGGCCGAACGCACCAGGGCGCGGGGGAAGAAGCGGGGCAGCAGACTGCCCAGGCGATTGCGCCAGCCCGGGACGATCACCGCCTGGCGTCTTTCCAGTCCGTGCACCGCGGCCAGGGCCACCTCTTCGGCGGACATCAGCAGCTTGCCCTGCTCCATGCGCCCGGTGTGCAGCCCGGCGTTCTTGAAAAAGGCGGTACGGGTCGGGCCGGGGCAGAGCACCGACACCGACACCCCCCGCTTCTTGAGTTCCTCGCGCAGGCCCTCGGAGAAGTGCAGCACATAGGCCTTGGTCGCCGCATAGCTGCTCATGTAGGGAATGGGCTGGAAGGCCGCGGTCGAGGCGACGTTGAGGATTTGGCCGCCCCCCTGGATCGCCATGTGCTGACCCAGGGCATGACACAGGCGAGTGAGCGCCAGGATGTTCAGCTCCAGTAGCTCCTGCACCCGCGGCCAGTCGGCGGCGAGAAAATCCCCGCCGCTGCCGATCCCGGCGCAGTTGACCAGCAGGCCGATGGCTCTCTCGCTCTGCTCCAGTTCGTGCAGCAGACCGGTCAGGTGCAGCGGCTCCGCCAGATCGCAGACCCGGTACAGCACCTCCACGTCGAAGCGCTGGGCCAGCTCGGCGGCGATGCTCTCCAGCTTGTCCTTGCGCCGCGCCAGCAGGATCAGCGGCTGACCCCGCCGCGCCAGGGCCTCGGCCAGGGCCAGACCGATCCCGCACGAGGCACCGGTTACTAGGGCATAACGCTGCATACTGCTTTCTCCAGGAAAACGCCGGTCGCCGGCGGATCCACCGCGCACCTAGTAGGGTTTGACCACCACCAGGATGACGATGGCGATGAGCACCAGAACCGGTACCTCGTTGAACCAGCGATAGAACACATGGCTGCGCTTGTTCTCGCCGCGCTCGAATCTCTTGCGCATGGCGCCGCAGACATGGTGATAGCCGATCAGCACCACCACCAGCGCCAGCTTGGTGTGCATCCAGCCCTGGGTCAGCCAGCTCGGGTTGATCACCAGCAGGCCGATGCCGAACACCAGCGTCAGGATCATCGCCGGCAGCATGATGCCGCGGTACAGCTTGCGCTCCATCAGGCAGAAGCGCTCATGGCTCACGGCGTCGCTGCTCTGGGCGTGATAGACGAACAGGCGCGGCAGATAGAACAGGCCGGCGAACCAGCAGACCAGGGCAATCAGGTGGAAGGCTTTCAACCAAAGATAGAGCATCGGGGCGTTCTCCTTATCAATCGGCGTCATCGGGCGGCGCGATATTAGAGTGGCGCTGCCGGCAAGTCATTCACTCCGGTCATCTCGGCCAGGCTCCCGTGGTCGTGCAATAGTTGACCCTTTTGCTCGGGCAAGCGGATAATTTCCTGACTGAATTGTGTTCGGCGCAAGCCGGGAGACTACGGCAATGACCATTGAAACCTTCACCCCGACCCCCCTGCAGTTCACCCTGGGCGCGGCCAGCAAGGTGAAGAACCTGATCGAGGAAGAGGGCAATCCCCGCCTGAAGCTGCGCGTCTTCGTCACGGGTGGCGGCTGCTCGGGCTTCCAGTACGGCTTCACCTTCGATGAAGATTCCGCCGACGACGACACCGTCATCGAGCGCGATGGCGTGCACCTGGTGGTGGATCCCATGAGCTTCCAGTACCTGGCCGGCGCCGAGGTGGATTACCAGGAAGGCCTGGAAGGTTCGCGCTTCGTCATCAAGAACCCCAACGCCGCCACCACCTGCGGCTGCGGTCAGTCCTTCTCCATCTGACCTTGCACAGCCTCTGGCCTAGTGCGGATAGAGCGCACCCAGGACGCGGAGGCCGCGGGCGCCGGTGACTTCCGGGCAGTTGCCGGGCAGGCGCTCGCAGAAGCGCTGGGCCAGCCAGGCAAAGGCCATGGCTTCCATCCAGTCCGGCGAGACGTCATAGGCTGCGGTGCTCTGCACCTTGGCCGGCGCCAGTAGCCGCGCCAGACGCGCCATCAGATCCCGGTTGTGCGCCCCCCCGCCACAGACCAGCACCTCGTCCACCACCTGGGCTGCCAGGATGCTGTCGGCGATGCTGCGGGCGCTCAATTCGGCCAGGGTAGCCTGAACATCGGCCGAAGCCAGCGCCTCATGCTGGGCGAGATGCGCTTGCAGCCAGGGCAGGTTGAAATGCTCGCGCCCGGTGCTCTTCGGTCCGCTTTTCACGAAGAAGGGATCGCTCAGCAGCCCCTGCAGCAGCGCCGGCACGACCTGTCCCTGCGTGGCCCAGGCGCCATCGGCGTCGAAGAGTCGCCCCTGGCTGTGGTGGATCCAGGCATCCAGCAGCACATTGCCCGGTCCGCAATCGAAGCCTCGTACCGGCAGACCCGGCGCCAGCAGGGTCACATTGCTGAAGCCGCCGATATTGAGCACCGCGCGCGGGCGGTCCAGGCCGAAGAGATCGGCATGGAAGGCCGGGACCAGGGGCGCGCCCTGGCCACCGGCGGCCAGGTCGCGGCGGCGAAAGTCGGCGATGACATCGATGCCGGCCAGTTCGGCCAGCAGGGCGGCATCGCCGATCTGCAGGGTGTAGCCCTGCGCCGGCAGATGGCGGATGGTCTGGCCATGGCTACCCACGGCGCGGATATCCGCGGCCGTCAGTCCCTGCTGCGCCAGCAGTTCGGCGATACCCTGGGCAGCCAGCCCGACCCAGGCCTGTTCGGCCCGGGCGATGCGCTCGATCTCGTTGTCGCCGGGCGCGCACAGCGCCAGCAGCTCGCGGCGGAGCGCGTCCGGCATGGGCACGCCCAGGGCAGCGACGAAACGGGTCCGCTCATCCTGCTCGATCAGGGCGATATCCAGTCCATCCAGACTGGTGCCGGACATCACTCCCAGGTAGCGCTCCATCTCAGCGCTTGTTCATCGCGAGCAGCGACGCCCGCTCCTGGTCCATGCGGGCCATGAGCGGCTGGCTCTGGGCCAGGAAGCGCGAGATCTCGTTCTTGGCGATGGGATCGGCCATCGGCAGTTTCACCCCGAGCGGATCGACGTGGTTGCCATTGATGCGGAATTCGTAGTGCAGGTGCGGACCGGTAGCCAGCCCCGTCATGCCCACGTAGCCGATCACCTGGCCCTGCTTCACCGAGGCGCCGGCCTGCATGCCCTTGGCGATCCGGCTCATGTGGCCATAGACGGTGGTGTAGGTCTTGCCGTGCTGGATCATCACCACGTTGCCGTAGCCATTCTCGCGACCGGACTTGGCGATCTTGCCGTCGCCGGTGGCATGGATCGGCGTACCGGTAGGCGCGGCATAGTCGACGCCCTTGTGCGCGCGCATCTTGTTCAGCACCGGGTGGAAACGGCCCATGGTGAAGCGCGAGCTGATCCGCGAGAACTCCACCGGGGTACGGATGAAGGCCTTGCGCATGCTGCCGCCTTCCGCCGTGTAGTAGTTGGTGGTGCCGTTCTTGGCGGTGTAGCGCACGGCCGTGTAGGCCTTGCCCTTGTTGACGAAGCGGGCGGCCAGGATGTTGCCGTAGCCGACGTGCTTGCCGTTGACCACCTTGTCCTCGTAGACCACTTCGAATTCGTCGCCTTCCTGGATGTCCAGCGCGAAGTCGATGTCGTAGCCGAAGATGGTGGCCAGCGCCATGGTCATGTCATGGGACAGTCCGGCCTTCTGCGCCGAGGCGAACAGCGAACTGCTGATCCGACCCTGGGCATAGGCCTTGCGGATGTCCGGGGTAACGGTCTTGTGCTCGACCTCATAGCCCTGGTCGGACTTGACCAGCGCCAGGGTCTGCAGCGCGGTGAGCTTGGTGCGCACCGCCAGCAGGTCACCTGAGTGATCACGCTGGAACTCGATTTTCTGGCCCACCCGCAGGCGGGTCAGCTTCTTGGCTTCCTTGCTGCTGGCCAGCACCTCGTGCACCACGGCAGCGGCAAGGCCAGCCCGCTCGAACAGGGTCGAGAGGGTGTCGCCCTTGCGCACGGTTTCGGTCTTCCACTGCGGCTCGACGCTCTCGGTGGCGGCAACTTCCTCTTCGGCAGGCGCTTCCTCGGCGGTCTGAGCTTCCGTCTGCTCAGGGGCGACCTGGGCAAATGGGGAGGGGGACTGGGTGTCCGCGGCTTGAGTATCTGCGAGCACTTGCTCCTTCAGGTCATCCTGACCCTGCACGACGCGCCGGGCGTCCTGTTCAACATCCAGATTGATGGAAGTGCGTTTCGCCTCGACCTGCTGAGAGGGAAACACGAGCAAGGCCAGACTCAAGAGTGCGGCCACCCCGCTGGCGGCCACGAGGTGGCTTTTGGGGTAGAACGGACTTTTGGGGATTGGCTTCGTCATTTAGCTAAAGTGATGATCTGACGTTAAAAGAAGTGAATAACTGCCTAAAATATAATCAAAATCTGGCTGTCACAACCCTTTGGGGTGGTGATCCGACGTGCCGGCTGGCGGCTACTAGGGGCATCTTGATAAGGTTCACGCTTTCGAAATTCAGAGGCGAAGCCCCCATGAAAACGGTCCAGGAGCAGCTGGCGGTCATCAAGCGTGGAGCAGATGAGCTGCTTGTCGAGTCAGAGCTTGTAACAAAACTGGAGCGTGGCACCCCGCTGCGCATCAAGGCAGGCTTCGATCCGACCGCTCCGGATCTGCACCTTGGCCACACCGTGCTGATCAACAAGCTGCGCCAGTTCCAGGAGCTGGGCCACCAGGTCATCTTCCTAATCGGCGACTTCACCGGCATGATCGGCGACCCCAGTGGCAAGAGCGCCACCCGCCCGCCGCTGACCCGCGAGCAGGTGCTGGAGAATGCCGAGACCTACAAGGCCCAGGTGTTCAAGATCCTCGATCCGGCCCGTACCGAAGTGGCCTTCAATGCCACCTGGATGGATCAGCTGTCGCCGGCCGACTTCATTCGCCTCTCTTCCCAGTACACCGTAGCGCGCATGCTCGAGCGCGACGACTTCAGCAAGCGCTACGCCGGCAACCAGCCCATCGCCATCCACGAGTTCCTCTATCCCCTGGTCCAGGGCTATGACTCCGTCGCCCTGCGCGCCGATGTCGAGCTGGGCGGTACCGACCAGAAATTCAACCTGCTCATGGGCCGCGAACTGCAGCGCGCCTATGGCCAGGAAGCCCAGTGCATCCTCACCATGCCGCTGCTCGAAGGTCTGGACGGCGTGAAGAAGATGTCCAAATCCCTGGGCAACTACGTCGGCATCCAGGAAGCGCCCGGCGTCATGTACAACAAGCTGGTGTCCATTCCCGACACCCTCATGTGGCGTTACTTCGAGCTGCTCAGCTTCCGCAGCCTGGAAGAGATCGCCCAGTTCCGTAGCGATGTTGCGCAGGGCGCCAATCCCCGCGACATCAAGATCAAGCTGGCCGAAGAGATCGTGGCCCGCTTCCACGGAGAAGAAGCCGCCCAGACCGCCCACCGTTCCGCGGGCAACCGCATGAAGGATGGCGAGCTGCCGAAAGACCTGCCGGAAGTCGAGCTGGAAACCGATGCGGCGCTGCCGGTCGCTGCCGTCCTCAACAAGGCTGGACTGGTGAAGAACGCAGCAGCAGCCCGCGACCTGCTGGCGGCGGGTAGCGTCAAGGTGAATGGCGAGGTGGTCGATCGCGGCTTCCTGTTCGAGATCGGCCGTACCTATATATGTCAGGCCGGCAAGAAGGCTTTCGCCCGCATTAGCGTCCGTCAGCAATAAATTTGAAATAACCTGTTGACCTGCCCCAAAACTCCCCTATAATGCGCCCCACTTCCGGCGCAGACGCTGAAGCGGCTTGAAAATCAAGCACTTAGGTCTGAG
>NZ_AZOA01000017.1:41921-80928 GCF_000510745.1 Pseudomonas sp. MOIL14HWK12:I2 | reverse complement strand
CCTGGCCAGCCAACCGAATTGCTTGACGAACATAGAGCATTGGAACCACCTGATCCCTTCCCGAACTCAGAAGTGAAACGATGCATCGCCGATGGTAGTGTGGGGCTTCCCCATGTGAGAGTAGGTCATCGTCAAGCGCCTAACACCCAGCACCCCCGCTCAGTTCACTCTGGCGGGGGTGTTGTCTTTGGGGCGGAAGAAAGTCGAACGGAGTTCGGGATGCCGTTGCTGAAACTGCTGAGTGATGGAAAATTTCATTCCGGCGTCGAGCTTGGTGAAGCCTTGGGCGTCTCCAGGAGTGCCATCTGGAAGCGGCTGAAGACGCTGGAAGATGACCTGGGCGTCGAGGTGTTCAAGGTTCCGGGACGGGGTTACCGCCTGGAGGAGCCCCTGTCGCTGCTCGATGCAGAGCGGATCGCGCAGGAGGGCGGTTGGCCGGTAACGGTCCTGGCCTCCATAGACTCCACCAATGCCGAGGCGCAACGCCGTCTGCCGCAGCAGCAACCGCCATTCGCCTTGCTGGCCGAGCATCAGCAGGCCGGTCGTGGTCGTCGTGGCCGCGCCTGGGTCAGCCCCTATGGCAAGAATGTCTATCTCACCGCCGTGGTCTCCAGCCCGGGCGGGATCCAGAAACTGCAGGCCCTGAGCCTGACCATGGGCCTGGCGGTGATCCGTACCCTGCAACAGCTGGGCGTCGAGGACGCCTGCCTGAAGTGGCCCAACGACGTCCTGGTCCGCGGGCGCAAGCTGGCCGGCATCCTCATCGAGTTGTCGGGTGATCCGCAGGACGTCTGCCAGGCCATCATCGGTATCGGCATCAACGTCAACATGCGCCTCGCCGACAACATCGATCAGCCGTGGATCTCCATGGCCGAGGCCTTGGGCGGTCTGCAGGACCGCAACCAGGTCGCCAGCCTGCTGCTCCGGGAAATCGACAGTCTGTGGCAGATTCATCGCCGGTCCGGATTCGCCGCCCTGCGCAGCGAGTGGGAGCGTTATCATGGCTGGCAAGGTCGAGCGGTAACCCTTTCTTCGGGGGTTCGCTGTATCCAGGGCACAGTGGCAGGAGTTGCCGAAGATGGGGCTATTCTCATGCATGTAGACGGTCAGACGCAGGCATTCAGCGGTGGCGAATTGAGCCTGAGCCTAGATCATGATTCTTGAACTCGATTGCGGTAACAGCCTCATCAAGTGGCGCCTGCTCGCGGCCGGTGCCGAGGTGGTGGATACCGGCATCGTCGACAGCGACGACGCCCTGATCGCGGCGCTTTCCCAGTCGGACAGTCCTGCCCTGGCGGCCTGCCGGCTGGTCAGCGTGCGCAGCGACGAAGAGACCCAGCAGCTCAAGGAGCGGCTCACCGCCACCTTTGGCATCGCCTGTCACCAGGCCCTGCCGGTCGAGGTGTGGAATGGCGTGCGCAATGGCTATCGTGACCATCAGCGTCTGGGCATGGATCGCTGGCTGGTGATCCTGGCCGCGGTGCAGTTGGCCGAGGGCAAGGCCTGCGTGGTCCTGGACCTGGGGACGGCGGTCACCGCAGATCTGGTCGATGCCCAGGGCGAGCATCAGGGGGGGTTCATCTGTCCGGGGATTCCGTTGATGCGTCGGGAACTGCAGACCCATACCCGTCGGATCCGCTACGATCCACATTGGGCCAGTGGTGAACGCTACGAGGCGCCGGGACGCACGACCATCGAGGCCGTGGAGCGTGGGTGTCTGTACATGCTCAAGGGTTTCGTCCGTACCCAATACGAACTGGCTCAGGAAATGTTCGCCGAAGGTTGCGAGATCTTTCTGACCGGGGGTGACGCGGAACTGGTCAAACATGTCGTTCCGGGCGCGCGGATCGTGCCCGATATGGTGTTTGCTGGATTGGCTTTGGCGTGTCCGCTCGAGAACGAATGATGCGTTGGTTGTTTCTGCTATTGGTGGTACTGAACGTTTTCTACTACATATGGCACCAACAGCAGGTGCCGTTGCTGGGTAAGGAAATCGCCCCTCTGGCGCTGTACAAAGGCGAGCGTGAGAACATTCGCCTGTTGAACGAGACGGCATCTGGTGACGCTGCGCGGCGTCAGTGACGGCGGTACCCTTCGATGAGGAGCGAAGATGCTGACGCTAGGTAATCTCTGCCTGTTGCTGGGCGCGGTCGGCATTGGTCTGTGGTTCTGGCATGCCCATGGCATTCGCGAGCGCGCGCTGCTGCTGGCCGAGCAGGAGTGTCGCCGCCGCAAGGTGCTGCTGCTCGATGGCGCCGTGGCTTTCTCGCGCTTTCGCTGGCTGGCCGATGCCAAGGGACGCAAGCGCCTGGCGCGACTGTTTTCCTTCGAATTCACTGTGACGGGAGAGGAGCGGCTCGACGCCTCTCTGGCCCTGTTCGGCAAGACCCTGGCCAAGGTCGAATTCGCCCCCTTCGTGGTACCCGAGGTCGAACGCCCGACGGCCGATTCGGTAGTGGCTTCGGCGCCTGCCTATCAGGCCAAGCCCGAGCATGGCCAGGTGGTCTATCTGGACCAGTGGCGGCAGCGCCAGCGTACCGAGACCAATCGGCGGCAAGAGCCGGAGTAGTCCGGCATACCTGCTTTCGACAGCTTTCCCTTCCCCCATCCCGACGCTCAGCACCGCTGCTCCGCTCCGGCTTTTTCGTTTCTCTTCATGTGATCCCTGATGTTCAGCCCTCTCGTTACCTTTCCTGCGCTCTATTTCGCCACCCTCCTGATGCTGGCCGGTTCCGGTCTCTTCACCACCTATATCGGTCTGCGACTGACCGAGCAGGGGGCGGGGGACCTGTGGACCGGCGCCCTGATGGCGGCCTATTACTTCGGGCTGGTGTGCGGCGGCAAGTTCGGCCATCGACTGATCGCCAGTGTCGGCCATATCCGTTCCTATGTGGCCTGCGCCGGTGCGGCGACGGTCACCGTGCTCATCCATGCCCTGATCGATGACCTGAACGTCTGGATCGCGCTGAGATTCGTCATGGGCGTGGTGATGATGAATCAGTACATGGTGATCGAGAGCTGGCTCAACGAGCAGGCGGAAAATCACCAGCGTGGCAAGGTGTTCGCCGGCTACATGGTGGCGGTGGACCTGGGGCTGGTGATCGGCCAGGCGTTATTGGCCTGGCATCCGCAACTCGACTACAAGCCGCTGCTGCTGGTGGCCATCTGCTTCGCTTCCTGCCTGATTCCCCTGGCCATGACCCGGCGGGTGCACCCGGCCAAGCTGGTGGCGGCACCGCTGGAGATCCGTTTCTTCTGGCAGCGGGTGCCCCAGTCGCTGGTGACCATCTTTACCGCGGGGCTGCTGGTTGGGGGCTTCTATGGCCTGGCGCCGGTGTTCGCCAGTCGCAGTGGCCTGGATACGGCGCAATCGAGCTTCTATGTGGGGCTGTGCATCGTCGCGGGGTTCTGCGCCCAGTGGCCGCTGGGCTGGCTGTCGGATCGCCTCGATCGCTGCAAGCTGATCCGCGCCAATGCGGTGTTGCTGTGCCTGGCGGCGGTACCGCTGTGGGGACTGATCACCTTGCCCTATCCCTGGCTGCTGGCCGCGGGCTTCGTCTCGGGCATGCTGCTGTTCACCCTCTATCCGCTGGCAACGGCCTTTGCCAACGACCATGTCGAACCCGAGCGGCGCGTGGAATTGTCGGCGATGCTGCTGACCACCTATGGCGTGGGGGCCTGTATCGGGCCGCTGCTGGCCGGTGCGGCCATGGAGCATTTCGGCCCGGGCACCTTCTATGTGCTGACCTCGGCCTATGCCGTGATTTTGATCGTCTTCGTGCAGCCCCGCTTCGTCAGTGGCGAACACCGGCTGGACGAGGCGCCGCTGCATCACGTGGCCATGCCGGATACGGTGAGTCCGATGGCAGCGGCACTGGATCCGCGCATCGACGAGGTGCCGCAGGAGCTGGTGGTGGAGGCGCCGGCCAGTATCGGGCCGGGTAGCGAGAAGAGCCACTGAGCGAGCCCGGCGCAAGGCCGGGCAGGAAGGGACGGCTAGGACTCAGGCCTGGCGGGTCTGGCCGGCCTCGATCAGGCGGTCGAGGGTCTGGGCCGAACCGTTTTCGGCCAGGGCGTCATTCTGCAGGCGATGCTGCTGACGGTCGATCAGCCGACCCATGGGACGCTGGCTGGATTCTTCGGCCACCGTATCGTCACCGAGGCGCTGTTGCTGGTCTTCGATCATCTGGCCCAGGGGGCGCAGGCTGGATTCCTCGGCGATCCGGCGTTCCTGCACCTGGCGTTGCTGCTGCTTGATGACTTCACCCAGGGGACGCAGGCTGGACTCTTCGGCCAGGGTGCGCTGCTGCAGGCGCTGCTGCTGTTGCTTGATCAGCTGGCCCAGCGGGCGCTGGCTGGATTCCTCGGCGACCTGGGTGGCGGCGCTGGGGGTGAAGGCGAAGTCCTGGGCGAAGGTGTTCAGGGCCAGGGCGGTCAGGGCGAAACCGAAGGCGATACGCAGGTTCATGATGGTGTCCTCTGGGGAAACTGTGCTGGAGTGAGTTCAGTATCCCGAGCAGGACCGCTCGAAAAAAATAGACTGGCGAGATAGTGACTATCAGCGCCGTCGATGCCTTTCAGAAAGTCTCTAGCCTCCCGTCGATGATTGCTCCTTTTCCGCTTCACTCAGGTGCGCGCCGCCGAACAGCTCGCGCAAGGCGGCGGCATAGTCGCGCGTGCCTATCACCATGCTGTTGGAGTGGGTCCCGCCGGGGATCAGCAGCAGGCGCTTGGGCGGCCGGGCCGCCGCATAGAGGGCTTCGCTGAAGCGGGGAGGGACATAGCGATCGTCGCTGCCGTGGACGATGAGCACCGGGATATGGATGTCCGGGATCTTGTCCAGGGAATCGAATTTCTCCGACATCAGCCAGCGTAGGGGAAAGCGGGTATCGACCACCGCCGAGGCGGCATCGGCCAGGGTGGTGAAGGTGGATTCGATGATCAGACCGGCCGCGGAGGGGTAGTCGCCGGTGGGATCCCCGTCGCGGGCGATGCGCCAGGCCAGGTCCACCGCCACGGCGCCGCCCAGTGAGTGGCCATAGATGTATCTCTTGCGGGGATCGGGCTGCAGGCTCTGCAGGTGCTTCCAGGCGACCCGGGCGTCCTGGTAGACGCTGCGTTCGGAGGGCACGTCGCCAGGACTTTCGCCAAAGCCGCGATAGTCGATGGCCAGCACCGAATAGCCGAGTTGCCGAAGGGTGGCGATGCGCCGGACCTGGGCGGTGAGATTCCAGCGGGTGCCGTGCAGATAGAGCAGGGCGGGGGCGTCCGGACGGCGGGCGGGCCACCACCAGGCGTGCAGGTAGTCGGTGCCGGTCAGGCCGTCCGGCACCGGCAGGTTGAACTGGCGGACGCCTTCCGGCACGCCGGTGAACCAGCTGGCATTGCCCGGCTCGATGCTGAACACCCACTGGCGTTCGCGATAGGCCAGTTCCGAGCAGCCATAGGGGACCCCGACCCCGACCAGCAGGGTGACGAAGAGCAGCGGGATCAGGCGACGGCGGAGCAGGGTGACGAGGGACATGACTTTCTCTGGATACCGGAAGACGCAGGGTAGGGGCATTCGTCGCCTGGCGCGAACCCCCGTTTCGGTTGAACAGTCATCCTAGAGACAGCGACTGCAGTGATCCCCAACCTGAGGTGAGCCATGAGTGCGACGGCCAAGAAGAGCGATCCCGAACTCTGGGAAAAGGTGAAGAAAGAGATTACCGAGGGCGACAAGGGCGGCAAGCCCGGTCAGTGGTCGGCGCGCAAGGCGCAGCTGGCCTCCCAGGAGTACCAGAAGCGCGGTGGTGAATACCAGGGCGGCAAGGGCAAGGACAATCATCTGCAGCAGTGGACCGACGAGAAGTGGGATACCCGCTCCGGCAAGAAGTCCGAGGAGACCGGCGAGCGCTATCTGCCGGAAAAGGCCCGCGACTCCCTGAGCAAGGAAGAGTACCAGCGCACCACCGCCAAGAAGCGCCGTGACACGCGCCGCGGCAAGCAGCATTCCAAGCAGCCGGCCGACGTGGCGCGCAAGACGGCGGCGGCGCGTGAGTCGGGCCTGGCCGGTCTGACCAAGGACGAGCTGATGAAGCGTGCGGCGCGTCGCGAGGTGCGGGGCCGGTCGCGCATGAAGAAAGACGAACTGGTGAAGGCGTTGCAAAAGGCAGGTGAAAAATGAGCACCAAGAAGGCTTCCAACGACGACAAGAAAGACGACAAGAAAGAGGTCCGCAGCGAGTTCAAGCAGGTGGTCAACATGACCCCGAGTCAGCTGCGCAAATGGCTCAGCGGTGACACCAGCAAGGGCGTGGGCATGACCAAGGGTGGCAAGAAGGTCAAGGCCGCCAACGACGGCAAGGCGGTCGGTCATGCCATGGGTGAGCGCATCCTCGAGCTCAAGGGCAAGCGCCAGGCCGAGCTGGAAGACGACGACTACAAGGCCATGCGCAAGGTCATCGGCTATGTGCATCGCCACCTCAAGCAGCGACCGGACGGCGACATCGAAGACTCGCGCTGGCGCAAGTCGCTGATGAACTGGGGTCATGACCCCCTGCGTGACAAGCGCAGCGCCTGATCCCGACGAACCGCAGCCCAGGCTGCGGTTTTTCTTTGCATGCAGAGTGACTGGCCGAATTTGTGTGCAACTGTGACGCCGCAGCGCGGGCGCAAAGGAGTAGGGTAGCCGCCTAACTATCTGAATGCGTTCAAGGAGTTGTCGATGGCACCCCGGGATCTGTTGCTGGCACTGGTCGTCATTCTGGCCTGGGGGGTGAACTTCGTCGTCATCAAGCTCGGCCTGCATGGCGTGCCGCCCATGCTGCTGGGCACCCTGAGATTCTGCCTGGCGGCCTTTCCGGCCATCCTCTTCGTGCGGCGTCCCCAGGTGTCCTGGCGACTGCTGCTGGCCTACGGCCTGACCATTTCCCTGGGTCAATTTGCCTTCCTGTTCTCGGCCATGTACGTGGGCATGCCGGCGGGGCTGGCCTCGCTGGTCTTGCAGGCCCAGGCCTTCTTCACCCTGGCATTCGCGGCGACCTTTCTCGGTGAGAAGGTGCGCCGGGCGAGCCTGGTCGGGCTGCTGGTGGCGGCGCTGGGCCTGCTGCTGATCGGTACCGAGCATGGCGTCACCATGACCCTGGCCGGCTTCCTGCTGACCCTGGCAGCGGCGGCCATGTGGGGACTGGGCAATATCGTCACCAAGAAGATCGGCAAGGTGGACATGCTCGGCCTGGTGGTCTGGGGCAGCCTGATTCCGCCCATTCCCTTTTTCGTCCTGTCGCTGCTACTGGAAGGTCCCGAGCAGATCGCCACGGCGCTGACCTCACTGTCGGCCGGTTCGATCTTCGCCATCGTCTACCTGGCCTTTATCGCCACCCTGGTCGGCTACGGCACCTGGAGTCGGCTGCTGTCACGCTATCCGGCCGGCCAGGTGGCGCCCTTTTCCCTGCTGGTGCCGGTGGTGGGGCTGACCTCGGCCGCCGTGTTGCTCGGTGAGCAGATGACCCTCCAGCAGGAAGTGGGTGGCGTGGCGGTCATGCTCGGCCTGCTGATCAACGTCTTTGGCGGCCGCTGGCTGGATGCCAGGAGCAAGATGTCATCCAGTGCATGATGTTGCACGTTTGTAAATGATTGTGCATGATCTGCTGATCCTCCTGGAGTATCAGCCATGACTGCCATTCACCTTCCCGAAGAACGCCAGGCCGCGATCCTGGCCCTGCTGCGCGAACAGGGCCGGGTCCTGTCCGCCGAGTTGGCCGCGACCTGGGGCATTTCCGAAGACAGCGTGCGTCGCGACCTGCGTGAGCTGGCCCGCCAGGGGCTGTGCCGCCGGGTGTATGGCGGGGCGCTCTCGCTGCTGACGCCACCGGAGGCGCTGCCGGCGCGTATCGGCCAGGACGAGGCGGCCAAGCAGGCGCTGGGCCTGGCCGCGGCCAGGCTGGTGCAGCGCGGGCAACTGCTGTTGCTGGATGCCGGCTCGACCAATCTGGCCATCGCCCAGGCGCTGCCCACGGATCTCGACCTGACCGTGGCCACCAATGCGCCGGTGATCGCCGCGGCGCTGCTGCAGCGCCCGGGCATCCGGGTGCTGATGATCGGCGGCCTGGCCGCGCCGGAATCGGGCGCCTGCCTGGGCGCCCGGGCGCTGCGCGATCTGCGCGGCGTGCGCGCCGATCTGGCCTTTCTCGGGACCTGCGCCCTGGCGGTGGAAACCGGGGTGACCGGCTTCGACCTGGAAGAAGCCGAATTCAAGGTGGCCGTGGCCGAGCAGAGCGGTCAGGTCGCCGTCGCGGTGACCGCCGAAAAGCTCGACAGCGTGGCCTTCTATCACGTGCTCCGCCTCGATCAGCTGAACCACCTGGTGCTGGAACCGGGGCTGAGCGAGGAGCGTCTGCAACCCTATCGTGACGCCGGCTTGCAACTGCATTCGCTGGCCAGCGACCGCTAGCCCGCTCACCCAAGGATCGCCATGACTTCCGCCGTTTTGCGTCGCCAGCGCCGCGCCACCTTTACCGTCTTTCTCGCCAACGGCTGCGGGATCGGTGGCTGGGCGGCGGCCATTCCCGAACTCAAGCGCGATCTGCTGCTGGGCGACGGCCAGCTGAGTCTGGTGCTGTTGGCGGTCGCCCTCGGCGCCCTGCTGACCATGCCCTTCGCCGGGGTGCTGGTGCCGCGCCTGGGAGGGACCGGCCGCCTGACCCGCCTGGGCATCCTGACCTTCGTGCTGGTGCTGAGCGGGCCCGGGGTGGCGCCGTCGCTGGGCTGGCTGCTGCCCTGCGCGCTATTGCTCGGCGCGTGCAACGGATTGATCGACGTGGCCATGAACGCCCATGCCAGCGATGTCGAAAGCCGCTGGAATGGTCCGCTGATGTCGTCCTTTCATGCCGCCTTCAGCCTGGGCGGCTTTCTCGGCGCCGGCCTGGGGGCCCTGGTGCTGCACCTGGGCGCCTCGGCGCTGGCGGTACTGCTGGCCGCCGCCCTGGTGGCGCTGGTGCTGGCCTTGCCCGCCGCCCTGGCCCTGGACGAAGGCGATCGCAGTCCGGTCAGTCATGCCCTGCGCCTGCCGGATCGGCGAGTGCTCGCACTGGGGCTGATCGCGCTGGGCTGCCTGATGCTGGAAGGCGCCATGACCGACTGGAGCGCCGTCTACCTGGGCCAGGTGGGCGGGGCGAGTCCGGTGGTGGCCACCCTGGGCTATGCGGCCTTTTCGCTGACCATGCTGGTGGGCCGGCTGTTCGGCGACGGCATCCGCGGCCGCTTCGGCGGTCCTCGGGTGATCGTAGGCGGCGCCCTGCTGGCGACCCTGGGACTGGCCCTGGCGGTCTTCCTGCCGGCGCCCGGGACCGCGATCCTCGGCTTCGCCCTGGTCGGCCTGGGCCTGTCCAATGTGGTACCGGCGGCCTTCAGCGCCGCCGGCCAGGTGGCCGAGACACCGGCTGCCGGCATCGCCATGACCGCCACGGCCGGCTATCTCGGCTTTCTGCTCGGTCCGCCGCTGATCGGCGCCGTGGCGGGGCAGGTGGGCCTGCGCGGCAGCCTGCTGCTGCTGACCCTGATCGGGGTGGCGGTGGCGCTGCTGGCACTGCGTCAGCGCAAGACATGATGTCTATCCAGGGAACCCCGCTGCGCTGAGCAGACCCAAGAGGGAACGGAAATCCAAGGAGGCGGCCATGACGCGCCCACGCAAGATCCTCGCCTGGCTGCTGGGAATCATCCTGCTGCTGCTCGTAGTGCTGGTGGTGGTGCTCGCCACCTTCGACTGGAATCGGCTCAAGCCGACCATTAACGAGCAGGTGTCGAGCGCCTTGCACCGCCCCTTCGCCATCGAGGGCAACCTGGGCGTGGTCTGGCACCGCGAGCCGGATCAGGGCGGCTGGCGCGCCTGGATTCCCTGGCCCCACATCGCCGCCGAAGACCTGACCCTGGGCAATCCGGACTGGGCCAAGGAAAAGACCTTCGTTCACCTCGACCGGGTTCAGCTGCAGATCTCGCCGCTGGCGCTCTTGGCCAAGCAGATCTATATCCCGCGCATCGACCTCACGGGGCCGGTGGTCAATGCCCAGCGGCTGGCCGATGGCCGCAACAGCTGGACCTTCGAGACCGCCGAGAAAGACCCCAAGGCCGAACCCTCGGCCTGGACCGTGGACATCGGCACCATCGGCTTCGACGCCGGCCAGGTCGGCTTCGACGATGCCCAGACCGCCACTCGGCTGCGCGCGCGGATCACCTCCCTGGACGCCCCCATCGCCTATGCCGACCTGGTGGGCAAGCAGGGCACCTCGCGCCAGCGCTCCCACGTCAAGCAGACCCAGCCCTTCCAGTTCGCCCTGGCGGTGGAAGGCAGCTACAAGCAGGTGCCGGTCAGTGGCCGTGGCCAGATCGGCGGACTGCTGGCGCTGCAGGACGCCGATGTGCCTTTTCCCATCCAGCTCGATGCCCGTGCCGGCGAGACCCGCGCCCAGGTCTTTGGCACCCTGACCGATCCGCGGCGCCTGGGTGCCCTGGATCTGCACCTGGTGCTGGAGGGCAAGAGCCTGGCGCAGCTCTATCCGCTGACCGGGGTCACCCTGCCGGAGACGGCGCCCTATGCCACCGATGGCCATCTCACGGTCAAGCTCAACGATCCGGCGGGCGCGCGCTTCAGCTACGAAGACTTCAATGGCCGGGTCGGCAAGAGCGACCTGCACGGCGAGGTGCTGTTCACCGGCGGCAAGCCACGGCCCAAGCTCAGTGGCACCCTGCGCTCCGATCAGCTGCTGTTCGAGGACCTGGCGCCGCTGATCGGCGCCGATACCAAGGAACAGCAGGCGGCCAAGGGCGAAACCAGCAAGCAGCCGGCGGACAAGGCCCTGCCGGTCTCCGAATTCCGCACCGAGCGCTGGCGCGCCATGGATGCGGACGTGCGTTTCACCGGCAAGCGCATCGTGCAGAACGCGCAGCTGCCGATCACCGATCTCAACACCCACGTGCGCCTGACCGATGGCGTGCTGCTGCTCGACCCCCTGCGTTTCGGCGTGGCCGGGGGTGATCTGAACACCACGGTGCGCCTGGAAGGCGACAAGACGCCCCTGCAGGGGCGGGTCGATCTGCATGTGCGCCGGGTCAAGTTGAACCAGCTGTTCCCCACCGTGGAGACCATGAAGCGCAGCATGGGCGAACTCAATGGCGATGCCACCCTGAGCGGCACCGGCAACTCGGTGGCGGCGTTGCTCGGCACCAGCAACGGCGAACTCAAGCTGCTGATGAACGACGGCCGCATCAGCCGGAGCCTGATGGAGCTCGCCGGACTCAATGTTGGCAACTATCTGGTCGATCGGCTGTTCGGCGATGACGAGGTGGAGATCAACTGCGCGGTCGCCGATCTCGACTTCAAGAAGGGCCTGGTGCAGCCCCAGGTCTTCGTGCTCGACACCGAGAATGCCCTGATCAACATCACCGGCACCATCAACCTGGCGAGCGAACGACTGGATCTCACCGTCGATCCCCACAGCAAGGGCCTGCGCATCTTCTCGCTGCGCTCGCCGCTCTATGTGCGTGGCACCCTGAAGAATCCATCGCCAGGGGTGAAGGCGCTGCCGCTGGCGGCCCGCGGCGCGGCGGCGGCACTGCTCGCCACCTTCGCGGCGCCGGCCGCCGGTCTGCTGGCACTGGTGGCGCCGAGCAACGAGCAGGGCGCCCAGTGCAGCACCCTGTTGCAGCAGATGCGCGCAGGGCGTTGAACTCTTGCGCTAGAGCGGGTTCGCGGTACTTGACAGACGACCGTTCGGCGGCGTCTGACGGGCGGAAAAGAACCGCTCTGGTTGCCCGGGCTCTATAGAAATAACCCGAGTCGGGCAGCCTTTTCGCGGAGACCCCTCATGCGTGACGACACCGATAGCCAATACGAAATCCACTACAAGTTGCTGGGCGAAAGCTATACCGACCGTATCAGCAATCTCGACGTACCCATCACCGACGTGGTCCGCGAACTGGCCTGCCGGCACCTGGATGCGATCAACGACGAGCGCTTCCACCTGGCCGATATCGAGTCCGGTCAGGCGCTGGTGGCGCTGCACGATGTGTCCATCCATCGCGTCTCGCCGGAAGCGCCATGAAGCGCCTGCTAAGCGGTGGATTGCTGGCCCTGACCCTGCTGGGGCTGACGGCCTGTTCCACCGAGACGGTGGTTACCCTGCAGGACGGTACCCAGTACATCACCGAAGATCGTCCCAACAGCAAGACGGCCGACGGCTTCTATGAATTCACCGACGTGGCGGGTCGTCATGTACGGGTGAAGGCAGCCGACGTGGCCACCATCAAGGCGGAAGACTAGCCAGGAGACTGCCATGCCCCGCGGCGACAAGTCCAAGTACAGCGACAAACAGGAACGTAAGGCCGAGCACATCGAGGAGAGCTACGAGAAAAAGGGCGTCTCCAAGGAGGAAGCCGAAGCGCGGGCCTGGGCGACGGTGAACAAGCAGTCCGGCGGTGGTGAAAAGGCGGGCTCCGGCAAGAGCAAGAGCGATACTGCCAAGCGCGCGGATCGCAAGGACTCCGCGCGGCGGGCGGTGGCCACCAAGCAGGGTCAGTCGCCCAACAGCGGGCGGGCCTCGGCACGGCGTTCGCGCAGCGGCAGCACCTCGCTCAGCGACATGACCCGCGACGAACTGGTGAAGAAGGCCGCCGAGCAGGATATTCGTGGTCGTTCGCGGATGAAGAAGGACGAGTTGATTCGTGCCTTGAGCTGACAGTCGAACACGCAGGAAAAAGCCGGACCTGGTCCGGCTTTCTTTTTGCCTGGCGCCTCAGCTGGGCAGCAGCCGGCAGGTAAGGCTCTTGATGTAGCGGGTCTCCGGGATCGCCGGGTGTACCGGGTGATCCGGGCCCTGGGCACCGCGTTCGAGGATCTGCAGGTTGCGGTCCAGATGGCGGGCGCTGCCGAGCAGGATGTTCTGCAGGTCGTCTTCGGGCAGGTGCATGGAACAGGAGGCACTGACCAGGATGCCGTCCTTGTTCAGCAGGCGCATGGCCTGTTCGTTGAGGCGACGATAGGCGGCCTCGCCGTTCTTCAGGTCCTTGCGCTTCTTGATGAAGGCCGGCGGGTCGGCCACGATGACGTCGAATTTCTCTTCGCCGGCCTTGAGTTCCTTGAGCGCCTCGAAGACATCGCCTTCGACGCAGACCAGCCTTTCCGCCAGGCCGTTGAGGGTGGCATTGCGCTCCACGCCGTCGAGGGCGAAGCCCGAGGCATCGACGCACATGACCTCGCTGGCGCCAAAGGCCGCGGCCTGCACGCCCCAGCCGCCGATGTAGCTGAACAGGTCGAGCACCCGCTTGCCTTCGACATAGGGCGCCAGGCGCGCCCGATTCAGACGGTGGTCATAGAACCAGCCGGTCTTCTGGCCTTCGCGCACCGGCGCCTCGAAGCGCACGCCGTTCTCTTCCAGCGCCACCCAGTCGGGGACCTCGCCATAGGCCACTTCCACGTAGCTGGAAAGGCCCTCGGCCGCGCGGGCGCTGCCGTCGTTCTTCCACAGCACGCCGTGAGGCTTGAACACCTGCAGCAGGGCGGCCAGGATGGCGTCGCGCTGGCGCTCCATGGTCGCCGAGGCGATCTGCACCACCAGGATGTCGTTGAAGCGATCCACCACCAGACCCGGCAGGAAATCCGAATCGCCATAGACCAGGCGATAGCAGTGGCTGCCGAACAGCCGCTCGCGCAGGCTCAGGGCGACCTTGACGCGGTGCACCAGCAGCGACTTGTCCAGCAGGTAGCCGGTGTCGCGGGAGAACAGGCGGGCGCAGATCAGGTTGTTGGGCGACAGCGCCACCAGGCCCAGCGGCTTGCCGCTGGTGGTTTCCAGGATGGCCTGATCGCCCGGCTCGAAGGCGGTCAGCGGGGTGGCGACGACGTCCACCTCGTTGCTGTACACCCAGAGGTGCCCGGCGCGCAGACGGCGGTCGGCATTGGCTTTGAGGCGCAGGCGAGGCAGGGTCATGAAGGTCTCCGGCGAAGGGGGCAAAAGCGCGGAATTATAGCGCAAAGCTACCCGCCCGCGCCGGCCGTCAGTCCCGCTGGCTGACCTCGATGTCGCTCAGCCCGGCTTCCTGGGCGCGCCGGGCGATGCTCGGCTGGGCATGGCGTTCCCAGGGCGCATCGACCACCACCTGGGGTTCCTCGACGTGCTTGATCAGCAGCTGTAGTACGGCTTCCTCTTCGGTGACCGGCTCGAAGCTCTCCAGCTCGTGAGTGAGGGGTTCGCCGTTGAAGCGGTAACTGATCTGGTAGTGGTGCAGGGTATGCATGGACTCGACCTCGGCAGCGGGGAGATAGAAAGATGGACCCCGCGAGCCCTCGGCGGTTGCGTCAGCCGCCGAGGGTATCGAGGATCGGACACTCGGGGCTGGCGTCGCCATGGCAGCAGGAGACCAGCTCGCCGAGGGTGCTGCGCAGGCGGGTCAGTTCGGCGATCTTCAGATCCAGCTCGGCGATGTGCCGCTTGGCCAGCGCCTTGACGTCGGCACTGGCGCGCTGCCGGTCCTGCCAGAGGCTGAGCAACTGGCGGATCTCTTCCAGACTGAAGCCCAGCTCCCGCGAGCGGCGGACGAAGGCCAGCACCCGCAGGTCTTCGGCGCCGTACTGGCGATAGCCGCTGTCGGTCCGTCCGGCGGGGGCCAGCAGGCCGATCCGCTCGTAGTAGCGCAGCATCTTGGCGGTGAGCCCGCTGGCCTTGGCGGCCTGACCGATGTTCATGAGGGGAGGTCTCCGGACGGGCGCCAGCGGCCGAGCAGCAGGGCATTGGCCAGGACACTGACGCTGGAAAAGGCCATGGCGGCGCCGGCATAGACCGGGTCGAGCAGACCCAGGGCGGCCAGCGGCAGGCCGATGACATTGTAGATGAAGGCCCAGAACAGATTCTGGCGGATCTTGCGCTGGGTACGGCGGGCGATGTCCAGCGCCGCGACGACCTGGCGCGGGTCCTCCTGCAAGAGGGTGATGCCAGCCGCGTGGCGCGCGGCGGCGGTGCCCGAGCCCATGGCGATGCCCAGCTCCGCGGCGGCCAGCGCCGGGGCGTCGTTGAGGCCGTCACCGACCATGGCCACGCCGCCCCGGGTCGCCTGCAGCCGGGCCACCAGGGCGGCCTTGTCGGCGGGCAGCACCTCGGCCTCCCACTGGGTGATGCCCAGGGCCGCGGCCACCTGGCGGGCGCTGCCACGGTTGTCACCGGTCAGCAGCCAGCTGTCGATGCCGTCGCGGCGCAGCTGGGCAATGGCCGCGGCAGCACCCGGGCGCAGCGCATCGCCAAAGGCCAGCAGCCCCAGCACCCGCGGCTGGCTGCCGCCTTCCAGCAGCCAGGACAGGGTCAGCCCCTGGTCTTCCCAGGCGCGGGCGGTCTCGGCTAGGCCGCCGGCGTCCGACCCCCGTTCGGCCAGCAACCGGGCATTGCCCAGCAGCAGCGGGCGGGTCTGCCAGTGGCCTTGCAGGCCACGGCCGGGGAGGGCGCGGACGTCTTGGGCCGGTGGGGTGTCCAGGCCGCGCTCGCGACAGGCCAGCAGCACGGCGGCGGCCAGAGGGTGCTCGCTGCCGCGTTGCAGGCTGCCGGCCAGACTCAGCAAGTCGGCTTCCTCGATGCCGGGAGCCGTGGCCAGCTGGCAGAGGCGCAACTGGCCGGCGGTCAGGGTGCCGGTCTTGTCGAAGACCACGGTGGTGATGCCCTGGGCACGCTCCAGGGTCTCGGCGTCCTTGATCAGAATGCCGTGACGCGCCGCCACCCCGGTACCGGCCATGAGGGCGGCGGGGGTGGCCAGTCCCAGGGCACAGGGGCAGGCGATGACCAGCACCGCTACGGCCGCGAGCAGACTGGGCTCCAGGGGGTGGCCGCTCAGCAGCCAGCCGAGCAGGGTGACCAGGGCCAGGCTCACCACCACCGGCACGAACACCCGGCTGATCCGATCCACCAGCTGCTGGATGGGCGCCTTGGTGGCCTGGGCGTTTTCCACCAGGCGGATGATGCCGGCCAGCACCGTCTCGCCACCCAGGGCGGTGACCTCGATCTGCAGATTACCCTCGCCGTTGATGGCGCCCCCCACCACCTCGTCACCGGGGCCCTTGGCGACCGGGCGGCTTTCGCCGGTGAGCAGGGCTTCGTCCACCTGGCTTTCGCCCTGCAGGATGCGGCCGTCGGCGGGGATGCGCTCGCCCGGGCGCAGCTGCAGGCGGTCGCCCAGGCGCAGGCGATTCAGGGCGACCTCTTCTTCCTGGCCGGCCGCATCCAGGCGCCGGGCGCTTTCCGGGCGCAGGGCTTCCAGGGCACGCAGGGCCGCGCCGGTGCGGCGCTTGGCGCGGGTCTCCAGGTATTTGCCCAGGCGCACCAGGGCGATGACCATGGCCGCCGTCTCGAAATAGAGATGGGGGCTGTCCTTGACCAGCCAGAGATAGAGGCTCAGGCCATAGGCGGCGCTGGTGCCCAGGGCGACCAGCACATCCATGTTGCCGCCGCGGGCGCGCAGGGCATGCCAGGCACCGCGATAGAAGCGCGCGCCGACGATGAACTGCACCGGCGTCGCCAGCAGGAATTGCAGCCAGGCGGGCGGCATCAGGTGCCAGCCGAAGGGCGCCAGCAGCATGGGCAGGATCAGCGGTGCGGTCAGCAGCAGCGCCAGGGTCAATTCGAGATGCTCCCAGGGCACCCCCTGCCGCGCCGGGGCTGAACGCTCGTCTTCGGCGCGGCGATCCTGGGCGCCGTAGCCGGCGCCTTCCACCGCGGCGATCAGGGTGTGGGTGTCGACCGCGGCCAGGGTCCTGACCCGGGCTCTTTCGCTGGCCAGGTTGACTTCGGCGGCCAGCACCCCGGGCACGGCACGCAGGACCTTTTCGATCCGCCCGGCGCAGTTGGCGCAGCTCATGCCGGACAGCGCCAGGTCATGCTCGGCCTCGGCTACCCGGTAGCCGGCGGCGGTAACGGCTTCGGCCAGCGCCGGCGCCGCGTCGCCCGGTGCGCTGACGCGGGCCTTTTCGCTGGCCAGGTTGACGCCGGCCGCGCTGACCGCCGGGACCTTCTGCAGGGCGCGCTCGACCCGACCGGCGCAGGTCGCGCAGGTCATGCCGCTGATGGAGAGTTCGAATTCGTGCATGGGCACCTCCTGATAACAGTGTTGACCTTGACCTCGGGTCAAGGTCAACACTGGAACCCGGTCCTGGCGCTGGCGTCAGGAGAAAGAGGTCAAGACAGACAGGAGCAGACCATGCATGTCATCAAGGTGATCGGAATGAGTTGCGCCCACTGCGTGAGCGCCATCGAGGCCGCGGTCCTCAAGGTGGACAATCGCGCCCGGGTGGAGGTGGATCTGCAGGCGGGCGAGGTGCGCATCGACAGCGCCGAGGTGGCTGCGCCCTTTCGCGCGGCCATCGAGCAGGCGGGCTATACCGTCGGCGACTGAACCCAGTCGCGCACGATGGCGCGGAAGAAGGTGGTGAACACCTGATCGGCGGCCAGCAGCGGGGCGAAGGTCTGTTCGTCGCGCAGCAGGTCCGAGAGGGTGCCGAGAAACAGGCTGTGCAGCATCCGGCTGGCCAACTGCGGCGTCACGCCCGGCTGCAGGCGATGCGCCTGGGCGGTGAAGAGGGCGTCGGTGATGCGGATGAACTGCCGCAGGAACTGCAGATCGCGCTCCTCGGCCTCGCGCAGCTCCTCGGTGAATTCGCAGCGGTGCAGCATGATGGTCATCACCCGCTGCTCCCGGCCCGGCTGGGTGAATTTCGTCATGCCTTCGATGCACAGCTTGAACAGCCGTTGCAGGCTGTCTTCCTCGCCGTCGACGCGCAGGCGCTCGGTCAGTTCGTCGGCCGGGATCCTTATCTGGCTAAGCATTTCGTGGAACAGGTGGGCCTTGTTCTGGAAATGCCAGTACACTGCACCCCGGGTGACGCCGCATTCGCGGGCGATCATTTCCAAGCTGGTACGCGCCACGCCATTGGTCAGGAACAGGGCTTCCGCCGCATCGAGAATGGCTTGGCGGGTCTGTTCGGCTTCTTCTTTCGTACGACGCATGGGCGATCTGACTGGCAGTGGGTCTGCCACGCAGTCTAGCGCGCCTCGCCGCTTTTACAAACATGATTGTATGTAACTGCGTGACACTTCCGCTTCCATCGGATCAGGCTTCATGACCTTTCGCTTATTGTTGATTCTCGGGGCCCTCTCGGCCTTCGCCCCCTTCGCCATCGACATGTACCTGCCCAGCTTCCCGTCGCTGGCCCGGTCGTTCGCCACCGATATCGAACACGTGCAGCTGAGTCTGGCGGTGTATTTCGCCGGTCTCGCCAGCGGCCAGCTGTTCTATGGCCCCCTGGCGGACCGCTTCGGCCGCCGCCTGCCGCTGCTGATCGGCATCGGCCTGTTCTGCCTGGCGTCGCTGGGCTGCGCCCTGGCGCCCAGCCTGCCCTGGCTGATCGCCGCGCGTTTCGTCCAGGCCCTGGGCGGCTGCGCCGGCATGGTGATCGCGCGGGCCGTGGTACGGGATCTCTGCGAGCCGATGGCCGCGGCGCGGGCCTTTTCGCAGATCATGCTGGTGACCGGCATCGCGCCCATCATCGCGCCCTTCGCCGGCAGTCTGCTGCTCAGCACCTTTGGCTGGCAGGCGATCTTCGTCAGCCTGGCGCTGTTCGCCGCCGCCTGCGGCACCGCGGTGGCGCTGTGGCTGCCCGAATCCCTGCCGGCGCACCATCCGCGGCCGCCGCTGCGAGGTGCCCTGCGCAACTACCTGCGGCTGCTGCGCGATCGCAGCTTCATCGGCCACACCCTGACCGGCGGCATCGCCATGGCCGGGATGTTCGCCTACATCTCCGGTTCGCCCTTCGTGCTGATCGAGCTCTATGGCGTCGCGCCCGAGCACTACGGCTGGGTATTCGGCCTCAACGCCGCCGGCTTCATCCTGCTCGGGCAGCTCAATGCCCGCCTGGTGGTCCGCCAGGGACCGGCCTTCTGGCTGCGCCGCGCGGTGGTCGCCTATGCCGCGGCGGGACTGGTCCTGCTGCTGGTGGGCGCCTTCCAGCCCAAGGCGCTGCCGGTGCTGATGATCCCGCTGTTCTGCGCCATCGCCCTGCTCGGCGGCATCGTGCCCAACGCCTCGGCCTGCGCCCTGGCCGGGCAGGGCGCCAATGCCGGCAGTGCCTCGGCGCTGATGGGCAGTCTGCAATTCATCCTCGCGGCGCTGGCCTCCAGCAGCGTGGGCGCGCTGCACAATGGCACCGTGGTGCCCATGTGCGCGGTATTGGCACTCTGCGCGGTGGCCACCGCACTCATGGCGCGCTGGACCCACAGCCGCACGCCTGCCTGAAGCGGAGTGGATTTTTCCCGGTCGGGCGGGTCAGATAGGCGAACCCTCACACTTCCAGGGACGCCGACATGACCTTCGCCTACTGGTGCATCTTCCTCGTCTACCTCGTGCCCTATGGCGCGGCCTACTACGCCAAGTTCAAGGGCAGCGGCTTCACGCCTGATGACAACCGGGATCCGCGCAGCTTTCTCGGCAAGCTGGAAGGGGCCCGGGCCCGGGCCAACGCCGCCCAGCAGAACGCCTTCGAGATCAATCCGCTGTTCGCCGCCGCGGTGATCGTCGCCCACGTCACCGGTGGCGCCGAGCAGGGCACCATCAACTTCTGGGCTTTCCTCTTCCTGCTCAGCCGTATCGCCTACACCTGGCTGTATATCCGTGACCATGCCACCCGCCGCTCGCTGGTCTGGGCCGGCGGCATGTTCTGCTGCCTCTGCCTGTTCATCGCCGCGGCCTGAGTGCACCGTCGCTGCCGGTCTTGACCGGCAGCGACGGCTGTAGCTTCATTAGCGCCCTATCTTTCTCGGCTGGCCGCCTGCATGACGTCTCCTTCGCCCGCCCAGCAGGTGCTGGCACACTTCGCTCAGCTCGCCCAAGCCCGTGGCTACACCCTGGATGCCGCGCAACAGGCCGCCATCGACCGTTTCGCCCAGCTCGCCGACGAGCTGCTGCGTCCGCGGCTGTTCCGCCGCCAGGCGCCACGCAGTCTCTATCTCTGGGGGCCGGTAGGCCGTGGCAAGAGCTTTCTGCTGGACGGCTTCTTCGCCGCCCTGCCATTCGCCGAGAAGCGCCGGGTGCACTTCCATGCCTTCTTTCGCGAACTGCACGAGCGGATGTTTCGCCAGCCGCCCGGCGGTGATGCCCTGGCCGCCAGCCTGGACGAACTGCTCGACGGTTGCCGACTGCTCTGCTTCGATGAGTTCCATGTGCATGACATCGGCGACGCCATGCTCATCACCCGGCTGTTCAAGGCCTTGTTCAGCCGCGGCGTGGTGCTGATCACCACCTCCAACTATCCGCCCGAGGGGTTGCTGCCCAATCCCCTCTACCACGAGCGCTTCCTGCCGGCGATCCGGCTGATCGAGACGCGCATGGACATCCTCTCGGTGGCCGGTCCCCAGGACTATCGCGGCGCCAGTCCCGCCGAGCCCGATCCCTTCGGCGTCGGCGCCTATCTCTGGCCGGGCACCCCGGCGCAGCGCCAGGCGCTGGGGCTGCCGCCGCTGGCGCAGTCCAGGATCGAGGTGCCTGTGGGGCATCGCAGCCTGCCCGCCGTCAGCGCCGCGGATGGCCTGCTGCACTTCAGCTTCGCCGATCTTTGCGAAGGCCCCACCGCGGTCCTCGACTACCTGACCCTGAGCGAAAGCTGGCAGCGCTGGCTGCTGGACGCCGTGCCGCCGCTGCGCGACGCCAGTCCCGCCGCCCGGCAGCGGTTCATCAATCTGGTGGATGTGCTCTACGACCGTCGCCTGGCGCTGTTCCTGGTCAGCGCCGCGCCCCTCGACGAAACCCTGGCCGACAGCGATATCGCCGACATGTCACGGACGCGCAGTCGCCTCTCTCAGCTGCGGCAGATCGGACCGGACTAGCGCTCGGCCTTCAGCTGCGCACCTTCCAGATGCCAGCGACGCTGCTCGGCCGAGGCGCCGTCGACGTCGTTGACCCGGCGTAGTTGATAGTGGCCGCTGAAGGTCTGGCGGGTGCCGTCGACCAGGCGCGCCCTGACCGTCACCGGGATGCTGACATGGCTCGAACCGGCCGCCCCCTCGACCGGGCCCGGTTGGCCGAGGGTCACCTGCACGCTGCGGGTCCTGGCATAGCCCTGGCGGAATTTCTCGTAGCTGTTGCCGGGCTGGCCGTCCAGGCCCCACTGCTGCCAGGCGGTGCCGTAGTCCCGGGCATCCAGTGCCCGGTAGTAGCGCTGGACCACGGCCGCCGCCGCCTCGGCGCTGCTGGGCAGCGGACCGCAACCCGGCTCCCTGGCCGCTTCGCCATCGCCGAACAGGGCGCAGCTGCGGGCGATCTCGTCCTGCATCAGGGCGCAGCTGTTGGCGGCATTGCACGGCGGATGGGTGGCGGGGGAGAGCGCCCGGCAGCGGGTGGCCAAGGCCTGGGCCGGCTGTCGCCCGATTTCCTGGGCGCAGCTGCGCGGTGAAGGCTCCGCGGCGGCCAGGGCGCCAGAGACAAGGGACAGCAGCAGGGCAGGGCAGAGCAGCCAGCGCGGGGGCATCGACGCGATCCTCGGGCAAAGCCCCCAGCCTAGCAGGCCGGGTCTCTGTTGAAAAAAAAGCCCGCGGCGGTCATCCGTCGTCTGGCCACCTGGCTGACGTAAAAACGTCATGCAGGCGGCGCAGGGTGGGTGGATCCCGTGTCGGAGTTCGCCCCAATGCCTTCGTCCAGTCCAGCCGCTTCCCTGTCGCCGCTGTCCCATCCCCTGCACAGTTCACGCAAACCCGGTCCGCTGCGGATCGTGCTGTTCATCGTGCTGCTGCTGACCGGTCTGGCGGTGACCCTCGGCGGTATCCACAACGACGTCAGCGATACCCAGTCCCCGCCCACCACCTGGTTGCCCTTCGCCGGGCTGGCGCTGGCGCTGGTGATCGCCCTCGGCTTCGAATTCGTCAACGGCTTCCACGACACCGCCAACGCCGTGGCCACGGTCATCTACACCCACTCGCTGCCGCCCAATGCGGCGGTGCTCTGGTCCGGCTTCTGCAACTTCCTCGGGGTACTGTTCTCCAGTGGCGCGGTGGCCTTCAGCGTCATCGCCCTGTTGCCGGTGGACCTGGTGGTGGAGATGGGCGCGGGCAAGGGCTTCGCCATGATCTTCGCCCTGCTCATCGCCGCCATCATCTGGAATCTCGGCACCTGGTGGCTGGGCTTGCCGGCGTCCTCGTCCCATACCCTGATCGGCTCCATCATCGGTGTCGGCCTGATGCACGCCTGGCTGGGCGGCCTGGACGGCAGCAGCGGGGTGGACTGGGGCCAGGTGGCCAAGGTCGGCTATGCGCTGCTGTTCTCGCCACTGATCGGCTTCGTCTGCGCGGCGCTGCTGCTGGTGCTGCTCAAGCGGATCGTGCGCGACCAGACGCTCTACCAGGAGCCGAAAAGCGCCGAGCCGCCGCCGCCGTGGATCCGCGGCCTGCTGATCCTGACCTGCACTGGGGTGTCCTTCGCCCACGGCTCCAACGATGGCCAGAAGGGCATGGGGCTGATCATGCTGATCCTGGTCGGTGCCCTGCCGACCGCCTATGCGCTCAATCGAGCGGTACCCGCCACCGCGACGCCGGCCTTCGCCGCCGTGGCCGAGGTCACCGCCAGCGGGCTGCGCCAGGCGGCGCCCCAGGCCGCGCCGGCCGATCCCCATGGGGTGCTGCTGGAGTTCGTGCGCAAGCGGCAGAGCAATCCCGAGGTGCTGCCTGCGCTCGCGGCCATCACCGATGACATCGCCCGCGAGGTGCGCCAGTACGGTGCCCTCAACAACGTCCCGGCGCAAAGCATGCCCAACGTGCGCAACGCCATGTACCTGGCTTCGGAATCCATCCGCCTGCTGGAAAAGGAGCACCTGCCGGGCCTGGCGCCAAAGACGCAGGAGGACCTCAGGGAATTCAAGCGGCAGATCGACCAGGCCACCCGTTTCATCCCGCTGTGGGTCAAGGTGGCGGTGGCCATCGCCCTGGGCCTGGGCACCCTGGTCGGTTGGCGGCGCATCGTCATCACGGTCGGCGAGCGTATCGGCAAGACCCACCTGACCTATGCCCAGGGCGCCTCGGCGGAGCTGGTGGCCATGGGCACCATCGGCGCGGCGGACGCCTTCGGCCTGCCGGTTTCCACCACCCATGTGCTCTCGTCCGGGGTGGCCGGGACCATGGCCGCCAACGGTTCCGGACTGCAGTGGGCGACGGTGCGCAATCTGCTGCTGGCCTGGGTGCTCACCCTGCCGGTGGCCATGGCGCTGTCCGCTTCACTGTACTGGCTGCTGGTGCAGCTGTTCTGACACGGCTTCGGTCAGGCAACGGCGAAACAGTGCCACGGCTGGCAGGTCACGCCCCGCGTGGCGGGCGATGACCTGCAATTCACGGTGGAAGGTAAGGGCGCCCAGGGACAGTCGCCGCACCCGCGGATGCTCCAGCCAGAGGCCGGCGCAGGGCACCAGGGCCACGCCCAGGCCGTGCTCGACCATCTTGACGATGGCATCGAGTTCGTCGAGTTCGAGCACCTGGCGCACTGCCAGGCGCTGCTCACGCAGAAAGGCGCTGACCCGCCGCCCGCCAAAGGAGTGGCGGTCGTAGCGGATGAAGGGCTGGGTCTCCAGCAGCAGGCGCGGATCGTCGCCGGGCAGGTCCGGCGGGGCGATGAGCACGAAGGGTTCCTGCAGCAGGGTGGTGGCGTGCAGTTCCTTGGGCAGTTCGAAGGGCGGGCGGATGAGGATGGCCAGATCCAGTTCGCCGGCATCCACCTGGCTGAGCAGCGCCAGCGAGACGCCGGGCACCAGCCGCGGCTCCAGGCGCGGCGCCTGCTGGCGCAGGCGCACCAAGGTGCCGGGCAGCAGGCCGGTCTGGACGCTGGCGATGGCGCCGATGCGCAACTCGCCCTGGATCTCCTCGCCGGCGCCGGCCATGCGCGCATAGGTGGCGAGCATCTCCTCGGCCAGCGGCAGGGCGCGACGCCCGGCGGCATTGAGCAGGGCGCTGCGGCCATTGCGGTCGAACAGCTGCACGCCCAGGTGCTGCTCCAGGTTGCGGATCTGGGCGCTCACCGCCGAGGGCGTCAGGCCCACGTGCAGCCCGGCCGCGGCAAAGCTGCCATGGCGGGCCACGGCGAGCAGGGTCTTGAATTCGCGAAGCATGGGGGTGGCCTGCAGTCCGGGGTGGTCACTGTAGCGAGATGGCTGTCGAGCAACAAAATTTTTGTCGCTCGGAGGCAGGAAAATGCGCTTCATGCACAGGAAAACCTGGGGTGAGAATGGCTGCATCCCCCTCAACAGGATTTCCCCCCATGGCCCTGTCGCCCTTTCACCTCGCCATTCCCGTCTATGACCTGGCCGCCGCCCGGCATTTCTACGGCGACGTCTTCGGCCTCGCCGAGGGTCGCTCCAGCGACCACTGGGTCGACTTCGACTTCTATGGCCACCAGCTGGTGATCCATGAGCACCCCAAGACCGCGTCCCAGGAAGAGGCCCATACCAACGCCGTGGACGGTCACAACGTGCCGGTGCCGCACTTCGGCATCGTGCTGGGCTGGGACGAATGGGAAGCCCTGGCCGACCGTCTGCGGGCACGTGAGACGCAGTTCGTCATCGAGCCCTATATCCGCTTCCAGGGCCAGGTCGGCGAGCAGGCCACCATGTTTCTCTTCGACCCCTGCGGCAATGCCCTGGAGTTCAAGGCCTTCAAGGACATGAGCCAGCTGTTCGCCAAATAGGGCGACTCGGCAGGTCGGATGTCGCGCAACCTAGGCAAAAGACGCGGCAGCGGCCATCCTTGAAGCCTTGCCCGTCGCCCGGTTGCCGTCATGAATGCCCGCCAGCCCTTTCTCGATCCCTATCACCAGACCATTCGCCAGCTGTCCGACCGCATCGTCGCGGCCCAGGCGCCGATCCGCATCCTCGATGCGGTGAAGTGGGACGACGGGGTGCGCCAGGGCTTCCTGGAGGGCAAGGGCAAGCGCCTGCCGGCGGTGGATCGCGCCTTCTACGAGGGGCGCCCGCTAGGCTTCGACGGCGATGCGCTCAAGGGCGAATTCCAGAGCATCGAGCGCGAGGTCACCCGCCAGCTCGGCCAGTTCAATCCGGTCGGCCAGATCATGAGGCGCATGTGCCGCGAATACCGCATGGTGATCCGCATGCTGCAGGCGCGCGGCACCCCGGACTTCGGCCTGATCTCCCAGGAACTCTATGGCGCGGCCTCGGACGCCTTCCACGCCGGCGATCCGACCCTGGCCGACCTGGGCATGATGATGTCCAGCTACCTCGACAACATCGCCCATCGCGGCGCCCTGGAAGACGAACCCAAGACCCTGACCGCCAAGGACGCCGTGCCCATCCTGCAGGCGCGCCTCAACCGGGTGTTCGGCGAGACGGAAGGCACCATCCGGGTGTTCGAGTCCGACGGCATCGTCGCCGATGCCGCGGCCGGCGCCGACTACATCAAGGTGCGCGCCGACGCTCTGTTCAACGAGCGCGACGTCCGCGCTCTGGAGGTCCATGAAGGCCTGGTGCACGTCGGCACCACCCTCAATGGCCAGAACCAGCCGATCTGCACCTTTCTGGCCAAGGGCCCGCCGTCGTCCACCGTGACCCAGGAAGGCCTGGCGATCCTCATGGAGGTGATCGCCTTCGCTTCCTATCCGACCCGGCTGCGCAAGCTGACCAATCGCACCCGCGCCATCCACCTGGCCGAGGACGGCGCCGATTTCCTCGAGGTCTTCCGCTTCTTCCAGGAGCAGGGCTACGACCTGGAATCGGGCTACCAGAACGCCAGTCGGGTGTTTCGCGGCTCGACGCCGACGGGGCTGCCCTTCACCAAGGACCTGTCCTATCTGAAGGGCTTCATCCTGATCTACAACTACATCCAGCTGGCGGTGCGCAAGGGCAAGCTGGAGCAGATCCCGCTGCTGTTCTGCGGCAAGACCACCCTGGAAGACATGCGCATCCTGCGCCAGCTGGTGGACGAGGGCGTGGTGGTACCGCCCAAGTACCTGCCGGCGCAATTCCAGGACCTCAACGCCCTGGCGGCCTGGATGTGCTTCTCCAACTTCCTCAACCACCTGAGTCTGGATCGGATCGAGGCGGATTACGCCAACATCCTCTGAGGCCTGCCCAGGCGCTGACATGAAAAAGCCCCGGCGGACCGGGGCTTTTTCGTTGCAAGGCGTCGCGGGTATCACTCGCCCTTGAAGGCGGCCGCGATGCTGCGTTCGCCGTCACCCGCGCGCGGGTCGGTCGAACGCTCCGGCACGAAGGCCAGGGCGCGATTGAGGGCGCCGCAGGCTTCCAGGCCGCTGGCGCGGGCGATGGCTTCGGCCACGGCGCTGCCGGGGATGGTCTCGTCGCGCAGCAGCTGGTCGGTGATGTCGTCCAGCGCCGGCTTGAGCTCGGTGATCAGCGCCAGGCAGCGATGATCCAGGCTGTGCAGCAGCTGATCGGCGGCGGCGATGCTGGGCGCGGCGTCGAATTCGATACCGGCATCGCGCAGGGCCTGCAGGCTGAGCAGCGAGCCGCTCGGACCCATGCCCAGCGAGGCGACCATGGACAGCGCCAGCTTGGAGGCTTCCTGCAGATCCTGGGCGGCGCCCGAGGAGACCTCGTTGAAATACAGCTGCTCGGCGCAACGACCGGCCAGCAGCATCTGGATGCGGCCTTCGAGTTCCGACTTCAGGTGCAGGCGCTTGTCTTCGGTGGGGGTGATCAGGGTCACGCCCAGGGCCTGGCCGCGGGGCAGCAGGGTGACCTTTTCCACCCGACCGACATTGAGCACCGCGGCGACCAGGGCATGACCGGCTTCGTGCACGGCGATGCGGGTGCGCTCGGCCGAACCCAGCGGGGTGACGCCGACGGGTTGCTCGCCGATGCGGCAGGTCTCGATGGCCTCGACGAAGTGGGCCATGGTCACGGCGCTGGCGTTCTCGCGAGCGGCCAGCAGGGCGGCGTGGTTGCTGATGTAGGCGATGGCCGCCGGGGTCAGGCCCACGGTGCCGCGGGAGAGGGCGGCCAAATCCAGTTCGCCCTGGCAGGGCAGCTTGCCGGCATAGAGTTCGAACAGCGCGCGGCGGTCTTCCAGGCTCGGCAGCGGCACGGCGATGGTGCGGTCGAAGCGACCTTCGCGGCGCAGCGCCGGATCCAGCGAATCGGCGAAGTTGGTGGCACCCAGCACCAGCACGCCGCTGGTGCCGTCGAAGCCGTCCAGCTCGGTGAGGAACTGGTTGATGATGCGGTTGGCCTCGGCATCGCTGGAGCGCGACTGCTCGGCGCGGCGGCCGATGCCGTCGATCTCGTCGATGAAGATGATGCAGGGCGCCTTCTTGCGCGCGGTGCGGAACAGCGACTTGACCTTCTGGATGCCGACCCCGAAGAACATCGAGGAGAAGTCGCTGCCGGTCACCTGGATGAAGTGGGCGTTGCACTCGGTGGCCAGGGCCTTGGCCAGCTGGGTCTTGCCGGTGCCGGGTTCGCCGGTCAGCAGCACACCCTTGGGCGGACGGGCACCCAGGGCAGCGAAGGCCTTGGGATTACGCAGGCAGGTGGTGACGTCTTCCAGCGCCCGCTTGGCTTCGGCGGCGCCGACCACGTCCTTGAAGGAGATGCCGGTGCCCTTGCGGTGCAGCTTGAAGGGGCTGGCGAAACGCAGCGCCAGGGGCACGGCGAGCAGCAGCAGGAGCAGATAGCCCGGCAGGTTGATCAGCAGGGCGTCCAGCCAGGGATGGCGCTGCCCGGATTCGCTCCAGGTGGCGACCGGGAACAGCGGCTCGGCCTGGGTGGCGTAGTCGGCCAGCAGGCGATCGGCGATGCGGCCGCCGTTGTCGGCCACGGCATAGTGTTCGCCGCGGGTGGTGTCTATGTAGAGGGTGTGATCCCCGATCACGGCGCCGCTGATGGCCTGGGCGCGCAGATCGGCCAGCAGCACGGAGAGGTCACGTGGCTGCCCGGTCCAGTGTTCGGGCGCCTGCTGCACGCTGGCGAGCATGGCGGTGGCGGTCGGGGCCGGCGTGGCGGGCTTGAGCCACAGCCAGCTGGCCAGGCCGAGGACGGTGACGAGGGCCAGAGCGCCGGCGACGAGCAGGCGCGGATACTTGGAAACGACGGACTTCTTCATTCACATACCGTTAGGGTCGGAGCGACATCGGACGCGGACTCCCGGATTATCGGCCTGTGGCGAAAAGGGTGAACCTCAGTTCCCCGGAAAACGATGAGTGGACTCACCATCCGTCGAGTAGCGTCACACTTCTGGCCTTTTTCGCGGTCCGCAAGACCCTGTTGTTTTGCCGCAGATGTCAGGAGTGAACGCATCCATGCCCGATCCCATCGATTGTCGAAGCGGTCTCGCCGCCTTGCCGGCGGTGTTGCTCGACCGCCTGCGCCAGGCCGACGAGGTGCTGGTCCTGACCGGTGCCGGCGTGTCGGCGGAAAGCGGCATCGCCACCTTTCGCGAAGCCCTGACCGGTCTCTGGGCGCGCTTCGACCCGGCGCAACTGGCCACCGCCGAGGCCTTTATCGAGGATCCGGTGCGGGTCTGGAGCTGGTACGAGGGACGCCGCGCCCAGGTGCTGGCCGCCCAGCCCAACCCGGCCCACCGCGCCCTGGCGCAGTGGGGCGACAGGCACGGCCGCTTCCACCTGGTTACCCAGAATGTCGACGACCTGCACGAGCGCGCGGGCAGTCGCGCGGTGATCCACCTGCACGGCAGCCTGCACGCGCCGCGCTGCTTCGAGTGCGCGCGCTCGCTGACGGCGCCAGCGTTGCCGGAGGCGGCGGAGCAGCTCGTGGCGCCGCCGCGCTGTCCCGCCTGCGGCGGCCTGGCCCGGCCGGGCGTGGTCTGGTTCGGCGAGTCGCTACCGGCAGAGGCCCTGGCCAGCGCCTGGGCCCTGGCCGAGCGCTGCGACCTCTGCCTGGTGGTCGGCACCTCCGGCCTGGTGCAGCCGGCGGCCAGTCTGCCAGGGGTGGCGCGCCAGCAGGGCGCCACGGTGGTCCGCATCGATCCGCAGCCGGCGGCGGAATTCAGCGACGACTGGCAACTGCTGGGCGCGGCCGGGGTGATCCTGCCGGCGCTGCTGGAGCGCCTCTAGACCCTCAGTGCAGCGCCTGGCCACCGGTCCCCAGGGCATCCAGGGTGCGCTTGAGGGCGGTGTAGGCCTGGCGCTGGTCATCGTCTTCGGTCAGCAGGCCGTCGAACAGGGTGGCGACCAGCGCCGGATCCTGGGCGACGAAGCGATCGATGAGAACGTCGTTGTCCTGGCGCCCGGCGGTGATCAGCAGTACGGCGAGCTGGGCGACATAGCGCGCCGCCAGCGGATAGGCCTTGAGAAAGACCTTGAAGGGGGCATCGGCCAGCCCGGGGGCGAAGCCCTTGGCCAGGCCTTGCTGGGCGGCGGCGATGGCCTGGCGGACGGCGTCCTGCCAGTTGCCGGCGGTCACGGCACCCGCCGGCAGGGCGCGGCGCATCTGGCCGAGCAGGCTGTTGAGAAAGATACGGCGATTGGCCTGGTAGTCGTCATCGGTGTCGAGCAATTCGCGGCGAATGCGGGTCAGCACGCGGTCGTCCTCGGCATCGGCGGTCACCGCCTGCTTGAAGGCCAGGGTCAGTTCGCGATCCAGCAGACCGGGCTTGCGGCCTTCCAGTTCGGCCTGCAGCAGCGGACCGCTGGAATCGGCGAAGAAGAAGCGCTCGGCGTGGGGTGCCAGGCGTTCGCGCAGGCGCGGCCAGAGCTCCGTCGCGAACAGTTGCTCGGCCGTGCCGCCGGAAACGATGACGCGGTGCTGCGGCGCCTCGGCCAGATAGTCGAACAGCGCGGGGGTATCGAGCGCGGTGCGATCGACGATGAGGTAACGGTGCTTCACGGCAACTCCTGAACGCGGCGGCCGCACCTGTCGAGGTACGGCGGGGATGGCCATTAGTCTATAGGAAGGTGGGAACGCTTGGCCCGGCCTTTGGCCTAACCAGCAGGGTGCAGCCCGCGACACCCTTCCTTTCGCGGCCGGAGGACACCAAGATGCGCAAGACCCCGCTGATCCTTGCCCTGAGCGCTGCCCTGGCCCTGGTGGCCGGTCCCAGCCTGGCCGCCAGCAACAACAACGACGCCGGGGTGACCGGCAACGGCATCGGCGCGCCGGGCAGCTCCAACACCAGCAACAGGGACAGCGCGGACGACACCTCCAGCGCCACGCCCTCGACCCAGAGGAAGGTCGACAAGACCCCGGCCACCAAGGCCCAGGGCAGTCAGCAGAAGCGCGTACTCAACGATTGAGGGTCAAGCAAAAGGCGCCTCTCGGGGCGCCTTTGGGCTGGTTGGCATCTGACCGCAGGAAGCGGTTTCAGGAGGCGCGGGTGTAGCGTACCTGCCAGTCGAGTCGCTCATGGGTTGCCCGCTCGATACGGGCGCGACTGTCGCAGATGAAGGCTTCCAGCAGGGAGTTGTCCAGCAGATCGACCCGGGCGATGCGGCGTTGCAGGAGCGCCGTGCCGTTGGGCGCATAGACCTCGACGTTGAAGGTCGCCGGATCCTGGGCGGTCATGGCGCACAGCATCGGTTGAAAAGCGCCCTTGATAATGGTGTTCGCATCCGTGAACTTCAGCGGCTCGGCCATCGCAATCACTCCTGTCAGCTATAACGCTTCGACCGATTCTTGCGGTACCCGTTCGACTTTTGCCATGACCGGCTGGCAGATTTGTGATCCAGGCGGTGGCGCTGGCCCGGCAAGGGACGGCCGGTCAGTTGATCAGGGTACCGAAGGCCTTGTCTGCCTCTATGACCTCGGGCAGCTCGCCCAGCAGCAGCTCCAGATCCACGCCTTCCAGCAGGGGATTGGCCAGGGCCGCCTTGGCCTGGTCGTTGATGCCGCCATGACGACGCAGGACAAAGGAAACCAGTCGGGCCTGGGCGACCATGCGCGCCTGGGTGGAATCCTCCGGCGCATCCTGGGGGTGCAACTGGTAGGCGATGGCATGCTGGATCACCACCGGCAGCTGCCAGCGACGGGCCAGTTCGGCGCCCACCTCCGGATAGCCGAAGCCGATGGCCTGGTCGGCGGGCACCGGGGCGCGCTGCTCGGCGTCGATGCGCACGGCGATATCGGGCGCCGCCGTCCTGATCAGCAACTCGCCGATGCTGTGCAGCATGCCGCAGGTGAAGGCGGTCTCGGCATCGGCACCGGCCTGGCGGGCGAGGACGCGGCAGATGCTGGCCACGTCGAAGCTGTGCTGCCAGAAATCCCGCGGATCGAAGCTGGGGTTGTGGCGGAAGGCGGCGGTCACCGCCGAAGCCAGGACCAGGGTGCGCAGGGCGTCGAAGCCCAGGCGGATGGCCGCGCCCTCGATGCTGGTCGAGGGGCGCACGCCGCGAAAGCGCACCGAGTTGGCCAGGCGCAGGACCTTGGCCGAAAGTACCGGATCCAGCGCCAGATTGCGGGCGACGTCTTCGATGCTGCTGTCGGGATCGTCGAACTGCTGGATCAGCTCCTGAGCCACCTTGGGAATGCTGGGAAGGGTATGCAGGTGATCGAACAGAGCATCGATTTCCATGATGGCGCCTGGTTGGTTCTTTACCGATGGTGGGAGCTGATGAGTCGTCGAAAGCATGAACGACGGCCTGGGCACTGCCAAGCCTAGTCGAAGATCCACGAGCGAAGAGCTTAGCGGGCCGGGCGAGCCGGTTTGCAGGGCGAGCTGACCGGTGGCGTCATTTCGCCGCCGTCCGTTTGCCTGGTTCGCGTGCGGCCGTGGTCCTATGCGGTCTTGTCCAAGGCGAAGCGATGATCAGACGTCTATTGTCTTTCTTGAGTCCGCTCTCCGCCGACGACGGGCCCTGAATGGGATAGCATCAGGTGATATCAGTTGGCCACTAAATTTGGCGTTCGAGTTGTGCAATGACTTACCAGACTCACATTCGCCAGATGCTGCAACTACCCAATGTGCTGGCGCAGAGCACCGGCATCCTGGGCTGGTTGATCAGCGTGCTGATCAATCCCTTCCTGACCGCCGGGGTGCCGGCCTGGGGCTGGCTGGCCTTCGCCGGCATGATCGGCTCCTGCCTGGCCATGACCACCGCCCGGCGCTTTGCCGTCTGGCGCCTGTTCGCCCTGGTGTTCGTGCTGTTCGAGGCCCTGGCCTTCCGCTTCCAGATCCTGGGCATGGGCGAGGCCGGCTATGCCTGGATGATCCCCATGGCCATCGTCATCATCCTCGGCTCGACCATTCTGTTTTCCCATGTGCTCGACTACGGCATCGCGGCCGGCGCGGTCTGGCTGCTGCTGTTCTATGGCGAACTGGACAACATCACCGCAGCGGCCCTGCCGCTGTTCTGGGTGATGCTGGGGGCCAGCCTGGCACTGGGACTGCTGCTCAATGCCACCTTCGTACGCATCGTCGCCAGCACCCTGGAACTCAAGGAACGCTATCGGCTGCAGGCGGAAACCGATGCCCTCACCGGGATCAGCAACCGCAGGGCGCTGATGCTGGACATGGAGCAGGTCTGCCGGGATGGCTCGCCATCCTGGTACTTCGTCATGCTCGACATCGATGACTTCAAGCGGATCAATGACAGATTCGGCCACGACGTGGGGGACCAGGTACTCAAGGAGATGGCTGGTATCCTGATAAAGCACTTTCCGGATGGACGCTTCGGGCGCCTGGGCGGCGAGGAGTTCGGTGTGCTGCTCAAGCCCGAGGACGAGCGCCAGCTGGCGCAGCGGCTGCAGGCGCTGCTGGACGATATCCGCAGCAACACCCGCACCGGCAGCTGTTTTTCCTTCAGTGCCGGGGTGGCGCGCCTCGCCCCGGGCTATCAGCCCTCGGATCTGCTCAAGCAGGCCGATGGCGAGCTCTATCAGGCCAAGCGCGCCGGCAAGGACCGGGTGCACCACCGCGGCGGCATGATCTGCGGTTGAAGGGGGCTAGCCGGCACCCAGTGGGCTCTAGCTGACGTCCGCCTCCGGCGGCGGATGGGAGCGATTGCGGCCCAGGTGCTTGGCCCGGTAGAGCGCGGCATCGGCGCTGGCCAGCAGGTCGGCGGGCTGGGGCGGCGGGGTCTGCCCGGGCGGCTGCACGGCGATGCCGAGACTGACGGTGATGCGGCCGAAGGGACTGGTGGCATGGGTCACTTCCAGCACCTGCAGGCGTTCCTGCACCGTGGCGGCCACGCGCTGGGCGCCGTGCTCGTCGCAATTGGGCAGCAGCAGGACCATCTCCTCGCCGCCATAGCGCGCCGCCAGGTCGCCCGGGCGCCGCGCCGCCGAGGCCACCACGCCGGCCACCGCCTGCAGGCAGCGATCCCCCGCCGGATGGCCATAGTGGTCGTTGTAGGCCTTGAAGTGATCGATGTCGATCATCAGCAGGCTGAGCGGCTGGCCATTGCGCTGCGCGCGCGCCAGCTCCACCGGCAGCAGGTTGTCGAACTGGCGGCGATTGCCCAGCCCGGTGAGGCTGTCCTTGAGGGTCAGCAGGTGCAGCTCGTCGTGGGCCTGGCGCAGGGCTGCCGCGCTGCGCTCCCCGGCGCGGATCTCGCGGAGTAGCCGAAAGCCGAAGACCAGCATGCCGAGGATGATCAGGCCGACCACCGTCACCGATCTCAGCATGTCCTGGCGCCAGCCGGCGAGGATGTCGCGCCGGGAGATACCGGCCAGGGCCACCAGCGGATAGCCCTCCAGGTGCTGGAAGGCATAGAGGCGCTCCTGGCCATCGAGCATGGCGCGCACCAGGGCGGTACCGTTGGGCGCCTGGTTCACGTATTGGCGAAACAGATCGCCAGTGGCCAGCGGGGTGCCGACGTGCTCGGGCACATAGGGACGGCGGACCATCAGGGTGCCGTCGTCCAGCGCCAGGGTGATGGCGCCCCGGGCATCCAGCTTGAAGCGCTCGTAGTAGTCGACGAAATACTGCAGGCGGATGGTGGCGAGCAGGACGCCGGCAAAGCGCCCGTCGCGGTCTTCCAGGCGCCGCGACACCGGGATGATCAGCTCGTGGGTGCTGCGGCTCTCGATCACCGCGCCGACGTGCAGCACATCGGCCGGATGCTGCCGGTGAAACTGGAAATACTCGCGATCGGCATTGTTGGCCCGCGGCGGCTCGCTGCTCTTGTCGGTCACCCGCCATTCGCCGTCGAGATCGTAGACGAACAACCCGTGCAGTTGCGGCAGGAGGGCGGCCTGGCGCGCCAGCAGGCGATGCACCCGCAGGCGGTCCAGTTGCTCGAAGGGTTGATCCTCCAGGCGATCGCGAATGCTGACCAGCAGCGAATCGGCTTCCTTGATGGCGTCATCGGCGTGCTGGGCGGCGGCCACGGCGATGTTGCCGACGTCGCTGCGGGCACTGGCGAAGGCATTCTGGTAGTTGCGCCACACCTGCCAGGATTCCAGTGCCAGGATCACCGCAACGGCGCAGACCAGCAGCCACAGCGCCCGGCGCTGGGTGGCCGGATTGCGCGGTGGAAGGGGGGTGTCGTCGGCGTCGACCATGGCGGGGCTGCTTCCTCGTCCTCGGTGTGCAGGAGACCGCGAGTCGACCGATTCACGCCACCGCACAGGGATAAAAGTCAGACAAGTCTACAGTTTCGTCGGAATCTTGCAGAGCGCGCGAATCCCTGCGCCATCGCCGTGGTCACTAGCGATACAGCCGTCTCCGGGACGGCGCCCCGTCACTGCCCCGACCAGGAGGTCACAGATGTCGCAGATCGCCGAACAGATCGTCGAAGACGCCATGCAGCGCATCGAGGAAAACGAGTCGCAGCATGCCGCCGATCCCGTGCGCAATTTCTCCCTGACCCTGACCGATCCCGCGGAGATCCGGGTCGGCGCGGAGATCTACTTTCTCTTCGAACAGCGCCTCAAGGGTTTCTACCCGGATGCCCGGGTCGTGGTGCGCGGCCATGCCGCCGAAGGCTACAACATCACCGCCCAGGTCGAGCGCCGCCGCTCGGCCTGAGTGCCAGGCCTGCACCTCGGGTCAGGTGCGGGCCAGCTTGACCAGCTGCCGGGCCAGTAGCGGCCCGGTCAGCACCACCCCGATCAGCCGCAAGGCCTGCATGGCCAGTACCAGGCCGACATCGGCGTGGGCATCCACCGCGATGATGGCCATGGAATCCAGGCCGCCTGGACTGGTCGCCAGGTAGGCGGTGAGAAAGTCAACGTGCATCAGCCGCGCCATCAGCAGCGCCGACAGGGCGCAGAGCGCGATCAGCAGCAGCGAGGCGAAGATCATCTTGGGCAGGGCGCGCCAGACATAGGCGACCGTGGCCCGATCGAATCTCAGGCCCACATAGCAGCCCATGGCGCCATAGGCCGCCGCCAGCAGCAGATGGGGCAGGGTGATGTCCAGCCAGCCATTGAGTTGCAGCAGGGTACCCAGGGCGATGGGCAGCAGCAGGGCGCCGGCGGGAAACAGCCGACCGCCCAGCCAGCTGCCGGCCAGGGCCACCGCCAGGGTCAGCGCCAGATTGACGGCGAAATGGCCGTCCAGGCTGAACACGGTGGCCTGATGGCCGGTGCCGCTGCCTTCGGCGCCCAGTAACCGGCCGACCAGCGCACTGATCAGCACCACGCAGACGACCCGCACATATTGCATGGTGGCGACGATGCGTGGATCTGCGCCGTATTCCTCGGCCATGGCCACCATGGCCGCTGCCGCGCCAGGCGTGGTGCCCCAGGCGGCGGTGCTGCCCGGCAGGCCACCGAAGCGCACCAGCAGGGCACCGGTGAGCAGGCTGAGCAACACGGTCAGGGCGGTGGCCAGCAGCATCACCGGCCAGTGCTCGGCGACGGTGAGCAGCACCGCGGCAGTCATGGCATGGGCGATCAGGCAGCCCACCACGCCCTGGCCGGTCTGGAACAGCCGGCGCGGCATGCGGATGGTGGCGCCGCCGACGCCAAAGGCGATGGCCACCAACATGGGACCGAGAAAGAGGGCCGCGGGCACCTGCAGCCAACTGAGTCCGCCGCCGACCAGGGCGGAGCAGAGGATCAGGGCCAGCCATTGCACCAGGGGCGGATAGGGCGAGGGGACAGAGGGGGTGGACAAAGCGGTCTCCGGACGGCGGGGAGCCGGCGCGGCGTACCGACCCCGGGGCCGGCTCGGGGCCGGCCCTGGAGGCGATTATACGACCTTTGCGGCTTTCAATGGCCTTTCAGTCGCTGAAAAAACCGCCCTGTCAGCGCACCAGATGCAGGAACTGCAGGTGGCGCTCGTACTGGTCGAGCATGTCGTTGAGGATCTGCTCGCGGTTGTAGCCCACCAGGTCATAGTCCTGGCTGCCCTCGGTCAGGTGCACCTCGGCGCGGTAGTAGCGCCGATTCTTCAGGTGCAGGCCGCCGATGCCGGCGCGGGCGAAGGAGGGCGTGAAATAGCCCTGCATGATCACCTGGTAGATGAAGGGGTGCTCTTCGCCGTGGCCGATGGTCAGCTGCAGATTGGCGTTGGTGGAATCGAACTGGGTTTCCACCACCAGGCCCTTCTCCCGCGAGACCTCGACCATCTCTTCCATAGCCGGGCGCACGGTGCTGTCCATGAAGCGATAGACCTCGTCCCGCGAGGGGAAGTACACCGCCTGGGACAGCCGCTGGCGCCAGCCGCCATGCCGGGCCTTGCCGTTGGTCGCCACCGGCGCGAGGGAGTGCAGCCGCGCCCGCTGGCGCTGGGACTCCAGGTGCAGCGCCTTGTGCAGGCCCCACATCATCAGCAAAACCACCACCGAGAAGGGCAGCGAGGTCAGCACCACCGCCGACTTCAGGGCATCCATGCTGCCGGCGAACAGCAGGCCGCCGGTGACCACGGCCACGGCCGCGCCCCAGAACACCCGCAGCCACTTGGGACCGTCTTCGTCGGCCTCGCCGCCCTTGGACGACAGGGTCGAGAGCACCACGGTGCCCGAATCGGCCGAGGTGACGAAGAAGACGAAGCTCACCAGCACGGCGACGCTGATCACCACGCGGCTGGCCGGATAGGTCTCCAGCACCTGGTAGAAGGCCATGGCCGGATCGGTGAGGGCGGTCTGCGCCAGGCCGGTCATGCCCTGGCCGAGGACCAGTTCCAGGGCGCTGTTGCCGAAGATCGACAGCCAGGCCAGGGTGAAGCCCAGCGGGATGAACAGCACGCCAAAGACGAATTCACGGATGGTGCGGCCGCGCGAGATGCGCGCGATGAACAGTCCGACGAAGGGCGCCCAGGCGATCCACCAGGCCCAGTAGAACACCGTCCAGCCGCCCAGCCAGTCGGAGGGCTCGTCATAGGCATAGAGGTCGAAGCTCTTGCCCGGCAAGGCCGAGAGGTAGTCGCCGATGTTCTGGATCAGGGTATTGAGCAGGTGCTGGGTCGGCCCGGCGAACAGCACGAACAGCAGCAGGGCGACGGCCAGCACCATGTTGATGTCGGACATGATGCGCACGCCCTTGTCGACGCCGGACACGGCGACGGCGATGGCCGCGCCCATCATCAGCACGATGAGGATCAGTTGCACCCAGTGGCTGTGGCTGATGCCGAACAGGTAGTCCAGCCCGGCATTGAGGTGCAGCACGCCGAAACCGAGGTCGGCGCCCAGGCCGAAGATGGTGGCGATGATGCCGAAGGCGTCCACGGCGTGGCCGATGGGCCCGTTGATGCGCTTGCCGATCAGCGGATAGAGCGCCGAGCGCAGGGCCAGCGGCAGATTGTGGCGGTAGGCGAAGTAGGCCAGGGCCATGGCCACCAGGGCGAACACCCCCCAGCCGTGCAGGCCCCAGTGCAGGAAGAGGATCTGCATGGCCTGGCGCGCGGCTGCCGGATTGCCCCCTTCGCCGGCCGGCGGCTGGGCGAAGTGGGTCAGGGGTTCGGAGACGCAGAAGAAGAACAGGGTGATGCTGATGCCGGCGGCGAACAGCATGCCGGCCCAGGACAGGTAGCTGAATTCGGGTTGGTCGTGGTCGGCACCGAGCTTGATCTTGCCGTAGCCGGACAGCGCGGTGACCACCACGAACACCAGATAGAGCGACATGGCCAGCAGGTAGTACCAGCCGACCGTATTGGCGGCCCAGGTCTGCGCCTGCAGCAACCAGGCGCCGGCCTGCTCTGGACGGCCGATGACGGCCAGGGAAAACAGCAGAATCACCGCGGCCGCGCAGTAGAAGGCGGGGGGATTCAGTTTTACGGTGCCGGATGAGGGCGTCGCACTCATGAGGACTCCTTGCGCACTGTCAAAGGGAAGAATGCTTTTTTAATTGATCGTTCGATTAAAAAAGAATACCACAGGCGACCCCTGAGGTGAACGCTTCGAGTCAGCGCAGCCTTGAAAGTTGCCGTCTAGAGGTCTTGCCTATGCCGGTGGTCGACTTTGGTCGAGACCAGGCCGAGCGGTCAGAACCGCGACTCCTTGGCAAAGTCTGTTGGTTATGACTCAGGCATCTTCTCCCTTCGGCTCCTATCGTCCGCTACTGCTTTTGGTAGAGGACGAGCCGTTGCTGCGGGAACTGGCCACCGAGGCGCTGGAGTCGCTGGTGGACCTGCAGGTGGTGGCCGTGCCGACCGCCGATGCGGCCCTGAGCTATCTGGAGCAGAACGGCGCCCGCATCGACGTGCTCTTCACCGACGTGCGCATGCCGGGGCGCCTCGACGGCGAGGCCCTCGCCCAGCTGGTCTCCCAGCGCTGGCCCCATATCCCGGTGATCCTCACCTCCGGCGATCGCCTCACCGTGCCCCGCGGCGCCGGCCGCACCCGCTTCATGCCCAAACCCTGGCATATCGACGACATGGCCAATTGCGTCAACGAGGTGCTGGGGCAGAGTCGGGTGGCGTGAGGAGCTGGCTTCCCAACGGCGTCGCCATCAGTGCTCGAAGTTGACCGGTAGGAGCGGCCCATGGCCGCGATTGCAGCTAGGCAGGCTGCACGATGCAAACCCTGAATGACTCACCGGTGACCTTGCGGCTGTGGCCCCTCACCCCAACCCTCTCCCGGGGGGAGAGGGGGCTGCCCGAGCAGGCGTTTGGCTACCTTCGTTTGGCACCGTAGCGTGGAAAACGGCGCAGCCTTTTCCA
>NZ_AZOA01000017.1:0-41907 GCF_000510745.1 Pseudomonas sp. MOIL14HWK12:I2 | reverse complement strand
AGGCGTTTGGCTACCTTCGTTTGGCACCGTAGCGTGGAAAACGGCGCAGCCTTTTCCATAGTAGCTACGTACCGCGCTGTACCCTCATCCCAACCCTCTCCCAAGGGGAGAGGGGCTGCCCAAGTAGGCGTTTGGCTACCTTCGTTTGGCACCGTAGCGTGGAAAACGGCGCAGCCTTTTCCATAGTAGCTACGTACCGCGCTGTACCCTCATCCCAACCCTCTCCCAAGGGGAGAGGGGCTGCCCAAGTAGGCGTTTGGCTACCTTCGTTTGGCACCGTAGCGTGGAAAACGGCGCAGCCTTTTCCACAGTAGCTACGTACCACGCTGTGCCCTCACCCCAACCCTCTCCCAAGGGGAGAGGGGGCTGCCCGAGCAGGCGTTTGGCTACCTTCGTTTGGCTCCGTAGCGTGGAAAACGGCGCAGCCTTTTCCACAGTAGCTTCGTACCACGCTGTGCCCTCACCCCAACCCTCTCCCAAGGGGAGAGGGTGCTATCCGAGCGGGTTTCTGGCTTTATCCGCTCCGGCAGGATCGCGATCAGCTATTGGGCTGGTACCCGCAGGAGTGGCCGCATCGGCGGACCACTGTGGCCGTATCGACCCACCCTAAGGCTGCCATTGCGGATCCTTGCCGCTCAGCTTGCGATCCAGGAAGAAGGCGGTACTGATCAGCGCCAGGTGCGACAGGGCCTGGGGCAGGTTGCCGAGGGGGTAGCCGCGCTTGTCCAGTTCCTCGGCATAGAGACCCAGTGGATTGGCGTAGCCCAGCAGCTTTTCGAACTCCAGGTGGGCTTCGTCGACGCGACCGGCGCGGGCCAGGCATTCGACGTACCAGAAGGAGCAGGCGACGAAGGCGCCTTCTTCGCCCTTGAGGTTGTCCGCTGGCGTGTCCGCCGGGTTGTAGCGGCGGATCATGCCGTCGTAGGCCAGGTTGGTCTTGATGGCGTCCAGGGTGGACAGCCACATGGGATCGGTGGCGCTGACGAAGCGCACCAGCGGCATCAGCAGCAGGGCGGCGTCCAGGCTCTTGCCGTGACGGGTCGAGGTGAAATGACCCAGGTCGGCGTTCCAGAAGTTATCCCAGATGTCTTCCTGGATGGCGGCGCGGGCGGCGTACCAGCGTTCGTAGGGCATCGGCAGCGAGCGCTTGACCGACAGCCGCATGGCGCGGTCGATGGCCACCCAGCACATCAGCCGCGAATGCAGGAAGTGCTCGGGATCGCCGCGCATCTCCCAGATCCCGGCGTCGGGCTGGTTCCAGTGCTCGCAGACGTGGTCGATCATCCGCACCACCTCCTTCCAGCCCTGGTGGGAGATGGCTTCGCCATACTTGTTGGACAGGTAGATGGCGTCCATCAGCTCGCCATAGATGTCCAGCTGGATCTGCTTGTAGGCCTCGTTGCCGATGCGCACCGGACTCGAGTCGGCATAGCCGGCCAGGTGGTCGAGGGTTTCCTCGGGCAGGTCCAGGCCACCGTCCAGGCGATACATGATCTGCAGCTTTTCCGGGGCGCTGTGGCTGTTTTCCACGCACTGGCCCACCCAGTGGGTGAAATCCTTGGCTTCCTGGGTGTAGCCCAGGCGCATGAAGGCGTAGACGGTAAAGGAGGCGTCGCGGATCCAGGAGGCGCGATAGTCCCAGTTGCGTTCACCGCCCAGGGCTTCGGGCAGGCTGAAGGTGGCGGCCGCGGCGATGGAGCCGTGCTTGCAGGAGGTCAGCAGCTTCAGCGCCAGGGCCGAGCGGGTGACCATCTCGCGCCAGCGCCCCTGGTAGTGGCTCTTGGCGGCCCAGGAGGTCCAGTAGGTCAGGGTGTCCTCGAAGCAGAGATCGCTCTGGCCGGCGACGACCTTGTCGTCCTTCTCGCAGCCAAAGACGAAATCCAGCTGTTCGCCCTGTTCCAGTTCGAATTCGGCCAGGGCGGCGTTGCCGTCCACCTGCAGGGTGACGCTCGACGCCAGGCGCAGGGTCGGCTGGCCCGCGGCCTCGAACAGGGCGCCGCCGTCCACCAGGCGGGCGCGGGTCTCGGCGCGGGCATAGTCATGGGCCGGGGCGCAGACCAGGCGGAAGCGGCAGCGTCCGGCCACCACCTGCACGCGGCGGACGATGCGCGGCTGGGTGTCCTCGCTGCTGCACACCGGCATCAGATCGGTGATCTCGGCGACGCCTTCCGCCGATAGCCAGCGGGTCTGCAGGATATTGGTGTCCGGCAGATAGAGCTGCTGCTCGCGGGCGTCTTCCCAGACCGGCGCCAGGCTGAAGTAGCCGGCCTTTTCCGAGTCGAGCAGGGCGGCGAATACCGAGGGGCTGTCCAGATTCGGCCAGCAGAAGTGGTCGATGGTGCCGTCGGTGGCGACCAGGGCGCAGGTGCGCAGGTCGCCGATGACACCGTGGGCGCCGATACTGCGGCGGGCGTGCACGGAGGTGGAATCAGCCATTGTCTTCGAATCCTGGATAGAGGCACATGCCGCCGTCGACGAACAGGGTGGTGCCGACGATATAGTCGGCCAGGTCGCTGGCGAGAAAGACCGCCACGTTGCCCACGTCGTCGACGTGGCCGACACGCTTGTAGGGGATCAGCTTGAGCAGTTCGCGGGCCTTGGCCTCGTCACCGGTCACCTCTTCGTTGATGGCGGTGGCGATGGCGCCCGGGGCGATGCTGTTGACGCGAATGCCCTCGGCAGCGACTTCCTGGGCCAGGCTGCGCATCAGCAGATTGACCCCGCCCTTGGAGGCGGCGTAGTTGACGTGGCCAGCCCAGGGAATGACCTCGTGGACCGAGCTCATATGGATGATCTTGCCCAGGGCGCGGGAGATGCTTTCGTCGCGGCCCTGCTTGCGGAACTGGCGGATCGCCGCCCGGGCGCAAAGGAACTGCCCGGTGAGGTTGGTGTTGATCACCGTGTTCCAGTCCTTGAGCGACATGTCGGCCACGGCCGCATCCTTTTGCAGGCCGGAGTTGGCGACCAGGATGTCCAGCCGGCCGAAGGCTTCCAGGGTGCGGTCGAACAGCGCCTGGACCTCGGCCTCGTCGCCGACGTCACCGCCAACGGCGATGGCGCGACCGCCGGCGTCCTGGATGCGCTTGGCCAGTTCCTCGGCCGGTTCGGCGCTGGAATGGTAGTTGATGGCGACGGCGGCACCGGCCTTGGCCAGGGCCTCGGCGACGGCGGCGCCGATCCCGGAGCTGCCGCCGGTGACCAGGGCGACCTGGCCGTTGAGGGAAAGCTGCATGTCCAGACTCCTGCACGGGAAAAGGTGTCTGACTGCTGACCGTCACGCGCGCGTCTAGGTTCAGCCCGCGAGCGTTGCCGGATATTCAGGCCGAGGCCGTGCGGAACAGGCTCATGCGGCGCTCCAGGTCCTCGGCCAATTCGGCCAGCTGGCGACTGGCGCCGGCGATCTGCTGCGAACCGCTGGCGGTTTCCAGGGTGGCCGCGTGGATGCGGTTGATGTTCTCGTTGACCTCTTCGGCCACGGCGGTCTGCTGGGCCGCGGCGGTGGCGATCTGGGCATTCATGGCGTTCACCGAGCCGACGTCCGCCTGGATGGCCGCCAGGGCCGCGACGGCACGCTGGGTCAGTTCGGCGGTCTCGTGGGCCTGGCCGCGGCTCTCTTCCATCTGCGCCGCGGCGCGTCCGGCGCCTTCCTGGAGGGTGGCGATCATGGCGCGGATCTCGCGGGTCGATTCCTGGGTGCGGGTGGCCAGGTTGCGGACCTCGTCGGCGACCACGGCGAAGCCGCGACCCTGCTCGCCGGCCCGGGCCGCCTCGATGGCGGCGTTCAGCGCCAGCAGGTTGGTCTGCTCGGCGATGCCGTTGATGACGGCGACGATGTTCTCGATGCTGGCGCTGTCGCTGGAGACTTGCTGCACGGTGACGCTGGCCTGTTCCAGGGCCTGCACCAGCTGGCCGATGGCCTGGCCGGAGCTGGCGACCAGCCGGTTGCCGTTGTCCACCTGGGCGCTGGCATTGCCGGTGGCCTGGGCGGCCTGGGCCGCGTAGCCGGCGACCTCGCCGATGGTGGCGGCCAGCTCGGTGACCGCGGCGGCCATGTGCTGGGCCTGGTTGGATTGCACATCGGTGTGGCGCTGGTTGGTCTGGGCGGTGCCTTGCAGCTGGGCCGCCGCCGCGGCGACCGAGCTGGCGGTATGGCGTACCTGGATGATGGTCTCGCCGAGGTGCGCGGTGGCGCTGCCCAGGGTGCCCATGACGCTGTCCGGATGGCGGGTGGCGGGGCGCTCGTCCAGGCGGCCCTCGGCCAGGCGGCGGATGGCGGCGGCCACGGCGTGGGGTTCGCCGCCCAGGGTGGCACCCATCTGGCGAATGATCAGGATGGAGACGGTGACGCTCAGCAGCAGGGCGAGGGCGCAGGTGACCAGCATCAGCCAGCGGAAGCCGCCGGCGATGCCGCGGACCTCGCCCAGGTGGCCGCTGGCGATGGCTTCTTCGTGATCGATGAGCGCATTGATGCGCTTGAGCCACTCGACATAGGCCGGCGAGACGCGCTCCAGCAGGAACACCCGGGCGCCTTCCAGATCGCCGGCCTGGCGCAGCTGCAGCAGGCGCTCGGTCAGCGGCAGGGCGGTGCCTTCGATGTCCTTGATGGCCGCCAGCAGGCGCTGTTCCTCGGCCGTGGCGCCCTGGCTGGCGAACAGCTGATCCATGGGCTCGGCGGACTGGCGATAGAAGGCCTTGAGCCGGTCGATGTCGGCCAGGCGACTGGCCAGGGGCGCGGCGTCGTGGATCAGCACCGTATCGCGAATGGCGATGGCGCGGTCGTGCACGCTGCCGCGGAAGTTGATGGCGTAGCGCTGCTTGACGCTGGCGCCCTGGCTGACGGCGGTCAGGGTGTCATCGATGACGCCGACGCGCTGGACGCCGACGAGGGTGATCAGCAGCATCAGCACCAGGATCAGGCCGAAGCCCAGGCCCAGGCGGGCGGCCATGGAAAGGGGGGTACGCATGAAAACCTCAACGCTTCAAAGTGTGTGACATGGATCACATTTTGCGTTAAAGGTTTGCGCGATAAGTTTACTTCGGGCCGAGCGGTCATCCCCCAGGTATGAATGGCCCGTTGGCGGCAGGGCTGGATTCAACTGTCCTGGCGCGGCTCCGTCAGCCGGTCACGCCTGGCCAGACCGGGGAACAGCTTCATCCAGACCCCGGTGATCACCAGGGTGCCGACGCCGCCCAGCACCACCGCCGGCACCGTGCCGAAGAAGTGCGCGGTAACCCCCGACTCGAACTCGCCGAGCTGGTTGGAGGCGCCGATGAACAGGCCGTTGACCGCACTGACCCGGCCGCGCATGGCATCGGGGGTCTCCAGCTGGACGAAGGAACTGCGGATCACCACGCTGACCATGTCGGCGGCGCCCAGCACCACCAGGGTGGCCAGCGAGAACCACAGCGAGGTGGACAGCCCGAAGGCGATGGTGGCGACGCCGAACAGCGCGACCGAACCGAACATGATGCGCCCCACGTGGCGATTGAGGCTGACGTAGGCGAGCAGAAAGGACATGCCCAAGGCGCCCACGGCCGGCGCCGAGCGCAACAGGCCCAGACCCCAGGGACCGGTGAGCAGGATGTCGGCGGCGAACACCGGGAGCAGGGCGGTGGCACCGCCCAGAAGCACGGCGAAGAGATCCAGGGAGATGGCGCCGAGCACGTCCGGGCGACTCTTGATGAAGCGGATGCCGGCCAGCAGGTTGTCCAGGGTCGGCTTTTCCTTCTGGCTGGGCGTCTGCCGCGCCGGCAGGCTGGAGACCAGCAGGATGGCGATGCCGTAGAGCACCAGCGCCGGGCCATAGACCCAGGCGGCGCCCAGGGCATAGAGCAGGCCGCCCAGGGCGGGGGCGATGATGGTGGCGCCCTGCATGGCCGAGGCCGCGGCGGCGATGGCGCGGGGAAAGATCGCCGGCGGCACGATGTTGGGCAGCAGCGCCTGGGTGGTGGGCTGTTCGAAGGCGCGCGCGGTACCCAGGCAGAAGGCCAGGATGAAGATCAGTTCGCGGGTCACCGCCTGATTGAGGCTGCCCACCAGCAGCACCAGGGCGATCAGGCCCTGGCCGGTCTGGCAGAGGGCGGCGACCCGGCGGCGGTCGTAGCGATCGGCGACATGCCCGGTGTGCAGCATGAACAGTACCCGCGGCAGGAATTCCACCAGCCCCACCAGGCCGAGATCGAGCACGTTGCCGGTGAGGGAATAGAGGTGCCAGCCGATGGCGACGGTGAGCATCTGGAAACTGCCGGCGGTGCAGATGCGGGCGAACCAGAAGGCGACGAAGGGACGGTGGTGACGCAGCTGCAGGGTATCGCCGGACATGACTGGGGCTCGCAGGGACAGAGGCGGCATCTTAAGCCACCCGGGGACTGATCGTCATACCACTGCGGGGTGCGACAGCCTGCCCGATGCGACATCCAACCACGTAAGCAAATGTATCGAGGAGGTCTATCCTAAAGCCTGACGTTGATCCACGTCAGCTTCCGACCTGGTCCAATGGGCTAGCGGCGGTGGCGCCTTTTTAGCGTCCCGCTAGAACCCCAGGCGACGCCGGAGGTTCGAACCTCGGTCAGCGTCAACTCGACCGGCTACCCTCGATGGCCGGCGTGCCTGAGAGGAAAAGCTATGTTCGGCCTCGAAGCCCTGGATCTCGCCCGGATCCAGTTCGCCTTCACCGTGTCCTTCCACATCGTCTTCCCGGCGCTGTCCATCGGTACCGCGAGCTTTCTCGCCGTGCTCGAAGGGCTGTGGCTGAAGACCGACAACCACGTCTACAAGGATCTGTATCACTTCTGGCTGAAGATCTTCGCGATCTTCTTTGGCATGGGCGTGGTGTCCGGTCTGGTGATGGCCTATGAGTTCGGCACCAACTGGAGCGGCTTCGCCGACTATGCCGGCGCCGTGACCGGCCCGCTGCTGACCTACGAGGTGCTGACCGCCTTCTTCATCGAAGCCGGCTTCCTCGGCGTCATGCTGTTCGGCTGGAATCGCGTGGGTCGCGGCCTGCACTTCTTCTCGACGGTGATGGTGGCCATCGGCACCCTGATGTCGACCTTCTGGATCCTGTCCTCCAACAGCTGGATGCACACCCCGAGCGGCTACGAGATCGTCGATGGGCGCATCGTCCCGGTGGACTGGCTGGCGGTGATCTTCAACCCGTCCTTCCCCTTCCGCTGGGCACACATGACCATCGCCGCCTACCTGTCGGTGGCCTTCCTGGTCGGCGCCTCGGCGGCCTGGCACCTGCTGCGCGGCAACGACAACCCGGCGGTGCGCAAGATGTTTTCCATGGCCATGTGGATGGCCCTGCTGGTGGCCCCGGTACAGGCCTTCGTTGGCGACGCCCACGGCCTCAACACCCTGGAGCACCAGCCGGCCAAGATCGCCGCGATGGAAGGCCACTGGGAGAACCCCCCGGGCGAAGCGACCCCGCTGATCCTGTTCGGCTGGCCGGACATGGAGCGCGAGGAAACCCGCTTCAAGGTGGAAATCCCGGTACTGGGCAGCCTGATCCTCAAGCACAGCCTCACCGAGCCGATCCCGGCGCTCAAGGACTTCCCCAAGGAAGACCGGCCGCCGGCCTATGTGGTGTTCTGGTCGTTCCGCATCATGGTCGCCCTGGGCATGCTGATGATCGCCGCCGGCCTGTGGAGCGCCTGGCTGCGCTGGCGCGGCAAGCTGTTCGAGACCCGCGCCTTCCTGCGCCTGGTCACCTGCATGGGGCCGGTCGGTCTCATCGCCCTGCTGGCCGGCTGGTTCACCACCGAGGTGGGCCGCCAGCCGTGGATCGTCTACGGCCTGTTGCGCACCAAGGACGGGGTATCCAACCACAGCGTCACCCAGCTCAGCATCACCCTGGTGGCCTTCGTGGTGGTCTATTTCGCCGTGTTCGGCATCGGCACCCTCTATGCGCTGCGCATGATCGGCAAGGGTCCGCACACCGGTGAAGGCGACCTGCCCACCTCCGGCGGTCCGGGCACCGATCGCCATCCCAAGCGTCCGCTGTCCGGCGCCGATGGCGGCCTGGAAGAAGACAACCCCACCGACCAGCTGACCGGAGACCGCACATGAACGGCATCCCTGGCATCGACCTCCCGCTGATCTGGGCGATCATCATCATCTTCGGCCTCATGATGTACGTGGTCATGGACGGCTTCGACCTGGGCATCGGCATCCTCTTTCCCTTCGTCAAGGGCAAGGAAGACCGCGACGTCATGATGAACACCGTGGCGCCCATCTGGGACGGCAACGAGACCTGGCTGGTACTCGGCGGGGCGGGGCTCTATGGCGCCTTCCCGCTGGCCTACTCGATCATCCTGCCGGCGCTGTACCTGCCGCTGATCTTCATGCTGATCGGCCTGATCTTCCGCGGTGTGGCCTTCGAATTCCGCTTCAAGGTCCAGGAAGGCAAGGAAGCCCTGTGGGACAAGTCCTTCATCTTCGGCTCGCTGCTGGCCAGCTTCTGCCAGGGCGTGGCCCTGGGCGCCTTCATCGAAGGCTTCCCGGTGGAGAATCGCCAGTACGTCGGCGGTCCGCTGGACTGGCTGACACCCTTCTCGGTGTTCTGCGGCCTGGGCGTGATCGCCGCCTATGCGCTGCTGGGCAGCACCTGGCTGATCATGAAGACCGAGGGTCCGCTGCAGGCGACCATGCGCCGCCTGACCAAGCCGCTGCTGTTCCTGCTGCTGGCCTTTACCGCGGTGGTGAGCATCTGGACCCCGCTGAGCCAGGCGGCCATTTCCGCCCGCTGGTTCAGCATGCCCAACCTGGTCTGGTTCCTGCCGGTGCCGATCCTGGTCGGCGTGGTGACCCTGGCCCTGCTGCGCGCCATCCTGCGCGAGGATTCGCACCATGCGCCCTTCCTGCTGACCCTGGCGCTGATCTTCCTCGGCTACAGCGGTCTGGGCATCAGCCTCTGGCCGAACATCATCCCGCCGGCGGTTTCCATCTGGGAGGCCTCGTCGCCGCCGCAGAGCCAGCTGTTCCTGCTCATCGGCACCCTGTTCATTATCCCCATCACCCTGATGTACACCTTCTGGGGCTACTACGTGTTCCGCGGCAAGGTACGCGCGGGGGAGGGCTACCACTGATGCCCGGCCGCTCGCGCGAACCCAATCCCGCGGACAACAAGCCGCTCTGGCAGCGGCTGGCCTGGATGGCCGGCATCTGGGCCTGCAGCCTGGTGGCGCTGGGCGTGGTGGCCTGGGTGCTGCGCCTGGTGCTGACGGCGGCGGGGCTCAAGTCGCACTGACCCCTCGGGTGTTTCGGTGGATGAGGCTGCGCCGTCATCCACCCTACGCGGAACGCGATCCTGTACTTGAAAGCTACTCTTTACGCTGTACAGCTCCCTCCCCCGCAAGCGGGAGAGGGGGCTGTCCGGCGTGAAGGGATCGAACGCCGCGAATCAGCCCGGCTGCCGATCAGAACTGCAACGCAGCCCAACGCCCCAAACCTACAACTTTTCCCAGTTATCCCCCTCCCACCCGCCCGTTAGCCTGACCCCGTTCCCATCGAGACGAGGAAGGCTTCCATGCAGGTTCAAGAAGGCTACGCCGATTTCCACGGCCATCAGACCTGGTACCGGGTCACCGGTGAGCTGGCCAGCGGGCGGTTGCCGCTGGTGGTGGCCCATGGCGGTCCCGGTTGCACCCATGACTATGTGGACAGCTTCAAGGACCTGGCCGAGCGCGGCTGGCCGGTGGTGCATTACGACCAATTGGGCAACGGCCGCTCCACCCACCTGCGCGGAATAGACCCCGGCTTCTGGACGGTGGCGCTGTTTCTCGACGAGCTAGACAACCTGCTGCGCCACCTGGGTATCCGCCAGTACGTGCTGCTCGGCCAATCCTGGGGCGGGATGCTGGCCGCCGAGCACGGGGTGCGCCAGCCTGAAGGACTGCGGGGGCTGGTCATCGCCAATTCGCCGGCGTCCATGGCGCTCTGGCGCGAGGCCGCGGCCGGGCTGCGGACCGAGTTGCCGGCCGAGGTGCAGGCCACCCTGGAGCGCCACGAGGCCGCCGGCACCACCGACTCGCCGGAGTACCGCGCTGCCAGTGAGGTCTTCTATGCCCGTCATGTCTGCCGCGTGCAGCCCCTGCCGGCCGAGGTGGCGCGGACCTTCGCCGCCATCGACGCCGATCCCACCGTCTATCACGCCATGAACGGCCCCACCGAATTCCATGTGATCGGCAGTCTCAGGGACTGGAGCGTGATCGAGCGGCTCGAGCGGATCCAGGTGCCGACCCTGCTGATCTCCGGGCGTCACGACGAGGCCACCCCGGCCTGCGTGGAGCCCTTCGATAGACTCATCCCGGATGCCCGCTGGCGTATCTTCGAGCATTCCAGCCACATGCCCCACGTGGAAGAACGCGAAGCCTGCATGGCCACGGTGGCGGTCTTTCTCGCCGAGCTGGAGCGCCGCTAGGCGTCCGCATCCAGGGCGGCGGCGATCTCGTCGATGCGGCTCTGGCGGTCGTCGGCCTGCAGGCGCGGGCGCGGATTGAGCGCCGACCATTCCGGATGGGCCCGGGCCACCTGCACGGCGGCGGGCAGCTTGCCCTCGCGCCAGCGCTGCTCGTCGGGGGCGGCCACCTCGATGGCGCCCTGGGCGGCATGGCCGCGGGTTTCCAGCGCCGCCAGCAATTGTCGCTGCCGGACGGCCAGCAGCCGCAGCACGGCATCGTCGATGGACAGTTCCCGTCCGCCGCGCAGCTTGCCGAACAGCCGCCGACCATAGTGGCCGCCGGTCTGCGCCAGGCCGCCGGCCAGGGCGCCCAGCACCGTGGCGGCGCCCAGGGTCAGACCGCCGGCGAGCAGGTCCAGGCCGACCCCGGCCGCGGCGCCGGCCGCCACGCCGCCGCCCAGGCGGATGCCCAGCAGGCGCAGGGTTTCCGGATTGAAGAGATCGTCGCCCCAGCGCCCGTCCAGCAGCGGCAGGTCGCTGGCGTGGGCATCGCCCGGGCGAAAGCCGAACAGCCGCAGCAGGTCTTCCACGCAGCGCTGTTCGCGGGTGCGCAGGGCGTCGCGCAACTCGGCCGTCGCGGTATTCACCTCGGCTTCGCCAGGCGCCACGCTGCGCCGCGCGGCGGCGGCGTCCACCAGCAGCTCGGCGATCAGCCGCACCCCCTGCTGATGGCGGCGGCGGGCCTGCTCGGCGTGATCGGCGATCAGTCGTTGCAGCGCCGGGCGGCCGCTTTCCAGCAGCGTTGCCAGGCTTTCGTAGAGGCGCGCCTCGCCGTCCGCCGGCGGGGCGACGCTGTCGAAGCGCACCAGGGCGTGCAGGCCGAGGCGGGCCAGGGTGGCGCGCCAATCGTCGGCGCGGTGGCCGTCGGCGGCGACGAAATTGAGCACCGGCACCAGCGGACGACCGCAACCGGCCAGCACCGCCAGTTCGTCGCGGTACTTGGCCAGCACCGGCTCACGGGCGTCGATCACATAGAGACCGGCATCGGAGGCGCGCAGCTGGCGAATCACCTTGGCCTCCTGCTCGAATCGCTGGCGGGCTTCCACGCTGTCGAGAAAGCGGTCGAGCAGGGTGGCGGCGTCCAGGCGTTCGCCGGGGCGCTCCAGTTGCTCGAGGTAATCGCGCAGGGCGATGGCGTCTTCCAGGCCGGGAGTGTCGTAGAGCTCCAGCAGGGCTTCGCCATCCACCGACAGCCGCGCGCCCTCGACATGGCGGGTGGTGCTGGGGCGATGGGAGACCTCGCCGAAGTCGACGTCGCGGGTCAGGGTGCGCAGCAGCGAGGTCTTGCCGACATTGGTGTGACCGACCAGCGCCAGGCGCAGGGGGCCGCTCATGGATTCGTCTCCAGCCAGGCCAGTTCTTCGAGATCGCCGGTGCAGTGTGCCAGGCGCAGGGCATCCAGCGCCTGGCGCCAGTCGTCCAGGCGCACCGGATCGAGCTTGCCGCCCAGGGGCGCGGGCAACAGCCAGACGCGGGTGGCCGTGGCGCAGCGCGACAATTCGGCCAGCAGGGTCAGGGTACCGCGATCCGGCGAGCGGCGGGGATCGCAGGCGATCAGCAGGCGGCGGGCCGGATAGCGGGTCAGCTGTTCGAGCAGATGGCGCCGGCCCTGGCCGTCGTCGAGCACGCCGGCGTCACGCACGCCTTCGGGCAGCGGCGGCGGCCAGGTATGGTCGGTGAGTTCGATGCCCACCAGCAGCGCCTCGTCGCCGGTGCGGGCGAGGCTGCCGGCATCCTGCTGGGGCAGCTGCGCGGGCGCGGCGTCGTTCACCCCGAGGCGTTCGCTGGTGGGCAACAGGCGTTCGCGCAGGTGCAGATAGCCGGGGCGCTCGACGTCCAGCCGCAGCCGCTGGCGACCGCGTCGCCAGCGCCACAGGCAGAGCAGGGTGAGCAGCAGCCGGGGCAGCAGGCCATAGACCAGCACCACGCCGAGCAGCCAGCCGGCCCAGGCCTGGCGTGCCGCGGCCAGGGGGCTGGCGGCATCGCCACTGGCGGCGATGCTGGCCGGGTCGGGCAGCGGAAAGCCCAGTAGCTGGGGCAGGGCGCCGAGCGCCTGGGTCAGCAGCACGAAGGTGTCGCTGCCGAGCAGGGTGGTCTCCCAGACGAACAGATAGCTGCGTCCGGAAAGCAGCGCCAGCAGGGTCGCCAGGGCACTGCCGAGGATCAGCAGCCAGAGGCCGTGGACCAGACCGCCCAGCGCCCAGGGCAGCAGGCGGGCGCGACCGAGCAGCCCGACCAGCGCCGGACCCAGGTGCAGGGCGCGGGCATCCCGCGCCAGGCGGCCGGAGAGCCACAGCCAGAGGCGTGCCAGCGGCGAGGCCAACTGCCGGCCACCCCCCAGCAGGCCAAGGGCCCAGACCAGCAGGCTGAGGAGGTTGAGGCCGAGCAGACTGCCCAGCGCCCAGAACACATTGACCGGACGACTGCCATCGCCCAGCGCCCCGGCGGCGAGACCCGCGCCGCAGAACAGCGCCACGATGCCCAGCAGCCAAGCGGCCAGCAGCGCGCCCTGGCGCCAGCGACGCCGTGCCGCCAGCAGACCGTCGCGCTGACCGAGCAGACGGGCGCGCGTCACCAGTCGCGCCTCGAAGGGACCGCCGGCCGCGCGTGCCTGGCGATTGGCCTCGGCGTCTTCCAGCGGGCCGCTGTCTTCTTCGGTCAGGCGCAGGGCTTCGGTGAGCCAGAGATCCTCGAAGGCGGGAGAGGGGGTTGCGGTCACGCGTCGGCGCCCTTGCGGCAAAAACGCCGAGCATAGTCCCTGGCGCCCTGGCTGTTAACGCCTCTGTTATGCTCTGTCTCCATGAAAACCTCTCTCCCCCTGAGCCTGATCGTCGCCGTGGCCGACAACGGCGTCATCGGCATCGACAATCGTCTCCCCTGGCACCTGCCAGCGGAGCTCAAATATTTCAAGGCCGTGACCCTCGGCAAGCCGCTGGTCATGGGTCGCAAGACCTGGGACTCCCTGGGCCGCCCGCTGCCGGGTCGGCTGAATCTGGTGGTCTCCCGTCAGACTGATCTAGTGGCCGAAGGTGCCGAGGTGCGGACGTCGCTGGCCGCTGCCGTGGAGCGTGCCGAGGCCTGGGCCCGGGAACGCGAGGCCAGCGAGATCATGCTGATCGGCGGCGCCCAGCTGTTCGCCGACGCCCTGCCGCTGGCCCAGCGGCTCTACCTGACCCGCGTCGCCCTGGCGCCGGACGGGGACGTGTTCTTTCCCGCCTGGAACGAGGCCGACTGGGAACTCGTCTCGCGGCAGCAGCATGCCGCCGAAGAAGACCGTCCCGCCTATGCCTGCGAGGTCTGGGAGCGTCGGGCCTAGGGTCGTCGCGCCGCCCTTGCCGGGTCCGTCCGCCGCTAAGCAAAGCCTAAGGTTGCCCTGGCATAAAGGAGACTGAGGCGAGCCGCCCGGGCGGCCGGAGGGTGCAGACGTGATGGCGATCGACAGCCAGATGCAGGCGACAACGGCAGGCACCCAACCTGCCCGTCCAGGCGCGACGGGCAATCCGACTACCTCGGCGGCCGACAGTGGCCAGACTGGTGCTGCGTCCAGTGGCAGCGCCGTCGCCGTGGACCTGTCGCCCGCGGCCCAGCTGATCGCCGGTCTGCTGCCGGGGCAATCGAGCGGCAATGCCGATCTCGACGGCTTCATGCAGATCCTCCAGCAGCAGATCCGCAGCCAGGGCACCGACGCCGCCGTGCTCGGCGAGATGCCCGAGGGGGCCAGTCCCGACCGTATCCAGTTGGCGAAGCAGGCGGCCAATCACCTGCTGGTGAGCTATTACCATGACGACAGTCGCTATGCCGATGCCTCCACGCAGGATCCCTTCGCCAACCTGGACAGCAACAGCCTGGCGCGTATCGCCAGCGACGATTCCGGCACCTTCACCTCGGCTGAACGTCAGCTCGCCTATTTCGAGGGCGCGAAACGTGGCACCGATGCGGCCAACGTGGCCTTCTCCGGGCTCTCCCCGCAGAATCAGGGTGCCGCGTCCTGGAACTGGGCACCCGCCGCCACGGAAGACGCCGGCATCCTCGGTACGCTGAATCCCGGCATGCCGGATTGGCAACCCAATCAGTTGAGCAGTCAGCTCATCGATAGCCTGAGCCCCGGCGGCATGGCGACCGCTGCCGCTCAGGAAACCGCCCAGCTATCGGCACCGACCTTTGGCGTCAGCACCGGGGCGGATGGCGCACCCCAATGGACGACGCAGCCGGCGAACGGGCAGGGCGCCGGCGCGAGCACCGCGCTGGATGGCAGTATCCTCACCCAGATGACCGGCACGACAGCCGCGCCGGCGCTGTCGCTCTATCGCCAGATCGCCGCGTTCGGTTGAGTAGGTTGTTGGGCTCAGGTCTGCCTGTTGGGCTTCGACGATGAAGCTGTCTCAGTCCACCCTCCGGGGCGGTAGGTTGGGCTGAGCGCCAGCGAAGCCCAACATCGTGGCGTCGCTCAGATCGCCCGCAGCTTCTTGGCCGGCAGGTAGTCGCGATGAACGCGCTCTTCCACCAGGTACAGCCAGCAGGGACCTTCCACCTGGGGAAAGAGGCGCACTTCCTGGATGCTGCTGGGCTTGGGTTCGCCATTGCCGACCTGCACGGCCACGCTCTGGCCGAGGCGGAAGCGCGGCACCACGCCGGCGTCCACCACGCTCTGCTCGGCCTTGGTGGCCGGGCGGCCCAGGTATTCGCCCAGGTCCACCGGACCGGAGGGGCCTTCGGCCACGGTGTCCACATGGAAACTGTAGGCAGTGGCCAGGCCTTCGTCGCCACCGTGGATCTCGCCCTGCTTGATGCGCGACACGGCCTGGTCGAGGGCGGCGTCGAGCGTCAGTTCGTTGTTCGATTGCAGGGTGATGACGATGCGGCGTTCGAAGGGGTACTGGCTCATGATTTCGACTTTTTCGGCAGAGAGGGAAAAGAAGGGACATCTTGTGCCCCCTTTGGCTGGCCGCTGTCCAGCCGGGGGCGCCCGATCGGTGACCGCGTTTGCAACCCCGGGTGTCCAGCGGCCAGGCGGTCCTAGTCCTTGCGCCGCTTGAGCTGGTCCTTCAGTTGGGTCGGCACCTCGCGAATGATCAGCACATCCTGGCCTTCGTCGTATTCGATGCGCGAGCCCAGCAGGTGCGCCTCGAAGCTGATCGATAAGCCTTCGGCGCGACCGGTGAAGCGGCGGAATTGGTTGAGGGTGCGCTTGTCCGCCGGGATCTCCGGCGCCAGGCCGTAATCCTTGTTGCGGATGTAGTCGTAGAAGGCGCGTGGCGCCTCGTCGTCCATCAACTCGGAGAGGGCATCCAGGGCCATGGGCTCACCGCGCTTGGCCTGGCTGCTGGCGTAGTCCACCAGGGTGTCGGTCTTTTCCTTGGCGGCCTCTTCCGGCAGGTCCTCGCTCTCCACATAGTCGCTGAAGGCCTTGAGCAGGGTACGGGTCTCGCCCTTGGCGTCGACGCCTTCCTGGCAACCGATGAAGTCGCGGAAGTAGTCCGAGACCTTCTTGCCGCCCTTGCCACGGATAAAGGAGATGTACTGGCGCGACTGCTTGTTGTTGCGCCACTCGGACAGGTTGATGCGCGCCGCCAGGTGCAGCTGGCCCAGGTCCAGGTGCTTGGCCGGCGCCACTTCCAGCTTTTCGGTGACGGTCACCCCCTCGCTGTGGTGCAGCAGGGCGATGCTCAGGTAGTCGGTCATGCCCTGCTGGTACTGGGCGAACAGCACATGGCCGCCGGTGGAGAGGTTGCTGCTCTCCATCAGGCCCTTGAGATGCTCCACTGCCTGGCGACTGAAGGCGACGAAATCCTGTTCGCCTTCCAGATAGGCATGCAGCCAGCCACTGAAGGGATAGGCGCCGGATTCTTCGTGGAACAGGCCCCAGGCCTTGTTGGGCTTGGCGTTGTAGCTGTCGTTGAGATCGGCCAGCAGATTCTCGATGGCCTGGGAGTCGGCCAGTTCGGCGTCCCGCGCGTGCAGGGTCGCGGGCTGGCCGTCGGGCTTCTTGTCGATCAGATGGACGATGGCGTGACGGATCGGCATGGCGGACTCGGGTAACGGGAAAAGTCGATCAGTCTAACGCTCCCGCGCCCTGGCGGGCAGGCCCCTGGCGCCGCAGGCTCAGCGCGCCGGCGCCGTCTGCTTTTCCTGCAGCGCATTGCCCAGGTGCCGGGTCATGAAGACCGCGGCCTCTTCACGGCGGTCCACCAGCAGCAGATCGATCAGCTGCAAGTGCTCCTGGCAGCGGCGCTGGGCCTGCTCGCGATCCACCGACTTCTGGTATTCGATCAGCCGGCGCAGGCGATTGAGCCGGCGCAGCGCATCGAGGATGAAGGCATTGCCCGAGCAGCGGGCGATGGTCTCGTGCAGGCGGGTGTTGGCGTCGAAGATCTCCGCCGGCGAAGCCTCGAACACCCGGCCCGCGGCCAGCAGCGCCTGCTCGTCGCGGCAGCGCCGCAAGGCCTCGGCATCCAGGGTGAAGTCGGCTTCACGGATGCCGGCCGGTTCCAGCAGCAGGCGAAAGCGGTAGCTCTGGGCATAGGCATCGGGCGAGGTGAGGCCTTCGACGAAACTCCAGCCGTAGCCCGGCAGACGCTCGGCCCAGCCTTCCTGGACGATGCGCCTCAGGATGTCGGCCAGTTGCCCGCGGGTGACCTGGTAGCGGCGGATCAGCTCGTTTTCCGTGACCTTGAGCGGCAACTCGCCCTCGATGCGATCGCGGGCGATGGTCAGGTACAGCCGCTCGCTGGCGGAAACCTCCTCGCGCGCCTGGGGCGTGGCGTCCAGGGCCGCGGCGGCCACGGCGAAGCCGCCCTCGGGATGCCGCGCCAGCAGGCTCCGGTCGGCCATCTGCTGCAGGGCGCTGCGCACCGGCGAGCGCGACACCCGCAGGCGTTCGGCCAGGGCGCGCTCGGGCAGTCGGGTGCCCACCGCCAGCTGGTGCGAGGCGATGTAGGTGAGGATGTCGGGAATCAGTTGGGAGGCGAGGGTGCCCATGGCAGCGCTGGCGAATCGACCGTAAAGGCCAGGATGCTAGCACGGGACCCGCCGGGCGCAGCCGGCGCGGCGGGTTTCGCGGGGTCGTTCAGTCGCCGCTCGGGCTGACGTCCATGTTCTTGAGCTTCACCAGGCGGCTGCGGTGCTTGAGGCGATAGCCGAGCCAGACGGCGAGAAACAGCGGCAGGCTGATATAGGTGGCGGCCAGGCCCAGCCAGTCCACGCCGTTCGGTCCGAACAGGGCGGCATAGTTCTGCCCCAGGGTGATCACCAGGCAGAGGGCGAAGGCCAGCAGCGGCCCGAAGGGAAACAGCTTGGCGCGATAGGGCAGATCTTCCAGGCGGCGACCCTGGGCCAGGTAGCCCTGGCGGAAGCGATAGTGGGACACGGCGATGCCCAGCCAGGCGATGAAGCCGCACATGCCCGAGGTGTTGAGCAGCCAGCCATAGAGCGCCTTGTCGCCCACCAGGGAGGTGAAGAAGCACAGGGCGCCCACTGCGGTGGTGGCGAGCAGGGCGTTGCGCGGCACGCCATTGCGCGCGACGCGGGCGAACAGGCGCGGCGCCTTGCCCTGTTCGGCCAGGCTGTGCAGCATCCGCGTCGAGGCATACATGCCCGAGGTGCCGGCGGAGAGCACCGCCGAAAGGATCACCGCGTTCATCAGGCTGGCGGCGAAGGCCAGGCCGGCGCGCTCGAACAGCAGGGTGAACGGCGAGACGGAGACGTCGGTGGCGTCGTTCTGCAGGAGTCGCGGATCGGTGTAGGGGATCAGCATGCCGATGACGAAGATCGCCAGCACATAGAACATCAGGATGCGCCAGAACACCTGGCGGATGGCGATGGGCACGTTCTTGCGCGGATTTTCCGACTCGCCTGCGGCGATGCCGATCAGCTCGGTGCCCTGGAAGGAGAAGCCGGCGATCATGGCTACCCCGACCATGGCCTGCAGACCGCCGACGAAGGGCGCCTCGCCCTGGGTGAAGACGGTCAGCCCCGGCGGCTCGATGCCGCTGAAGATGCCGAGGATGGCGGCCAGGCCCAGGCCGATGAAGACCACCACGGTGGTTACCTTGATCAGCGCGAACCAGAATTCGCTCTCGCCGAAGCCGCGCACCGATACCGCATTGAGCAGGAACATCAGGCCGAGAAACAGCGCGCTCCAGAGCAGCCCCGGCACCTCGGGAAACCAGAAGCCCATCACCAGCTGCGCCGCCACCAGCTCGGCGGCGATGGTCACCGCCCAGTTGTACCAGTAGTTCCAGCCAAGGGCGAAGCCGAAGCCGTCTTCGACGAAACGACTGCCATAGATGGAGAAGGAACCCGACACCGGCTGGTAGGCGGCCATCTCGCCGAGACTGGTCATGAGGAAATAGACCATCAGGCCGATCAGCGCATAGGCCGCCAGGGCGCCGCCCGGACCGGCCGTGGCCACGGTGGCGCCGGAGGCGACGAACAGGCCGGTGCCGATGGAGCCGCCGATGGCGATCATGTTGAGGTGACGGGGCTTGAGCCGGCGCTGCAGACTCGGAGAGGCGGTGGACATGGGGTTTCCAGCTGGCAGTTGAAGGGGCCGGACGTTGGCTCTGGCGGCCATTCGCGGTCATGGGGCGCAGGGCGGTGCACCCACCGGCTGCGGCGACCTGCACGGGCAGGTGGCAAAAAAGCGGCGAAGCTTAGCAGGCTAAGGGCGTCAGGTGGGATGGCGGTCGTCGGTGCGCGGCTGTCGCAGTCCGATCATCGCCGGGCCGCGCTTCGGCTAGCATGGCCCAGGGTCCCAGCAGGCAGCGCAGCGTGATCGATTCAAGAACCTTTGGCAGCGGTATCCAGGGCAAGAACTACCTGCAATTGCAGTCGATGCGACCGCGGCCGGAATTTTCCCGGCTGGTCGGCTTCATCCTGCTCGATCACTTTTCCCTGCCGTCCTTTACCCAGGCGCTGGATACCCTGGTCACCGCCAACCTGCTGGCCGCCGGCACCTTCGCCACCCGGACCTACAGCCCGACCGGCGCCGAGGTGCTCAGTGACCTGGGCATCGTCATCCGCCCGGATGGGGACTACCGCGCGGCTGAAAGCGCCCGCTTTGACCTGCTGGTGGTCTGCGGCGGCCTGCGGACGCCGCTGGAACTGGATCCACGGCTCAAGGCGCTGCTGCTGCGCGTGGCCCGGCAGCAGGTGACCCTCTGCGGCCTGTGGAACGGCGCCTGGCAACTGGGCCAGGCCGGGCTGCTGGACGGCTATCGCTGCGCCATTCATCCCGAACAGCGCAGCGCCTTCAGCGAACGGGTACGCGGGTGCAAGACCTCGGCGGAAAGCCATGTGCTGGATCGCGATCGGCTCACCGCGGCCAGTCCCAGCGGCGCCTTCCACCTCTTTCTCGAATGGATCGGCGCCCAGTGCGGGAGCGCCCTGGCCGATGGCCTGGTCAACATCCTGGCCTTCGAGGAATCGCGCTTTCGCCAGGTCAATCCGACGCTCAAGGTGCAGATGACCCCGCCGCTGCGCGAGGTGGTGACCCTGATGGAGGCCAACATCGAGGAGCCCCTGACCATCGAGCAGCTGTGCGACTACGCCGGCCGCTCGCGGCGCCAGGTCGAGCGACTGTTTCGCGAGCAGCTCGACACCGCGCCCATGCGCTATTACCTGGAGTTGCGCATCACCGAGGGGCGCCGGCTGCTGCAGCATTCCACCCTGTCGGTGCTGGAGGTGGCGGTGGCCTGCGGCTTCACCTCGGTCACCCACTTCAGCAAGAGGTATTCGGCCTACTTCGGCTATCCACCGTCCAAGGAGCGGCGGTTGAAGTACTAGACTGCAGCAGGCCCGCAGCACGCGCGCGGAGCGGCCGGAAGGGCCCGCCTCAGAGCGTTTCGTCGGCGTACCGGAACGGCTCCGCGCCGTCTCGCTCGAAACTTCACCCCGGGCATCTCGGCCTGCGTGCTGCGGCGAAGGGGCTGACTGTCCTATCGAGCGAGGAAATGCCATGACCGATCCACGTAACGTCGCCCACGACAAGAAAGTGCAGCAGGAAAAGAAGCATCAGGGCGAGGACATCGCACCCGATGCCGAGCACGCGCCGCAACCGGGCAAGAAACCCGCGCTCAAGGACCACGACGAGCAGGCCGACGACAAGGCCTGACCGCCCGCCCGCCGGCCTCGCCACGCGAGGCCTTCGCCGATGCTGACGACCGTCGGCATCGCACCCTCCCCAGAGAGTCACCCGCCCAGCGCCGGCTCCGGTTGCCGGGTCCGCTCCGCCGCATTCAGGCACAGCAATCCCGCCAGGGCGAACAGCAGGCCGAGCAGCATGCCCGGCGCCAGGGGTTCGTCGAAGCAGGCCCAGGCCCAGAGCAGTGCCACCGGCGGACTCAGGTAGAGCGCGCCACTCACCGCCTGCGGGCTGCCCTGACGCAGGCACAGCCAGTAGAGGCCGAAGCCGAGCAGGGTCGGGATCAGCAGCCAGAGCACCGCTAGGGCGAAGCCGAGGGTCAGCGGTGGGGTCAGCGGGCCTTCCACCCCGGCCACCCCCAGCATCACCAGACTGCTGGCCGCGAGCTGGATGAACAGCTGCGTCCGCAGCGCCAGTCGACTCGGCGGCAGGCGACTCTGCACCAGGGTCGCCAGGGCCAGGGCCAGGGCACTGCCCAGGGGCAAGGCATAGGCCCAGGCGGGGGCCACGCCCAAACCCAGTCCCGCGCCGGTGGCCAGCAGGACGCCCGTCAGGCCCAGGCCCAGGCCGAGCCACTGGCGGCCGTTGGTGCGCTGGCCCGGCAGCAGGCAGCAGCCCAGCGCCACCAGCAGCGGCGACAGATCCGACAGCAGCGCCGCCAGCCCGGGTGAGACGCCCAGTTCGATGGCCTTTGCCGCCGGTCCTACCGCGCCGGCAAAGGCCAGCACGCCGATGCCCGCCTGCTGACCGATGATCTTCAACGGCAAGCGCCGCACCTCGGCCCAGGCGAAGGGCAGCAGCAGGAGGGCGGCCAGCAGCAGGCGCCAACAGGTCACCAGCAGGGTAGGGGCCTGGTCCGCGGCATAGCGATAGCCGACGAAACCGGCGCTCCAGCAGAGCACCAGGGCGAGTTGGCGCAGCAGGGGGGAAGACAGGATGGCAGGCATGAGCGGACTCCAGCTGACGGGATGCCTTGAGCCTGGCCCAGGGTGGTAATACACTCAAACGACATTATCGGTAGCTATGGTTCGATAAAAACGCATCATGCCCGCTCCCCTCGATATCGATGTCCTGCGTACCTTCCACACCATCGTGCGGCTGGGACAGTTTCGCGCCGCCTCGCTGCAGCTCAATCGCAGCCCCTCGGCGGTGAGCAGCCAGATCCGCCGGCTGGAAGAGCAGACCGGCGGCCGGCTGTTCGAGCGCGACAACCAGGCCGTGACCCTGACCCCGCTCGGACGCCGCGTGCTGCTGGAGACCGCCGACCTGTTGCAGACCCATGACCGCATCCTCGCCGGTCTCACCGGCCAGCCGGTGGTGGGGGAGGTGCGCCTGGGCGTGGCCGAGGACTATGCCGCGCGCCTGCTCAAGGCCGTCTTGCCGCGCTTGCAGGGCGAGCATCCCGGAATCGTCCTGGAGGTGCTCACCGGCAACAGCAGCCAATTGCGGCGCTGGCTCGGTCAGGGCCTGCTGGACCTGGCGCTGCTGGTGGGACCGCCCCGCACCGACCGGGCGGACGGCCAGAGATTCGGCCATACCCAGCCGGTGTGGGTCGCCGGTCCCGGGCTGCAGCTGAGCGCGGACGCCAGCGTGCCCCTGGCGCTGCACGGCGAGGGCTGCAGCTATCGCGAACTGGGCATCGACCTGCTGATCCGCCAGGGCCGGCGCTGGCATGCGGTGGTGACCAGCGCCGCCTCTTCGGCGCTGGAAGCGGCGGTCGAACTGGGGCAGGCGGTGGCCATCACCGACCGGGCACGCATGACCCCGCCGATGCGCGAACTGACGCCGGAAGAAGGCTTTCCCGCGTTGCCGGTGCACGAGTTGCGACTGGCCTCGCCACCGGGCGAGCGCAGCCCCGCCTGCGCCTCTCTGGCCGGGCTGATCGCCGAGGATTTCCGCATCTAGCCTGGCGGCGTGGCGTTTGACCGGGCCCTGGCCCAGCCACTAAGGTGGCCGCCTTGCCGCTCGACCCCTGGGCCTGCGCTCCCACCTCCGGCATGCGCGCCCCCCTGTCCGCACGTCCGGTCCGCTACCGCCGCTCCTGTCCGCTGTTCTGGAATGTTTCGCCTGTCATGACTGCCTCACCCGCCATCCCCCGTCTCATCTATCTGCTGGCCCTGACCATCTTCGCGCTGACCACTGCCGAATTCATGGTGGCCGGCATGATGCCGGCGCTGGCCGCCGATCTCGGTGTCTCCCTCGGCCAGATCGGCTATCTGATCTCCTGGTATGCCCTGGGCATGGCCCTGGGCGGCCCGCCGCTGACCCTGTTGCTGCTGGCCCTGCGCCTGGCGGAAAAGTCGGCGCTGCTGTGGCTGCTGGCGCTCTATCTGGTCGGCGCCGTGGTGGCCGCGCTGGCGGTCAGCTATCCGGTGATGGCGGCGGGGAGGGTGCTCATGGGCATCGCCAGCTCCGCCAGCATCGGCCTCTGTCTGACCCTGGGCGCCAACCTGGTTACGCCGGATCGCCGCGGCCGGGCGGCCTCGCTGATCCTGTCCGGACTCATGCTGGCGCCGGTGTTCGGGGTGCCGGGTACGGTACTGATCGAGCAACTGGCCGGCTGGCGCGCCAGCTTCTGGGCGGTCGCCCTGCTGGCGGCCTGCTGCACCCTGCTGGTCGGCTTCTGCGTGCCGCGGGCGCCAGCGCGCGCGGCCGGGCAGTTGGGCGGGGAGCTGCGGACCCTGGTCAGTGGCAGACTCTGGGCGGCCTACCTCACCAGCGGCCTGATCATCGGCGCGACCTTTGCCGGCTTCAGCTACTTCTCGCCCATCCTCATCCAGGTGACGGGTTTCGCGGCCACCACCATTCCCTGGTTGCTGATGGGGTATGGCCTCGCCAACGTGCTGGGCAATCTGCTGGTGGGTCGCCTGGCCGATCGCTACACCCTCAAGGTGCAGGGTGTCGGTCTGGCGGTGCTGGCGCTGGGCTTTGCCCTCTTCGTCAGCTGCGCCGACAGCGCCGCGGCCAGTCTGCTGGCCCTGGTGCTGATCGGCCTGACCGGGGTGGCGCTCAACCCGGCCATGGTCGCCCGGGTCATGGCCGCGGCCACGCCGGGTCCGCTGGTCAACACCCTGCACACCTCGGTGATCACCGCGGGCCTGGCGGTGGGCGCCTGGGCCGGCGGCGCGGCCATCGATGCCGGCCAGGGCCTGCGTGCACCCCTGTGGGTCGGTCTGGGCATGGCGCTGCTGGGCGTGCTGAGCCTGGTGCCCAGCCTGGTGCAGCGACTGGCGCTGGCGTCATCGCCAGCGGGTCGTTGCTAGTACCTGGCAGCTGGGGCGACCTGGTCGCGTCGGGCTGCCGCCGCGCGCGCCCGGGTTTCGTCGATGAATGGCTCTACGGCGCACCTTTCGGCGGGATTGCGTGTGCCGCCTTTACTGTAGCCTGACTGTCATCTTTCCCTGGCATGTTGCCTTCCGAACACGGAAGGCGCGTTTTCGCGCTTTCGATTCCTGGACCTTCGACAAGGGCGGTACGGACATGCAGGCTTCGCTTCGCGGTATGACGTTGGGTGTGGTGCTCGGGCTGCTGAGCGGCGGCCCGGTTTGGGCGGCCACGCCCATTCCCTTCTGGCATTCGATGGATGCGGAGCTTGGCAAGGAGGTCGACTCCCTGGCCCAGCGCTTCAACCAGGCGCACCCGGAATTCCAGGTGCAGCCGGTGTACAAGGGCAACTACGAGCAGAATCTGGCGGCCGGCATCGCCGCCTTCCGGACCGGCAAGCCGCCGGCCATCCTGCAGGTCTACGAAGTGGGCACCGCGACCATGATGGCGTCCAACGCCATCGAGCCGGTCTACCAGGTGTTCAAGGATGCGGGTGTGAAGCTGGATGAAGCGGGCTTCGTACCCACCGTCGCCAGCTACTACAGCGACGCCAAGACCGGTCAACTGCTGTCCATGCCGTTCAACAGTTCCACCCCGGTGCTCTACTACAACAAGGCGGCCTTCAAGCAGGCCGGCCTCGATCCGGAAGCGCCACCCAAGACCTGGAAGGAGCTCGCCGACGACAGCGCCAAGCTGCGCGCCGCTGGCCTGAAGTGCGGCTATACCAGCGGCTGGCAGAGCTGGGTCCAGCTGGAAAACTTCAGCGCCTGGAACGGCCTGCCCTTCGCCAGCCAGGACAACGGCTACCTGGGCAGCGATGCCGTGCTGGAGTTCAACCAAGCGCCGCAGGTCAGGCACATCGCCCTGTTGCAGGCGATGGGCAAGCGCGGCGACTTCACCTACGTCGGCCGCAAGGACGAACCCACGGAGAAGTTCTACAACGGCGACTGCGCCATGCTGACCACCTCGTCCGGCTCGCTGGCCAACATCCGCCACTACGCCAGATTCGACTTCGGTGTGGCCATGATGCCCTATGACGGCGATCTCAAGAGCGCTCCCCAGAACGCCATCATCGGCGGCGCCAGCCTCTGGGTGTTTAAGGGCCAGGATGCGGCGGTGAAGCGCGGCGTGGCCGAATTCCTCGCCTTCCTGGCGCAGCCGGAGATCGCCGCCGAATGGCACCAGCTGACCGGCTACCTGCCGATCACCAAGGCGGCCTACGACCTGACCCGCGAGCAGGGCTTCTATACCAAGAATCCGGGGGCCGACATCGCCACCCGGCAGATGCTGAACAAGCCGCCGCTGGCCTTCACCAAGGGCCTGCGCCTGGGCAACATGCCGCAGATCCGCGCGGTGATAGACGAAGAGCTGGAAAGCGTCTGGACCGGCAAGCAGGCTCCGCAGCAGGCGCTGGATGCCGCCGTGCAGCGCGGCAACGTGCTGTTGCGCCGCTTCGAGAAATCCACCCAGTAAGCCTGGGATCCGCCCTGGCGGCGCCGGCCGATGATTGCCGGCGCCGTTCCTCTTTTCGCGACGATGCGTGCGCCCATGTCCACATCCCGTCAGGTCTTTCCCTCCGGCTGGCTGCCTTATGCGCTGCTGGCACCCCAGCTGGCGATCACCGCCGTGTTCTTTCTCTGGCCCGCCGGCAAGACGCTCTGGTATTCGCTGCAGAGCGTCGATCCCTTCGGCCTGTCCAGCCAGTTCGTCGGCCTCGACAACTTCCGTCAGCTATTCCAGGACCCGCTGTATCTGGCCTCCTTCTGGACCACCCTGACCTTCAGCGCCCTGGTGACCGGCTGCGGCCTGCTGGTGTCCCTGGTGCTGGCGGCGCTGGTCGACCTGGTGGTGCGCGGCAGCCGGGTCTACCAGACCCTGCTGCTGCTGCCCTATGCGGTGGCGCCGGCCATCGCCGCGGTGCTGTGGATCTTTCTGTTCAACCCCGGTCTCGGTCTGCTCACCCTGCTGCTGGAGCGCTACGGCTATCACTGGAACCACGCCCAGAACGCCGGCCAGGCGATGTTCCTGGTGGTGCTCGCCTCGGTGTGGAAGCAGATCAGCTACAACTTCCTGTTCTTCTTCGCGGCGCTGCAAGCCATCCCGCGCTCGCTGCTGGAGGCAGCCGCCATCGACGGCGCCGGGCCGCTGCGCCGCTTCCTGCAGCTGTCGCTGCCGCTGATCGCGCCGGTCAGCTTCTTCCTGCTGGTGGTCAACCTGGTCTACGCCTTCTTCGACACCTTTCCGGTGATCGACGCCGCCACCGGCGGCGGTCCGGTGCAGGCCACCACCACGCTGATCTACAAGATCTACCGCGAGGGCTACACCGGGCTCGACCTCTCCGCCTCTGCTGCCCAGTCGGTGGTGCTGATGCTGCTGGTCATCGTGCTCACCGTGGTGCAGTTCCGCTATGTCGAACGCCGGGTACGCTATCAATGATCGAGAATCGCCGCGGACTGACGCTGCTGTGCCACCTGATGCTGGTGCTGGGCATCGGCGTCATCCTCTTTCCACTCTATGTGGCCTTCGTGGCCGCCACCCTCGATGACCGGGCGGTGTTCGCCACGCCCATGAGCCTGATCCCGGGGCGCCATCTCTGGGACAACCTCAGCCTGATCTGGACCCAGGGCGTGGGCAACAGCACCGCGCCGTTCTGGCGGTTGCTGCTCAACAGCTTCCTGATGGCGCTGGGCATCACCCTGGGCAAGCTGTCGGTGTCCATCCTCTCGGCCTTCGCCATCGTCTGGTTTCGCTTTCCACTGCGCACCCTGGCCTTCTGGCTGATCTTCATCACCCTGATGCTGCCGGTGGAGGTGCGCATCTTTCCCACCGTGGACACCATCGGCCATTTGGGAATGATGGACAGCTACGCCGGCCTGACCCTGCCGCTGATGGCCTCGGCGACCGCCACCTTCCTGTTCCGCCAGTTCTTCCTGACGCTGCCCGACGAGTTGCTGGAAGCGGCGCGCATCGATGGCGCCTCGCCGATGCGCTTCTTTCGCGACATCGTCCTGCCGCTGTCGCGGACCAACCTGGCGGCGCTGTTCGTCATCACCTTCATCTACGGCTGGAACCAGTACCTCTGGCCGCTGCTGATCGTCAGCAACCCCGATCTTGGCACCGCCGTGGCCGGTATTCGCGGCATGCTCTCGCTCGGCGAGCGGGCGCCGCAGTGGAACCAGGTGATGGCGGCCATGCTGCTCACCCTGATCCCACCGGTGGCGGTGGTGCTGGTCATGCAACGCGCCTTCGTGCGCGGTCTGGTGGATAGCGAAAAATAACCATGGCAAACCTCGAACTCAGAGCCGTCTCCAAGAGCTGGAACGGCAAGCCCCAGGTCATCCAGCCGCTCGATCTTCAGGTGGCGGATGGCGAATTCATCGTGCTGGTGGGCCCTTCGGGCTGTGGCAAGTCCACCCTGCTGCGACTGGTGGCCGGGCTGGAGCGGGTCAGCGCCGGTAGCATCCACATCGGCGGGCGGGACGTCACCGCGCTGGAACCCAAGGCGCGCGGCATCGCCATGGTGTTCCAGAACTATGCCCTCTATCCGCACATGAGCGTGGCCGAGAATCTGGCCTGGGGCCTCAAGATCGCCGGTCTCGGCCGCGCCGAGATCGCCACCCGGGTCAAGGAGGCGGCGCGCATCCTGGAACTGGACGGTCTGCTCGAACGGCGGCCGCGAGAGCTGTCTGGCGGCCAGCGCCAACGGGTGGCCATGGGCCGCGCCCTGGTGCGCGATCCGGCGGTGTTTTTGTTCGACGAGCCGCTGTCCAACCTGGACGCCAAGCTGCGGGTGCAGATGCGCCTGGAGTTGCAGCAGCTGCACCAGCGACTCGCGACCACCAGCCTCTATGTCACCCACGACCAGGTGGAGGCCATGACCCTGGCCCAGCGGGTGGTGGTGATGCAGACAGGGGTGGTCGAACAGCTCGGCACCCCGGTGGAGGTCTACGAACGCCCGGCGACGCGCTTCGTCGCCAGCTTCATCGGCAGTCCGGCGATGAATCTGCTGGACGGCCAGGTCGACGCTGCGGGCAGTCACTGCGACGTGCCGGGCGGTCTGCGGCTGCCCCTCGGGCCGGGCTATCGCCACCTGGCCGGACGCCCGGTCTGCCTGGGCATCCGGCCCGAGCACCTGCAACCCTGCAGCGACCCCGAGCAGGGGCTGCCGCTGGTGGTCCGCACCCTGGAGATCCTCGGCGCCGACAACCTGGCCCATGGGCGCTGGGGCGAGCAGGGGCTGGTGGTGCGCCTGCCGCATCAGCAGCGGCCGGCGCCGGGCCACGTCCTGCAGCTGCGCGCGCCGCAGGAGCACCTGCATCTGTTCGATGCCGCCTCCGGTCAGCGTCTAGAGCCGCGGTACTAGGCATCAGGCACTGGGCACGCCGGTCCGGTCGGGGCGCGGGGCGGTTTCCCTCCGGCGCCCCGGAGAGGATACTGCGCCCTTTGCCGCGCTGACCGCCGATACCCATGGAAAACCTCCCGCTGTTCGATCTGCCCGCCGCCCCCGAGGAAAAACCCAAGCCCAGGCGCGCCCGCAAGGCTTCGCCCGCCAGCGGCCTGCGCCTGCTGCACACCTCCGACTGGCACCTGGGGCAGCATTTCCTCGGGCGCACCCGCGAGGCCGAGCATCGCGCCTTTCTCGCCTGGCTGGTCGACCAGGTGGCGGAGCAGGAGGTGGACGTGGTGCTGGTGGCGGGAGACATCTTCGACACCGCCACGCCGCCGAGCTACGCCCGCGAGCTGTACAACGGCTTCATCGTCGCCCTGCGCGCTACCGGCGCCAGCCTGGTGGTGCTCGGCGGCAACCATGATTCCGCCGCGGTGCTGGCCGAGTCCCGCGAATTGCTGGCCTGCCTGGACACCCGGGTGATCCCCTGCGTCAGCTCGACGCCGGCCGATCAGCTGCTGGAATTGCGTCGCCGCGACGGCGAGCTCGGCGCGCTGCTCTGCGGCATTCCCTTCGTGCGGCCGCGTGACGTGCTGCAGAGCCAGGCCGGGCAGAGCGCCGATGACAAGCGCCAGGCGCTGCAGCAGGCCATCCAGGGCCACTACGCCGAGCTCTACGCCCTGGCCGAGGCGCGCCGCGCGGAATTGGGCGCGACGCTGCCGATCATCGCCACCGGCCACCTGACCACCGTGGGCGCCAGCGCCAGCGAGTCGGTGCGGGAGATCTATGTCGGCAGTCTCGACGCCTTTCCCACCAGCGCCTTTCCGCCGGCGGACTACATCGCCCTCGGCCATATCCACCGACCCCAGCGGGTTGGCGGCCTGGAGCAGGTGCGCTACAGCGGCTCGCCGCTGTGCCTGAGTTTCGACGAGCAGCGGGACAAGGAAGTCCTGCTGGTGGAGTTCGGCAGTGCCCTGGAGCGGATCACGCCCCTGGCGGTGCCCTGTTTCCAGCCGCTGGCCGTGGTGCAGGGCAGCCTCGACACCCTGGGCGCGGCTCTGATCGAGGCGGCCGCCGATGGCAGTCCCGCGTGCCCGGTGTGGGCCGAGGTGGTGGTGGTCGGTGACGACTACCTGGCCGATCTGCAGCCGCGTATCTCGGCACTGGTGGCCGACCTGCCTTTGGAGGTGCTGCGGGTAAGGCGTGCGCGCAGCCTGGTAGCGCCTACCCTGCAGGGCAATCCGCGCGAGACCCTGGAGGAGCTCAGTCCGCTGGACGTCTTCAGCCAGCGCCTGGCCGCCGAGACCCTGGATGACGAGCTGCGCAGTCGTCTGGAAGGCCTTTATCGCGAGGTTCTCGGCGAGTTGCCGGCCTGATCGCAGCGAAACGCTTCCATCGGACCAGCTTTTTCGTCCGGAACAAGGCCCGTTTGCCCGGGGTCACCCTCTCTATGTAGCCCATACCGGAGGAGACCCCATGCACGACCTATCGCAACCCCTCGCTGCCACGCGCCATGAGCGCACCGACAACCAGGTGCCCAACGTCCAGGGCGCCGAACGCCTGGTGTCCCTGCTGGGCGGCGGCCTGCTGATCCTTGGCGGTCTGCGCCGCGGTGGTCTGACCGGCTGCGTGAAGCTGGCCCTGGGGGCCATGGCGCTCAGCCGCGGGGTCCGGCAGCGGTGCGAATTCAAGGCCGCCTTGCAGCCTTCGCCCTTCGAGCAGGCCCTGGCCGAGCGCTGGGGCTGGCGCAATCCCACCGCCATCCAGCGTAGCGTCACCATCGCCAAGCCGCGTGAAGAGGTGTTCGCCTACTGCACCGACCTGCAGCACCTGCGCGAGCTGCTGCCCTTTGTCGACCGCATCGAACTAGGCGCCGATGGCGACAGCCACTGGCATGCCTCCGGTCCCCTGGGGCGCACCCTGAGCTGGACCCTGGAGCAGAGCGAGCGTCGCGAAAACGAATTCCTGCTGTGGAGCACCGTGCCCGGCACGGTCATGGCGCACAAGGCCAGTCTGACCTTCAGCGACGCGCCCCAGGGCCGCGGCACCCTGGTTCAGGCGGTACTGGCCTGCGAAGCCCCGGCCGGCCTGCTCGGCCATGCGGTCACCGAAGGCATCAGCCGCTTCACCGGCAAAGCGGTCAACCTGGGTCTGCGGCGCCTCAAGCAGCAACTGGAGACCGGCGAGATCGCCACCCCCGAGGTCACCCGCAGCGGTCGACCCTTGGCGCCCCCCCATCCGCCGGTGAGCCGTCCGGCCGACGAACCCCAGGCCGACCTCGACGCCGGCCTGGGCACCCAAGCGAGGACCGAATGATGCGCGCCCTGACCTGGCAAGCCCCCAACCGTCTGCAGGTGGAAACCGTCCCGGATCCGGAGATCCTCAACCCGCGTGACGCCATCGTGCGCGTCATCATGTCCTCGGTATGCGGCTCGGACCTGCATCTGCTGGGCGGCTACGTCCCGGCGATGAAGCCGGGCGACATCATTGGCCACGAATTCCTCGCCGAGATCGTCGAACTGGGCAGCGGCCTGCGCAATCAGGGCCTGGCCATCGGCGACCGGGTGGTGACGGTCTCCATCCTCGGCTGCGGTGACTGCGAGCACTGCCAGCGCGAAGACTACAACTGCTGCGACAACAGCAATCCCAAGCCCGAACTGACCGAATTGGCCTATGGGCAGCCCTGCACCGGCATCTTCGGCTATAGCCACGCCTTCGGTGGCTATGCCGGCAGCCATGCCACCTATGTGCGGGTGCCCTATGCCGACGTCAATCTGTTCAAGGTGCCCGACGGGGTCAGCGACGCCCAGGCGGTGTTCGTTTCCGACGCCGTGCCCACCGGCTACTACGCCGCCGACATCGCCGACATCCAGCCCGGCGACACCGTGGCGGTCTGGGGCTGCGGCGGGGTCGGGCAGATGGCCATTCGCAGCGCCTACCTGCTGGGTGCCGAACGGGTCATCGCCATCGACCGCTTCAGCGATCGCCTGCAACTGGCGGCCGAGAAAGCCGGCGCCATCGTCCTCGACTACGAGACCACCAACATCCATGAGGCGCTGCTGGAGCTAACCGGTGGCCGAGGTCCGGATCGCTGCATCGACTGCGTCGGCATGGAGGCCCATGGCACCCAGGTCGACTACGCCTACGACAAGACCAAGCAGCTGCTGCGCCTGCACACCGAGCGCGGTTCGGCGCTGCGCCAGGCCATCCGCGCCTGTCGCAAGGGTGGCACGGTCTCGGTGATCGGGGTCTACGGCGGGGTGATCGACAAATTCCCCATGGGCGCCATCGTCAACAAGGCCCTGACCCTGAGATCGGGCCAGCAGCCGGGCCAGCGCTATGTGGAGCGGCTGTTCGAACACATCCAGAAGGGCGAACTGGATCCGTCCTATCTGCTCACCCATCCGATGAGCCTGGAAGAGTCGCCCTATGGCTACGAGCTGTTCAAGTCCAAGGACAAGAACTGCATGAGGGCGGTATTCATGCCGTGAGGGGTCGCCCGGTGATCTAAGGGCTCACCGGGCTTTCAGCACCTAGACCAGCCAGGCCGCCAGCGGCTGCCACAGCGCCGCGACCTTGTGGCCGCCACTGCAGCTGACCAGCGCCAGGGTGCCCAGGCCGACCAGCAGGGGCATGCCGAGAAAATCTAAGGGAGACAGGGGCGAGCGCACGACGAATCCTCCTGGGATACGTGGTTGCAGAGCGATACCTTGCAGTTGAGAGCAGAGGTCGGAGCAAGTTCAGCGGTGGGCACGACCACAGGTCGAGTGGTCGGTTGGCATGGGCGAGCGCGCCCAACAATGCCAGAATCGGCGGTTCGCCGAGTCGTCCTGGAAAAGCCCGATGAAGATCCTCACCCTGCGCCTGAAGAACCTCAATTCCCTCAAGGGTGAGTGGAAGATCGACTTCACCGCCGAACCCTTCGCCAGTAGCGGCCTGTTCGCCATCACCGGGCCGACCGGGGCGGGCAAGACCACCTTGCTGGACGCCATCTGCCTGGCGCTCTATCACCGCACGCCGCGCATGAGCAAGGTGGGCGGAGAGAGCAACGAACTCATGACCCGTCACACCGGCGACTGCCTCGCCGAGGTGGAATTCGCCGTGCGTGGCGAGCGCTATCGGGCCTTCTGGAGCCAGAGACGCGCCCGCGACCGCGCCGATGGCGCCCTGCAGCCGCCCAAGGTGGAACTGGCCAGGCTCGACGGCAGCATCCTCGCCGAAAAGACCGGCGACAAGCTCAGACTCACCGAAGAACTCACCGGCCTCGACTTCGAGCGCTTCACCCGTTCCATGCTCTTGGCCCAGGGAGGCTTCGCCGCCTTCCTGGAAGCCAGCGCCAGCCAGCGCGCCGAATTGCTGGAAGAGCTGACCGGGACCGCGGTGTACGGGCAGATCTCCCAGCGGGTGTTCGAACGCGCGCGCGAGGCCAAGGGCGTGCTGGAGGGCCTGCGCCAACGCGTCGCCGGGGTCGAGGTGCTGGATGACGAACGCCGCCAGGCGCTGGCCGCCGAAGGCACCGGCCTGGCGCAGCGCGAAGAACGCCTGGGCGCGGACCTCAAGACCTTGCAGGTCCAGCGCCAGTGGCTGAGCGCCCTGGAGCAGGCGACGGCGGGCGAGCAGCAGGCCGCCACCCGGCTGGCTGCGGCGCAGCAGGCCTGGGACGCCGCCGAGCCGCAGCGCCAACGGCTGGCCGCGGCCGAGCCGGCGGCGCGGCTGCTGCCCATCGAACAGGCCTGGCGTGAGGCCGCGGCGCGTGAACAGCGCAGCCGGGACGAACTGGCCCAGCTCGACCAGCGGATCCAGACCCTGGCCAGCCGCCGCGACGCCGCCCTGGCCCAGGCCCTGGGCGCCAGTGGCGAACAGCTGCGCCAGGCCGAGGCGGAGCAGGCGCAGGCGCTGGATGAACAACAGCGCCTGGAGCAGAGTCTGGCCGAGCGGACCCGCCATGCCGAACTCGGCGAGCGCCTGGGCGACTGGCGCAGCCAGCTGGCCCTGCGCGACGAAAGAGCCGAGGCCCTGGCGCGCCTGACGCGCCGCCAGGAAGAACAGACCCGTCAGCTGCAGCTGCTGGCCGAGGAACGCGAGGCCCAGCAGGGGGCGCTGACCCGTGCGCAGGCGCAGGCCGCCCAGGCCCAGACGGCGGAGCAGGCCCAGAACGAACGCTGGCAGGCCGCACTGGACGGCCGCGACGAAAAGGCCTGGCGCGCCCTCTGGCAGGCGGCGCTGGGACGGGTCAACGAGGTGGACCAGCTGGACCAACTGGTCGAGCGTCGGCGTCAGCTGCAGGCCCAGCTGGAGCGCCTGGCGCGCAGCCAGGGTGAACGCCAGCGCCAGCATGGCGAGCATCAGGTGCGCCTGGAGGCCCTGCGTGGACGCTATCGTGAAGTCGCCCAGCAGGTGCGCGAGCGCGAAAAGCTGCTCGAACAGGAAAGGGTCATCCGCAGCCTGGAAGCCCAGCGCGCCGAGTTGCAGCCCGACGAACCCTGTCCGCTGTGCGGCTCCCGCGAACACCCCGCGGTGGCCGACTATGCCGCCCTGGACGTCTCCGCCACCCAGACCGCCCTGCAGGATGCCAAGGCCGAGCTGGAGCGCCTGACCCAGGAAGGCAAGGACCTCAGCGAAGCCCTGGCGGCGCTCAAGGCGCAACTCGATCAGGCCAACGAGCAGCAGGCCGAGGCCAGTCAGCAGCTGGACCAGTTGGGCGAACTCTGGCGCCAGCGTTGCACGGCCCTGGGCGCCGATCCCGAGGCGCCCGGTGCCATCGCCGAATTGCGCCGCCGGCAGGATCAGGAACTGGCGCGCATCCAGCAGGTGCTCGCCACCCTCGATGGCCTGCGTCAGCAGGGCGAGGAGGGGCGCAACGAAGCCCAGCGCCTGGCGCGTCAGCAGGCCGATGCCGAACAGCGCCTGGCGCTGGCCGAGGCCGCCTGGGAGCGGGCGCGCCAGGCGCTGGCCGAAGGTGCCGAGGAGCTGCGTCAGGCCCAGGCACAACAGGCCAAGGCCGAGCGGCAGCTGGGCGAGGAACTGGCTGGCTGGGGCCATGAGGTCCCCGGTCGTGCCGGCGAATGGCTGGCCCAGCGCGACCAGGAGTGGCGGCTCTGGCAGGTCGACAGCCAGCGCGCTCAGGCCTTGCAGCAGCTGCACAAGGAGCTCGCCCAACGCCTGGCCATCCTGGCCCCGCTGGTCGCGACCTGGCGCCAGCGCGCCGGCGAGGTCACCCCCGCCCCGGTAGCGCCGGAGGCCGCTACGGCCGTGCTCGCCGAGGCGACCGCGACCTGGGAAGACTGCCGCGAGCAGGGTGCGGCGCTGCAGGGCACGCACCAGGCGCTGCACGAGCGGCTGGCGGGTGAGGTGCAACTGGCCCGCGAAGCCGGCGAGCGCTGGCAGGCCGCCCTGGCCGCCAGTGCCTTCGCCGATGCCGCGGACTGGCGCGCCGCGCAACTGGACGACGACGAGCACTCCGTCCTGACCGCGGAGCGCACCCGCCTCGAGACCGCCCTGACCGAAGCCCGCGCCCTGGCAGGGGCCGCGCGGGAGCGGCACGCCGCCCTGGCTGCCGAGCCGCTCACCGAGCGCAGCGCCGCCGAGCTGGATGCCGAACTGGCCGCCGCCGGCGCCGAATTGCGCGCCCTGGGTCAGCGCCAGGGCGAGGTCAATGCCGCCCTGCGCGAAGACGAACGGCGGCGGGACGGCCTGCAGGCGCTGCTCGGCGAGATCGCCGCCCAGGAGCGCGATCACGATCTCTGGCAGCATCTCAACGGCCTGATCGGCTCGGCGGATGGCGCCAAGTTCCGCAAGTTCGCCCAGGGCCTGACCCTGGATCACCTGGTGCACCTGGCCAATGGTCAGCTGATGCGCCTGCACGGTCGCTATCGACTCTTCCGGCGCCAGGCCGCCGAACTGGAGTTGCAGATCCTCGACACCTGGCAGGCCGATGCCCTGCGCGACATCCGCACCCTCTCCGGCGGCGAGAGCTTCCTGGTGAGCCTGGCCCTGGCGCTGGCCCTGTCGGATCTGGTCAGCCAGCGCACCGGCATCGATTCGCTGTTTCTCGACGAAGGCTTCGGCACCCTCGATGGCGAGACCCTGGAGGTCGCTCTGGATGCCCTCGACCAGCTCAATGCCAGTGGCAAGACCATCGGCATCATCAGCCACGTGGAGGCCCTCAAGGAGCGCATCCCGGTGCAGCTCAAGGTGCGCAAGGGCGTCGGCCTTGGCCATAGCGGCCTGGAGCGGCGCTATGCGGTGGAGAAAAACGCGACCGAGTGAGTAATTTTTCCGGTGCAGTGGTCGAAGCCCAGCGCGAAGCGAAACGTCGAAACTGTTAACGTAGACGGGTTCGCCTCGGCTGCTGGCGTTATGACATCTCCTTCTCCTACCGGCCACTAACCACCATGTCCCAGTTCCTTGCCGTCGGCCTGTTCGAATACGATCCCAGCCGCGCCAGATGGCGCGCGGATGCTGCCTGCGCGGCCATGCTGGAACGGGACGCCGAGGTACTGTCCCGGGGGCTCGCGCCCGCCGAGTTGCTGAGCGATCTGCAGAGCCGCAGCGCGCCACCCGAGGGCCTGCTGCCCGCCCCGGGACAGGTCTGGGAGGCCTGGCGCCAGGGCGCCGATGGTCAGCTGCGCTGCCTGCAGTTCCAGCGGCGCGAGGCCGGCGGCGTAGTGCTGGACGTCACCGCGCAGCGTCGCCATGAAGCCGAACTCTGGCAGGGCGAGGCCTTCAAGCGCAGCGTGATGGTCTGCAGCGTCGACTGCATCAAGCTGATCGATCTGGAAGGCCGCCTGGAGTACATGAATCCGGGCGGTCTCATGGTCATGGAGATCGACGACTTCATTCCCTTTCAGGGCCGCCACTGGGCCGAACTCTGGCCCGAGGAGCAGCGCCATGAGGTGACCGCCGCCATCGAGGCGGCGCGGCAAGGCGGCATCGGCCGTTTCACCGGACTCGCGCCCACCGCCAAGGGCACCCGGCGCTGGTGGGACGTGGTGGTCACGCCGATCCTGGGCGATGACGGCCAGACCCTGAAATTTCTTTCCATCTCCCGCGATGTCAGCGAAGCCGTCCATACCCGCGAGGCGCTGGACGAACTCAATCGCAACCTCGAAGAGCGCATCGAAGCGCGCAGCCAGGAGCTGGTAGCCCTGGAAGAAGAGTTGCGCCAGGCGCAGAAGATGGAAGCCATCGGCCAACTCACCGGCGGCATCGCCCACGACTTCAACAACCTGCTGACCGGCATCGTCGGCTCCCTCGACCTGATGCGCCGCCGGGTGCAACAGGGCCGTATCCAGGAGCTGGAACGCTACCTGGACACCGCCACCCGCTCGGCGGAGAACGCCGCGGCCCTGACCCAGCGGCTGCTGGCCTTCGCCCGCCGCCAGGTGCTCGAACCCCGCCCGGTGGATGCCGGCCAGCTGGTGCAGGGCATGCACGAATTGCTGCGCCACAGCCTGGGCAAGAAGATCCGCAAGGACGTCCAGCTCGACACCGACCTCTGGCTGCTGCACTGCGATCCGCACCAGCTGGAAAACGCCATCCTCAACCTGGCCATCAACGCCCGCGACGCCATGCCCGAGGGCGGCAACCTGAGCATCCGGGTGGACAATGTCAGCGGACCCCTGAGCATCGGTCTGCCGATCGAGACGGTGGACGGCGATTTCATCCGCATCCAGGTCTGCGATACCGGCACCGGCATGGACGCCGATACCCTCAAGCGCGCCTGCGAACCCTTCTTCACCACCAAACCCAGCGGGCGCGGCACCGGACTCGGGCTGTCGATGATCTACGGTTTCGTCCGCCAGTCCGGTGGCCAGGTGGAGATCCACTCGGTGGTGGGCGAGGGCACCTGCATCAGCCTCTATCTGCCGCGGCTGCTGGCCCGGCCGGCGCCGGAAAGCGCGCCCAACGACGCCGAGGGCCCGGTGCTGCCGGAAGTCTCCGGCGACTGCGCGCTGATCGTCGAAGAAGAGCGCGAAGTCCGCGTCATCATCGGCGAGGTGTTGGCGGAACTGGGCTACACGCCGTTGGCGGTGGCCGACAGCGCCACCGCTGTCGCGCTCATCGCCTCCGGCACCCTGCGCATCGACCTGCTGGTGACCAGTCTCGGTCTCGCCGGGCTGGACGGCCGGCAACTGGCCGAGCAGGCGCGAGCCACCACGCCCGGACTGCCGGTGCTCTATCTGTCCGGCCAGGCGGATCCGGCGTCCCTGCCGGAGCTGGCGGAAGAGGGCGTCGAACTTATCGGCAAACCCTTCGGCCTGGAAGAGCTGGCGCGCTGCGTGAGGCGTCTGCGTCCGGGCGGCTGAGCCGGTCGCGGCGAACTGTCGCGGCGCGCCAGGGTCGATCCTTTCGAGTCGCAACCTCCGTTGCGGCTGCTGTCGTGTCGACAAGAAAAGGAGCGCTTCATGAAACGCCTGCCACCTGCGCCACCCGCGCGGATGCTCGTCCTGTCCCTGTCCATCGCCTTTCTCGCCGCCTGCGCCCATGAGGGCAGCAAGCCGGAAACCCCGACCTGGAGTTGGCGCGATGCCAGCAACGCCCGCGCCGTGCCGCCGGACCAGGCCTATCCCGAGCTGTTCACCGCGGTACAGCAGGGCAAGCTGTTCAGCGACCAGAAGCACTTCGTCGATGCCCTGCCCAAGCGCAATCCAGCCGACATCCGCCAGGACTACCTGGCCCAGCGCGACAAGCCGGGCTTCGACCTCAAGGCCTTCGTCAGCGCCAACTTCGAAGAATCCGATCCTATCAAGGCCGCCCCGCCCAAGGCGGGGGCCGACCTGCCCACCCACGTCAAGGACCTCTGGCCGGTGCTGACCCGCCATTACGAAGAGGTGCCGGCCTACAGCAGCCTGCTGCCGCTGCCCAAGCCCTATGTGGTGCCGGGTGGCCGCTTCCGTGAGGTCTACTACTGGGATTCCTACTTCACCATGCTGGGGCTGGCCAAGGACGGGCGCACCGACCTGGTCCGCGACATGGTGGACAACTTCGCCCATGAGATCGACGTCTACGGTCACATCCCCAACGGCAACCGCAGCTACTACCTGAGTCGCTCGCAACCGCCGTTCTTCGCCTACATGGTCGACCTGCAGGCCAGCCTGGAAGGCGACTCCGCCTATCGTCGCTACCTGCCGCAGCTGCAGAAGGAATACGCCTACTGGATGGCCGGCGCCGAAGGCCTGCAACCGGGCCAGGCCAATGCCCATGTGGTCAGGCTGGCCGATGGCACCCTGCTCAATCGCTACTGGGATGCCCGCGACACCCCGCGTCAGGAGTCCTACATGGAAGACCTGGCCACCGCCGCCCAGGCCAAGGGCCGACCGGCCGGCGAGGTCTATCGCGACCTGCGCGCCGGCGCCGAGAGCGGTTGGGACTTTTCCTCGCGCTGGCTGGGCGACGGCAAGACCCTGGCGACCATCCGCACCACCGCCATCGCGCCGGTAGACCTCAACAGCCTGCTCTATCACCTGGAGCAGACCATCGCCAAGGCCTGCGAGAAGACCGGTGAGGCCAGTTGCGTCCAGGCCTACAGCCAGAAGGCCAAGACCCGCCAGCAGGCCATCGACCGCTACCTGTGGAATCCCGCCGGTTACTACACCGACTTCGACTGGCAGGCCAAGCGCCGCACCGACAAGCTCTCCGCCGCCACCCTGTTCCCGCTGTTCGTGGGCGCCGCCAGCCAGAGCAGTGCCGACCAGACCGCGGCCACCGTGGCCAACCAGCTGCTGCGTCCGGGCGGCATCGCCACCACCACGGTCAAGACCGGCCAGCAGTGGGACGAACCCAATGGCTGGGCACCGCTGCAGTGGGTGGCCGTGGACGGCCTGCGCCGCTACCAGCAGGACAAGCTGGCCGCCGACATCGGCACCCGCTTCCTGACCCAGGTGCAGAACCTCTACGCCCGCGAGCAGAAGCTGGTGGAGAAATACGACCTCACCGGCGGCCAGGGTGGCGGTGGCGGCGAGTACGAGTTGCAGGACGGCTTCGGCTGGACCAATGGCGTCACGCTCAAGCTGCTCGAACTCTACAAACCGCAACCCGGCGCGAAATAGGGCAAAAGAAAAGGTCCGCTACGGCGGACCTTTTTCATCGCGTGAGACCCGTAGGTTGGGCTGAGACAGCTCTATCGTCGAAGCCCAATAATCCAGAAGTGATGACTCACCCGTTGGGCTTCGCTGCGCTCAACCCAACCTGCGAGCCGCTCTTTCCACTCTCCCTCCGGGAGAGGGCCGGGGTGAGGGCAAACCCTACGCCAGATCCATCCGAATACTGACGCTAGATTTCACAGCGGATCCACCGGCGGCGCATCGTCCTCGTCGGCCGGCAACTCCGCCGGATGCAGCCCTTCCGGGTCTTCATCCTCGGGCAGCGGCAGGATGGCGTTCATCAGCTGTACTCCGGATTGCGCGGATTCTTCTGCGGCAGGCGCTCCTCGACCGGCTTGTCATCCGGATCTTCGCCCACGGGCTCCTCGGGATCGGGCGCGATGTCCGGATCGATGTCTAGGTCGTCGGGGTTTTCCTTGATCTGATCGTTCATGCGGCCTCCGCGAGTGGTTGTCAAACGTTGGGCAGACCCCCTGGCGCGAAGTTCGCCACCGGCGATCAGCGATAGCCTCTGGCCTGCAGATCGAACAGCTGGGCATAGCGACCACCGCTGGCCAGCAACCCCTCGTGATCGCCCCGCTCGCGGATCTCTCCATCTTCCAGCACCAGGATCTGGTCGGCGTTGCGCACGCTGGAGAAGCGATGGGAGATCAGCAGGGTCATGCGTTGCTGCGCCTGGGCGCGAAAGCGCTCGAAGATCACCGCCTCGGCCGCGGCGTCCAGCGCGGCGGTGGGTTCGTCCAGCACCAGGATGTCGGCGTCCTCGCGCATGTAGGCGCGCGACAGGGCGATCTTCTGCCACTGCCCGCCGGACAGTTCCTGGCCGCCCATGAACCAGCGTCCGAGCTGGGTCTCGTAGCCCTCGCGCAGACCGGCGATGACCTCGTCGGCCAGCCCCTGCTCGGCCGCCTTGCGCCAGCGCGCCTCGTCATTGAAGGCCTGGGTATCGCCGACGCCTAGGTTTTCACCGGCGGTGAGCTGGTAGCGGATGAAGTCCTGGAAGATGACGCCGATACGCCTGTGCAGGGCCGCCGGCTGCCACTCCTGCAGATCGCTGCCATCGAGCAGGATACGGCCTTGCGTCGGGCTGTGCAGGCGGGTCAGCAACTTGATCAGGGTGGTCTTGCCCGAACCATTGGCCCCCACCAGCGCCAGGCTCTGGCCCGGCGCCAGGTGAAAGCCGATGTTCTTGAGCGTTGGCGCGGGCGCGCCCGGATAGGTGAAGCCAACCCCTTCGAATCTCAGGCCGTCGCCAGGCTGGCTGCCCGCCGTGAGGCTGCCGCCTTCGGCGCTGGTCGGCTGGCCCAGGTAGTCATAGAGATTGCTCAGGTAGAGGCTGTCCTCGTAGAGGCCGCCCAGGGCGGTCAGGCTGGCGCTGACCGCGCCCTGGCCCTGGCGGAACAGGGTGAGGTAGAGGGTCATCTGGCCCAGGCTCAGGCGGCCGCGCACGGTATCGAGCACCACCCAGGCATAGGCGGCATAGAAGGCGAGGGTGCCCAGCAGGCCAAAGACGAAACCCCAGCCGTCACGTCTCAGCGTCAGGCGGCGGTCCTCGGCGTAGAGCTTGGCGAAGGTGGTGCGATAGCGCTCCAGCAGCAGCGGCGCCAGGCCGAACAGCTTGACCTCTTTGATGTAGGCCTCGTGGGAAAGCAGCGTCTCCAGATAGGTTTGGCGGCGGGTCTCGGGCGCACGCCGGCTGAACAGGCGAAAGGCATCGCCGGAAAAGCGCGCCTCGGCCAGGAACACCGGTAGGGCGCCCACCACCAGCAACAGCAGCGCCCAGGGCGAGAAATGCACCAGCAACACGGCGAAGCTGGTCAGGGAAATGAGGTTCTGCAACAGGGTCAGGGACTTGGTCACCAGCGCCAGGGGCCGGATGGAGGCCTCGCGCCGGGCTCGCACCAGCTTGTCGTAGAAGTTGGCGTCCTCGAATTGCGCCAGCGACAGGGTCTGGGCCTTTTCCAGGATCAGCAGATTCACGGTCTGCCCCAGACGTACCCGCAGCAGCGATTGCTGCACCGACAGCAGCCGCTGGGCGCCCGCCAGGGCCGCCAGTACCCCGGCTTCGGCCAGCACGAACTTCAGTACCGGCCACAGCGGTGCCTGGCCCTGGTCGGCATGCAGCCGCATGGCCGCCACCACGGCATCGACGATGCGCTGCCCCAGCCAGGCGGCCAGTGCCGGCAGCAGGCCGGCGACGAGGGTCGCCAGGATCAGGCCGATCATCAGCGCGGGAGAGGTACTCCAGACCAGGCCGGCAGCGCGGCGCATCTGCTGTTGCACGATAGCGAAGGAGGTCGAGAGGGCCATGGCGGATCTTCGGCGGGGGTCAGCATTAGTCGAGGCGGCGGTCGCCATGTTCCCCAGGCTATGGCAAAAGGCTTACACCGACTGGTGTCACCTGGCCATGTTGCCACCTGCGGGGGCTGCGTAATCTACACCCATCAGCCGCGCAGGATGCGCAGCCCTGAGGTCACGGACGAAGAC
>NZ_AZOA01000016.1:0-105087 GCF_000510745.1 Pseudomonas sp. MOIL14HWK12:I2 | reverse complement strand
CGAAGACCTTGGTTTTCACCTTCAGGCTGCGGACGTCACGCAGCCACAGACAATCGAATTTGTGCTTGCTGATGTCGATACCGATGATCGCCATTTCTCGCTCCTTGCCTTGTGCATACAGCCTCACTCCCGCAGAGGGGCTTGGATACCATTCAGGATGTAGAGAAAGGGAGCCGGCAGGCACACTCTACGGTACAGCATCGAGTGCTCAGGTTGGGTAGGTGCTTAACCGGCTCCGGGTAATGAGGTAGCTAATCCCATTACCCGGGAGAGATACAAGGTTGGGTTGAGGCAACTCCACCGGCGAAGCCCAACAATCAGCCCATCTCCCCGTGTTGGGCTTCGCTACGCTCGGCGCCAACCTACGTCGATTCCCTGGGCCCGTAGGTTGGGTTGCGGCAGCTCCACCGCCGAAGCCCAGCCAGGCAGGCCTTTATCGCGGGTAGGGCTCCAGTGCGTAGAGGGCTAGCCTGTATCGATCTATCGGGACCGGCTCGTCACCCTCGGTGCGCCATGCCCACTCGAATTCGAGGCATAAAAAAGGGGCGCCTAGGCGCCCCTTTTCATGGCTGGCGGAGATCAGCCGGGATGATTTTCCCGCGACTCCTTGAGCTTGCGATCGAGTTCGGCCTGGGTGGCTTCATCCTCTTTCACCGCATCGGCCTTGGGAGCCTCCGCAGGGGTGTCGGCTTCGCCGGTCAGGGCGACGGTAGCCGCTTCTTCCTGCGCAGGGCTGGGCACGGTTTCCACGGGCTCTTCCACCACGATCGGCGCCGATTCGGCTTCGGCTGCAGGCAGCTCTTCAGCGATCGGGGCCGGCTGGGCCTCGGGCGTCTGTTGCGGCTCGACGGTACCTACCGCCGCGGTGGCGAAGGTTTCCTCGGTTTCTGCAATGGCACCCAGGGCAGGGGCCTGAGCGTCCTGCTCGGCCTGCTTGGCGCGTGCCGCTTCGGCTTCACGTGCCAGGCGCTCGCGACGACGGCGCTCACGCGGATCGTTGGAGGCGCGACCGGCAGCCGATTCCGCAGCTTCGGTCTCGACCGGTGCCGCGGGAATGGGCGCGGTGGCCGTTACCGGAGCGGTCTGCTCGACCACCGGCGTGGTGATCTTGACTTCCTGGTGCGGCGCACGCTCGTCCTGCAGCTGGCTCACCTGGGGGGTGAGGATCTCCGGCTGGGCAGGGGCGTCCGCTGCGGGCTGCTCCATTGCAGCCTCCTGGGTGGCTTCGGTGGCGGCCGGGGGTTCGGCGGTGGCTGCCGACTCCTGCTGGCGAACGTCACGAACCTCTTCCTGGGTGGCAATGGCGGTCACGCTTTCGCTGACCACGACGGCGGTACCCAGGGCGACCGCGGCCGGCGCGACAGGGGTGTCGGTGGCTGCAGTACCTTGCTCTTCGTCTTCGATGAAGTTGCCGTTGGCATCACGCTGACGCTCGCGACGGTTGCTGCGACGACGCTGGCCGCGGGAACGGCGACGCGGACGCTCTTCGCCTTCTTCCAGCTCTTCGTTGCCTTCCAGCACCTCTTCTTCGTTCAGCTCTTCGGCGCTGGCCGCTTCCTGGCGCTCTTCGCGGGCCTTGCGTTCTTCGCGCGGCTGACGCTCTTCACGCGGCTTGCGCTCTTCACGCGGCTGACGCTCTTCGCGAGCCGGACGCTCTTCAGCGCTCACGCGCTCTTCGCGGGGTTGACGCTCCTCACGAGGTTGACGCTCTTCGCGGGGCTGACGCTCTTCACGCGGCTGGCGCTCTTCGCGAGTGGCACGCTCCTCGCGGGGCTGACGCTCTTCGCGCGGTTGACGCTCCTCGCGGGGCTGGCGTTCTTCGCGCGGTTGGCGCTCTTCGCGATTGGCGCGCTCTTCGCGGGGCTGACGCTCCTCGCGAGCCGGGCGGTCTTCACGAACCTGACGCTCTTCGCGCGGCTGGCGCTCTTCACGCGGCTTGCGCTCTTCGCGGGCCGGGCGCTCGCTGCGCTCGCCGCGATCAGCGCGCGGCTGGCGTTCTTCACGCGGCTTGCGCTCGTCGTCACGGCGGCCTTCACGGCGGCGATTCTGCTGACGACCGTTGCGGCGCTCGTCCTGGCGACGCTGCTCGTCGCTGCTCTTGGGCGCTTCCGGAGTGGCAGCGGTCTTGTCGACCATGGGCTGCTCTTCGGTCTTGCCGGCGAACAGGCTGACCAGGGACTTCACCAGACCCTTGAACAGGTTCGGCTCGGCGCTGGTCTTGGCGGCAGGGGCAGCGGGGGCGACCACTTCGGCGGCGACCGGGGTGGGAGCCGGTGCGCGCTCGGGCGCCACCTTCACGGCCGCTTCCTGGCGCACCAGGGTACGGGTGGAGCTGACCGGCTGCACCTCTTCGGCTTCGGTGTTGGCCATCTCGTAGCTGGACTGGCTGTTCAGCAGCTCGGGATTGTCGTCACGCAGACGCTGCACTTCGAAGTGCGGGGTCTCGATGTGATCGTCCGGCAGGATGATGATGCGCACGCGGGTGCGCAGCTCGATCTTGGTGATGCTGTTGCGCTTCTCGTTGAGCAGGAAGGACGCCACCTGGATGGGTACGTGGGCGCGCACCTCGGCGGTGCGATCCTTGAGGGCTTCTTCCTCGATCAGGCGCAGGATGGCCAGCGACAGGGATTCCACGTCGCGGATGATGCCCTGGCCGTTGCAACGGGGGCAGACGATGCCGCTGGTTTCGCGCAGGGAAGGGCGCAGGCGCTGGCGGGACATTTCCAGCAGGCCGAAGCGGGAGATGCGACCGATCTGCACGCGGGCGCGGTCGGCTTCCAGGGCTTCGCGGACGCGATCTTCCACGGCGCGCTGGTTCTTGACCGGGGTCATGTCGATGAAGTCGATGACGATCAGGCCGCCGATGTCGCGCAGGCGCAGCTGACGGGCGATTTCCTCGGCCGCTTCCAGGTTGGTCTGCAGGGCGGTTTCTTCGATGTCGCCACCCTTGGTGGCGCGCGCCGAGTTGATGTCGATGGACACCAGGGCCTCGGTGGGATCGATGACGATGGAGCCGCCTGACGGCAGCTTCACTTCACGCTGGAAGGCGGTCTCGATCTGGCTTTCGATCTGGAAGCGATTGAACAGCGGGACACTGTCCTGATAGAGCTTGATCTTGCTGGCGTACTGCGGCATCACCTGACGGATGAAGCTCAGGGCTTCTTCCTGGGCTTCGACGCTGTCGACCAGGACTTCACCGATGTCCTGACGCAGGTAGTCGCGGATGGCGCGGATGATGACGTTGCTTTCCTGATAGATCAGGAAGGGGCCCTTGCGCTCACCCGAGGCTTCGGTGATGGCGGACCAGAGTTGCAGCAGGTAATCGAGGTCCCACTGCAGTTCTTCGGTGCTGCGGCCCAGGCCGGCGGTGCGCACGATCAGGCCCATGTCGCCCGGGGCATTCAGGCCGTTCAGGGCTTCGCGCAGTTCGTTGCGCTCTTCACCCTCGATGCGACGGGAGATGCCGCCGGCACGGGGATTGTTGGGCATCAGCACCAGGTAGCGACCGGCGAGGCTGATGAAGGTGGTCAGGGCGGCGCCCTTGTTGCCGCGCTCTTCCTTTTCGACCTGGACGACTACTTCCTGGCCTTCGGAGAGCACTTCCTTAATGTTGACGCGGCCTTCCGGGTTCTTCTTGAAGTATTCCCGGGAGATTTCCTTCAGCGGGAGGAAGCCGTGGCGATCGGCGCCGAAGTCGACGAAGGCGGCTTCCAGACTGGGTTCGATGCGGGTGATGCGGCCTTTGTAGATGTTGGCCTTTTTCTGTTCGCGGGCTCCGGACTCGATGTCCAGGTCGAACAGCCGTTGACCGTCGACCAGTGCAACCCGCAATTCCTCGGGCTGGGTCGCGTTGATGAGCATTCTCTTCATGTAATACCACTACGTTCCGGGCTCTCGGCCCGCAGGGTGGCAACAGGATTCAAGAGAAGGGTGCACGGGGTCGTATCGAAGCCGGGCAAAGCCGGCCTTCGTGTCCAGCAGCAGGCCCTGGGGCGTGCCGCGACTACGTCTCCTGCAGGCGCTTGAGCGACTGCCGTTGCAGCTCCACAGGAGGAGGAATCAACCAGGCATGGTGCGGGCGTGACAGCCGAAAGGCTCGGGCAGCCGGGTCGTCGCGGGATTCGTGTCAGGTGTCGCTCGGTTGGAGCATCGGCCGTTGGCCTTGAGGCTTCCACCTGCGATCGTCACCTTGGCCGAAGCTGGGCGCGAAGCGGGCTGCAGGCGTACTGTCAGGCTACGCGATACGCTGGTTGTGCATCTCCATCCTGCACACAATCTTCAGGAATCAGGTGCCGCCCGCAAGGTCCGGAGCGGTTGTCGTTTTACAGCTGGCACCCTGGGTGCCGCTGCCTTGGTTACCAGGCGGATCGCAGATCGCCACTCAACCCCTTGGGCAGAGTCGGCGTTCTGCTGGACGGCCAGACGTCCAGTGACTATTGCATTTGCAGCCTATATTCGCGGGCGGAATCTACGGCCTCGCGAGCGGTGCCATCCAGACAGGACTGATAACCGCCTCCGGACTATAGCAGCAAGCTTTAAGTGCTTCAAATAAGGGAAAATTGCTATCATCTGCCGATGACTAAGCCTCCTTCTCCCAGCACCGGCGTTCAACTGCTCGATGTGCCCGCCGACTATGCCGGCCAGCGCATCGACAACTTCCTGCGTACCCACCTCAAGGGTGCGCCCAAGACCCTCATCTATCGCATCCTGCGCAAGGGCGAAGTACGGGTGAACAAGGGCCGCATCAAGCCCGACTACCGCCTGCAGGCCGGCGACCAGATCCGCGTACCGCCGCTGCGTCTGTCCGAGCCCGACGAGCCGGCGCCCCTGGCCAGGGGGCTGCTCGAGCGTCTGGAGGATTCCATCGTTCACGAGGACAAGGCCCTCATCGTCATCAACAAGCCGGCCGGGATCGCCGTGCACGGCGGTAGTGGCCTGTCCGGTGGGGTCATCGAGGTCTTTCGCCAACTGCGTCCCGACGCCCGCGACATCGAGCTGGTCCATCGTCTCGACCGGGATACCTCCGGGCTGCTGATGATCGCCAAGAAGCGCAGCATGCTGCGCTTCTTGCACGAGGCCCTGCGCGGCGACGGCGTCGATAAGCGCTATCACGCCCTGGTGCGCGGCCATTGGCCGGCGGCCAAGAAGAAGATCAGCGCGCCCCTGCTCAAGAACACCCTCAGATCCGGTGAGCGCATGGTCGAGGTCAATGACGAAGGCAAGGAGGCGCTCACCGAATTCCGCGTGCTGCGGCGCTATGGCGAATTCGCCACCCTGGTCGAGGCGCGGCCGGTGACCGGGCGTACCCACCAGATCCGCGTCCATGCCCGCCACGCCGGGCACGCCATCGCCGGCGATCCCAAATACGGCGACGAAGACTTCTCCCAGGAGATTCGCGAGCTGGGCGGCAAGCGGCTGTTCCTGCACTCGGCGAGCCTGGTTATTCCGCTGCCCGAAGGCGGCGAGTTGCGCCTGGAGGCGCCGGTCGACAGCACCTGGAGTCAGACGCTGGAGCGTCTGGATGCCTGATTACCAGCTGCTGATCTTCGACTGGGACGGCACCCTGGCGGATTCCATCGGCCGGATCGTCGAGGTGATGCACGTGGCGGCCGAGCAGCTGGGCTTGCCACCGCGCAGCGACGTGGCCGTCAAGGGCATCATCGGCCTGGAGCTGGTCGCGGCCATCCAGACGCTCTATCCGCATCTGGTCACTCCGGCGCAGATCGAGGGCTTTCGCGATGCCTACAGCGCCGAATTCGTCCGTCGCGAACAGCAGGCGTCGCCTCTGTTTCCCGAGGTGCTGAGCGGGCTGCAGCGCTTTCGCGCCCTGGGTTACCAGCTGGCCGTGGCGACGGGTAAGAGCCGGCGCGGCCTGGCCCGTTCGCTGCAGCAGCATGGCCTGAGCGAGTTCTTCGACATCACCCGTTGCGCCGACGAGGCCGCCGGCAAGCCCGATCCGCAAATGGTCGAGGAGATTCTCGCCCATTGCCGCGTGGCGCCGGAGCGCGCCCTGCTGATCGGGGATGCGGTGTTCGACCTGGAAATGGCCCGTCGCGCCGGGGTCGCTGCGGTCGGGGTGGCCTATGGTGCCCAGCCGGCCGAGGTGCTGAGGGATTTCGGGCCGCGCCTGGTGATCGAAGCTTTCGCGGACCTGGCGCTATGGCTGGGTGACAACGTTGTGGTCAGGAGTGAGGTTGGGCATGGCTGACGAGTGGAAGGAAGACAGCGGACGTACGCGTCCGGCGGACGACAAGACCTGGGCCCTGATCGAGAAGACCATGCTCGCCAGCGTGCGCGAGCAGCGGCGGGCGCGGCGCTGGGGCATCTTTTTCAAGCTGCTGACCTTCGCCTACCTGATCGTCATGCTGGTGCTGTTCACGCCCCTGCTGTCGCTGGGCAAGAAGGGTGGGGTGACCGAGTCCGGCGCCCATACCGCGCTCATCGAACTCAAGGGCGTGATCGCCGACGACGAAAAGGCCAGTGCCGACAATGTGGTCACGGCCCTGCGCAAGGCCTTCGACGACAGCAACACCCGTGGCGTGGTGCTGCGCATCAACAGTCCGGGCGGCAGTCCGGTGCAGTCCGGCTACATCTATGACGAGATCAAGCGCCTGCGCGGTCTGCATCCGGATATCAAGCTGTATGCGGTGATCACCGACCTCGGGGCCTCTGGCGCCTACTATGTGGCCAGCGCGGCCGACGCCATCTATGCCGACAAGGCCAGCCTGGTCGGCTCCATCGGCGTGACGGCGGCTTCCTTCGGTTTCGTCGGCACCATGGAAAAGCTGGGCGTGGAACGCCGGGTCTACACCTCGGGCGAACACAAGGCCTTCCTCGATCCCTTCCAGCCGCAGAAGCCCGAAGAGACCCGATTCTGGCAGCAGGTGCTGGATACCACCCATCAGCAGTTCATCGACAGCGTCAAGAAGGGGCGTGGCGACCGGCTCAAGGTCGAGGGTCATCCGGAGCTGTTCTCCGGGCTGGTCTGGTCCGGCGAGCAGGCGCTGTCCCTGGGGCTGATCGATGGCCTCGGCAGCGCCAGCTATGTGGCGCGCGATGTGGTCAAGGAAGAGCGGCTGGTCGACTACACCCAGGAAGACTCGCCCTTCGACCGTTTCGCCAAGCGCCTGGGCGCCAGTGTCGCCGAGCGCCTGGCGCTTTACATGGGCTGGCAGGGTCCGGCGCTGCGCTAGGGCGACAGCCTGCAGGTCTCAAGGGACCTGCAGGCCAGCCTCCCGCAGCAGTGCGGCGAGGCGGATGAGGGGGAGGCCGATCAGGCTGGTCGGGTCGTCCCCCTGCATGGCCTCGAACAAGGCGATGCCCAGGCCCTCGGCCTTGAAGCTGCCGGCGCAATCGTAGGGCTGTTCCGCCAGCAGGTAGCGGTCGATGGTCGCAGCCTCGAGCGGGCGAAAGCGCACCTGGAAATCCACCACCTCGCTGCGGCACTCCCCGGTGCGGCTGTCCAGCACGGCCAGTCCGGTATGGAACACCAGGGTGCGACCGCTGGCCCGGGCCAGTTGCTGCCGGGCTCGCTCATGGGTCAGGGGCTTGCCGAGAATCTCGCCGTCGATGGCGGTCGCCTGATCCGAGCCGATGATCAGGGTCGGCTCCGGCTGGTCGGCCAGGGCAGCGGCCTTGGCCCGGGCCAGGCGCTCCACTAGCGCCCTCGGGCTTTCGTCAGGCCGTGGCGTTTCGTCGATGTCCGGCGACCGATGAGCAAAGGGCAGCTGGAGTCTTTCCAGCAATTGGCGGCGGTAAGGCGAGCTGGAAGCGAGTAGAATGAGAGGCATCAGTTTGTTCTCGGGCGAGATCGACCAGAGGTCGGTCGGAGTCGCTTCGGGGTTAATTTCCTTTGACAGCCGTAAGGCCGTCCCTATAATGGCGCGCTTATGTTGAATGGGCCAATTCCACCTCAGGTCGATCCTCGCAAATTGGCGGATCGCGGCGTAACCCTCAAGGGTGAGCTGCCTCTCGCGAACATGCGGCGTGTCGGCGAGCAGCTCGTGAAGTCCGAAGGCGCGGTAGCCGTCGTCCTCGACTTCGGGCGTGATCAACAGCGGCAGTTCGTCATCCACGGTGTCCTCGATACCGCGGTCGAGATGATCTGCCAGCGTTGTCTGGAGCCGGCAGTGCTTCCCATCCACAGCGAATTCGATTTCGCCGTGCTCTGGGAGGGGCAGTCGGCCGATGCCTTGCCACAGGGTTACGATGCCCTGGAGGTTGGCGAAGATCCGCTGGATCTGCATAGCCTGATCGAAGAAGAGCTGTTGCTCGCTCTGCCGATCATCCCTGTGCATCCGGAAGGGGATTGCCAGCATCCGGAAGGTTTCGAGGCGCCCGAAGAGCCGGCGGACGAGGAAAAGCGACCCAACCCGTTCAGTGTACTTGCGCAGTTGAAGCGTGACCCAAACGTTTAGGAGTTAAATCATGGCTGTTCAGCAGAACAAAAAATCCCGTTCCGCTCGCGACATGCGTCGTTCGCACGACGCCCTCGAAGCGAACGCTCTGTCCGTGGAAAAGAGCACCGGTGAAGTTCACCTGCGCCACCACGTGTCGCCCGACGGTTTCTACTGCGGTCGCAAAGTGATCGACAAGGGTTCCGACGAGTAATCCTCGATCGAAATCGTCATCGCGATCGATGCAATGGGCGGGGACTTCGGTCCCCGCTGCATTGTTCCTGCTTCATTCGACGCTCTCGAGCGTTTCCCCGCCCTACATCTTCTCCTCTGTGGTCAGCGCGACGCCCTGTCGGCCTGGTCACCGCCTGCCTCTCTCGCCAATCGCCTGCAGTTCGACTACGTCGATGCCCTTGTCGGGCCCGATGAACGCCCCGCTGCCGTGGTGCGCAGTCGTACCCGGACGTCCATGCATGCTGCGCTCGACGCGGTCCGGCAGGGGCGTGCCCAGGGCTGCCTGAGCGCCGGCAATACCGGGGCCTGGATGGCGCTCGCGCGACAGCTGCTGGGGACGCTGCCGGACATCGATCGCCCCGCGATGATGTCGGCGTTGCCTGGACGGGGAGAGCACCAGACGCTGCTGCTCGATCTCGGCGCCAATCTCGACAGCTCTGCCGAACAGCTGGTGCAATTCGCCTATCTGGGGGCGGGTGCGGCCCAGGCGCGTGGCCTGGTGCGGCCAAGGGTCGCGCTACTCAATGTCGGGCGCGAACCGGGCAAGGGCACGCCGGTGATCCAGGAGGCGGCACGGCGCCTCGCCCAGAGTCAGGCCTTCGATTTCATCGGCTTCGTCGAGGGCAGCGATCTCTATGCCGCCGTCGCGGACGTGGTGGTCTGCGATGGCTTCACCGGCAATGCGGTGCTCAAGTCCGGCGAGGCGTTGCTGCGCCTGCTGGTCGAGCGCAGCGGCACGGCCTCCTGGCTCGAGCGTCAGTTGCTGCAGCCCTGGCTGGCCCGGCGTTTCCGCCACTGGGATCCGGAGCTGCGCAACGGCGCGAGCTTTCTCGGCCTGAATGCGGTGGTGGTGAAAAGCCATGGCGCGGCAGGCGAAGTCGGTCTCGTTCAGGCCATCGAGCGCGCCCTGCGCGACGTGGAGACTGATCTCCCCGAGCGGATCCGGTTAAACTTGGCGGCTCTGAAAGCGGTGTGACCGACCGGTCGACACCGACATCTCAGTCTGTCAGTGGCGGAACCGCGGTTTCGCCAGCAATGGACCTACAAGAGACCTGCCTATGTCTGCCTCTCTCGCTTTCGTCTTTCCCGGTCAGGGCTCCCAGGCCCTGGGCATGCTGGGTGAGCTGGCCACGCACCACGCACTGATCGGTGAAACCTTCGCCGAGGCCTCCGCCGTCCTCGGCTACGACCTCTGGGCGCTGACCCAGCAGGGCCCGCAGGAGTCGCTCAACCAGACCGACCGTACCCAGCCCGCCATCCTGACCGCCTCCATCGCGCTGTGGCGTCTGTGGCTGGCCGAGGGCGGCGCCAAGCCGGCCTATGTCGCCGGGCACAGCCTGGGCGAATACTCGGCACTGGTCGCCGCGGGCAGCCTGCCGTTCGCCGAGGCGGTCCGCCTGGTGGCGCGCCGGGGTGAGCTGATGCAGCAGGCGGTGCCGGCCGGGCAAGGCGGCATGGCCGCCATCCTCGGTCTGGAAGACGCCCAGGTGCTGGCCGCCTGTGCCGAAGCCGCTCAGGGCGAGGTCGTCAGCGCAGTCAACTTCAATGCTCCCGGTCAGGTGGTGATCGCCGGTGCCGCCGCGGCGGTGGAGCGCGCCATCGAGGCCTGCAAGGCCTTGGGCGCCAAGCGCGCCGTGGCCCTGCCGGTCAGCGTGCCCTCCCATTGCGAACTGATGCGCCCGGCGGCCGAGCGCTTCGCCGAGGACGTGCGTGGCTGCACCTGGAGCCAGCCGCAGATTCCGGTGGTGCAGAACGTCAATGCCGGCGTCAACACCGACCTGGACAGTCTCCAGCAGGACCTGCTGGCCCAGCTGTACAGCCCGGTGCGCTGGGTCGAATCCGTGCAGTACTTGGCGGCCCAGGGCGTCACCCACCTGGTGGAGTGCGGCCCCGGCAAGGTGCTGGCCGGTCTGAACAAGAGATGCGTCAAGGGCGTGGAAACGCTGGCCCTGGACACCCCCGACGCCTTCGCCGCCGCTCGCGCGGCTTTTTGAATCGAGGAAAACGAGATGAGTCTGCAAGGTAAGGTCGCCCTGGTCACGGGCGCTACCCGTGGTATCGGTCAAGCCATCGCCCTGGAACTGGGTCGGCTGGGCGCCACCGTGATCGGCACCGCGACCAGCGAGGCGGGCGCCCAGCGCATCGCCGAGTCGCTCAAGGCCAACGGCATCGAAGGCACCGGCCTGGTGCTCAACGTGTCCGACAACGCCTCCGTCGCGGCCGCCCTCGAGCAGGTCCAGACCCAGTTCGGCGCCCCGTCCATCCTGGTCAACAACGCCGGCATCACCCGCGACAACCTGATGCTGCGGATGAAGGACGATGAGTGGTTCGACGTGATCGATACCAACCTCAACAGCCTGTTCCGCCTGTCCAAGGCCGTGCTCAAGGGCATGACCAAGGGCCGCTGGGGTCGCATCGTCAGTATCGGCTCGGTGGTGGGTGCCATGGGCAACGCCGGCCAGGCCAACTATGCCGCCGCCAAGGCCGGTCTCGAGGGCTTCACCCGGGCACTGGCCCGCGAGGTGGGTTCGCGCAACATCACCGTCAACGCCGTGGCTCCGGGTTTCATCGACACCGACATGACCCGTGAACTGCCGGAAGCCCAGCGCACCGCGCTGCTGACCCAGATCCCGGCCGGTCGCCTCGGCCAGGCCGATGAGATCGCCAAGGTGGTCGGCTTCCTGGCGGGCGAGGGCGCGGCCTATGTGACCGGCGCCACGATCCCCGTCAACGGCGGAATGTACATGAGCTGACCGGCGTTACCCCCGCGCGGCTATTGCGCTAAGCTGGTAAACTGTCGGACCAGCAATGGCCGCGCATACGTCTTGATGTCGCGTCAGCTTGAAATACGGAAATCCCTTTCTATACACTTACGCGCAATCCGTTGTGCGGATTTTTCCTTTAGGAGTGAGAACACGGTATGAGCACCATCGAAGAACGCGTTAAGAAGATCGTCGCTGAGCAGCTCGGCGTGAAGGAAGAGGAAGTTACCAACAGCGCTTCCTTCGTCGAGGATCTGGGCGCCGACTCCCTTGACACCGTCGAACTGGTGATGGCTCTGGAAGAGGAATTCGAGACCGAAATCCCGGACGAGCAGGCTGAGAAGATCACCACCGTCCAGGAAGCTATCGACTACATCGTTGCTCATCAGCAATAAGTAGTCGCCAGTTTCGGACACAAGAAGCCGCACGTCCTGTAGGGCGTGCGGCTTTTCTTTAGGTCCAAGGTCAAGATTGATGGAATCGGCTTTTTTTAAGAGGGGTGGCCGCCCCGGAAGGACAAGAGGAGTTGGGTGTGTCGCGTAGACGTGTCGTGATCACGGGTATGGGCATGGTATCGCCGCTTGGCGCCGATGTGGCGAGCAGCTGGGAAGGCATCCTGGCCGGTCGCAGCGGTATCGCGCCGATCGAGCATATGGACGTCTCTGCCTTCAGCACGCGGATCGGCGGATCGGTCAAGGGATTCGACGTGGAGCAGTACCTGTCCGCGAAGGAAGCCCGCAAGCTGGATCTGTTCATCCAATACGGTCTCGCTGCCAGCTTCCAGGCCATGCGTGACAGCGGTCTCGAGATTAACGATGGCAATCGCGAGCGCGTGGGTGTCGCCATGGGTTCCGGCATCGGTGGACTGACCAATATCGAGGCGAATTGCCAGTCGCTGCTCGCCCAGGGTCCACGCCGTATTTCCCCCTTTTTCGTACCGGGCTCCATCATCAACATGGTGTCCGGCTTCCTGTCGATCCACCTGGGTCTGCAGGGTCCCAACTATGCCATTGCCACCGCCTGTACCACGGCGACGCACTGCATCGGCATGGCGGCGCGCAACATCGCCTACGGTGAGGCCGACGCCATGGTCGCCGGCGGTTCGGAGATGGCGACCTCGGGTCTGGGTCTGGGCGGCTTCGGCGCGGCGCGTGCCCTGTCGACCCGCAACGACGATCCGACCCGTGCCAGCCGTCCCTGGGATCGCGACCGTGACGGCTTCGTGCTGTCCGATGGGGCCGGCGCCCTGGTGCTGGAAGAGTACGAGCACGCCAAGGCGCGGGGCGCCCGCATCTATGCCGAGCTGATCGGTTTCGGGATGAGCGCGGACGCCTTCCACATGACCGCCCCGCCGGAAGACGGCGCGGGTGCCGCGCGCTGCATGAAGGCGACCCTCAAGGACGCCGGTATCGCGCCGGAAGCGGTCGATTACGTCAATGCCCATGGCACCTCCACGCCGGCTGGCGACCTGGCCGAAGTGGCGGCCCTGAAGCAGGTGTTCGGCGAGCAGGCCAAGCGCCTGAGCGTGAGTTCGACCAAGTCCATGACTGGTCACCTGCTGGGTGCCGCCGGCGCGGTGGAGGCCATCTTCACGGTGCTCGCCCTGCGCGATCAGGTGGCGCCGCCCACCATCAATCTGGACAATCCCAGCGACGGCTGCGATCTGGACTTCGTGCCCCACGAGGCGCGGCAGCGGCCCATCGAAGTGGCCCTGTCCAACTCGTTCGGCTTTGGTGGCACCAACGGCAGTCTGGTGTTCCGGCGCTTCGACGCTTGATCCAGGACTGGCTCAATGGCCAACCGCTGGATCCCGGTCTGCAACGCGACCGGGGTCTGGCCTATGGCGATGGACTGTTCGAGACCATCGCGGTTCGCCGGGGCCAGCCACGTCTGCTGGACCGTCATCTGCAGCGGCTGGTCACCGGTTGCCAGCGGCTGCGCCTTCCCTGCGATGTCGCTCAGCTGGACGCGGAGATCCGCGCCTATGCGGCGCTGCTGGGAGAGGGCGTCGCCAAGCTGCTGCTCACCCGCGGTGACGGCCTGCGCGGGTATGCCCCGCCCGCCGAGCCCGAGGTGCGGCGCCTGTTGCTGGGCTCTCCCGTCCCGGCCTATCCGGCGGCCCATGCCATCGAGGGCATCGACCTCTATCCTTGCACCACCCGCCTGGCCCGTCAGCCGTTGCTGGCCGGACTCAAGCACCTGAATCGACTCGAGCAGGTCCTGGCGCGGGGGGAGTGGAATGACCCCCGCTATGCCGAAGGCCTGATGCTGGATCAGGACGGCAGGCCGATCGAGGGCGTGTTCAGCAATCTGTTCCTGGTCCGCGCCGGGCGGCTGCTGACCCCCGCGCTGGACGGCTGTGGCGTGGCCGGCGTGCTGCGCGGTCTGCTGCTCGATATCGCTGCCCGGGAAGGCATCCAGGCCGAGGTCCTGCCGCTGGCGCTGGACGATCTGCTGGCGGCCGACGAAGTTTTCCTCTGCAACAGCCAGTACGGTATCTGGCCCGTGCGCCGGTACGCAGCCGCGAACTGGTCCGTGGGGCCGGTGACCCGTAAACTGCAAGGTTCGATAAACGAGATTCTGGAATAGCCGATGCGCAAGGCGAGAGCTCTGCTTACGGCGCTGCTGGCCGCTGGCGGCCTGCTGCTGGTCCTGGCCGGTTGGCGCCAGCACCAGGCGCTGATTCAGCCGCTGAAGGTCGACGGCGAGCAACTGATCGAGATCCCCAAGGGCGGAACCCCGGGGGGCAGTCTGCTGCGCCTGGAAGAGCAGGGCGTGCTTGATGGCGCCTTCTGGCTGCGCCTGTACTGGCGCTTCAATCTGGCCGGGCAGACGCTGCACAGCGGTGAATACCGCCTGACCCCCGGCATGACGGTGGAACAGTTGTTCAGCCTCTGGCGCAAGGGCGAAGTGGTGCAGTACGGGCTCACCCTGGTGGAAGGCTGGAATGTCCGTCAGGTACGCGCCGCCCTGGCGCGGCAGCCCAAGCTCGAGCACGACACCGCCGAGCTGGACGATGCCGCCCTGATGAAGCGCCTGGGCCTGGACGGCCAGCACCCCGAGGGGCGTTTCTTTCCCGACACCTATCGCTATGTGAAGGGCCAGCGCGAATCCGATCTGTTGCGCCAGGCCAACCAGCGCCTGCAGGCCGTGCTCGATCAGGAGTGGGAGGCACGCGATCCCGCGGTGCCCTACAAGGACGCCTACCAGGCACTGATCATGGCCTCGCTGGTGGAGAAGGAGACCGGCGTGCCCGAGGAGCGCGACGAGATCGCCGGGGTCTTCGTCCGTCGCCTGGCGGCCGGCATGCTGCTGCAGACCGATCCCACCGTGATCTACGGCATGGGCGAGCGCTACAACGGCCGCATCACCCGCGCCGATCTGCGCGAGCCCTCGCCCTACAACACCTATCTCAACGCGGGACTACCGCCGACGCCGATTGCCATGCCCGGTCGCGAGGCCATCCATGCGGCGCTGCATCCCAAGGACGGCGACAGCCTGTATTTCGTCGCCCGTGGTGACGGCAGCCATGTCTTTTCCAAGGACCTGGAGGCGCACAACCAGGCGGTTCGCGACTTCCAGCTCAAGCGGCGCTCCGACTACCGCTCCAGTCCCGCTCCGCAGACGCCCGACAGCAAGGAAACCCCATGACGGCAAACGGCCTGTTCATCACCCTCGAAGGCCCCGAGGGCGCGGGCAAGAGCACCAACCGCGACTATCTCGCCGAACTCCTCGGCAGCGGTGGGCGCGAGGTGGTGCTGACCCGTGAGCCGGGCGGCACGCCACTGGCCGAGCGCATCCGCGAGATCCTGCTGGCGCCGGCCGCCGAGCCCATGGCGGTGGATACCGAATTGCTGCTGATGTTCGCCGCCCGCGCCCAGCACCTGGCCCAGGTCGTCCGGCCCGCCCTGGCGCGCGGTGCCCTGGTGCTCTGCGATCGTTTCGTCGATGCGACCTATGCCTATCAGGGCGGCGGCCGCGGTGTGCCCGTGGAACGCATCGCCACCCTGGAAGCCTTCGTGCTGGGCGACCTGCAACCCGACCTGACCCTGGTCTTCGACTTGCCGGTGGAGATCGGCCTGGCACGGGCGGCCCGGCGCGGCGCCCTGGATCGTTTCGAACAGGAGCAGCGCGCCTTCTTCGAGGCGGTGCGCCAGACCTACCTGGACCGTGCCCAGGCCGTGCCGGCGCGCTATCGCCTGATCGATGCCTCGCGCAGTCTGGCCGAGGTTCAGGCTGAGCTGCGGGCCCTGGTCGCCACCCTGGAGCCGACGCCAGGTGGCTGACGTCTATCCCTGGCAGGAGGAGCTCTGGGCGCGGATCTGGCCCCGGCGACAGCATCCCCATGCCTATCTGCTGCATGGCCCGCGCGGCATCGGCAAGCGCGACCTGGCCGAGCGCCTGGCCGCGCTGCTGCTGTGCCAGGCGCCCCAGGGCGCTGCCGCCTGCGGCCAGTGCAAGGCCTGCGCCCTGCTCAGGGCGGGGACCCATCCCGATTACTGCGTGATCCAGCCGGAAGAGGCCGAAAAGCCCATTCGCGTTGATCAGATCCGCGGCCTGGTGGACTTCGTCTCCCAGACCGCCCAGCTGGGCGGGCGCAAGCTGATCCTGCTGGAGCCGGTCGAGGCGATGAACCTCAATGCCGCCAACGCCCTGCTCAAGAGCCTGGAAGAGCCCTCGGGCGCTACCGTGCTGCTGCTGGTGAGCCACCAGCCGAGCCGCCTGCTGCCCACCGTGCGCAGTCGCTGCGTGCAACAGGCCTGTCCGGTGCCCTCGCGGGCTGAAAGTCTCGCCTGGCTGGGCGAGCGCCTGCCGGACCTCGAGGCGGAGGTCCGTACCCAGTTGCTGGTGCTGGCCGGCGGCTCGCCGCTGGCGGCCCTGCGTCTGCATGGCGAGGACGTGCTGGCCCGCCGGGCCCTAGTGGTGGAGGGGGTCAAGCGCCTGCTCAAGCGCCAGGCGGCGCCCAGTCAGCTGGCCGAGAGCTGGAATGCCGTGCCCCTGCCGCTGCTGCTCGACTGGTTCTGCGAATGGACCCATGGTGTCCTGCGCCAGCAGTGGGGTGGCGCCGATGCCGAGGCTGCGCCGGACATGGCCAAGGTGCTGGGTTATCTGGCGGAGAAGAGCGCGCCGCACGAGGTGCTGGCCCTGCAGGAATGGCTGCATACCGAGCGGCAGAAGGTGCTGGGCAAAGCCAACCTCAACCGCGTATTGTTGCTGGAATCGCTGTTGATCCGCTGGGCCGGTCTGGTGCCCGGACGCTAGCGATCCGCGCGTCCGTCTTGTCTGTGTCGAGAGAATCTCATGAGTTTGCCGCAGAACCTGGGCCCCCGTAATGGCATCCTGTCCCTCACCATCAAGGACAAGTCGGTGCTCTACGCCGCCTACATGCCCTTCATCCGCAACGGTGGCCTGTTCATCCCGACCGGCAAGACCTACAAGCTCGGCGACGAGGTCTTCATGCTGCTCAACCTGATGGACGAGCCGGACAAGATCCCGGTCGCCGGCAAGGTGGTCTGGATCACACCCAAGGGCGCCCAGGGCAACAGAGCCGCCGGGGTCGGCGTGCAGTTCAACGAAGGCGACAATACCGCGCGCAACAAGATCGAAACCTATCTGGCCGGCTCGCTGAAGTCGGACCGTCCCACCCATACCATGTGACGCCTGCGCCGTCCCGCTCGGGGCGGGGCGTCGCTGCTGATTCAAGGCTATTTCCCGTGCACTTCGTCGACTCCCACTGTCACCTGGATCGACTCGATCTTTCCCTTCATGACGGCTCCCTGGATGCAGCGCTCGATGCCGCGCGCGCCCGGGGTGTCAGCCAGTTCCTCTGCATCGGCGTCGATGCCGACAATGCCCCCACGGTGCAGGCCCTGGCCGAACGCTATGCCGACGTCCACTGCGCCGTGGGCATCCATCCGCTGGATGCCGCTCAGGGCAGCGCCATCGATCTCGACTGGCTGCTGGCGCGGCTGGCCCATCCGCGCGTCGCCGCCATCGGCGAGACCGGCCTCGACTATCACTACCAGCCCGACACCGCCGAGATCCAGCAGCGCTCCTTCGCCCTGCACCTCGAGGCGGCTCGGCGCACGGGGCTGCCGCTGGTGATCCACACCCGCGAGGCGCGCGCCGATACCCTGGCCATGCTGGGGGCCGCCGACCTGCCGGGCGCCGGGGTGCTGCACTGCTTCACCGAGGACTGGGCAACGGCCAAGGCGGCGCTGGATCTGGGCTTCTACATCTCCTTTTCCGGCATCCTGACCTTCCGCAATGCCGCCGATCTGCGCGACGTCGCGCGCCAGGTACCGGCCGATCGCCTGCTGGTGGAGACCGATTCGCCCTATCTGGCGCCGGTGCCCCACCGCGGCAAGGCCAACCTGCCGCAATTCGTGGTCGAGGTCGCCCAGTGCCTGGCCGACGTGCGCGGGGTGTCCCTGGAAACCCTCGCCGAGCAGACCACCGCCAACTTCCACCGGCTGTTTCCCCGCGCCACCCTGTAGGCAAAAAATGGCCCGGGTATCCTGGGATACCCGGGCCGGACCAGCGGTTCGCCCAGACGGAGAGCCGCCTCCCTGGCCCGCGCCGCGGGGGTCGACGCGGCCAGTCACTTGAGTATTGGCCAGCTCGGGGAAAGGTCCAGTCGGGATTGGACGTTTTTTAAACAGTTTTGGAATAGCGCCGTCCCGACATTGGCTATCTCGGGCCTTTCAGGCCCTTAGAAGCGTGCCAGCGCCCCGATCAGATCCAGTGTCTGCTCCAGCACGTGCTCGCTGGTATAGAAATGCGGCGACAGGCGGATGCCCGGACCGCGTTGGGCGCAGACCACGTCGGCGGTCTTGAGTCGCTCGAACAGCTGGCGATTGTCCCAGCCCTCGAGCGAGAAGGTGAGGATGCCCGAGCGGCGCTCGGCAGTGACCGGTGAATGCAGGACGGCACCGGGGAGACGGCGGATATGGCTGTCGAGCAGTTCGATCCGTGCCAGCAGGTCTTTGCCCACCTGTTCCATGCCGGCATCTTCCAGCAGCGACAGACTCGCCTCCAGGGCCACCGCGCCAAGCATGTTCGGGCTGCCGCACTCGAAGCGCATCGCCGTCTTGGCCGGTTGCCATTCACGCTGGCTGTAGTCGCCGGCGTTGTCCAGCATGTGCCAGCCGTATTCGTGCAGCTTCAGCTGCTCGCGCAGATCGGCGCGGCAATAGAACACCCCCAGGCCTTCCGGGCCGAGCATCCACTTGTGGCCGTCGGCCATGGCGAAGGCGCAGTTGCAGGCCTGGGCATCGAAGGGCAGGGCGCCCAGTTGCTGGATGGCATCGACGCACAGCAGCACGCCCTTGGCGTCGCAGCCCTGGCCCAGCTGGGGCAGGTCCAGGCGCAGGCCGCTGGCGTACTGCACGGCGCTGATGGCCATCAGGCGGGTGCGCGGACCGCAGGCGGCCAACAGATTGGCCTCGGGGGTGTCACCCAGGCCGACTTCCACCACCTCGACGCCAAAGCGCGCCAGGGCTTCCCAGACCACCCGGTTGGAGGGGAACTCCTCGTCGCTGATCACCACCTGGTCGCCGCTCTGCCAGTCGAGGCCGAAGGCGACGAAGGAGAGAGCCTCGGAGGTGTTCTTCACCAGGGCGATGTCGCTGCTGGACGGCGCATTGAGCAGGCGGGTCAGGCGCTCGCGCAGGCGCTGTTCCATGACCAGCCAGGTCGGATAGTTGCGCGCACCGTACTGGCAGTTTTCGGCGGCGAATTCGGTGACGGCCTGCGCGGCGCGCTTGGGCCACGGGGCCACGGCCGCGTGGTTGAGGTATCTCATGGCGTAGGCCTGAGGGAATTCGTGCTTCCAGGAAGACATTGACTCGATCCGTACAATCTGGGTGTGATGGGGCATAATAAGGGGCGCGCCCGCGCGGTTCACCGATGCTTTCGGTGCAGCTCGCCCAAGGTGTGACGAAGTGCCGGTATGCCGAGGGGTGACTGGCGATTCGAAGGCCCTATCCCTTTTCAAAACAACAAGTGGGCTGCCATGCAGAAAGAATCCCGCAAAGTCCGCGAGTTCCGTCGCCGCGAACAGGAAATCCTCGATACCGCCCTGCAGCTGTTTCTCTCCGAAGGAGAAGACAGCGTCACCGTCGAGATGATCGCCGAGGCGGTCGGTATCGGCAAAGGCACCATCTACAAGCACTTCAATTCCAAGGCCGAGATCTATCTGCGGCTGATGCTGGATTACGAACGGGACCTGGCCGAGCTGTTCCAGTCGGACAACGTTGCCCGCGACCGCGAGGCGCTCTCCCGCGCCTATTTCGAATTCCGCATGAGCGATCCGCAGCGCTACCGCCTGTTCGATCGCCTCGAGGAGAAGGTGGTCAAGACGCGGCAGGTGCCCGAACTGGTCGAGCAGCTGCACAGCATCCGCACCTCCAACTTCCAGCGGCTGACCAGCCTGATCGAAGGCCGCATCGACGAAGGCAAGCTCGAGGACGTGCCGCCCTATTTCCACTACTGCGCCGCCTGGGCGCTGGTGCACGGGGCCGTGGCCCTTTACCATTCGCCGTTCTGGCGCGACGTGCTGGAGGATCAGGAAGGCTTCTTCCAGTTCCTCATGGAGATCGGCGTTCGCATGGGCAACCGGCGCAAGCGAGACGTCGAAACGCCTGTCCGATCCTAGGGTCCGATAGAGGCGAGGGATGCCGCGCCATCCCTTTTCTCTTGTCCCACTGGAGTAACCCCCAAGATGATCGTCGACCGCCAGGGTAGGGCGTTTCGCAACTTGCGGATCAGCCTCACGGCGGCCTGCAACTATGCCTGTACGTACTGCGTGCCCAACGGCAAGCGGCTCGTGGCTGCGCAGGACGAACTCAGTGCCGAAACCATGGCACGGGGCGTGGAATACCTCATCGATGCCGCCGGTATCGAACGGCTGCGCATCACCGGGGGCGAGCCCCTGGTCACGCCGCGGCTGGAACCCTTTCTCGCCCGCGTTTCCCAGCTCGGTCTCAAGGACATCAGCCTGACCACCAATGGTCAGCTGCTGCCGCGCAAGCTGGATTTCCTCATCGACCACGGCATCCGCCGGCTCAACGTCTCCCTGGATACCCTCGATGCCGAGGCCTTTCCGCGTCTGGCGCGGGGGGGCGATCTGGCCACAGTGCTGGCCGGACTCGAAGCGGCCCGTGCGGCCGGTCTCAAGATCAAGCTCAACATGGTGCCCCTGCGTGGCCAGAATCTCGATCAGGTGCTGCCGCTGCTGGACTACTGCCTGGAGCGCGGCTTCGAACTCAGATTCATCGAGCTGATGCGCATGGGCCACCTGGCGAAGGATCCGGTCGCGTTCAACAACCAGTTGGTCTCCCTGGCCGAGTTGCTGGAGATCATCGGCTCGCGCCATGCCTATGTGCAGGCCGATGCGCCGGTGGACTCCACGGCGCTGCGCTACCGCGTCGAGTCGGGTGGGCATTTCGGCGTCATCGCCAATGAAAGCGTGCCCTTCTGCCGGACCTGCTCGCGACTGCGGCTGTCGTCCACGGGCTGGCTGCACGGCTGCCTGTCGTCGAGCAACCGCCACTATGTCGGCGATCTCTTGGACAAGCCGCGGCACCTGGCGCTGCCGGCGTTGCAGCGGCTGCTGGTCAAGGCGCTGGGCGACAAGCAGGACGTGGCCTTCTCGGGGGGCGTGACGGTCATGAAGATCATCGGCGGCTGATCTACCCGCTGCGCCTCAAGCTGGCGCGAAAGCTGCTAAGGCCCCTGTATCGACGGCAACTTGGCGCCGGACAGGGGTCTGCTTTCCATGGTCACACTGCGTTTTCTGTTCATTTCCGTGCTGCTGGCCGCTCTGGGTGGCTGCATGAACGTCAGCGACATGGCGTCCGGGGTCGAGTACCACCTGCGCGATGCGGGGCTGCTCGACTACAGCAAGACCCAGCGGCTGAACAACTTTCGGCTGCAGGCCGACTCCTACATCTACATAGCCCAGGGCGCCTTCGTGCCCCTCGGCCATCCCTATGCCCGCCCGAACGTGGTGGCGGAAGAGGCCTTCAAGGGCTTCGTGGAGTATTTCCCCCGGGTGCGTCGGGCGGACAAGCCGGAGGGCTTCGACGAGGCCATGGCCAAGGCCCGCCAGCTTGGGGCCCACTATGTGCTCTACACTCGCTTCGCCGGTGCGGACGATCGCATCGGGACGTGGGAAGAGTGGGAAGACCAGGACGACATCGGCCGGGTAGGGCGCGATCGCAGCGTCGTGCAGATGATGCTGGTGGAGGTCGCCACCTTCCGCCTGGTGGACACGGCGCGGATCCGCAGTCGTGGCGGCTTCCTGACGTTCTATGACGAGCGTCCGGAAGACCTGCTCGGACCGGCGCTCAACCAATACGCTCAACGCCTGCTGGGGTTGGGCAGCCGCTAGAGGAGAAGGACGTGAGCCAGGTCGATGTGACGCGCAACCTGCTGGCGCAGTTGCCAGCTGCGGAAGAGGGCCGGCTGCCGCCCGTGGAGCTCTGGCATCCGCCCTTCTGCGGCGACATCGACATGCGCATCGCCCGGGACGGCACCTGGTATCACCAGGGCACCCCCATCACCCGACCGGCCATGGTGCGGCTGTTTTCCACCATCCTGCGCCGCGATCCCGAGCGCTTCGTACTGGTGACGCCGGTGGAATGCGTGGGCATCCAGGTGGAAGACGCGCCCTTTCTGGCCGTGGACGTCGAATGGCGTGGCAGTGGCCAGGAGCAGACCCTGGATCTGGTTACGAACGTGGGCGACAGGGTCGCCGTCGATGCCGAACATCCATTGCGCTTCGAGGAGCAGGATGACCAGCCGGCACCCTATGTGCGGGTGCGTGGCGGTCTGGAGGCGCGGCTCAATCGGGCGGTGTTCTACCGGCTGATGGAGAGGGTCGAGGAGAGTGACCACGAGGGCCGTTCCTGGCTCGGTCTCTGGAGCCGTGGCAGCTTCTTTCCCGTAGCGCCCGCTGAATGAAGAAAGGGCCCCTCGGGGCCCTTTCTTACGCTTACATGTTGGGGTAGTTGGGGCCCCCGCTGCCTTCCGGCGCCACCCAGGTGATGTTCTGCGCCGGGTCCTTGATGTCGCAGGTCTTGCAGTGGACGCAGTTCTGGGCATTGATCTGGAAGCGCGGCTCGCCGCCATCGCGGACCACCTCGTAGACGCCGGCCGGGCAGTAGCGCTGGGCGGGTTCGTCATACAGCGGCAGGTTCTGCGCGATGGGAATCGAGGGATCCCTGAGCTTCAGGTGAACCGGCTGGTCTTCCTCGTGGTTGGTGTTGGAGAGGAACACCGAGGACAGCTTGTCGAAGCTCAGCTTGCCATCCGGCTTGGGATAGCTGATGCGTGGCGCCTCGTCGGCCTTCTTCAGGCAGGTGTGGTCCATGCGCCGATCGTGCAGGGTGAAGGGCAGGGCGCCCCCCAGCAGGTTGTGCTCGACGAAGGCGAAGGCCGGGCCGAGCAGCGGACCGAACTTGTGCATGGCCGGACCGAAGTTGCGGCTGGCATGGAGTTCCTCCTGCAGCCAGCTGCCCTTGAAGCCATCGACGTAGCCCTGAAGTTCATCACCTTCGCGACCGGCCGCCAGCGCGGCGACGATGGCGTCGGCGGCGAGCATGCCGGACTTCATGGCGGTATGGCTGCCCTTGATCTTGGCCGGGTTCAAGGTGCCCAGGTCGCAGCCGATCAGGGCGCCACCGGGAAAGACCATCTTCGGCAGGGAATTAAGGCCGCCCTTGACCAGGGCGCGGGCGCCGTAGGAGACGCGCTTGCCGCCTTCCAGGTACTGGGCCACCACCGGGTGGTGCTTGTAGCGCTGGAACTCGTCATAGGGCGAGAGGTGCGGATTGCTGTAGGCCAGATCGACGATCAGCCCGACCACCACCTGATTGTCTTCCAGGTGATAGAGGAAGGAACCCCCCGGGTTCTCCTTGTCCAGCGGCCAGCCGGAGGTGTGGATCACCAGGCCCTGCTCGTGCTTGGCCGGGTCGATCTCCCACAGCTCCTTGATGCCGATGCCGTAGTGCTGCGGATCGGCGCCTTCGCCGAGCTTGAATCTCTGGCCCAGCTGCTTGCCCAGATGGCCACGGCAGCCCTCGGCGAACAGGGTGTACTTGCCGCGCAGTTCCATGCCGGGGGTGTAGACCCCCTCCTTGGGCTGGCCTTCGCGATCCACGCCCAGGTCGCCGGTGATGATGCCGCGCACCACGCCCTGCTCATCGATCAGCGGCTCCTGGGCGGCAAAGCCCGGATAGATCTCCACGCCCAGGGCTTCGGCCTGCTGGCCCAGCCAGCGGCAGAGGTTGCCCAGGGAGATGATGTAGTTGCCCTCGTTGTGCATGGGCTTGGGCACGAAGAAATTCGGTACCTTGGTCGCCTGACGCTCGTCCTTGAGCAGGTAGATGTCGTCGCGCTTGACCGGGGTGTTCAGCGGCGCGCCCAGTTCCTTCCAGTTGGGAAAGAGCTCGTCCAGGGCGCGCGGTTCGAAGACCGCACCGGAGAGAATGTGGGCGCCGACCTCGGAGCCTTTCTCGACCACGCAGACGCTGATCTCCTGGCCTTTCTCGGCCGCCTGCTGCTTGAGACGACAGGCCGCGGACAGGCCCGCGGGGCCGGCCCCGACGATCACCACGTCGAATTCCATGTATTCGCGTTCCACGGCTCACTCTCCTCAGGCAAAGCTCACGATCTGGTTATTTATGTAGGGGTGCAACAAAAGACTTCATTATATCCCGCGTGCTCCCTGGCACCCATTCAAACGTTTGTTTAAATTTTCTGCAAGCCTGTTAGACTCGGGAGTTACTGGCCCCTGACGGACTGTCGCGTTGACCCCTGCTGCCGTGGAGGTCAACATAAGAAGAATTTGCAACAAGGTTGGAGCGGCAGGGGTCGTGTCCAACGCAAGGCCGCCTTGGCGTCCTGTTTATTCACCAGAATAAATCGAGGGATTCATGAAGGTTCTCGTAGCTGTCAAACGCGTGGTGGACTACAACGTCAAGGTCCGCGTCAAGGCCGACCAGACCGGTGTCGACCTGGCCAACGTCAAGATGTCCATGAACCCCTTCTGCGAGATCGCCGTGGAAGAAGCGGTGCGCCTGAAGGAAAAGGGTATCGCCAGCGAGATCGTGGTCGTGACCGCGGGTCCCGCCCAGGCGCAGGAGCAACTGCGTACCGCCCTGGCACTGGGCGCCGATCGCGCCGTGCTGATCGACACCGGCACTGCCGAGCTGTCGTCGCTGACCACTGCCAAGCTGCTCAAGGCCGTGGTGGACAAGGAACAGCCCCAGCTGGTGATCCTGGGCAAGCAGGCCATCGACAGCGACAACAACCAGACCGGCCAGATGCTGGCGGCCCTGACCGGCTTCGCCCAGGGCACCTTCGCCTCCAAGGTGGAGCAGGCCGGTGACGGCCTCAACGTGACCCGCGAGATCGATGGCGGTCTGCAGACCGTGGCGCTCAAGCTGCCGGCGGTGGTGACCACCGACCTGCGCCTCAACGAGCCGCGCTACGCCTCGCTGCCCAACATCATGAAGGCCAAGAAGAAGCCGCTGGAAACCCTGACCCCGGACGCCCTCGGCGTGGCGGTGAAGGCCTCCTACGAGGTGGTCAAGGTGGAAGCCCCGGCCGGTCGTCAGGCGGGCATCAAGGTCAAGTCCGTGGCCGAACTGGTCGAAAAACTCAAGAACGAAGCGAAGGTGATCTGATGGCCATTCTCGTCATTGCCGACCACGACAACGCCAACCTCTTCGGCGCTACCCTGAACACCGTCGCCGCGGCCCAGGCCATCGGTGGCGATATCCATGTGCTGGTCGCCGGCCAGAATGCCCAGCCGGTCGCCGACGCCGCCGCCAAGGTCGCCGGTGTCAGCAAGGTGCTCCTGGCCGACAACGCCGCCTACGCTCACCAGCTGCCGGAAAACCTTGCGCCGCTGGTGGTCGAGCTGGCCGCCAACTACAGCCACGTCCTGGCCGCTGCCAGCACCAATGGCAAGAACTTCCTGCCGCGCGTCGCCGCACTGCTCGACGTCGACCAGATCTCCGAGATCATCGCCGTCGAATCCGCCGACACCTTCAAGCGGCCGATCTACGCCGGCAACGCCATCGCCACCGTGCGCTCCACGGCGCCGATCAAGGTGATCACCGTGCGCGCCACCGGTTTCGATCCGGTCGCCGCTGAGGGCGGTTCCGCCGCCATCGAAGGCGTGAGCCTGGTAAAGGACGCCGGCATCTCCAGCTTCGTCGGCGAAGAGCTGGCCAAGTCCGACCGTCCGGAGCTGGGCGCCGCCAAGGTGGTGGTCTCCGGTGGTCGCGGTCTGCAGAACGGTGACAACTTCAAGATCCTCTACGCCCTGGCCGACAAGCTGGGCGCCGCCGTGGGTGCCTCGCGCGCCGCGGTCGACGCCGGCTTCGTGCCCAACGACATGCAGGTCGGCCAGACCGGCAAGATCGTCGCGCCGCAGCTGTACATCGCCGTGGGCATCTCCGGTGCCATCCAGCACCTGGCGGGCATGAAGGACTCCAAGGTGATCGTCGCCATCAACAAGGACGAGGAGGCGCCGATCTTCCAGGTGGCCGACTACGGCCTGGTGGGTGACCTGTTCGAATTGATCCCCGAGCTGGAAAAGGCCATCTGAGGCCCACCCTCGTGCAAGAGCCCGCCCCTTGGCGGGCTTTTTCATGGGCGCGACAAGCCCTCTGGCAGAGCCCCTGGCGTCAAGGAGGGGTGCGCCGGTTCCTTGTCGTTTTTGGACATTGCCGCCCCGGGAAGGGAAGGGTTAAGGTCAGGCCTAGCTGTACCGGTATACCTTCAGGGTAGCCTGCTACTGTTCCGCTTTCGTCCAGGAAGACGCCATGACCAATCTGTTGCTCTATCAGCGCATCGCCCAGCAACTGGCGAACGACATCCGCACGGGGGTCTACAAGCCCGGCGAACGGGTGCCTTCGGTGCGCAAGCTGAGCCAGCAGCTGGGCGTCAGTCATGCCAGCGTCCTGCAGGCCTATGCCACCCTGGAAGACCAGGGGCTGATCCGCGCCCGGCCGCAGTCGGGCTTCTATGTGCACCAGACCCCGGCGCTGACCGCGCCGACGCCGGACATCGCCACGGTGGAGCGGCCCAGTCTGGTGACCCGTGCCGGCATCATCAACCAGGTGCTGGCGGAATCACGGCGGGAAGGCGTGGTCCCCCTGGGCATGGCGGTACCCCAGCCCGACTATCTGCCGCTGCGGGCCCTGCACCAGCAGCTGTCCAAGGTCACCCGTTTCCAGGCCCGCGCGGCCTTTTCCTACCTGCACAGTCCCGGCTACGAGCCTCTGCGCCGCCAGGTCGCCATTCGCCTGCGCGATGCGGGGGTGGTGGTGGGGCCGGAAGAGGTGGTGATCACCCATGGCTGCGTGGATGCGCTGCAGATGTCGCTGCGGGTGCTGACCAAGCCGGGCGACCTGATCGCCACCGAATCGCCGTCCTACTACGGGCTGCTGCAACTGGCCGAGGTGCTGGGTCTCAAGGTGATCGAGATCCCCTGTGATCCGGATACCGGGCTCAGCGTGGAAGCACTGCAGCTGGCCGCGAGCCAGTGGCCGGTCAAGGCCCTGGTGGTGGCTGCCCGCCTGAGCAATCCCCTGGGGGGCAGCATGCCGGAAGCGCGGCAGAAGCAGCTGCTCAGGCTGGCCGCCGAGCGCAACATCGTCATCGTCGAGGACGACATCTATGGCGAGCTGACCTACGACAGTGGCTCCAAGGCACTCAAGGCCCTCGACAAGCAGGGGCGGGTCATCTACTGCTCGAGCTTTTCCAAGACCATCTCGCCGGGCGTCCGCATCGGCTGGGTGGTGGCCGGGCCCTACCAGGAAGACATCTGCCGCCTGCAGACCTTCACCACCCATTCCGCCTGCAGCGTGACCCAGATGGGCGTCTCGGCCTATCTGGAGAACGGCGGCTACGACCGCCACCTGCGCGCCATCCGCCAGGAATACCGGCGCAACATGACCGCCTTCCAGCTGGCGATCCAGGAGCATTTCCCCGAGGGCACCCAGATGAGCCGTCCCAATGGCGGCTTCATCCTCTGGGTCAGCCTGCCGGTGCGGGTGGATACCCGGCTGCTGCACCAGCGTGCCCTGGATCAGGGGGTGAGCATCGCGCCCGGCATGATCTTCAGCAACACCGACCAGTTCAATCACTGCATCCGCCTCAATTGCGGTCTGCCCTGGGGACGCGATGCCCAGCGGGCGCTGATGACCCTGGGCCTGCTCGCCCGTCAGCTCTGCCAGGAAACCCTGGCCGCCTAGCGGCAGGCCTGGAACCCGCCGTGGGGCGGCGGAGTCGGTTGTAGAGACTGACCCTGTCGCACCTGGTGCTCCACTCCGGGCGCGATGCCCTGAGTGTGGTGAGCCCATGCGTGGATACCTGGCAACGACGGCGCTGGCCGTGACCCTGCTGTTGGCGGGCTGCGATAACGAGTCACCGCCTGCCACGGCCAAGACGCCTCCCGCACCAGCGCCAGTGCCAGAGGCACCGAAGCCGCCGGTGGCCGCCGAGCCCCAGGGCAGCGCCGCCGATCTGCGCGCCTACCGCCTGGATCCACTGCCCGGCAAGGCCTTCGTGTTGCCGGCCCCGCCCCCGAAAAAGCAGGACCTGGCCAAGAACAGCCAGGTCAAAAAGCCCGCCGTGCCCAAGCCGGCATCGGCTGCAGCCCATCCCCTCGATCTCAGCGTACCCGGAGAGGCGGCCACGCCCCAGGCGGTGAGCACGCGTCACCTGGGCGCAGGCAAGGCCGACAGCAGCGTCGCCGAGGCGGGTCTGCTGCCGCAGTTGTTTCGCAAGGCGGACGATCCCGGGCGTTTCGAATTGGGCGGGCGGGTGATCAGCCGGGATCGCAGCGACGATTTCGAAGGCGCGGAAGTCGAGTTGCGCTTTCGCCGCTAGCCTGACGCGGGCGCAGTGCCGTCGTCGAACGGCTGTCCGGAACTTCCTGGCCGCAACGCTTGCCGACAGTTCAGGTGGCGGACACGTCGTCTGCCTGGATTCGGGAGCGTTCCATGCCCAGCGCAACAGGCAAGATTCGTTATGCAGTGGTAGCAGGTGGCTGGATTTCCCAGGGCGCCTTCATGCCCGGGGTCGGCCAGACCAGCAATTCCGAGATGACCGCCCTGGTCACCGGCGATCCCGTCAAGGCGCGGGATCTGGCCGCCAAGTACGGCCTCAAGAGCTACAGCTACGAAGAATTTCCCAGCTTGCTCACGTCGGGCGAGATCGATGCCATCTACCTGGCCACGCCGAACTTCCGCCATCTGGAATTCGCGGTGCCGGCGCTGGAGGCTGGCATCCATGTCCTGCTAGAAAAGCCCATGGCCATCAGCGAGGAAGAATGCCAGGCGATCAACGCCGCGGCCGCGCGCTCCGGCGCCAAGTTGATGATCGCCTATCGACTGCACTGCGAGCCGGGCACGGTGGAGATGATCGAGCGGGTACGCAATGGCGAGATCGGCGATCCGCGCCTGTTCACCTCGACCTTCACCCAGCCGGTCGACACGGCCAACCACCGCGCCCAGAGCGGCTTCTGGGCCGGTCCCGTCACCGACATGGGGCCCTATCCACTCAATGCCGTGCGGGCGCTCTTCGCTGACGAGCCCATCGAAGTCAGTGCCGTGGGGATAAGGACACCCGGGCGCGACGTCACCACCTGGGATGCCGTGACCGTGACCCTGCGCTTTCCTGAAGAACGGCTGGCGAGCTTTACCGTCAGTTTCAGCGGCCCCAACACCGAGCGTTTCCAGCTGATCGGTCGCAAGGGCGAGATCGAGGCCTCGCCGTGCTTTGGCTTCGGTGAAGGCGTCGCCATCGGCTATCGCCTGACCGTGGACGGAGAGACCGAAGAATTCAAGGCGCCGGTGGTGGATCACTTCGGCGGCGAGACGGCCTATTTCTCCGATTGCATCCTGCAGGATCGGCAGCCGGAAATGGACGGGGAGGAGGGCTGGCGCGACGTGCGTGTGCTGGCGGCCATCGAGCGCGCCCTAGAAAGCGGTCAGCCGCAATCCCTGGAACCGCTGCCCAAGCGTCAGGGACCGACCCGTGAGCAGGTGCGCAGCCTGCCACTGGCGGAGGTGCCGGAATACGTCAATACCAAGGCACCGCTGGAGTCCTGATGCTACAGAGCCCTGCCACCCAGAGGGTGACAGGGCTCTGCCTGGACGCCCGGGGCGCGCGATCAGCGGTCCTGGGCCTCCTTGGCATCCATCTCGGCATTGCGCTGCCGGATCTTGGTTTTCTGTTCGTCGGTCAAGGGCACCTTGCGCGCCGTGTCCTTGAGCATGAGCAGGCTGCCGACCACCGAGCCGATGGCAACCAGCAGGATCAACCAGGCATACCAGGGCATCTGTCTTCTCCTTGAGTGGCTATATCGCTTCGACCACGGACAAGGCTATCAGTGCGCCCGGCAGGTCGCATTCGTGCGCCTGAGCCAGGCGGCGTAACCCAGGTCGTAGAGCCAGTTGAAGGCCAGGGTGTAGGGCAGGAAGAACAGGATCAGTCCCAGGTCCAGCAGCAGCGCCTGCCACAGGCTGATGGACAGCCACCAGGCGGCCAGCGGCACCAGCACCAGGATCAGTCCGCCTTCGAAGCCGAGGGCGTGCAGCAGGCGGACACCCAGGCCACGGGTGAAGCCCAGGCGCTGTTGCAGCCGATCGAAACCCAGGTTGAACACCAGATTCCAGAGCATGGCGATGGCCGAAAAAGCGGCGGTGAGCAGGCCCATGTGCCCCAGGGAGCGATCCAGCAGCCAGGCCAGGGTCGGAGTGGCGAGCAGCACGGCGATCCCCTCGAACAGCAGGGCATGCAGGATGCGGGCACTGGCGGGACGCTGGGTGAGGGGGCCGGACATGAGGTGACTCCACGATGGACAGGTCCTCAGTCTCATCGGTTAAGCTGGGGAGATCAAAGTGGATTCCATAGGGTAAGCCGATATGTATCCCAATGCCGAAGCCCTCGAGGCCTTCGTCGAGGCGGCCGCGGCCGGCTCCTTCAGCGCCGCGGCACGGGTGCTGGGCAAGCGGCAGTCCAGTATCAGCGAGAGCATCGCCCGGCTGGAGGACGACCTGGGGGTGTCGCTGTTCGATCGCCACGGCCGCTACCCGCTGCTGACGGCCGCTGGCGAGCAGCTGCTCGACCAGGCCCGCGCCGTGTTGTCGGCCCATGATCGCCTGGCCAATCGCGCCACCCAGCTGGCGGCCGGGGTGGAGCCGCGCCTGACCCTGGTGATCTCCGATACCTATCAGCCCACCCGTTACGAGGCGCTGCTGACGGAGCTGGACCAGCGCTATCCGGATCTCGAGTTCGAATGCCTGATCGCCGAGGACGCCGATGTGCTCAGCCTGGTGCAGGGACGCGCGGATCTGGGCCTGCTGGCCGGTCAGCCGCCCTATCCGGCGGACATCGAGGCGGCCACCCTGGATGGTCTGGTCACCTTCGGTCTCTATGTCGCCGTCGATCATCCGCTGGCAGCGCTGGAGCGGGTCACACCGGCCGACCTGGCGCCCTATCGGCTGCTGCGCCTGAGCACCGTGACCGAAGCCTCTCCCCAGGTCAGCCGCCTGCCGGACACCCGCGGCCGCTGCTGGTCGGCGCCCGACTACCTGCTGCTGCTGGACATGGCGGTGCAGGGCTTCGGCTGGGCCGAACTGCCGCTGTGGCTGGTGACGACCTTTGGCCAGGGGCGGCTGGTGGAGCTGGCCGTGCCGGGCTGGCCGCAACGGGTGGCGGTGGACGTGGTCTGGTCACGGCGACGGCCGCTGGGTCCGGCGGGCAACTGGCTGCGCGAACGCCTGCTCAGGCCGAGCTGACGGACGAGAACGGCCAAGTGCCGGCGCGGCGCTTTTCTGCGAAAATGCCGGCCTTTGCCGTTTTGCCGAGAGCTCCCATGTCCGCCTGCCAGTCTCCCATCATCGTCGCCTTGGATTTCCCTTCGTCGTCCGCCGCCCTGGCGCTGGCCGACCGCCTCGACCCCGCCACCTGCCGGGTCAAGGTCGGCAAGGAGCTGTTCACCGCCAGCGCCGCCGGGGTGGTAGAGGCTCTGCGCACACGCGGCTTCGAAGTCTTCCTCGACCTGAAATTCCACGACATCCCCAACACCACCGCCATGGCGGTCAAGGCCGCGGCGGAGATGGGCGTCTGGATGGTCAATGTCCACTGCTCGGGCGGCCTGCGCATGATGACCGCCTGTCGCGAGACTCTGGAGGCCTTCCAGGGTCCCAAGCCGCTGCTGATCGGTGTCACCGTGCTGACCAGCATGGAGCGCGAGGACCTGGCGGACATCGGCCTGGACGTGGATCCCCAGGAGCAGGTACTGCGCCTGGCCGGTCTGGCCGCTCGCGCCGGGCTGGACGGCCTGGTCTGCTCGGCTCAGGAGGCCTCCGCGCTCAAGGCTGCGCAACCGGCGCTGCAACTGGTCACCCCCGGCATCCGGCCGGCCGGCAGCGCCCTGGATGACCAGCGCCGCATCCTCACCCCGCGCGAGGCCCTGGACGCCGGCTCCGATTACCTGGTGATCGGCCGGCCCATCGCCCGCGCCGCCGATCCGGCCCGCGCCGTGGAAGAGATCCTCGCCACCCTGAAATAAGCGGTAAAGCTCCGGGGCGGCGGTCGCCGGCAAAAGGTGCTGCTATTCTCGTCTTGCAGGCCGACGCCTTCTCATGTCGGCGCAAGGCGAGAGACCTCAGGGCATGCACGATAGGTTGAACGCCTGTCTCAAGGCGGTAGACGGCGTTTTGTTGGGCAAGGAAACCCAGGTCAGGCTGGCGCTGGCCTGCCTGCTGGCGCGGGGGCACCTGCTGATCGAGGACCTGCCCGGCATGGGCAAGACCACCCTCAGCCATGCCCTGGCCAGGGTGCTGGGACTGTCGTTCCAGCGCATCCAGTTCACCTCCGACCTCCTGCCCGGCGATATCCTCGGCACCTCGGTGTTCGATCGCGACAGCGGCCAGTTCGTCTTCCATCCCGGGCCGGTGTTCGCCGAGTTGCTGCTGGCCGACGAGATCAATCGCGCCACGCCCAAGAGCCAGAGCGCGCTGCTCGAGGCCATGGAGGAGGGGCAGGTGACCATCGAAGGTGCCACCCGGCCCTTGCCCGATCCCTTCTTTGTCATCGCCACCCAGAATCCCATCTCCCAGGGCGGCACCTTCGCCCTGCCGGAATCCCAGCTCGACCGCTTCCTAATGCGGCTGTCGCTGGGTTATCCCGGACGCGCCGCCGAGCGCGCGCTGCTGCTTGGCGGTTCCGGGCGCGAGCAGCTGCCGCGCCTGGAGCCCCTGCTGGATCATGCCCAGCTGCGGCTGGTCCAGGCCGAGGTGCCGCGCATCCATGCCAGCGAGGCGGTAGTGGACTACGTGCTGCGCCTGGTGGAGGCCACCCGCACCCAGACGTCCTTCGCCCTCGGCCTGTCGCCGCGCGGCAGTCTGGCGCTGCTGGCCGCGGCGCGCGCCTGGGCGCTGCTGGCGGGGCGCGACCATGTGCTGCCCGAGGATGTCCAGACGGTGCTGCCGGCGGTGGCTGGACATCGCCTGCGCGACATCGCCGATCCCGCCGGGCATGGCGGTGGCGCCCTGGTGCAGTGGCTGCTGCGCGAAGTCCCGGCGCTGTGACCGGCGGCGCCTGGCAGCGCTATCGAGAAGGCTGGCTGGCGCGGCGGATTCCCCCGGCCAATCGCATCACCCTCGATCAGCGACGCATCTTCATCCTGCCCACCCGCCAGGGGGGCGCCTTCGCCATCGCCCTGCTGCTGATGCTGCTGGCCGGCATCAACTACCAGAACAGCCTGGCCTATGGCCTGACCTTCCTGCTGTTTTCCCTGGCGCTGGTGGCCATGCTGCACACCTATCGCAACCTGGCCGGTCTGCAACTGGTCGGCGGCGGCGCCAGTCCGGTGTTCGCCGGCGAGGCCGCCGGCTTTCGCCTGCGCCTGGAGAGCGAGCGCCGCGCGCACCAGGGCATTGCCCTGGGCTGGCGCAACGAGCCGCTGGTGCTCAGCGACGTACCGGCAGGAGAGAGCGTCGCCCTGCAGATCTTCCACCCGGCGCCAGATCGCGGCTGGCTCAGACCCGGGCGGCTGCGGGTGGAGAGCCGTTTTCCCCTCGGCCTGTTCGTCGCCTGGAGCTGGCTGGACCTGGACGTGCGCGCCCTGGTCTATCCGCAGCCACTGGCGACCACGACGCCGCTGCGCGGCGGCCAGGATGCCGGCAACGAGGAAGGCCAGCGCCAGACGGGACAGGGGGCCGACGACTTTCAGGGGTTGCGGTCCTATCAGCCGGGCGACTCGCGTCGGCGGCTGGACTGGAAGGCCTTTTCCCGCGGGCAGGGCCTGCTGGTCAAGGACTTCACCGCCCTGGCCGGCAGCGAACTCTGGCTGGATTTCAGCGTGCTCGATGGCGACACCGAAACGCGGCTGTCCTGGCTGTGCCAGGCGGTGCTGGATTGCAGCGCCCGCCAGCTGCGCTTCGGCCTCAGGGTGCCCGGGGTGGAGCTGGCGCCGGCCAGCGGCGAAAGCCAGCGTGACGCGGCGCTGCAGGCCCTGGCCCTGTTCGGGCGGCCATCATGAGCACCGCCGTGCCGCAAGCCATTCCGCGCATCGCCCTGATCTGGCTGCTGGTGGCCCAGGCGCTGGTGATCCTGCCGCACCTCACCCATCTGCCGCCCTGGGTCGGCCTGCTCTGGGCCTTTTGCGCCGGCTGGCGGGTGCTGCTGTTTCGCATGCGGGTGCGGGCGCCGACGCGGATCGAGAAGGGCGGCCTGCTGCTGCTGACCATGGGCGGCATCTGGCTGTCGCGTGGCTCCTTCATCGGTCTGGATGCCGGTGCCGTGCTGCTGCTGGTGACCTTTGCCCTCAAGCTGATCGAGATGCACAGCCGCCGCGATGCCCTGGTGGTGATCTATCTGGGGTTCTTCGCGGTGGTGATCGCCTACCTGTTCGAGGATGGCCTGCTCGCCGCGCTCTACAGCCTGCTGCCGGTGACCGCCCTGGTGGCGGCGCTGATCGGCCTGCAGCAGAGTGCCCTGGCCAGTCGGCCGCTGGCGACGCTGAAAGTCGCCGGCACCCTGCTGCTGCAGGCGGTGCCGCTGATGCTGCTGCTGTTCCTGGTGTTTCCCCGTATCGGCCCGCTGTGGTCGTTGCCACAACCGGGCGACCAGGCGCGCACCGGACTGGGCGACAGCATGGCGCCGGGGGAGATCGCCCAGCTCTCGCAATCCGCCGAGCGGGTGTTTCGCGTCAGTTTCGCCGGCGACCGGCCGGCGCAGCGTGATCTCTACTGGCGGGCGACCACCTACGAGCGCTTCGACGGCGCGCGCTGGTCGGTGGATCCCGACACGGCCTGGAGTCCGGAACCGGCCTGGACGCCGAGCGGTCCCCGACTGGACTACCAGGTGGTCATGGAGCCGAGCGGTCGGCCCTGGCTCTACGGCCTGGACGTGGCGCGCAGCGATCAGCGCGACGTGCGCCTGGCCAGCGACTTCCATCTGCAGCGCCGCCGCCCGGTGGATCAGGCGCTGCTCTATCGGGTATCCAGCTGGCCGCAGGCCACTCGCGAGCCGGAGCGGCTGTCCGCCTCCAGCCAGAGGCGCGCGCTGCAGCTGCCCAGTGGCGGCGAGCCGCGCACCCGTGCCTGGGTAGCCGGGCTCAAGACTCGCGCGCCAACGCCCGAGGCCCTGGCCCAGGCGATCCTGGCCTATTTCCGCCAGCAACCCTTCGTCTACACCCTGCAACCGCCCACGGCAGGCGTCGATGCCATCGACGCCTTTCTCTTCGACAACCATCGCGGCTTCTGCGCCCACTATGCCGGCGCCATGACCTTTGCCCTGCGGGTGGCGGGCATTCCGGCGCGGGTGGTGGCGGGCTACCAGGGCGGTGAATTCAATGCCGCGGGCGGCTATCTGCTGGTGCAGCAATTCGATGCCCATGCCTGGGTGGAATACTGGCTGCCGGGGCGCGGCTGGGTCAGCGTCGACCCTACCGCCCAGGTGGCGCCCGAGCGTATCGAGCGGGGTCTGCAGGAGGCCCTGGCGGCCCAGGGCGCGGCCAACGAATTCCTCGCCGACAATCCCTTCGCCGCCAATCGCTATCGCAACCTGGCCTGGCTCAATGACCTGCGTCTGGGCTGGGACCGCCTCAACTACGGCTGGCAGCGCTGGGTGCTCAACTACCAGGAGGATACCCAGGGCGAACTCTTCAAGCGGCTGCTCGGCGAGGGTTCGCTGCAACGCCTGGGGCTGCTGCTGGCGCTGGTGGTGTTGGGCGTGCTCGGGGTGATGGCCCTGCTGGTGCTCAAGCCCTGGCAGCGGACGCGGGATCCCCTGTTGACGCGTTTCGACCAGTTCGAGCGGCTGCTGGCGCGGCAAGGCGTCAGGCGTCGAAGCGGCGAGGCGGCGGGCAGCTTCGCCGGACGCGCCATGGCCGAGCTGCCGGCGGCGCGCGCAGCGATCTCGGCCTTTTCCCAGGAATTCCAGGCGCAGCGCTATGCCGGTCGGCCGCAGGATCCTGCGGCTCTGACCAGGACGCTGAAGCTATTGAAACGTCAGCTGCGTGGCCGTCAGGCGCGCAGCGACTGAGGCACGGGGAGGGCGTCAGGCTCTTGCAGGGCGAAGGCCACCAGGCAGACGACGGCCGCCAGGATCAGCGGTTGTGGATGGGGGTTGCCGAGCGCCTGGGCGATGCAGCCCAGGCCCAGCAACAACAGCACGGCGGAAGTGAGGGTGGTGACCGAGCGCATGACGGTTCTCCGAAAAACGTGCGGGCATCTTGCCGCCTGTCGGGCAACCGCGCGAATGCGCTCTCGCTATGGAGGCTATAGGCGCAACTGGCGAATCGCCTGATTCAGGGTTCCTGCGAGGGCGGCCAGTTCGGTGCTGGTGCTGGCCGACTCCTGCGTCAGCAGCATGGTCCTTTCCGTGACATCGCGGATGCCTACAACCGACCTGCTCATCTCTTCCGCCACCTGGGCCTGCTGTTCGGCGGCCACGGCGATCTGGGTGTTGCTGTCGCGCATCAGGGTCACGGCGGCGGTGATGTCGGCCAGGGCCTGCCCGGCAGCGCCGGCCTGGACCACGCAGTCATCGGCCTTGAGCGAGCTTTCGCGCATGAATTCCACGGCATCGCGGGTGCCGGCCTGGAGGCCGTCGACCATGCGGGTGATCTCGTCGGTGGAACCCTGCACCCGCTTGGCCAGGTTGCGCACCTCGTCGGCCACCACGGCGAAGCCGCGGCCAGCCTCGCCGGCGCGGGCCGCCTCGATGGCAGCGTTGAGCGCCAGCAGGTTGGTCTGTTCGGCGATGCCATGGATGACGTTGACCACGCTGGTGATGCGCTCGCTGTTTTCGGCCAGCTCCTGGATCATCACCGCGGTCTGCTGCACGCCCTGGGAGAGGTCGGCGATGGAATGGCTGACGCGCTCCACCGCCTGCTGGCCGGCGCCGGCCAGGCGGTCGGCTTCCTGGGACTGGTCACGGGTACCGGCGGCGTGCTCGGCGATCTGCTGCACGGTGGCGCTCATCTCGTTGATGGCGGTGGCCGCTTGGTCGGTTTCGTGCTGCTGATCCTGCATGCCGCCCCGCACGCCCTGCATGCCGCTGGCCAGGCGTCCGGCGCCTTCGTCCAGGCGGGCGGCGCTGGCGGCCACGGTACCGACGACGCGGGTGTAGCTGTCCTGCATGGCGTTGAAGGCCTGGGTCATCTGCCCGACCTCGTCGCGCCCGCGCACCTCGACCCGGGCGGTGAGGTCGCCGTCGCGCTCCACCCGCAGCATGGTGTCCTTGAGGCGTTGCAGATTGCCGAGGATGAAGCGGATCAGGAGCTGCGAGGCCACCAGCAGCACCAGCATCAGCACGCCCACGGCCAGGGCGTATTCCGGTGCCCGGGCCAGGAAGATGTCGGTAAAGGTCGGGGCGCTCAGGCTGGCAGCCGCCTCACCCACGACGGCCTTGACCGCCTTGAGCTGCTCGGCGCGGCCGGAGACCTCCAGTTGCATGGCGAACAGCACCAGCAGGAGGCTGGTGACGAAGGCAACGGCGTTGACCGCCCAGAATTTGTACTTGAGGGAAATATCGCGCAGCCAGGCAAACATAGGGGGCATCCAGTCGGCGGGGCCGCACAGCCTGGCAGGCCGGCGCGACCCGGATCTTGACTGGCGTCAATGTCCTGCGAGAAGACGTCTGACGCCGTGGAATAAGCCCAAAGGTTAACGGCTTGCACGGGTCTGACTTTAGCGAAACGGCAACCCTGCCTAGTCGAATTCCTCGATCCGCTCTAACACGGCGATCTCCGGCAGCCCGAAGAAGGCGCGGGCGGTGGCACTGGTGTGCAGGGCGGTCTGCTCGGGCGTTTCGTTGCGCAGGCGCGCCACGGTGCGCAGGATCTCCGGCAGGAAGGCCGGCTCGTTGTGGCCGTGGCGCGGCTTGGGTCTGAGGGTGCGCGGCAGCAGGTAGGGGGCATCGGTTTCCAGCATCAGCCGACCGACCGGGATCTGCCCGACCAGCTCATGCAGGTGCAGGCCGCGGCGCTCGTCGCAGATCCAGCCGGTGATGCCCAGGTGCAGGTCGAGATCCAGGTAGCCATAGAGCGCCTTGCGTTCGCCGGTGAAGCAGTGCACCACGGCGGCCGGCAGGTGGTCGCGATAGTCGCGCAGGATCGCCAGCATGCGCTCGCTGGCGTCGCGCTCGTGGAGAAACACCGGGCGGCGCAATTCGGCGGCCAGGGCCAGCTGTTCCTCGAAGCAGCGCTCCTGCTGCGGCCGCGGGGTGAAGTCGCGATTGAAGTCCAGGCCGCATTCGCCCAGGGCCCGTACCTTGGGCTGGCTGGCCAGGTCGCGCAGGGTCCTGGCGGCGGCCGCGCTCCAGGTCGAGGCTTCGTGGGGATGGACGCCCGCGGTGCTGAACAGCGCCTCGCCCGCATCCAGGCGCAGGCAGAGATTGAGGGCGTTCTCGCTGTCTTCGAGGGTGGTGCCGGTCAGCACCAGTTGCATCACACCGGCGGCCTGGGCCCGCTCGATCACCGCGTCCACCTGCTTGAGCAGACTGGGGTGGGTGAGGTTGACGCCGATGTCGATCAATTGCATGGTGCGGACCTTCCACAGATTTTGTCCCTTCATTCTATCCGTAGTCCGGGTGCTATCGGCGCTGTCCCGGCCAGGTCAGGAGTCCTGGATGCCGTTTCGATTCACCCTGGTCCTTGTTGGCTGCCTGCTCGCCTGCTCCGCCCAGGCACGGCTCGGTGCCCTGCCACCCGAAGCACCACGCCATGTCGCGGCGCGCGACCTGACCGCCATCGAGCGGGCCGGCGAGTTGCGCGTCCTGGTCAACCAGAGTCGGCACAGCTCCGGCGAATGGAACGGCCAGGCGCTCGGCATCGAGTATCGGCGCCTGCAGGCCTTCGCCCGTTACCTGCAGCACCAGCCCGGGGGCCGGCCGCTGCGCCTGGTCTTCGTGCCCAAGGCCAAGGACGACCTCCTGGCGGCGCTGCAGCGCGGCGAGGGCGATCTGGTGGCGCCGGGCGAAACCCTGCTGCCGCCGCCGCATTCAGCGCTGATCGCCGCGTCGGTGGCGGCGCCCACCAGTCTGGTGGTGGTGGGTGGGCGCGGTCAGCGCCTGCCCCGCCATCTGGAGCAACTGGCCGGACGCCGGGTGGTGCTGCCCCAGGGCAGCGCGGCCGGTCCGGCCCTGGCCCGGCTCAACGCCCAGCTGGAGAAGCGCAGGCTGCGGCCGGTGCAGGTCGAGTGGGCCGATCCGACCCTGGCGGTGGAAGACGTCCTGGAGCTGACCCAGGCCGGCATCTATCCGCTCAGCGTCGTCGAGTCCGGGTTGGCCCATCGCTGGGCGCGGGTGCTGCCACGCCTGCGGGTGGCCGATCGGCTGGTGGTGGCCCATGACCAGGCGCAGCTCTGGTATCTGCGCGCCCCGGCGCACCAGCTCGCCGAGCGGATCCGGACCTTCGCCCGGCAACCCCAGGCGCGCGACGACGACCAGGCCTTTCGCCAGGCCTATGCGCGCCGCTACCAGGTGCGCGATCCACTGCAGGCCCATGACCGCAAGCGCCTGGCCCAGGTGCGGCCGCTGCTGCAGCGCTACGCCAAGGCCTACGACTTCGACTGGCTGACCCTGGCCGCCATGGCCTACAAGGAATCCGGCCTCGATCCCCATGCCCGCGGTGCCGGCCGCGCCGCGGGGCTGCTGCAGATCACCCCGCGGGCGGCGCGCAGCGTCGGGGTGCGCAACCTGCATTCCGCCGAGGACAACGTCAGGGCCGCCACCCGGTATCTGGCGCGCCTGCGCCGCGAATTCTTCTCCAGTCCGCGGCTCGCCGAGCGCGAGCGCCGCGCTTTTACCCTGGCGGCCTACAACCTTGGCCCGGAGCGCGTCCAGGCGCTCCGGGCCAAGGCGCGCAAGCAGGGGCTGGACGGCGATCGCTGGTTCTTCCAGGTCGAGCGCATCGCTGCCGAGGAGGTGGGTGTCGGGGTGGTCAACTACGTGGCCAGCGTCAACAAGTACCGGGTGGCCTTCAGTCGCGAACGGGCCCGGCTGGAAGCGCCGGCCGTGGCGGCGACTGGGGCCAGGGAGAACGGTCGCGGGGACGGTTGAAGCCCGCTTGACAGGGCGGTCGAGCCCTCCCTAGGATGATCCCGCGCCGATTTAAACAGCAACTTGCGGGGCGCTCCCAAATACCGCTAAAGCGCTGGACGGAACAGGCCTCGTACTACCGCCCAGCTGGATCTACGAGGCGGAATTTCGTCCATGCTACCGCTCCCGCTACGCCTGACTCCCCTGACCCAGGGCAAACTCGCCAGTCATCCCGCCATCCTCCTCGGCGGTCCCGACCAGCCCACCCTGTTGCGTTACCTCGAAGGCTGGCCCAAGCGCTGGCCGCACAGCCGCACCCTGCAGATCCGCTTCGCCGACCGGGCCGAACAGCTGCGCGCCTTCGGCGACGACAGCTTCGATTTCGCCGTGGTGCAGTCGCCGGGCCAGGCCGGTCTCGAACCCCTGGTGCGGGAACTGACCCGCGTGGCGCGGCAGGGCGTGATCACCCGTCGCCGCTAGCCGTCATTCCTCGGGATAGGCGATCTCGACGATGTACCAGCGCTGTTCGCCGGCCGGCGTCTGCAGGCGGACCTCGGCGTCCAGCGCCTTGCCGACCAGCGCCCGCGCTAGGGGCGAGTCGATGCTGATGAGATTCTGCCGGAGGTCGAGTTCGTCCGGGCCGACGATGCGATAGCGCTTTTCCGCGCCCTCGTCGTCTTCCAGGGTGACCCAGGCGCCGAAATAGACCTTGGTCGGATCGGCCGGTCGTTCGCGGATCACCTTGAGATTCTCCAGCCGCTTGCGCAGGAAGCGCACCCGGCTGTCGATCTCCCGCAGCATCTTCTTGCCGTAGATGTACTCGGCGTTTTCCGAACGATCGCCCAGCGCGGCCGCCTCGCTCACCGCCTGGGTGACCTGGGGCCGGCGCACGTTCCACAGTTCGTGCAGTTCGGCGCGCAACCGGGCTTCGCCGGCGGCGGTGATCAGGGGCGTGCCGGCGGTGCGCGGCGGACGGTAACGACTCATGGATCAGCTTTCTCTCAGGATCAGTAACGGACTGGCGGTGAGGGCCCGCCGCGTGCCCAGCAGGCCCGCCGCGCCGACCAGCAGGGCGCCCAGCACCGGCAACAGCAGCAGCCAGGGATGGGGTTGCCAGTCCAGGTCGAAGGCCAGCCGGTAGAGCAGGGCGCTGACGATCTCGCAACCGAGCGCCGCGAGCAAGCCGCTGGCGCCGCCGAGCAGGATGAATTCGGTGCGCCGCGCCCGTTGCAGCAACTCGCGCCGGGCACCCAGGGCGCGCAGCAGGGCGCCCTGGCGGATGCGTTCGTCGAGGGTCGCCTGCAGGCCGGCCAGCAGCACGGCGATGCCGGCGGCCAGCACGAACAGCAGCACGAACTCCACCGCCACGCTGACTTGGCGCAGGATGCTGCGCAGCTGATCGAGCAGGGCGTCGATGGGCAGCAGGGTCACCGCCGGGAATTGCCGGGCCAGGGCCAGCAATTCGCGATCGTGCCCGGGCGGCAGGTAGAAGCTGCCCAGGTAGGTGAAGGGCACGTCCTGCAGGGCGCCCGGGGCGAAGATCACGAAGAAGTTCGGCTGGAAGTTGTCCCAGCTGACCTGCCGCAGGCTGGTGACTCGCGCCTCGATCTGGCGATCGCCGATGACGAAGCCCAGGGTGTCGCCCAGGCCGACGCCGAGGCTGCGCGCCAGCTCGCTTTCCAGGGACACCCCGGGCAGGTCGCCGGTGGGCAGCGCGTCCCACCACTGACCGGCTTCCAGGCGGTTGCCGTCCGGCAACCCAGCCGACCAGGTCAGGTTGAGATCGCGCCGGGTGGCACGGCCACCGCGGGAGTCGTCTTCCAGGCCTTCCTGGGCCGGATGCCCCTTCACGCTGACCAGGCGGCCCTGCACGATCGGATAGAGCGGACTGGCGTGGGGCGAGAGACCGGCCACCGCCGCGGCGAAGGCCTGGCGCTCGTCCGGCAGCACATTGAGGGCGAAGTGGTTGGGCGCCTCGGCCGGCAGTTGCGCCTGCCAGCGTTCCAGCAGCTCGCCCCGCAGCAGCACCACCAGACTCATGGCCAGCAGGATCAGGCCGAAGGCCAGGGTCTGGCCCACCGCCGCCAGGGGATGCCGGAGCAACTGACCCAGACCCAGCCGCCAGGCCAGGGGCGCACCCTGCATGGCCCGGCGCAGGCCACGCAGGGCCAGGTAGAGCAGACTGCCGAACAGCAGTCCCGCGACCAGGCCACCCACCAGCAGCGCCAGGGTCAGGCGCAGATCCAGCGACAGGCGCCACATGATCAGCCCCAGGGCGAGCAGGGCGCAGCCATAGACCAGCCAGGTGCGCAGGGGCACGGGCTGCAGATCGCTGCGGAGCACCCGCAGCGGCGGGACCCGCCCCAGGGCGGCCAGCGGCGGCAGGGCGAAGCCGACCAGGGCGACCAGGCCGGTGCCCATGCCGGCCAGCGCCGGGCCGATCCCGACCGCCGGCAGGCGCGCAGGCAGGAGGCCATGCAGCAGCTCGAACAGCACCAGCTGCGCCAGCCAGCCGAGCAGGGCGCCGAGCAGACTCGCCGCCAGCCCCAGCAATCCCAATTGCAGGCCGTAGAGCACCAGGGCGTCGCGGCGGGTCAGACCCAGGCAGCGCAGCAGGGCGCTGGCATCGAAGCGCCGCGCGGCGAAGCGATTGGCCGACAGCGCCACGGCCACGCCGGCCAGCACCACCGCCACCAGGCTGGCCAGCCCCAGATAGCGCTGGGCACGTTCCAGGGCATTGCCCAGCTGGCGATTGCCATCGCCCGGCCCTTCGAAGCGCTGGTTGGCGGCCAGGGCCGGGGTGAGCGCCTGACGATAGGCGGCCAGGGCCTGGGGCTCGCCGCGCCAGAGTTCGCGATAGCGCACCCGACTGCCGGGCTGGATGACGCCGGTGGCGGCCACGTCGTCGAGATTGATCAGTATCCGCGGCGTCAGGCTGTAGAAGTCACCCGCCCGATCCGGTTCGTAGGTGAGCACCCGGGTGATGGTGAGGGCCTTGCGCCCGATGTCCAGGCGATCACCAACCTTGGCGTCCAGGGCCAGCAGCAGGCGCGGCTCGACCCAGGCCTCACCGGGCGCCGGAGCGCCGCCCGGCTGGTCGGGCGCGTCCGGCGCCGCCGCGCTGCGCACCTCGCCGCGCAGGGGAAAGTTGGCCTGGACCGCCTTGACGCTGGCCAGCTGCAGGGCCTCGGCACCTGCGGCCATGGTGCTGAAATTGAGCGAGCGGCTGTGTTCGAGGCCCCGCTGCAGGCCGGCGTCTACCTGTTCCGGACGTGGCGGTTCGCTGCCCAGCAGCACCAGGTCGGCGGCGAGGAATTCGCTGGCGCGATTTTCCATGCCCGCGCCCAGGCGGGCGGTGAAGTAGCCGATGGCGACGCTGGCGGCGACGGCCACCACCAGTGCCAGGCAGAGCATGCGGATCTCGCCGGCGCGGAGCTCTCTCAGACTCTGGCGCCAGGCCAGGCCGAACAGCCGGGTGAAGGGCAGACCGGTACGCCTCATGCCGCGACCTGCCGGCCGCCTTCTAGGCGCAGTTGGCGGGCGCAGCGCGCGGCCAGGCGCTCGTCATGGGTCACCAGTACCAGCGTCGTGCCGCGCTCACGATTGAGTTCGAACAGCAGATCGCTGATATGGGCACCGGTACGGCTGTCGAGGTTGCCGGTGGGTTCGTCGGCGAAGAGGATGCTCGGGCGCGGCGCGAAGGCGCGCGCCAGGGCGACCCGCTGCTGCTCGCCGCCGGAGAGCTGCCGGGGATAGTGGCGCAGTCGTTCGCCCAGGCCGACCCGTTCCAGCAGGGCCACCGCCTGCTCGCGGGCCTGGCGCACGCCCTCCAGCTCCAGCGGCAGCATGACGTTTTCCAGCGCCGTGAGGCTGTCCAGCAGCTGGAAGGACTGGAACACGAAGCCCACCCGTTCGGCGCGCAGGCGGGCACGGGCGTCTTCGTCGAGGGTATCCAGGCGCTGACCGGCGAGATGGACCTCGCCGCCGCTGGGCAGGTCGAGACCGGCCAAGAGACCGAGCAGGGTGGACTTGCCGGAACCCGAGCTGCCGACGATGGCCAAACTGTCGCCGGCCTGCAGTTGCAGATCCAGCGCCTGGAGGATCGGCAGCGCGCCTTCCGCGCCCGTGACGACCTTGCTAAGGTCGCGTGCCAGCAGTATGACTTCGCTCATGAGGTATCCGATGCCGTATTCGAAGGGCCCGCATGCGGGCGGCTGTGGCGAGTTAGAGTCAAAAAAGCGGGCGAAGTCCAGCGCGCCTTTGCGGCAAGGCATTGCCTGGCTGCTGGCGCTGCTCTGCCTGACCCTCACGCCCCTGGCCATGGCGCGCACCCTGCTGGTGGTGGGCGACAGCATCAGCGCCGGCTACGGCCTCGCCGAAGGGCAGGGCTGGGTACGCCTGCTGGAGCGGCGCCTGCAGGCGCAGCGGCTCGACTACCAGGTGGTGAATGCCTCCATCAGCGGCGACACCACCGCCGGCGGCCTGGCGCGCCTGCCACGGTTGCTGGCTGAGCATCGACCCGACGTGGTGGCCATCGAGCTGGGCGGCAACGACGGCCTGCGCGGCCAGCCGCTGGCGCAGTTCGAGCGCAACCTCACCGCCCTGGTGGAACAGGCCAAGGCCCGAGGCGCGCGCGTCCTGCTGCTGGGCATGCGCCTGCCGCCCAACTACGGGCCGCGCTATACCGATGGCTTCGCCCAGGTCTACACGGACGTGGCCAAGGCCCAGCAGGTGGCCCTGGTGCCCTTCCTGCTGGAAGGGGTAGGCGGCGATCCGGGCTATATGCAGCCGGATGGCATCCACCCCCAGGCCAATGCCCAGCAGCGCCTGCTGGACAACGCCTGGCCCCAGTTGCAGCCGCTGCTGCGCGACTGAACGCCGGACTTTTCCCCGACGGGGCTTTCCGCTAAGGTTGCGCGCCCCGCCGGTCCGGCCAATCGACCGCCCGGCGGAACCGCCCCTGGAGTATCCCGATGTCCCGCCTTTCCCGGTCCATGCACGGCTATCAGCTGATCCAGCCCGATGCCCAGCTCGACCTGTTCGCCTGCCGCGAGGGCCGAGTCCATATCGTCGCCCGGCAGCTGGAGCTGGGCTCGCCGACCGACCGGACGCTGTGCGGTACCCTGCTGCCGGCGCGTCCCCGCCTGCATCCGCTGAATCGCCGGGCGCTCGGCCTCAAGACCCTCTGTCCGGCCTGCATGCAGCGGCTGCAGGGCGCCAAACGGGGATTGCCGAATCCGTTACAGGTCTTTTGAGGCCCTGCCGGACGCCGATCGAGGCGTGTACAATTCGCGCCGTCACCTTTTTGCTCCTTGCAAGGATTCATCCCATGCCCGCGCGCGTTTCGACCCTGGTCGGTTCCCTCTCGCTGTTTGGTCTGTTGAGCGCGGGTACGGCGCAGGCACTGGAGTTGCCGCTGCCGCCACCCGGTGAAGACGTGGTCGGCGAGGTTCAGGTCATCAAGGCCGCCTACGAAGACACCTTTGCCGATCTCGGCCAGAAGTACGATCTGGGCTACACCGAGATGGTGGCCGCCAACCCGGGCGTCGATGCCTGGCTGCCGGGCGCCGGCACCGAGATCGTGCTGCCCACGCGCTTCATCCTGCCGCCCGGCCCGCGCGAAGGCATCGTCATCAACATCGCCGAATACCGCATGTACTACTACCCCAAGGGTGGTCACACGGTGTTCACCTACCCGCTGGGCATCGGCCGCGAAGGCTGGGGTTCGCCCATCGGCGTGACCAAGGTGGTGGACAAGATCAAGGATCCGTCCTGGTATCCGCCGGAGTCGGTACGCGCCGAGCACGCCGCCGAAGGCGATCCGCTGCCCAAGGTGGTGCCGCCCGGTCCGGACAATCCCCTGGGGCCCTACAAGATCCGCCTGACCCTGCCGGGCTATCTCATCCACGGCTCGGACAAGAAATTCGGCATCGGCATGCAGGTCAGCCATGGCTGCTTCCGCATGTACAACTTCAACGTGACCGAACTGGTCGGCATGCTGCCCGTGGGCACGCCGGTGCGCATCATCGACGAGCCCTACAAGTTCGGCGTGAGCCAGGGCAAGCTCTACCTGGAAGCCCACCAGCCGGTGACCGTGAAGGGCGATCCGACCGAGATCGACCGTCAGGCCGCGGTGGTCAATGCGCTGATCAAGCGTGACGACCTGCTGCAGGCCAATAGCGCGGTGAACTGGAACACGGTGCGTGACGTGGTCCAGGGCCAGGACGGCCTGCCAGTGGAAATCGCCGACCTGCCGGCCGGGATGACGCCGGGTGCGGTGGCCAAGGCGCCTGCCAAGACCCTGTGATCGCGACCGGCCGAGCGCGCTCGGCCGGCCAGACAAACAAAAAGCCCGCCATCTGAGATGGCGGGCTTTTTGTTTGCTCCGGGAAAGGCGACTGTTGCCACTCGCCTTTCCAGCCGAGGCGCTTACTTGCGGCTGGCTTTTTCCAGCATACGCAGGGCGCGCTCGTTGGCTTCGTCAGCGGTCTGCTGAGCTTTCTGAGCGGCGGCCAGGGCCTCGTCAGCGTGACGGTAGGCTTCGTCAGCACGAGCCTGAGCACGGGCAGCGGCGTCTTCGGTAGCGGTCAGGCGAGCTTCGCTTTCCTTGTTAGCGGTGCTGCAACCAGTGGCCAGAGCAGCGGCCAGAGCCAGGGCGGCGAATTTCAGAGCGTTGTTCATCGTAAACCCCTTGAGGTAGACATCCTGTTTTAAGATCAATTTCCCAGGTGGAAAATTGCGGCTACATACTACTCATTACCGGTCGTAAGTAAACTGAGCGAACCCGTTGAAGAAGGATTTTTTGCGGAAAATCCTTCTCGGCTCCCCGTGTTCGTCCCGGAATCCCTGCGCACCCGGTATCAGCAATTGCTTGGATGGCTTAAAGTCGCGAACGTTTCAAAACGTTAGAGGATGAGCGGAAGTTGTCAAGCGCTGAGCCGCGCCTGCTCCCGCGCAGGCGGCCCTGATATAGTGTGTCTTCTCGGTGCGACGGCTGGTCAGAACCTGCTTCTTCCGGAGGGGTCTGACGCGCTGTGGCTCAGTCCCGCACAGGAAGGGTGCGTTCTCGTCTTCGGGTATCATCGATAACAATGGATAAGGCGGAGCCAAACCGCCAAGGAGTAGTCATGAACGAGTCCCTGCACGTGGAACACGATGAGGCCAATCATCAATTCCACCTTTCTGTCGACGGCCAGCGCGCCTATCTCGCCTACATGGATCTGGGCAAGCAGACCATGGATTTCTATCGCACCTTCGTCCCCGATGCCCTGCGTGGGCGCGGCCTGGCAGCGCGGCTGACCGAGTACGCGCTGAACTACGCCGAGAGCCGCGGCTACAGCGTCATTCCCTCCTGCTCCTATGTGGAGCACTACCTGGAACGTCGTGGCCAGGTGACGCCGCTGGCCTGAATGGCCACGCCAAGAAAAACGCCGGGCTGAGCCCGGCGTTTTCGTATCTGCTGCAGGATCAGCTGCGCGCGCGGCGCGGCAGCACATCCTTGAGCTTGCGGTGCATGTCGAGAATGCTCTTCTCGGTCATGGCCCAGTCGATGCAGGCGTCGGTCACCGAGACGCCATACTGCAGCTGCGACAGATCCGCCGGAATCGGCTGGCTGCCAAAGCCCAGGTGGCTTTCCACCATCAGGCCGACGATGGAGTTGTTGCCTTCGACGATCTGGTTGGCGACGTTGTCCATCACCAGCGGCTGCAGGGCGGCGTCCTTGTTGGAGTTGGCGTGGCTGCAGTCGACCATGATGTTCGGCTTGACCTTGGCCTTGACCAGCGCCTGCTCGCACAGGGTGACGCTGACCGAATCGTAGTTGGGCTTGCCGTTGCCGCCGCGCAGCACCACATGGCCATAGGCGTTGCCCTTGGTCATGACTACGGATACCTGGCCGCGCTGGTCGATACCCAGGAAGCGGTGCGGGCTAGACACCGACTGCAGGGCGTTGATGGCCACGGTCAGGCTGCCGTCGGTGCCGTTCTTGAAGCCGACCGCGGAGGAGAGGCCCGAGGCCATTTCCCGGTGGGTCTGGGATTCGGTCGTACGGGCGCCGATCGCTGACCAGCTGATCAGGTCCTGCAGGTATTGGGGGGAGATGGGGTCCAGCGCCTCGGTGGCGGTGGGCAGACCCTTTTCCGCCAGGTCCAGCAGCAGCTGGCGACCGATGTGCAGGCCGTCCTGGATCTTGAAGGAGTCGTCCAGGTAGGGATCGTTGATCAGGCCCTTCCAGCCCACGGTGGTGCGGGGCTTCTCGAAGTAGACGCGCATGACCAGATAGAGGCTGTCGCTGACCTGGGCGGCCAGCGCCTTGAGGCGCTCGGCGTATTCGTGGGCGGCCTTGATGTCATGGATGGAGCAGGGGCCGATCACCACGAACAGGCGGTGGTCCTTGCCGTCGAGAATGTCGCGGATGACCTGGCGGCCCTGGGCGACGGTGTCGGCGGCGAGATCGCTCAGCGGGATCTCCTGCTTGAGCTGCTCGGGGGTGATGAGCGGCTCGTTGGCTTCGATGTTGAGGTCGTTAAGGCGGGGCTGTGCGGCCATGGTGCTACTCGTCGGTCACGGCGCTGCGACAGGTCAGGGCCCGTGCAGGCAAAATACGATGGAGAGGGTGGGGCACCTTAACGCTTGTCCCGCCCGCTCACAATGGCTACGACGCTATCGACGCGCCCGAAGGCGTGCTTTGGCGATGATCGCGACGAGGAAAGCATGGAATTGGACGATGGGACGGCCGATGCCGTCCTGCTGGCGGCGCCGGGGCGCTCCCTGCTGATCTTTACCAGCGCCGGTTGCGCCTCCTGCCGCCTGGCGCGCCAGGTGCTGCCGACGGCGGCGCTGCCGGTCGAGCGGCTGTACTGGGTGGATGCCGAGCGCAGTGGCGGTCTGGTGCAGCGCTATGGAGTCTTTCATCTGCCGGCGCTGTTCCTGATCGGGGATGGCGACTTCTTCGGCCCGGTGCAGGCGCCCCTGCGCGAGCCGGCCCTGGTGGCGGCGATCCAGGCCGCGGCGGCGCGGGAGCCCGAGGAAATACCCTGAAAGGCCTCTAACGCGCGCTTCGCAGCGCAAATGTCTTTCCCCTGCTACGCTGGAAAGGGCTATCCCGCATTGCACCGGTCAGGTCGCCTGATCTGGCCAGGAGGAATCGTGATCCGCTCGCTGCTCTATGCCACGGACCTGGGCCTATGTTCGTCCTATGTCTTTCAGCATGCCTTGAATCTCGCCCGCATCCATCAGGCCCGGCTGTATGTCGTCCATGTGGTGGAGCCGCTCGGCCTGCTGGCCTCCACGCTGCTGCAACAGCATCCGAATGGTGAATCCCTGGATCGCCTGCGCAATGGCGGTCTGGAGCTGGTACTGGAGACCATCGAGCAGCAGGTGTTCGAGTCGCTGCGCGAGGACCTGCTGGAGACCCCGGCCACCGTGGGTCTGATCCGGGCCGTGCGGGTGGTGCAGGGCGATCCGCCGGCCGCCATTCTCAAGCAGGCCCAGGACTTCGCCGCGGATCTGCTGGTGATCGGCAGTCGCAGCCAGGGCGACGCCCAGGTCGCCCCGCTGGGACGTACCGCCAGCCGCCTGCTGCAGACCGCACGCATCCCGGTGTACCTGGTGCCGCTGCGACAGGGCTGATCCGTAAGCGTCAGCCTTACTTCTCCGCGACTTAATTCGATTTCGGTCTAGAAAAACCTTAAGGCCTGCTTTACTGTTATATGCTTGCGCATGGGTCAGCGAGGAGCCGGCATGAAGCTGCAACAGTTGCGATATATCTGGGAAGTCGCCCACCACGATCTGAACGTTTCCGCCACCGCCCAGAGCCTCTATACCTCGCAGCCTGGCATCAGCAAGCAGATCCGCCTGCTCGAGGACGAATTGGGGGTCGAGGTCTTTGCCCGCAGCGGCAAGCACCTGACCCGGGTGACCCCGGCCGGCGAACGCATCATCCAGACCGCCGGCGAGATCCTGCGCAAGTGCGAGAGCATCAAGCAGATCGCCCAGGAATTCTCCAACGAGCGCAAGGGCACCCTGTCCATCGCCACCACCCACACCCAGGCGCGCTATGCGCTGCCGGACGTGATCAGCGAATTCATCAAGCAGTATCCGGACGTGGCCCTGCACATGCACCAGGGCTCGCCGACCCAGATCGCCGAGATGGCCGCCGACGGCACCGTCGACTTCGCCATCGCCACCGAGGGTCTGGAACGCTTCAACGATCTGGTGATGATGCCCTGCTATCGCTGGAACCGCTGTGTCATCGTGCCCCAGGGTCACCCCCTGGCCAAGGTGGAACACCTGACCCTGGAACACCTGGCGGAACAGCCGCTGGTGACCTACGTCTTCGGCTTCACCGGCCGCTCCAAGCTCGACGAGGCCTTTGCCCGCCAGGGTCTTGAGCCCAACGTGGTGCTGACCGCGGCGGACGCCGACGTCATCAAGACCTATGTCCGCCTCGGCCTGGGCGTGGGCATCGTCGCCGACATGGCGGTGGATCACAAAGCCGATGCCGACCTGGTCTGCCTGGACGCCAGCCACCTCTTCGAAGCCAGCGTGACCAAGATCGGCCTGCGCCGCGGCACCTTCCTGCGCGGCTTCATGTGCGACTTCATCGGCCGCTTCGCGCCGCACCTGACCCGCGATGTCCTCACCGAGGCCATGCAGACGCCCTCGCGGCAGGAGCTGGAGACCCTGTTCCACGGGGTGACGCTGCCGACGTATTGAGGGCTTCCTCTCGCTGAAATCATCGCGGCCGCAGCAGCACGTAGCGTGGAAAACGGCGTAGCCTTTTCCACTGGAGACTGCGCTGAAGGGGACACCCTCACCCCAACCCTCTCCCGAGGGGAGAGGGGGCTATCCGAGCAGGCGTTCAGTCACGTCAGCCTCGGTGAAATCGCAACAAGCCGTCGTGCTTCCATCTGTAGGAGCGGCCGCATCGGCGAACCGCCATGGCCACGATGCGTTACCTCACCCCGCCAACCGCCACTGCTCCAGCAGCAACTGCGCGGCCGCCGACAATCCCGCGCCCTGGCGAACCAGGATCGAATAGGGTTCGTTGCGGGTGCGCTGGACCACGGGCAGGCGGCGCAGCAGGCCGTGTCTTTCGCCGAACTGGGCGATGTCGCTGGGCAGCATGGCCACCTGGTTGGCGTCTTCCTGCAGCAGGCCGAGCAGGGTGAAGGTCGAGGAGGTTTCCACCGGATAGCGGGGAAACTCCAGCTCCGCCGCGCGAAATTCCCGCTCCAGGGTCAGGCGCATGGGCAGGTTGGCCGGATAGACGATCCAGCGGCTGTCGACCAGTTCGGCCAGGCTCAGCGTCTCGGACTCCGCCAGCGGATGGCGGGGATGGCAGACGATCTCCAGCCGCTCTTCGCGCACCTCCAGGCAGTCGTAGGCATCCGGCCGGCGGCTGACGCTGCTGCGGCAGATGGCCAGTTCGATGCGACCGGCGTCGAGCAGGTCGAGCAGGCGCACGCTGGTGTCTTCGATGATCTCGATCCCCAGCTGGGGCTGCGCCGCCCCCAGGCGCGACACCGCGGCGATCAGCCGAGGCACGGCGCCCATGATCACTCCCACCGCCAGCCGACCGCCTTCGCCCTGCAGGATACCGAGCATCTCTTCGCGCAGATGGGCCAGGTCGCTTTCGATCAGCCGCGCATAGCGGATCACGCAGCGGCCCAGGTCATTGGGCTGCAGGCCCTGGTGGGTGCGCAGGAAGAGGGTGGCGCCCAGGGTGCTCTCGATCTCGTGCAGGGCCTTGGTGGCGCCGGGCTGGGAAATGGCGATGCGCTCGGCGGCCTTGTGCAGCGAGCCTTCCTCGTCGAGGGCGATCAGCAGGCGCAGTTGCCGCAGGCGCAGACGGGAGGCGATGGAGCCCAGGGATGGCAGCATGGGAATAACCGTTGGTTATCGCGGGATAGGGAGCTCTCATTAGGCAGGCCCCATGGCGCCGAGTAAAGTCTCCTGCAGGCGATAACCAACAAGGAGAATGCCATGCACCTGATTCAGTTCGAAGACCAGCAGGGCCAGCGCCGCGTCGGCGTGGTCGAGCGCGGTGAAGTCCAGCAGGTCCGCGGCGCGACCAGCACCCGGACCCTGGCGCTGCAGGCCATCCGTGCCGGCGTTTCCCTGGAATCTCATGTGCAGACCCTGGGCCTGGAGCCCGGCCCGGCCTATGCCGAGCTGCTCGAGGCCGGTCGCCTGCTGCCGCCGCTGGACCATGAGGATCCCGCGCACTGCCTGGTCACCGGGACCGGTCTGACCCACCTGGGCAGCGCCGCCACCCGCGACAAGATGCACCAGCAGAACAGCCAGGAGGAGGCCAAGCTGACCGACTCCATGCGCATGTTCAAATGGGGCGTGGAGGGCGGTCGGCCTGCGGCGGGGAGCGCCGGTGCACAGCCGGAATGGTTCTACAAGGGCGACGGCGGCATCCTGGTGCGTCCGGGCGGCGACATCCCGCTGCCGGAATTCGCCGAGGACGCCGGGGAAGAGCCGGAGCTGACCGGTCTCTATGTGATCGGTGACGACGGCAAGCCCTACCGCCTGGGTTATGCGGTGGGCAACGAATTCTCCGACCACGTGATGGAACGCAAGAACTATCTCTACCTGGCCCATTCCAAACTACGCTACTGCAGCTTCGGTCCGGCCTTGCGCACCGGTGAACTGCCGCGTCATCTGGCGGGCACCAGCCGGATCCGTCGCGGCGAGCAGGTGATCTGGGAGAAGGAGTTCCTTTCGGGCGAGGACAACATGTGCCACAGCCTGGAGAACCTCGAGTATCACCACTTCAAGTACGCGCAGTTCCTACGGCCGGGCGATGTCCATGTACATTTCTTCGGCACGGCGACCCTGTCCTTCGCCGATGGGGTGCGGGTCGAGCCGGGCGACAGATTCGAGATCGCGGTGCCGGAATTCGGCGAGCCGCTGAGCAATGGCGTCAAGGCCGGCACGGCAGCTTTCCAGCCCGGGCAAGTCCGTCAGCTCTGATGGTTGTATGATGACTGCTGACTATGCGAATGCTAGAGTGGGTATCGCACAGGCTGGCCCGGCCGCTCGGACACCGAGCGTGCCACCCTTTCGAAGACCTCCCCGTAGCGGGTGGTCTTCCCTGAACCCCTAGGTATAAGGAGTCGAGAACAATGCAGATCCAAGGCAAGAACTACATCGGTGGCGCTCGCAGCGGCGAGGGCGAGGTGCGGGTCTACAGCATCGACGCCACGACCGGCGAACAGCTGCCCTACGAATTCTTCCAGGCGTCCACGGCCGAGGTCGATGCCGCCGCCCGCGCCGCCGAGCAGGCCGCGCCCCTGTACCGCAAGCTGAGCGCCGAAAAACGCGCCACCTTCCTCGATGCCATCGCCGACGAACTGGATGCCCTGGGCGACGACTTCGTCCAGCTGGTCTGCCAGGAAACCGCGCTGCCGGCAGGCCGCATTCAGGGTGAGCGCGGCCGTACCAGCGGCCAGATGCGCCTGTTCGCCAAGGTGCTGCGCCGGGGCGACTTCCACGGTGCGCGCATCGACACCGCGCTGCCCGAGCGCAAGCCGCTGCCGCGTCCTGACCTGCGCCAGTACCGTATCGGCCTGGGTCCGGTGGCCGTGTTCGGCGCCAGCAATTTCCCGCTGGCCTTCTCCACCGCCGGTGGCGACACCGCCGCGGCCCTGGCCGCTGGTTGCCCGGTGGTGTTCAAGGCCCACAGCGGCCACATGGTCACCGCCGAATACGTGGCCGACGCCATCATTCGCGCCGCCGATAAGACCGGCATGCCCAAGGGCGTGTTCAACATGATCTATGGCGGTGGCGTAGGCGAGCAGCTGGTCAAGCACCCGGCCATCCAGGCGGTGGGCTTCACCGGCTCCCTGCGCGGCGGTCGCGCCCTGTGCGACATGGCCGCGGCCCGTCCGCAGCCGATCCCGGTGTTCGCCGAGATGTCCAGCATCAACCCGGTGGTGGTCCTGCCCGAGGCGCTCAAGGCCCGTGGCGACGCCATCACCGGCGAACTCGCGGCCTCCGTGGTTCTGGGTTGCGGTCAGTTCTGCACCAATCCGGGTCTGGTCATTGGCCTGCGTTCGCCCGAATTCAGCGCCTTCCTCGAGCGCCTGGCCGGTGCCATGAACGAGCAGGCGCCCCAGACCATGCTCAATCCGGGCACCCTGAAGAGCTACGAGAAGGGCGTCGCGGCGCTGCTGGCTCATTCCGGCGTGCAACACCTGGCCGGTGCCAGCCAGGAAGGCAACCAGGCGCGTCCGCAGCTGTTCAAGGCTGACGTGAGCCTGCTGCTGGAAAACGACGAGTTGCTGCAGGAAGAAGTCTTCGGCCCCACCACCGTGGTGGTCGAGGTGGCCGACGAGGCCCAGCTGCACCAGGCGCTGCAAGGCCTGCATGGCCAGCTGACCGCCACCCTGCTGGCCGAGCCGGCCGATCTGCAACGTTTCGAGGCCATCATCGGCTTGCTGGAGCAGAAAGCCGGGCGCCTGTTGCTCAACGGCTATCCCACCGGTGTGGAAGTCTGTGACGCCATGGTCCACGGCGGTCCCTATCCGGCGACCTCCGATGCTCGCGGCACCTCGGTCGGCACCCTGGCGATCGACCGCTTCCTGCGCCCGGTCTGCTACCAGAACTATCCGGACGCCTTCCTCCCGGAAGCCCTGCAGAACGCCAACCCGCTGGGCATCCAGCGCCTGGTGAACGGCGAGAACACCAAGGCCGCGATCTGATCGCGCGGTCCTGAGTGGTTGAGAACCCGGCGTCGCGAGACGCCGGGTTTTTTATTGGGTGGTGGAAGGGGGGTGGCAGGACAGTGGAAAAGGCTGCGCCGTTTTCCATGCTACTGAAGAGCTATGCGCGCGTGCCGGAACAACCCCCTCTCCCTCCGGGAGAGGGTTGGGGTGAGGGAAGCCGCATGCACAATCCCCAAAGAAGAAGGCCGCTCCCGGGAGCGGCCTTGCGTGCATCGGCAATCGCCTTACTTGGCGGCGAACTTGAAGATGGTCGTCTGGGTGTAGGTCTGGCCGGGGTCCAGGCGGGTGGTGGGGAAGTTCGGCTGGTTGGGGGCGTCCGGGTAATGCTGGGTTTCCAGGGTGAAGGCACCCCAGTGGCCGTAGGTCTTGCCGGCCTTGCCCTTGATGTTTCCTTCCAGGAAGTTGCCGGTATAGAACTGCACGCCCGGTTCGGTGGTGTAGAGGGTCAGGGTGCGGCCGGAGCCCGGATCGGTTACCACGGCGGCGGCCTTCTGCAGATCGCCCGCGGTGTTGAGCACCCAGTTGAAGTCATAGCCACCCTGCTTGGGTTCGGCGTACTTCAGCTGCTGGTTGTCGTCGGCGATGTGCTTGCCGATGGCGGTCGGCTTGCGGAAGTCCAGGGGCGTGCCGGCCACGGGCGGCAATTCGCCGGTGGGAATCAGCTTGGCGGTCACCGGCGTGTATGTGTCGGCATTGAGCATCGCCACCTGCTTGAGCACGGTGCCACTGCCGGCGCCCGCCAGGTTGAAGTAGCTGTGGTTGGTCAGGTTGAGCACCGTCGGCTTGTCGGTGGTGGCGCGGTACTTGAGGGTCAGCTGGTTGTGTTCGTCCAGCTGGTAGGTCACCTGGGTGGTCAGGGTGCCGGGAAAGCCCATCTCGCCATCGGGGGAGACATAGCTCAGGGTCACGCCGACCCAGCCGTCGCCCTTGGCCGGCTCGGCCTTCCACACCTTGGTGTTGAAGCCCTGGGGACCGCCGTGCAGGGCGTTGGTCTTGTCGTTCTGGGGGATCTGGTAGCTCTTGCCGTCGAGGCTGAAACGACCGTCGGCGATGCGGTTGCCGAAGCGGCCGATGGTGGCGCCAAAGAATACCGTGGGGTTGTCGAGATAACCCTGGACGTCATCGAAGCCCAAGACCACGTCTTCGCTGTGGCCCTTGCGGTCGGGTACCTTGAGCGCCTGCAGCACGCCGCCGTAGGTGATGACGGTGGCCTGCATGCCGTGGCTGTTGGTCAGGACGAACTTCTCGATGGGGGTGCCATCGGGCAGCTTGCCAAAGCTCGACTGCTGGCTGCTGAGGCCGGCCGCCTGGGCGGTAAGGGTGCTGATCATGAGTGACAGTCCAAGTCCGGTGAGGGCTAACGTGCGTTTCATCTCGACCACCTTTTCGGTTTGTTGTTGTGCAAGGGTGGGTCAGGCGACCCGGAATCCGGAGGAGGGGCGGTAAAGCCTCCTCACCCCAACCCTCTCCCGAGGGGAGAGGGGGTAGAAGCGGATCAATGGGAGTGGCGGGGCACCTCGGCGCCGCGGCAGCCGACCAGGAAGTCGAAGTCGCAGCCTTCGTCGGCCTGCAGCACATGGTTGACGTAGAGGCGGCGATAACCGCCGGCCAGCAGCTGATCGGCCGGCGGTTGCCAGTCGGCCAGGCGCGCGGCCAGTTCTTCGTCGGGGATATCCAGGTGCAGGCGCCCGGAGGCGCAGTCCAGTTCGATCATGTCGCCTTCGCGCACCACCGCCAGCGGGCCGCCGGCCGAGGCCTCGGGTGCCACGTGCAGCACCACGGTGCCGTAGGCGGTGCCGCTCATGCGGGCGTCGGAGATGCGCACCATGTCGGTGATACCCTTGGCCAGCAGCTTGGGCGGTAGACCCATGTTGCCCACCTCGGCCATGCCCGGGTAACCCTTGGGCCCGCAGTTCTTCAGCACCATCACGCAGGTCTCGTCGATGTCCAGATCCGGGTCGACGATGCGCGCCTTGTAGTCTTCCAGGTTCTCGAACACCACTGCGCGACCGCGATGCTGCATGAGCGCCGGGGTCGCGGCCGAGGGCTTGAGCACCGCGCCCTTGGGCGCCAGGTTGCCGCGCAGCACGCAGATGCCGCCATCGGCGCGCAGCGGGTTGTCCAGGGCGCGGATGACCTCGTCGTCGCCGTAGATGGGGGCCTCGGCGCAGTTCGCCCAGATCGTCTTGCCGTTGGCGGTCAGGGCCTCGGGATGGGGCAGCAGATTGGCTTCACCCATGCGGCGGATCACCGCCGGCAGGCCGCCGGAATAATAGAACTCCTCCATCAGGAAGCGCCCGGAGGGCTGCAGATCGACGATGGTGGGGGTGCCGCGACCGACCCGGGTCCAGTCGTCCAGCTCCAGGTCCACGCCGATACGGCCGGCGATGGCCTTGAGGTGGATCACCGCGTTGGTGGAACCGCCGATGGCGGCGTTGACGCGGATGGCGTTCTCGAAGGCTTCCTTGGTAAGGATCTTCGACAGCCGCAGGTCTTCTTCCACCATCTCGACGATGCGCATGCCGGACAGGTGGGCCAGCACGTAGCGCCGCGAATCCACCGCCGGAATGGCGGCGTTGTGCGGCAGCGAGGTGCCCAGGGCCTCGGCCATGCAGGCCATGGTGGAGGCGGTGCCCATGGTGTTGCAGGTCCCGGCCGAACGCGACATCCCGGCTTCGGCGGAGAGGAATTCGTTGAGGTCGATGGCGCCCGCCTTGTAGGCCTCGTGCATCTGCCAGACGATGGTGCCGGCGCCGATGTCGCGGCCGTGGTGCTTGCCGTTGAGCATGGGGCCACCGGTGACGACGATGGCCGGCACGTCGCAGCTGGCGGCGCCCATCAGCAGCGCCGGCGTGGTCTTGTCGCAGCCGGTGAGCAGCACCACGGCGTCCACCGGGTTGCCGCGGATGGCCTCTTCCACGTCCATGCTGGCCAGGTTGCGGGTCAGCATGGCGGTGGGTCTGAGGTTGGATTCGCCGTTGGAGAACACCGGGAATTCCACCGGGAAGCCGCCGGCTTCGTAGATGCCGCGCTTGACGTGTTCGGCGATCTTCCGGAAGTGGGCGTTGCAGGGGGTCAGCTCGGACCAGGTGTTGCAGATGCCGATGACGGGCTTGCCCTGGAATTCATGGTCCGGGATGCCCTGGTTCTTCATCCAGCTGCGGTACATGAAGCCGTTCTTGTCGTTGCTGCCAAACCACTGGGCGGAGCGGAGCGGGCGTTTGGGCGTGGTCATTGTTTGGTCCTCGGGCATTTCACGGGCAAAGCGGTCCCCGGCACGGCGCGCCTGGCGCCGCGGGGGAGGGCAGAGTCAAGGTTTAGCGCTGCTTGAAGCGGTCGATGACCACGGCCAGCAGCAGGATGGTTCCGCGGATGACGTACTGATAGAAGGTGTCGATGTTCTTCAGGTTCATGGCGTTCTCGATGATCGCCAGGATCAGCACGCCGGCGATCACGTGGCGGATCATGCCGATGCCGCCGGCCAGGGAAACCCCGCCCAGCACGCAGGCGGAGATCACCGTGAGTTCGAAGCCCTGGCCGATCATCGGCTGGCCGGAGGTCATGCGCGAGGCCAGCACCACGCCGGCCAGCGCGCCGATCACCCCGTGCATGGCGAAGATGATGATCTTGGTGCGGTCGACGTGGACGCCGGCCAGCAGCGCGGCTTCCTCGTTGCCGCCGATGGCCATGGTGTTGCGGCCGAAGGTGGTGTAGTTGAGCAGCCAGCCAAAGAACAGGATGCACAGCAGGGTGATGACGATGGGCACCGGCAGGCCGAACAGCTGGCCGTTGCCGAACACGAAGAACTGCTCCTGGGAGACGCCCACGGCCTTGCCGTCGGAGAAGATGTAGCCCAGGCCGCGCACGATCTGCATGGTCGCCAGCGTGGTGATCAGGGCGTTGATCTTGAGCTTGGCGATCACCAGGCCGTTGATCAAACCCACCACCAGACCCATGGCCAGGGCGGCGGCGACGCCGAGAAAGACGCTGTCGAATTCGCGCATCACCACCGCGGCGACCACCCCGGCACAGGCGATGACCGACCCCACCGAGAGGTCGAAGTGGCCGGAGGCCAGGCAGAACAGCATGGTGCAGGCGGCGATGCCCACCGTGGAGATCGCCAGACCCAGACCGCGCATGTTCAGCGGCGAGAGGAAGTTCTGCACGAACAGCGCGCAGAGGGTGAAGATGACGACGGCGGCCAGCATCATGGCCCAGTCGTCGAGGAAGCGGCGGGTGTCGAAACCGCGGCGCGGCGGGGTCAGGCTGTGGGGTTGGGCGGACATGGACGTGACCTCTTTTCTTGTTTTCATCAGGCCCGGGTACGGGGCAGGGCGAGCTGCAGCAGGCGCTCGTCGTTGAACTCGGCGCGGGCCACCTCGCCGGTGATGGCGCCTTCGCTCATCACCAGGATGCGATCGGCCACGCCCATGACTTCCATCAGGTCGCTGGACACCACCACCACGGCGATGCCGCGGGCGGCGAGGTCATGGATGATGGCGTAGATCTCCGACTTGGCGCCCACGTCGATGCCGCGGGTGGGTTCGTCGAGCAGCAGCACCTGCATGGGCATCGACAGCCAGCGCCCGAGGATGGCCTTCTGCTGGTTGCCGCCGGAGAGATTCTTGATCTTCTGCCCGGCGTGGGGCGTCTTCACGTTCAGCGCGCGAATCTGCTTTTCGGCGTTGGCCTTTTCCCAGCGACCCTGGATCAGGCAGCCGAGGCTGGCGTGGTGGGCGCGGGCGCTGATGTTGATGTTCTCGGCCACGCTGGCCAGGGGCACGATGCCTTCCTTCTTGCGATCTTCCGGGCACAGCAGGATGCCGGCGGCGATGGCGTCACGCGGCGACTTCAGGCTGACCGGGGCGCCCTTGAGACTCAGGCTGCCGGCCTTGTGCTTTTCCAGCCCCGCCAGCAGGCGCAAGAGCTCGGTGCGACCGGCACCGACCAGGCCGAACAGGCCGAGGATCTCGCCCTGGCAGACCTCGAAACCCACCGGTTGCTGCAGGCCCTGGCCGAGCAGGCCCTCGACCTTGAGGCAGCCACCGCCGATTTCGCGCGGGCGGTAGTCGTAGATGTCGGCGAGATCGCGGCCGACCATCAGGGTGATCAGCTGGTCGGGGGTGATGTCGGCAAGGCGCTCGATGGTGCGCACGTGGCGGCCGTCCTTGAACACCGTGACCGCGTCGCAGATGCGGAAGACTTCTTCCATGCGGTGAGAGACATAGAGCACCACCCGGCCTTCGTCGCGCAGTCGGGCGATGATGGTCATCAGCCGATCGGTCTCGCGGGCGGACAGCGAGCTGGTCGGCTCGTCGAAGGCGATGACGCGGGCGCCCCGGGAGAGCGCCTTGGCGATCTCCACCAGCTGGCGCTGACCGAGCGACAGGCGCCCGACCTTGGTGTTGGGGTCGATCTCTTCGGCCAGGCCCTTGAGCAGGTCCAGGGCCTGGCGGCGCAGGTGGCCGCGATTGACGATGCCATAGCGCGCCGGCAGGTGCCCGAGAAAGAGATTTTCGGCGACGGTCATTTCCGGCACCAGCTGCAGCTCCTGCTGGATCACGGCGACGCCGGCGCGGATGGCTTCGGCGGTGCTCTTGAACACCAGCTCCTGGCCGTCGATGTTGAGGTGGCCGGTGGTGGGGGCGTGGTAGCCGCTGAGGATCTTCAGCAGGGTCGACTTGCCGGCGCCGTTCTCGCCCATGAGGGCGTGCACCGAGCCGGGACGCACGTTGAAGGAGATGTCGGCGAGCGCCTTGACGCCGGGAAAGGTCTTGCCGATGCCGACGAAACCGAGGCTGTCGGCGCTCTGGGCGGTGGTTTGTTCCAGGGCTGCCATGGGGCACTCCTGTCAGACGAAAGAGGAGGGCGGCGCCAGCAGAGGCGCCGCCGGGGTCATCACTTCCAGAGGCCGATCTTTTCCAGCTCCTGCTGGAAATTGGCGCGAGTGATGAGGGTGACCTTGTCCATCGCGGTGTACTTGGGCGGTTCCTTACCGGTGGTCACCCATTCGTACATCATGCTGGCGGTCTGGTAGCCCTCTTCGTGGGGGCTGGGCAGCATGGAGCCGAAGAAGCCGCTGTTGGGTTTCTTCAGTTCGCCGATGGCGTCGGTGCCGTTGATGCCGATGCCGATCACCTGCTCGGCCTTGAAGCCGGCGCTTTCGGTGGCGCGGACGCCGCCCAGCACGGTGTTGTCGTTCATGCCGCCGATGATCAGATGCTTGGCGCCCGAGGGCAGCTTGACCAGCGCGGAGGTGGTGGAGTCCATGCTGCCAGGCACGTCCAGGGTCTTCTGCGGCGCGAAGATGATGTGATCGGCGGGCAGACCGGCCTTCTTCAGGGCTTCCACCGAACCGTCGGTGCGCTTCTTGCCGGTGTCCAGCTCGTTGTAGGTGTTGATCACCGCATAGGTGTCATCCCACTTCCAGCCACGCTTCTCGGCTTCGGCGGCCATGGCGGCGCCCTGCTGCTGGCCGACCTCGAAGGCGGCCATGCCCAGGTAGGGCACGTCTTCCATGAACTTGCCCTTGGCGTCAACGAAGCGGTCGTCCACGGCCATGACCTTGAGGTCGTTGAGCTTGGCCTTGGCCACGATGGCCGGGCCGAGGGAGACGTCGGGCGGGCAGATCACGAAGCCCTTGGCGCCGTTGGCGGCCAGGCTGTCGATGGCGGCGAGGGTCTTCTCGCCATCCGGCACGGCGATCTTGAGCAGGGTGAAGCCCTTGTCCTTGGCGGCTTTCTCGGCGAAGGCCCACTCGGTCTGGAACCAGGGTTCCTCGGGTTGCTTGACCAGGAAACCGATCTTGACCGGATCGGCAGCGAAAGCGGAGAGAGACAGGCTGACGGCACCGGCGGCGAGGGCGGCACGCAGCAGAGAACGAACTCCCGGAACACGGAACATAGCTGGAACTCCTTGTTTTTATTGGTGTGGCCAGGCAATGCGAGGCGGCGGGCTGCCGTCGTGGAGGTCAGACGACACCGCTCTTCATTGATATTATGATTGGATGGATGCGGGTGCAAGGAAAAGGTGACGAGATTTTTCGTCACCTCTGTCACCAAGCTGTTACATAGGGGCTGGAACGGAAAGGCGCCTCGGAGGGGCGCCTGGGTCGGTAGGATGAATCAGCCAGCGAACCTGTGGCAGGGCATGCCGGCTACCGGTACGGTCGCCTTGAGCAGGGCGCCGTCGAGGGCGCCATCGGCGGCGGCGCTGGTGACGTACAGGGTGCGCAGATCCGGTCCGCCGAAGACGCAGCTGGTGGGGCGCTGGACGGGCAGTTCGACGATCTCCAGCAGCTCGCCCTCCGGCGAGAAGCGCAGCAGGCAGTTGCCATCCCAGCGCGCATTCCATACGCAGCCCTCGCTGTCGATGGCCGAGCCGTCCGGCGAGCCGCGCTCGTGGGGGCCGGCCCAGACGGTGGGGGTCCCCAGGTTGCCATTGGCATCCAGCGGATAGCGATAGAGGGTGTCCTTGAGGGTATCGGCGCTGATGACGTGGTTGTCCGCCGCGCTCCAGACCAGGGTGTTGGCGATGCCGAGATCGCTGGCGTGACGACTGACGCTGCCGTCCGGATCGATGCGGAACAGCCCGCCCGAGTGGCGGTCGATGTCCACGTCGCCACCCTGGGCATCGAGATTGTTCTGCATGGTGCCCAGCCAGAGTCGCCCCTGGGCATCGCAGCGGGCTTCGTTGCCGCGATTGCCCGGATCGGGATCGGCGACGCAGAAGAGTTCCAGGGCGGGACGGTCCGGTGGCGAATCCAGGTCAAGACGGAAGACGCCGTCTGGCAGGGTTACCAGGGCGTCGCCGCGCACCGTGGGCACGAAGGCGGAACAGGGCCGATCCAGTTGCCATTCCTGATAGTGCTCGCCGCTTAGGCGGCAGGCCTTGAAGCCGGCGATGTCAACCCAGTAGAGCGCCTGGGTCTCCTGGTCCCAGAAGGGGCCCTCGGCCAGTTTGAAGCGCTGGGGAAGCAGCAGCTGCCAATCCATCGTTCACCTCTCTTGTTGTGGCAGTACGGGAAGTCCAGGCATGGGAACCTGCAGCGACGCCAAGGTTGCCGACCGAAACGTCAGTCCGTATAGCGCGCCAGGGTCACCGCCGCGCTGTCGATCAGCATCATGCAGGCCCAGACGGCGCGCGCCGCATCGCGCGAGGCGATGCCGTCGGCGAGGGTCTTGTGCAGGGGGAGGGTACGTCGCAATTCGGCGGGATCGGCCGACGACAGGGTAAAGGAGGCCGCCAGCAGGGCGCCCAGGGCGGGCACCATCTGCTCGATGAACTGATTGTGGCTGGCCGCCAGGACGCACTCGTGGAAACGCTGGTCGGCGGTGTTGTAGTCGCCGCCCTCGAGGGAGGCTTCCAGATGCTGGTAGGCGACCTGGATCGCCTGCACCTGCTCAGGGGTGGCTCTTTCGCAGGCCCAGCGGACCGCCGCCGGCTCGATGGCGTGGCGCAGATCCAGCAAGTCCTTGACGAAATGGGCAGGCAGACCGCCCGTGGCCAGCCAGCCCACCACCTGGGTATCGAACAGATTCCAGCGACTCAGCGGCAGGACCCGGGTACCGACCTTGGGGCCGACTTCCAGCATGCCCTTGGCCGCCAGGGTCTTGATCGCTTCGCGCAGGATGGTGCGGCTGACGCCCAGCTCCTGGCAGAGATCCGCCTCTACCTTGAGGGCGCTACCGGGCGGAAATTGCCCGGCCGCGAGGCGCTGGCCGAGTTGTTCTACGGTAGAGGCATGGTAGCTGCTGGACATGAGGGCATACCGCGAGTGGGTTCTTGCCCTCAATGATCATACGAAATTTCACCTTCAGACAAGGGCTGCGGCCGGAAGGCCTCGGCGACCATGTCATTGACACCGGCCAGCTGGGCGATGGCGGCGTGGCGAGCGGTCAGCGGGTCGCGGTGCTGGATGGCGGTGAGGATCGCCTTGTGCCGGGAGACCAGCAGGTTGAGGCTGTCGCCGGCGGCGAACAGCGCCGAGGAGCGTTCCAGGTAGTCCCGCACCGGCAGCAACATGATGCTGTAGAGGTGAGTCAGCAATTCGTTGTGGGTGGCCGTGGCGATGGACAGGTGAAAGGCCATGTCCGGTTCGGCCATGTTGGCGATGTCCACGGCCTGCTCCATCCGCTCGTAGGCGTCTTCGATGGCCTTCACGTCTTCGGGCTGGGCATTGGCAGCCGCCATGGCGGCGACCTCCGGCTCGATGATGTTGCGCACCTTGACCAGGGTCTCGTAGAAGCTGTGCCGCGAATCGCTCTCCAGCAGCCAATGCAGGACGTCGGGATCGAGCAGATGCCACTCGTTGCGTGGTTTGACCACGGTTCCGACCTTGGGCTTGGACCTGACCAGGCCCTTGGCCACGAGCACCCGGGTAGCCTCACGCAGGACAGGGCGGCTCACTTGGTACTCTTCGCACAGCTGCGCCTCGGGGGGCAGGCGCTGGTCTGGCAGAAAGTGTCCAGACACGATCTGGGTACCGAGCTCATGAACGATGCGAGCGTGTCTGCTTTTGCGCGGCAGCGGTGTCTTGTAATTCATCGAAAGGCATCCGAAGTCGTCGTGCCATCACTATAACACCATCAGCGCGATAACCGATCTTATCGTGGGCCAGGCGGCTCTGTAATGGGGATCAGCGGAAAGCAAGAGGTAAGATTTCCTACTTCGTAACATTATTTTAATAGTACCAAATTTACCTTAAGTGCCGATTAATGGCGGCTTATGGCTATTTAACGTCTCAATGATATTACGTTAGACTTTAGGGCGATCTGCGCTTCAACCGCACAAAAACAACAAGTCGGAGAACGCCATGCACCCCGAATCCGTCCTCATTCGCCGGATCACGCACAAGCTGATTCCCTTTCTCGTCCTGCTCTATCTGGTCGCCTACATCGACCGCTCTGCCGTGGGCTTCGCCAAGCTGCACATGGGCGCCGACGTCGGCATCGGCGACGCCGCCTACGGCCTCGGTGCCGGCCTGTTCTTTATCGGTTACTTCCTCTTCGAAGTACCCAGCAATCTGCTGCTGGAGCGCTTCGGTGCCCGGCGCTGGTTCGCCCGCATCCTGATCACCTGGGGCGCCATCACCATGGGCATGGCCTTCGTCCAGGGCCCCACCAGCTTCTATGTCATGCGCTTCCTGCTGGGGGTGGCCGAGGCCGGCTTCTTTCCCGGGGTGCTCTACTACCTCACCCAGTGGTTCCCGGTGCGTCACCGCGGCAAGATCATGGGGCTGTTCATCCTCTCCCAACCCATCGCCATGCTGGTGACGGGGCCGCTGTCGGGCATGCTGCTGCAACTGGATGGCGCGCTCGGCCTGCACGGCTGGCAGTGGCTGTTCCTTTGCATCGGCGCGCCGGCGGTGCTGCTGGCCTGGCCGACCCTGACCCGGCTGCCGGATGGTCCGCAACAGGTCGCCTGGCTGAATGCCGAGGAAAAGCGCTGGCTGGCCACGGAGCTGGAAAAGGACCTGCACCTCTTCGACCAGACCCGCCATGGCAACCCCCTGCATGCGCTCAAGGACCGCCGGGTGCTGCTGCTGGCGCTCTACTATCTGCCGGTGACCTTGAGCATCTATGGCCTGGGGCTGTGGCTGCCGACGCTGATCCACCAGTTCGGCGGCAGCGATCTCACCACCGGCTTCATCTCGGCGATCCCCTATGCCTTCGGCATTCTCGGCCTGCTCATCGTGCCGCGCAGTTCGGATCGCCTGGGCGATCGCTACGGTCACCTGGCGGTGCTCTATGCCGTTGGCGCCCTGGCCATGGCCGGCAGCGCCTGGTTCGGCACCGCCGTGCTGCAACTGGCGGCGCTGTCGGTCGTGGCCTTCTGCCTGTTTTCCCTTACCGCGCTGTTCTGGACCCTGCCCGGACGCTTCTTCGCCGGGGCCAGTGCCGCCGCCGGCATCGCCCTGATCAATTCGGTGGGCAACCTCGGCGGCTATCTCGGCCCCTATGGCATCGGCGCGCTCAAGGCGGCGACCGGGACCCTGGCCTCGGGTCTCTATCTGCTGGCCGCGGTGCTGGTGTTTGGCCTCCTGCTGACCGGCATCGTCTACACCCGCCTGGAGCGCAAGAACCGTCGGGAAGAGGGTTACGCCGCGGAGCGTTGCGCCGGCTGACGCCCCGGGCAGGTCTCGGCGGCGAACCAGGCGGCGCCGAGGCAGACCAGATTGGCCACCAGCAGATAGCCGGCCGGCGCCATGCGATCCCCGGTGGCGCCGATCAGCCAGGTCACCACGATCTGGGCGGTGCCGCCGAAGGCCGCCACCCCCAGCGCATAGACCAGCGAGAAGCCGGTGGCCCGCACCCGCTGCGGAAAGCTTTCCACCAGGAGCACGATCAGGGCGGCGCCGCTCATGCCGTGCAGGCCGGAGAGCACGGCCAGGGTCAGCAGGAAGGTGCCCGGGCCGGGTGCCTGGGTGATGAGCTCCAGCGCCGGATAGAGCAGCACCAGCAACAGCAGCCGCGGCAGGATCAGCACGATGCGCCGGCCATAGCGATCGCTGAGCACCCCGCCCAGGATCGAGCAGACCGCCATGGCCGCGCCCATCACCAGGGTGGCGAGCATGGCGATTCCGGCCGGCAGCTTGAGCTCCACCAGGGCGAAGGTGGTCATGTAGTTGAGGAAATACTGGGTGATGGTGCTGCCGGAGAGGATCAGCAGCCCCAGCAGCAGTGGCCGCCGCTGGGTGGCCAGCACCTCGCCCAGCACCGCGCCGGTGCCCCGGGTTTCACCGACGTGGGTATCCACCAGGCCGCGACGGATATAGAGACCGATGGGCAGGATCGCCAGGCCGAGCAGGAAGGGCAGACGCCAGCCCCAGGCCAGCAGTTGCTCCGGTGTCAGCCAGAGGGTCAGGCCATAGCCGATCAGGCCGGCCGCCACCGCGGCCAGGCCCTGGGCCACCACCTGCCAGCAGGCGTAGGTGCCCCTCTTGTGCAGCGGCGCCGCTTCCAGGATGTAGGTGGTGGCCGGGCCGGCTTCGCCACCCCAGGCCAGGCCCTGCAACAGCCGCGTCAGCACCAGCAGGATGGGGGCGGCGATGCCGATCTGCTCGTAGCCCGGCAGCACGGCGATGCCGCCGGTGCCCAGGGCCATCAGCACCATGGTCAGCAGCATCGCCGGCTTGCGCCCGACCCGATCGGCCCAGGCGCCGATGAGGATGGCGCCCAGCGGGCGGACGACGAAGCCGACGCCAAAGGTGATGACGCTGGCCATGAGGCTGGCGAAGGCGTTCTGCGAGGGAAAGAACACCTGGCCGATCAGCACGGCGAAGGTGGCGTAGACGCCGAAGTCGAAGAACTCCACGGCGTTGCCGAGCACCACGGCAAAGACGCCCTTGCGGGAGTGGATGGGGCGGGAAGCGGTCATGGGCGAGCTATCAGCAGGAGCAGGGCGCGCGCCCGGGAGCGGACGCGCGAAAGGCACGGACTCAGTGGGCGAGGTGCAGGCCGCACTCGCGGTTCTCGTCACCCTTGGTGGGATCGAAGTAGTCGAACTCGTTGGGCAGGTCGTGGGCGGTGAGGTACTGGTAGAGATCCTTGGAGGTCCAGTGCAGCAGCGGCGCGACCTTGATCAGGCCGTCCGGATTGACGCTGACCGGGTCCATCTGGGCGCGCACCGCGGTATCGGTGGCGCGCAGGGCGGTGAACCAGACCTCGGGCGCCGTCTCGCGCAGGGCGCGGGCGAAGGGTTCCAGCTTGACCTCTTCGGTGAAGGCGGCGTGGCGCGGATCGTCCAGCCCGGGTACCGGGCCGTCGATGGCCTCGCGGTGGGCGCGCGAGCGCTTGGGCAGGTACGTCACCAGGTTGAGATTCAGCTTGCGCACGATCTCGTCGGCGCAACGGTAGGTGGCGGGGGTGTTGTAGCCACTGTCCATCCAGACCACCGGGATGTCCGGCTTGACCTGGCTGACCAGGTGCAGGATCACCGCCTCGAAGGGGCGGAAGTTGGTGGTGACGATGGCGCTCTTGCCCAGGCCCAGGGCCCAGGCGACGAGCTTTTCGGGATCGCGACCGAGGTCGGCGTTGATGCGGGCGAGATCGAGAGACATGGCGGACTCCAGCCGGGTAAGGGATGAGGCCATGGTAGCAAAGCCGGATCAGCTGTGGGCTGCCAGCGTCTCCAGCAGCACTCGCACCTTGGCCAGGGACTCGGCGTATTCGTCGGCCCAGTGGGAATCCATGACGATGCCGCCGCCGCCCCAGCAGCTGAGCACGCCGTCTTCGGCGAGCAGGCTGCGGATCAGGATGGAGCTGTCGCTCTCGCCGCGCACGTCCAGATAGAGCAGCGAGCCGCAGTAGGGGCCGCGGCGGGTCTCTTCAAGTTCGTCGATGATCTGCATGGCGCGGATCTTCGGCGCCCCGGTGATGGAGCCACCGGGAAAGCTGCCGGCCAGGAGATCCAGGGCGTCCAGCCCTGCGGCCAGTTCGCCGGTGACGGCGCTGACCAGGTGGTGGACGTTGGGATAGCTCTCCAGGGCGAACAACTCGGGCACCCGTACCGAGCCGATCCGGCAGCTGCGCCCCAGGTCGTTGCGCAGCAGGTCGACGATCATCAGATTTTCGGCGCGATCCTTGGTGCTGGCCAGCAGGGTGTTGGCCTCGGCGGCATCGGCGGCCGGATCGGCGCGGCGCGGACGGGTACCCTTGATCGGTCGCGTTTCTACCTGACCGCGGCTGACCCGCAGAAAGCGCTCCGGTGAATGGCTGAGCAGGGCGCCCCTGTCCAGCGCCAGATAGCCGGAGAAGGGCGTCGGGCAGGCCGCGCGTAGCGCCTGGTAGGCGGTCCAGGGCGAACCCTGGAAGGGCGCGCGAAAGCGCTGGGCGAAGTTGACCTGGTAGCAATCGCCGGCGGCGATATAGGCCTGGATGGCCTCGATGCGCTGGCGATAGGTGGACTCGTCGATATCGGCGACGAAGGGGGCGGTCAGCCGGAAGCCTTCGGCCTCGGGCGCCGCCCCGGCGTCGAACAGGGCGATCAGTCGCTGGCGTTCCCCTGCGTCCAGCGCCGGATGGCAGACCAGCTGGCTGGTCCGCGCCTGGTGATCGCTGATCAGGGCCCAGGCATAGAGGCCCAGGCGGCTATCGGGCAGTTGCAGATCGGCGTGGGCGCCGTCTGGCAGCCGTTCCAAGCGCCGGCCGAAGTCGTAGCCGAGATAGCCCAGCAGGCCACCGGCGAAGGGCAGCGCCACCTCGTCCGGCAATTCCGCCCGGCCCAGTTTGACCAAGGCGGTACGCGCCCGGGCGAAGAAAGCGCGGCCATCTTCGTCGGCTGCCGGTTGCAGCACCGCCAGCGGCCAGGCCGCCATGAGGTCGTAGCGCCCGCGCTCGGCCACCGGCCGCCCGGAATCCAGCAGCACCGCGCCGGGCTCGCCCTGCAGCAGAGCGAAACGCGCCGTGGGATCGGCATGGTAGGGCAGGGGATGCAGGTGGCAGAGGGGCATGGCGAGGTCGGCTGGGAGGGCGGCGCGCTAGTGTAGCGAACCGCCTCTGGCGGAGCGAGATACAGGCTGTCACAGCTGGATTGTCGACAAAGATTGACTGGAAAGGCGTTCAGGCGTAGTTATTCAGCCCATAAACACAAAAGGTGTCGACAATGATCGATAGCCCCCTCCAGGCCGAAGCGCCCGAGACCGACAGTGGGACCCTCTCCGAGCAGGTGTTCCGCCGGATCCGCGAGGCCATCGTCCGCGGTGACGTGGCGCCGGGCAGCAAGATTTCCGAGCCCGAGCTGGCGCGCACCTATGGCATCAGCCGCGGGCCGCTGCGCGAAGCCATCCATCGTCTGGAAGGCCAGCGCCTGGTGGTGCGGGTGCCCCATGCCGGCGCCCGGGTCGCCGCCCTGAGCCTGGCCGAACTGGTCGAACTCTACGAAATCCGCGAATCCCTCGAAGGCATGGCCTGCCGCCTGGCGGCCGAGCGGCTCACGCCCCAGGGCATCGACGAATTGCGCCAGCTGCTGGATACCCACGAACGCGATCCGGCGTTCCAGGCCGGCACCGGCTACTACCTGCAGGAAGGCGACCACGACTTCCACTACCGCATCATCCAGGCCAGCGGCAACGGCATGCTGGTGCGGCTGCTCTGCGGCGAGCTCTATCACCTGGTGCGCATGTACCGACTCAAGGTCTCGGCCACCCCCAATCGTCCGCGCCAGGCCTTCGCCGAGCACCACCGCATCCTCGATGCCCTGGCCGAGGGCGACGGCGAACTGGCCGAGCTGCTGATGCGCCGCCACATCGCCGCTTCCAAGCGCAATCTGCAGCACCATCCCCTAGTCCAAGCTCAGTCGAGGTAACGCCATGCCTGCCGTCAGTCCCGGCCAGAAATTCCGCGCCGCCGTCGCCGCCGAACGCCCGCTGCAGGTGGTCGGCACCCTCAACGCCAATCATGCGCTGCTGGCCAAGCGCGCCGGCTTCCAGGCCATCTACCTGTCCGGCGGCGGGGTCGCGGCCGGCTCCCTGGGGCTGCCGGACCTGGGCATCAGCGGCCTGGAAGACGTGCTGATCGACGTCCGCCGCATCACCGATGTCTGCGACCTGCCGCTGCTGGTGGACGTCGACACCGGCTTCGGCGCCTCGGCCTTCAACGTGGCCCGCACCACCCGTGCCCTGATCAAGGCCGGCGCGGCGGCCATGCACATCGAGGATCAGGTCGGCGCCAAGCGCTGTGGTCATCGGCCGGGCAAGGAGATCGTCAGCCAGCAGGAGATGGTCGACCGCATCAAGGCCGCGGTGGATGCCCGCACCGATGCGGACTTCGTCATCATGGCGCGCACCGACGCCCTGGCGGTGGAAGGCCTGCAGGCCGCCATCGATCGCGCCTGCGCCTGCGTCGAGGCCGGCGCCGACATGATCTTCCCCGAGGCCATAACCGAATTGCCCATGTACCGCCAATTCGCCCAGGCGGTGAAGGTGCCGATCCTGGCCAACATCACCGAATTCGGCGCCACGCCGCTGTTCACCACCGAGGAGCTGGCCGGTGCCGATGTCGGCCTGGTGCTCTACCCATTGTCGGCCTTCCGCGCGGCCAATCGCGCCGCCGAAAACGTCTATACGGCGATCCGCCGCGATGGCAGCCAGCAGGCGGTGGTCGACACCATGCAGACCCGCGCCGAACTCTATGACCGCATCGACTATCACCGCTACGAGGACCAGCTGGATCGCCTGTTCCAACAACAGAAACACTGACGCTCCACCCTGAACGCCCGCTTTTTCGCACAACAACTCCAAGAGGAGCGAGACGATGGCAGACAGTAAAACCCTCGGCGGCGCCGGCCTGCGTGGCCAGGTCGCCGGCCGGACCGCGCTTTGCACCGTCGGCAAGACCGGCGCCGGCCTCACCTACCGGGGCTACGACATCCGTGAGTTGGCCGCCGGGGCCGACTTCGAGGAAGTCGCCCACCTGCTGCTCTATGGCGAGCTGCCGACGCAAGCGCAACTGGACGCCTATCGCCAGCGCCTGGCGGCCCTGCGCGACCTGCCGCAGCCGCTCAAGGAAGGCCTGGAGCGCATCCCCGCCAGCGCCCACCCCATGGACGTGATGCGTACCGGCGCCTCCCTGCTGGGCACCCTGGAGCCGGAGCACAGCTTCGCCGACCAGCAGCAGGTGGCCGATCGCCTGCTCGGCGCCTTTCCGGCGATCCTGCTCTACTGGCACCACTTCAGCCAGAGCGGCACCCGCATCGACTGCAGCAGCGATGCCCCGGACATCGCCAGCCACTTCCTCACCCTGCTGCACGGCAAGGCGCCCAGCGAGTTGCATGCCCGGGTGATGAACGTCTCGCTGATCCTCTATGCCGAGCACGAATTCAACGCCTCCACCTTTACCGCCCGCGTCTGCGCCTCGACGCTGTCGGATCTCTATTCCTGCGTCACCGGCGCCATCGGCTCCCTGCGCGGCCCGCTGCATGGCGGCGCCAACGAGGCGGCCATGGCGTTGATCGAGCGCTTCGCCTCGCCCGAGGAGGCGGTCAGCGGCCTCAAGCAGATGCTAGAACGCAAGGAAAAGGTGATGGGCTTCGGCCACGCCATCTACCGCGACAGCGATCCGCGCAACGAGGTGATCAAGGACTACGCCCGGCAATTGGCGGCAGAGGTGGGAGACAGCGTGCTGTTCCCGGTCTCGGAAGCCATCGACCGCACCATGAAGGAAGAGAAGGGGCTGTTTCCCAACGCCGACTTCTACCACGCCTCGGCCTACCACTTCCTCGGCATCCCGACGCCGCTGTTCACCCCGATCTTCGTCTGCTCGCGGACGGCCGGCTGGTGCGCCCACGTCTTCGAGCAGCGCGCCGACAACCGCATCATCCGCCCCAGTGCGGACTACATCGGCGTCGAGCAGCGGGCCTTCACGCCCATCGCCAATCGTTAATCGTTTGATCGCGGCCATGGGCCGCTCCTACAAGGGCGGGAGCGTCCTGTAGGAGCGGCCCATGGCCGCGATGAACCTAACCCCGTACAGCGGCCGCATCGGCAGACCGCCATGACCGCGATAAGACGCTATATAAAGGAACCTCCATGAGCGCCAACGTCGATCTCAACAACCGACCCGATTACGACCAGGTCATCCAGGACCTGGCCGACTATGTGCTGACCTACCAGGTCACCTCCCGCGAGGCCCTGGACACCGCCCGCAACTGCTTGATGGACACCCTCGGCTGCGGCCTGCTGTCCCTGCGTTTCCCCGAGTGCACCAAACTGCTCGGCCCCCAGGTGGAGGGCACCCTGGTACCCCAGGGCGCGCGGGTGCCGGGCACCAGCTATCGCCTGGACCCGGTCAAGGCGGCCTGGGACATCGGCTGCATCATTCGCTGGCTGGACTACAACGACACCTGGCTGGCCGCCGAGTGGGGCCATCCCTCCGACAACCTCGGCGCCATCCTGGCGGTGGCCGACCACCTCTCCCAGCGCCGCGTGGCCCAGGGCGAAGCGCCCCTGACCATGCGCGAGGTGCTGGAGGCCATGGTCATGGCCCACGAGATCCAGGGCGTCTTCGCCCTGGAGAACTCCTTCAACCGAGTCGGCCTGGACCACGTCTTCCTGGTCAAGCTGGCCTCCACCGCGGTCAGCGCCAAGCTGATGGGCGCCAACCGCGAGCAACTGCTGGCGGCGCTGTCCCACGCCTTCGTCGATGGCCAGGCGCTGCGCACCTATCGCCATGCACCCAATGCCGGCAGCCGCAAGTCCTGGGCCGCCGGTGATGCCTCGAGCCGTGGTGTACGCCTGGCCGACATCGCCCTGCGTGGGGAGATGGGTATCCCGGGCGTGCTCAGCGCGCCCCAGTGGGGCTTCTACGACGTGCTGTTCAGTCACACCAACAAGGATCTCGCCACCAAGCCGGCGGACCAGCGTCAGTTCAGCTTTCCCCAGGGCTTCGGCAGCTACGTGATGGAAAACGTGCTGTTCAAGATCAGCTTCCCGGCGGAATTCCATGCCCAGACCGCCGCCGAAGCCGCGGTGATCCTGCACCCCCAGGTGCGCGACCGCGTCGACCAGATCGAGAAGATCGTGGTGACCACCCACGAATCGGCCATCCGTATCATCTCCAAGCAGGGCCCCATGGCCAACTCTGCTGACCGCGACCACTGCCTGCAGTACATGATCGCCGTGCCGCTGCTGTTCGGCGACCTGGTCGCCGAGCACTATGAGGACGCCTTCCACCAGGCGCATCCGCGCATCGATCAGCTGCGCGAGAAGATGGAGATCGTCGAGGACGAGCGCTACAGCCGCGAATACCTGGAAGCCGACAAGAGATCCATCGCCAATGCCCTCCAGGTGTTCTTCACCGATGGCAGCAGCACCGAGAAGATCGCCGTGGAATATCCCATCGGCCATCGCCGGCGCCGCGAAGAGGGCATTCCGCTGCTGGAGCGCAAATTCCAGAGCAACCTGGCCACGCGCTTCCCGGCCGGTCGCTGCGCCCAGATCTTCGCGCTGTGCAAGGATCAGGCAGGCCTGGAAGCCACCCCGGTGCATCGCTTCGTGGACCTGTTCGTGCTGTAAATGGAAGAGGCGACTCGCTCGATCCGGGAGGGCCATCCAGGATCAGGCGAGTCGCCTCGAAGGTGGGGCAGGGCGCGGCGGGTGGTCAGCTACCCGTCGCGCCCTTTTTCATGGCTAGCAGTAGCGATCCACGTAGGCCGGCTGCTGCTGCCGACCGGCCAGGCGCCAGTGCTCCTGCAGGGCGGTGTGGACGCTTCGGATGAAGTTGTCGTCCGCCGCTGCCGACTTGCCGACGTAGCCGCCGCCCTTGTTGTAGGTTTTGAAGCGGATGCGCAGGCTGGGATGGCGCTCCTCGAATTGCTCGGGCGTCTCGCCGCCGGGCAGGCGGTCGACGTGCACCGCGCCGCTCTCGCAGACCCAGAGGATGTGGTTGTGGTTCTTGTCCTTGAGCCGGCCGAAGAGTTGCTTGAGATCGTCCAGGCTGGGGTTGTCGTTCAGGTTCATGAGCGTGTCCTCCGCAGTGGCCGTGATCAATGGAACTGGTTCATGGTGTTGTCCTTGCCCGCCGCCTTGAGCGCGGCCTCCCCGGCAAAGTATTCCTTGTGGTCGTCGCCCATGTCGGAGCCGGCCATGTTCTGGTGCTTGACGCAGGCGATGCCCTGGCGGATCTCCTGGCGCTGCACGCCCTTGACGTAGGCCAGCATGCCTTCCTCGGCGAAGTAGCCCTTGGCCAGATTGTCGGTGGACAGGGCCGCGGTGTGGTAGGTGGGCAGGGTGATCAGGTGGTGGAAGATGCCTGCCTCCCGCGCCGCATCGCGCTGGAAGCTCTGAATCCGCGCATCGGCCAGGCGCCCCAGTTCGGTGTCGTCGTAGTCCACGCTCATCAGCTTGGCGCGGTCGTAGGCGGAGACGTCCTTGCCCTCGGCCTGCAGGGCGTCGAACACCTGCTGGCGGAAGCTCAGGGTCCAGTTGAAGGAGGGGCTGTTGTTGTAGACCAGCTTGGCATTGGGCACGACCTCGCGGATGCGGTCGACCATGGCCTTGATCTGGCCAACGTGGGGCTTCTCGGTCTCGATCCACAGCAGGTCGGCACCGTTCTGCAGCGAGGTGATGCAGTCCAGCACCACGCGATCCACACCGCTGCCGGCACGGAACTGGAACAGGCCGCTGGCCAGGCGCTTGGGCCGGAGCAGCTTGCCGCCACGGCTGATCAGCACATCGCCGTTGCCCAGCTGGCTGGCGTCCACCTCGTCGCAGTCGAGGAAGCCGTTGTACTGGTCACCCAGGTCGCCCGGCTGCTTGCTCACGGCGATCTGCTTGGTCAGGCCGGCGCCCAGGGAGTCGGTGCGGGCGACGATGACGCCCTCGTCCACGCCCAGTTCGAGGAAGGCGTAGCGCACGGCATTGATCTTGGCCAGGAAGTCCTCGTGGGGCACCGTGACCTTGCCGTCCTGGTGGCCGCACTGCTTCTCGTCGGAGACCTGGTTTTCCAGCTGGATGCAGCAGGCGCCGGCCTCGATCATCTTCTTGGCCAAGAGGTAGGTGGCCTCGGCGTTGCCGAACCCGGCGTCGATATCGGCGATGATCGGCACCACATGGGTTTCATGGCTGTCGATCTTGGCCTGGATAGCGGCGGCCTTGGCGTTCTCGTCGGCGGCGCGGGCGGCGTCCAGCTCGCGGAACAGCATGCCCAGCTCGCGGGCGTCGGCCTGGCGCAGGAAGGTGTAGAGCTCTTCGATCAGTGCCGGCACGCTGGTCTTCTCGTGCATGGACTGATCCGGCAGCGGGCCGAACTCCGAGCGCAGCGCGGCGATCATCCAGCCGGACAGATAGAGGTAGCGGCCTTTCGTGCTGCCCAGGTGCTTCTTGATGGCGATCAGCTTCTGCTGCCCGATGAAGCCGTGCCAGCAGCCCAGCGACTGGGTGTAGGCGCTGCTGTCGGCGTCGTAGGCGGCCATGTCCCGGCGCATGATGGCCGCGCAGTGGCGGGCGATGTCGAGACCGGTCTTGAAGCGATTCTGCAGGCGCATCCTCGCTGCGTACTCCGGATTGATGGCGCTCCAGTGATTGCCGGTGCTGTTCTTGAGGGCGGCGATGGCCTGAACGTCGTTCTCGTAAGCGGACATGAGTCGATCCTTCTCGATGAGGTTTGCTTGGGTACCAGTCTTTTCCCAACGTCCGGCAGCGGGATGGCGGTTGCCACCCGGATACCGGTCGCGAAGGCGAAAGGTCAGCCCAGCTGTCGAGTCATGTCGCCGTACGTTCCTACATGGATCCGGACGTCACCTCTGGCGACGCTGCCTCGAGCAGCGCGGCATTTCAGTCGTCTTCTCTTGTAGTGCCTCTTGAGCATCACTACGCAAGACGGCCCGAGGGTCACCCGGAGCCCAGGCGCGACCCGCATGGATAGGGGGTTCGCGTCCGGTGCAGCTAGAGATTTGCAGGAGACAAGGGCGTCGTCAACTCAGTTTTGTAGTGCTTTCGTATAGTCACTACAAAAGTCGTAGACGCGGCCGGGAGCGGGTTTGGGGCGTCTATTGCTGACTCATGGGTCGCTGATGAGGGTAAAACAGGGCCGCAAGCCACGGCGCTGGCCGTGACCCTGCGGTCACTCGAGAGGTGAGCTAGAGTCACCCGGTCGCCCCTCCTGGTGAGGGGCGGCGGTGCGGGAAGAGGGCGGGACTTGCCGGTCAGTGCCGACGAACGGTAAGTCCCCTCCTGCCTTAGGACGAGGTAGCGGCGGTGAGACCGGTCAGGGTATCGGCGATGTCCTTGGTGCGGTGGGAGGTCTGGGCGGTGAGGCGACCGGACTCGCGCAGGACGGCGAGCAGCTCCTGCAGCGAACCCACGTCCTGGGCCTGGCCGGCGATATGGGCACCGACCTCGCTGATGGCGCGCGACAACTGGTCGATGTCGGCGCCGATCTCGGCGGCGTTCTTGTGGGTGATGGCCGCCAGGTTGCGCACCTCGTCGGCCACCACCGCGAAGCCGCGACCGCTCTCGCCGGCGCGCGCCGCCTCGATAGCCGCGTTGAGCGCCAGCAGGTTGGTCTGGCCGGCGATCTGCTGGATCACCTGGACGATGGACTGGATGCGCAGACTCGACTGGCTCAGCTCGTTGGCGCTGCGCACCACGTCCTCGGCCTGTTCGGTGAGGTGCTGCACGGTGCTGTCGGCCTGGCGGGTGACCTCGCCCTGCTGCAGGATGTTGCCCGCCAGATCGTCCATGCTGCTGTGCAATTCGCCGGAGTAGTGCCGCAACTGCTCGCCGATCTCCTGGCGACTCTGGTGCGCCTGGCGCAGCACCTGGCCAAGGTCGGCGAGGCCGCCGAACACCGCCTGGATGGAGTCGTCGAGGCCCTGGGCATCCACCACACCCGTGAAGTTCTGCCGCTTGAATTCGTTGATCTGGTTGACCACCACCTGGCTCAGACCGGCCAGCTTCTTGATCTGCCGGCGCAGGAAGAAGGCCTTGAACTCGCCGTAGTGGGCGGCGAAGTTGTCGACGTAGTCGTCGCGGAAGGGCGCGCCCTCCGGGGTACGGAAAAAGAACACCGCGGTGAGCGTCTGGTTGAGGTTCAGGCCGAGGATCTCGCCAAAGGTGGAAAAGCCCACCACCGGCGTCTGGCCGAACACCTCGCCCATGCGCGGCAGCTCGGCGCCGTTGTTGGCGCGGCGCAGAATGCAGTCGTTGAGCACGCCCACCAGCGGGGTACCGCTCTTGCCCTGCAGGAAGCGGGCGAAATCCTCGCGGGTGGCGTCCACCAGGGAGGTGCGCTTGACCATCACCAGCTCTTCGCCGGGCGCCACGTCGCAGAACAGGTGGATGCGCTCGCGCTCGTAGTCGATGCGGGCGATGGAGCGGACGAACAGCTCCTCGCCCACGCGGATGGCGAAGGAATAGTCCGCCAGGCGCTGCTCCAGCTGCTCGGCGCTGCAGCTCAGGGCCTCGCAGAGGGCCGCCACCATGCTCTTGATCTGGCCGCGGCTGTCGACCACCTGGCTGATGTAGCGCTCTTCCAGGGAGGCGGTGAGGACACTGAGGCTGAGCGGCGTGGCGCTGAAGTTCTGGCTCTTGAACACCCCGAAGCGGGTGTTCCGGGCCATCTTCAGGAATACCAGCTGGGCATGGTTTTCATAGGCCTTGCGGCCATCGTGCAGCAGCGTCTGGCGGAAGTCACCCTTGCCGCCGGCGGAACCGCCGACGAACAGGCAGGGGAAGCGGCCGGACTCGTACAGCGCCTCCATGAAGAAGGATTCCGAGGCGGACAGGCCGTCGAACAGCACGAAGGCCAGGGTATCGCGGTGATCGATGGGCGTGCGCACCTGCAGGCGCTTGAGCGACTCGGTCAGGCGGGCGAGGCGCTCCTTCATGCTGCGCCGCGGTCCGCCACGGCGGATGTCCTCGCTGTCCAGCGGCACGTGCACCACCTCGGCCGAGGCGATCACCGAGGCGTCGAAGAATTGCAGCACCAGCCGGTCCCAGGCGCCGTCGGCGGCGCAATACAGGCGCTGCTCGCTGCCGCAGAGTTCGCCGGAGGTGGTGCACAGGCTGATGGATGCGCCGGGAAAGCGCCCCGCCAGCTGCTGGGCGATGGCGTCCAGGTCCAGGTGTGGCGAAACGAAGCCGGCGATATAGGTGGGCTTGAGGGCGACGCCGCCGAGGCGGTCGCCGAGTTCGCGAGCGGAGCAGGTCAGGCTGAACACGCCGCTACCGCCCTGGCGGGCACGCGCGCCGAAGCGTTGCAGAAACCCCATGATTGTTCCTCTTGTCTGGCAGGCTGGGAAAGGGAGCTCACCCAGGCATCGGCGCGTTTGCCGGCGGCTTGATAGGGATGTGCGCCCAGGCCGCAGGCGACCGGGCGCAACGGATCAGAGGTGCGGCAGGGGCCGGGGCTCTGGCATGAGCCTTGGCGTGATAACGAGCGTGCGCAGGACCCCGAGGTCGCCCGCAGCGAGGCGACCGGTGGTCATGGCTGGCGCCGGAAGGCGACTAGTCCTGTTCGCCGTGCTCGGCGATGGCCTCGGCGCCGGTCAGCTGGCGGGTCTGGTTGGCGAAGCAATACCAGGCCGGCTTTTCCTCGATGAAGATCTCGCTGTCCAGCAACCAGTCGCTGCCCTCGAGCAGGCCCACCGGAATGGCGTAGTAAGGCTCGGCCTTGAGGCGATAGAACAGGTGAGTGCCGCAGTGGCGACAAAAGCCGCGCTCGGCCCAGTCGGACGAGGCATGGACGGCCAGGGCATCGCCACCGCCGATCACTGGTGGCTGAGCACAGTCCACTGCCAGCAGCGGGCCACCGCTCCAGCGGCGACAGGTCCGGCAATGACAGGCCGAGACGGCAAGGCTGTCGAGGCGACAATCCAGCTGGACGGCGCCACACAGGCACTGACCGTGACGTTCGAGGGGAAGGGACATGGCACTATCCTCGTGAGACAGGAGGTCTGCAGGATAGCCGGTTGGGCGCAGGGAAGGGAGGTGCCCCCGCTGCGAGCGGGAGCACCGGCGCGATCAATCTTCGCGGCTGGTGACTTCCACCAGGTGATAGCCGAACTGGGTCTTTACCGGACCCTGGACCTGATGCAGCGGCGCGCTGAACACCACGGTGTCGAATTCCTTGACCATCTGGCCCGGGCGGAAGGTGCCCAGGTCACCGCCCTGGCGGCTGGAGGGGCAGCTGGAGTTGTCCTTGGCCACCTGGGCGAAATCGGCGCCCCCTTCGATGGCGGCTTTGAGTTCGTTGCACTTGGCTTCGCTGGAAACCAGGATGTGGCGGGCAGAGGCTTTGGCCATGGGAGAGACTCCTGTTGAATGAGCCGGCGAGCCTACTCCAATCACCCTTGCAAGCAAACTGCCATCCGTTCCTCGGCTGGCCACCGGTCTGGCTTGCGCCCTGGATTCAGGCCGGGTACATAGCGCTTCCGTCTTTTCCGGATCCGCTCGCGCATGTCCCGTTTCCCCGCCTTGTCCCTGCTGCTGACCACGACCCTGCTGACCCAGGCTGCCCTCGCCGCGACGCCCGAGGAGGCGCGCCTGGTCAGTCTGATCAACGCCTATCGCGCCGCCCCCCAGGGGTGCCCGGGCACCCGCGCCGCGGCGCCGCTCGCCGCCGACAGTCGCCTCGCGGCGGTGCGCCTGACCGGTCGCGATCGGCTGCAGGGCGATCTGCGCGCCGCGGGTTATCAGGCATCGGCCGTGCAGGTGATCATGCTGGCGGGCGCCCCCACCGCCCAGGCGGCCATGGCCGGACTGCGCCAGCAGTATTGCCGGCCGCTGGCCAGCAGCGACTATGCGCAGATCGGGGTGAGTCAGCAGGGTCCGCGCTGGCAGCTGGTGCTGGCGCGTCCGGTGGTGAGCGCCGGCCTGGGCGACTGGCAGAGCGCTGGCAAGGCGGTGCTGGCCGAGGTCAATCGCGCCCGGGCCCAGGCGCGCACCTGCGGCACCCGGCGTTTTGCCGCGACCACCCCGCTGCGCTGGAATCCGGCGCTGGCCAATGCCGCCCTGGCCCACAGCCAGGACATGGCCGGTCGCGACTACTTCTCCCATACCGCCCCCGGCGGCGGCACCGTGGCCGAGCGGGTGGGCAAACAGGGCTACGGCTGGACCCGCATCGGTGAAAACATCGCCGCGGGCGCCGGTTCGGTCAGCCAGGCCATGCAGGGCTGGCTGGCGAGTCCGGGCCACTGCGCCAATCTGATGAATCCGGAATTCACCGAAATGGGCGCGGCCTATGCCCTGAATCCGCGGAGCACCCACAGCCTCTATTGGACCCAGGTGTTCGGTCGGCCGCGCTAGGCTCTGTACGAAAAGTGCCTGCACTCGGTGATGCGTCGTTGAAAACGCCTTCGGAATGCTCATTTACCACTCGTAAACTCCGCTTCCTCAGGCTTCTTTTCGCCTCGCCTGACCTTCGCTCGGCGACCTTTCGCGCAGAGCCTAGGTCGGGTACTCGGCGATCTCGATCAGGTTGAGGTCGGGATCGCGGACATAGACCGAGCGAATCGGTCCGGTGGCCCCGGTGCGAGCCACCGGGCCTTCGATGATCGGCCAGCCCTCGCGCTGCAGATGGGCGATCACCTGGTCCAGCGGCTCCTGGGCGATGAAGCAGAGGTCGAGGGCGCCCGGCACCGGCAGGTGCGCCTTGGGTTCGAATTCGTGCCCCCGCTCGTGCAGATTGATCTTCTGGTTGCCATAGCGCAGCGCCTTGCGCCCCGCGCCAAAGGTCTCCAGGCGCATACCCAGCACCCGGGTGTAGAAATCCTCGCAGGCGGCGAGGTCGATGGTGGTCAGGACCAGATGATCCAGATGGTCGATCAGCATGGTGGACTCCGCGTCGGGACTGGCGTCCCACTGTGCCAGTCCCGGACGCGGTGCGCCATTACTTGCCGTGGGCCTTGATCCAGCGATTGAGCTGGTCGATTTCCTTCTGCTGGGCCTGGATGATGTCCTCGGCCAGCTTGCGCATCTCCGGGTCCTTGCCGTGCTGCAGCTGATAGCGGGCCATGTCGACGGCGCCCTCGTGATGGGCCAGCATGCCCTTGGCGAAGGCCAGGTCCGGGTCCTTGGCCTTGAGGCCTTCTTCCATGCCCTGGTGCATGGTCTCCATGCTCTTCTGCATGTCCTGGTGGGCCGGGTGCTGGGTCTCGGCGGCCTGGGCGACGCCGCCGGCGAGCAGACTGAGGGCGAGCAGGGTGGAGGAGAGGACGATACGCATGGGGGAGGCTCCTGACTGGGCTGGTGACGCCGAGGCTAGAGCTTGCCCCTGGGGTAAGGTCAATCGTCCGGCGCGTTTCGCTCGGAGCTTCGTCCAGGCAAAAGGTTTCGCGATGTTTTGTCGCAGCGCCAGGCGATCGGCGTGCTGCTCCCAGGTAAAAAAGCGCCACCGATCAGGCGGTTGGCCGCTTCGGCCAGGCGATTGCCGCTGTCAGGCGCAACTGCGGGAGGTTGTGATGGTCCGAATCGACAGCGTAGAATTTTTACTACATTCAATTCCAATCCCTACCTACAGCAGACTTCTCGCTCGCGACCCGGCGTCGCAGGCGGGCCAGGCCTTTGCTCGTGGGTTTTTGTCGTCGGCTTTCTGACCGAGAGTCGCCATCCACCCTTTCGCTCTGGAGTAGAAGACCCCCCATGGATGCTACCGCCGAAGCCCGGAAGCCCAGCTGGTCCGGTGTCATCGCCCTGGCCCTGGCCGCCTTCATCTTCAACACCACGGAATTTGTTCCGGTGGCGCTGCTCAGCGACATCGGGCGCAGCTTCGACATGCGCCCCTCGCAGGTCGGCTTGATGCTGACCATCTATGCCTGGGTGGTGGCCCTGATGTCGCTGCCGATGATGCTCGCCACCCGCTCCATCGAGCGGCGCCGGCTGCTGGTGTTCGTCTTCATCGTGTTCATCGCCTGCCACGGCCTCTCCGGGGTGGCCTGGAGCTTCGAGGTGCTGGTGGCCAGCCGCATTGGCATCGCCTTCGCCCATGCGGTGTTCTGGTCGATCACCGCCTCGCTGGCGGTGCGCATCGCCCCGGCCGGCAAGCAGACCCAGGCGCTCGGCCTGCTGGCCACCGGCACCTGCCTGGCCATGGTGCTGGGCATCCCGCTGGGCCGGGTGCTGGGTGAATTGCTGGGCTGGCGCTACACCTTCGTCGCCATCGCGGCGCTGGCGGTGGGCACGGTGCTCTGGCTGGCGCGCAACCTGCCGCTGCTGCCCAGCGAGAACTCCGGTTCCCTGGCCAGCCTGCCGGTGCTGTTCAAGCGCCCGGCGCTGCTGTGCATCTACCTGCTCACCACCCTGGTGGTGACCGCCCACTTCACCGGCTACAGCTACATCGAGCCCTTTGCCGTGGAGGTGGCGGGCATGGGTGGCATGCAGATCACCGCCTTGCTGCTGCTGTTCGGCGGCTCCGGCGTCATCGGCTCGCTGCTGTTCAGCCGCTACAGCCTGAGATTCCCCAATGGCTTCCTGATCGCGGCAATCGCTGGCATCGCCCTGTCGCTGCTGTTGCTGCTGCCCTTCGCCTGGAAGAGCTTCATGCTGGAGGGCCTGAGCGTCATCTGGGGCATCGCCATCATGAGTTTCGGCCTGGCGCTGCAATCCAAGGTGCTGGCCCTGGCCAAGGACGCCACCGACGTCGCCATGGCGCTGTTCTCCGGCATCTACAACGTCGGCATCGGCGGCGGCGCCCTGCTCGGCAGCGTGGTGGGGACCCATGTCGGCATGCCCTACGTTGGCCTGGTGGGCGGCAGCCTGGCGGTGGCCGGCCTGCTGTTCGCGGTGTTCATGACCCGGCGCTACGCCGAGCAACTCAACGCCAATCCGCTGTAAGGCCCGCGGGCGCCTCTTCGGCGAGGCGCCCGGCCGCGCGACCCGGGGGTCGCGAACTGTCTACCGGGCCGCGCGCGCGCGCCGTGGAGCTGCACGGGGCGAAGCGCTAAGCTGCGGGCACCTGGCGCTCCGGCCAGGCTGCCGGATGCGCTCGCCATGAATCGACTGTTGTTCAATCTCTTCGTCTGGACCAAGGTGCCCATCGCCAAGATCGCCGGCCTGCGCCTGCGCCACCTGGACGATGCCGGGTGCCAGATGCAGGTCACCCATGGCTGGCTGAACCAGAATCCCTTCAAGAGCATGTTCTGGGCGGTGGAGGGCATGGCGGCGGAATTTTCCACCGGCATCCTCGCCGACCGGCACATCCGTCTTTCCGGCAGCCGCTACGCCATGCTGGTAGTGGCCATGAGCGCGACCTTTAGCAAGAAGGCTGTGGGCACCATCGTCTTTCGTTGCGACCAGGGCGCGGCCATCGCCGCGGCGCTGGTGCGCGCCCGGGAGACCGGCAAGCCGCAGCAGGTCGAGCTGCGCAGCATCGGCACCGACGAAAGCGGTGAGCAGGTGGCGGAATTCTTCTTCACCTGGAGCTTCAAGGCGCGGTCGCCGCTGGGGACGTCCCGGTAGGAGCGACTGTCTTTCTTTATCGCGGCCATGGCGGTCCGCCGATGCGGCCGTTCTGGCTTGGACTATCGCGGCCATGGGCCGCTCCTACAGGAGCATCATTTCCCTGTAGGAGCGGCCCATGGCCGCGATCGGTAGCATGACCCTCGGCGACTCCCGATCCGCTTAACGCCCGAAGCGCCCACCGCGCCGCTCGCCGCGACCCTGGCGGCGGCCGCCATTGCCCTGGCCCTTTTCCTGGCCACGCGGCCGGCGTCGGCGGGACAGCTCCCGGGTGATGGCGTCGTTAAGCAGGTCGCGATGATCCTGGCCGCGTTCCAGGGCCGGAAACAGCTCGGGCAGGCTGCGGGACAGGTGCAGATAGGTCTCCACCACGTGCAGGGCGCTTTCCAGTCCGGCGAGATCGGTGCCCATGGGGATGCGCGGCAGATCCACCGGCTCGCCGCGGGCGACGCTGCGCAGCCAGCGCTGGGCCTGGCTGCTGGCCGGGCCTTCCAGGCCGCCACGGATTGGCGTGCAGGCGAAGATCCAGCGCAGTTGGAAGTCGATGCCGGGCAGGTCGATCAGCTTGATCCACTCGGCCAGCTCGTCGGGCAGTACCGAGACGAAGGCGTCGCCATAGTTGATGTTGCGATTGAAGGTCAGCCAGGTGCGCAGCAGGCTGGGCTCTTCCATGAATTCGGACAGCGCGCGCAGGTGCTCCAGGCTCGGTCGCACCTGGAACTGGTGCAGGTCAACCGGATCGTCAGGGCTGTGGAACAGCCGCTTGATGTTGCGCAGCACATGGGGTTCGAGCGCGGTGATCTCGCCCTCGGCATGATGACCGAACCGTCCGGCGCGACCGCCGATCTGCTTGACCTCCTGCACCCGCAGCGGCCGGTTCTCCACCCCGTCGAATTTCTCGTCGGTGTAGAAGCACAGGGTATGGGCCGGCAGGTTGAGGCCCATGCCCACGGCATCGGTGGCGACCATGATCTCGGTCTCGCCTTCGCGGAAGCGCCGCGCCTGTTCCCGCCGCACCTCCGGCGAGAGGGCGCCATAGACCACCGACACCCGGCGCCCGGCCATCTCCAGCAGGCCCTTGAGTTCCAGCACCACCCGACGGCTGAAGGCCACCAGCAGCGAACCCGGTTCCAGGCGCTCCAGGGTGGTGGCGTGGCGCGCCACCGTGACTGGCGACAGGCGCTTGGTGGGCTTGATCTCCAGGCGGTCCTCGCACAGCTCGCAGAGGGTGCGCAGTGAGGGTTCGATCAGCGCCGGACCGGTCATCAGCAGGCGCTTGGTGTGGGCGCTGACCAGGGCATCGACCCAGGCCCAGCCGCGCTGCGGATCGGCCAGCATCTGCACCTCGTCGACCACCACCACTTCCCACTGCTGGCGGCGGAAGCGGGCGAATTCCTCCACGGTGCAGCAGAAGTGGGTGGCGCCCGGGCGGATGATCTCCTCCTCGCCGGTGACCAGCGAGCAGGGTACGCCAAGGGATTCCAGGCGCTCCTGATTTTCCAGGGCCATCAAGCGCAGCGGCGAGAGGTAGATGGCATGGGTCACCGCCGCCATGGCCTCGATGGACCTGTGGGTCTTGCCGCTGTTGGTGGGGCCGAGCAGGGCGGTCCAGGTGCGGGTCAGGCGGCGGGCCGGATAATTCTGGTGGTACTGGCCGAAGCGCGGATTGTTTTCCAGCAGCACCGCGAAGGCCATCTTCTCGCGCTGCTGGGTCACGGCGTGGCGCAGCGCGCGGCGCAGCTTGTCGGCTTCCAGGCGCATCAGCTCCTGCAGGCGCGGCGTGCCCAGCTGGTGCAGATCGAAGTCCAGGGCATCGGCTTCGCCCACCAGCACGGCGAAACGCTCCCGCAGGTCCGCCTCGGCTTCGGCCCTTAGCGCGGCGACATCGGCGTCACTCAGCAGTCGGCCCTGGTTGGCCGCCAGCCGCCGGGGGATCTCCAGGCGAATGTCCTCGTGGGTCAGCACCACGTTGAATCTCAATTCGTGGCGCGTTTCGTTGAGCACCTCCACCGCCCGCGGCAAAAAGTCGTCCAGGCGGATCAACGCCTGGGGCACCCGCTCCAGCACCCGCTGGCGATCCTCGTCCGCCATTTCGGCGAAGGGCGCCGCCAGGAGGCCGAGGCGCTCGCGCACGGCATTGCCCAGACGCTCGCTGACCGCGGCGGCAAAGGCCTCGGCCGAAGCGCTGTCGGCCAGATTCAGCGCCCAGTGGGGTTCGAGCAATTCGCTCGCCGCGCCGCCGGTAAAGAGCTTTTCGCTGCCGAAGACGTCCACCGGATAGCCGAAGGTCTTGCCGGCATTGAGCAGCGCCTGGCCCAGCAGGCTGTCGGGATCGGGCGCGCTGCCGACGGCGACCGCAGCGCCTTCGTCCAGCCCCAACCAGAAGGCCTTGGCGATGCGACCCAGGTGCGGCAGGGGATAGCCCGAATAGGGTTTGAACCAGAGTTCCTGGTGCTGCTGCTTGGCGACGAAGTCGGGATGGGTGCGGCCGGCCCAGTCGAGGAAGCGCTGCAGGCGTTCGAGGCGGCGTTGCTTGCGGAGGCGGTGATCGCTCATGCGGGTAGGGGCTTTCCTTGGGACTATAGGGCATGGGACCCCGGCCAGGGCCACGGGGTCACCCGGAGGCGCGCCATTCGGCAGATAGGGGGCACGCGGCTACGCCGGCGCAGTCTCCATCAGAAGGGTGACGTCTGCTACCCGTTCTTCCTTCTCTGTTCTGGATCACGCTACCCACATGACTTTTCTCGTCTGGGTCGGGGTATTGGGATCGCTGTTGATGATCCTCGCCCTGACCTCCGCCTACCTGCGCTGGCTACCGGTCACCACCTCGGTGGTCTGCCTGGCCTTCGGCATGCTCATCAGCCCCATCGGCCTGGGCCTGGCCGAGGTCGACTTCCAGCAATCGGCAACCTGGATCGGCCACCTCACCGAGGTGGCGGTGCTCTTTTCGCTGTTCGTCAGCGGCCTCAAGCTGCGCCTGTCCTTTCATCGCTCTTCCTGGCATGGCGCCTATCTGCTGGCCGGGCCGGTGATGATCTTTAGCATCGCCGGGGTCTGCCTGGTCGCCCACTACCTGCTCGGTCTGCCCTGGGGCGTGGCCCTGCTGATCGGCGCCATCCTCGCGCCCACCGACCCGGTGCTGGCCGGGCTGGTGCAGGTCAACCACGCTCAGGATTTCGACCGGGTGCGCTTCGGTCTCTCCGGCGAAGCGGGCCTCAACGACGGCACCGCCTTTCCCTTCGTGCTGCTCGGTCTGCTGCTCCTGCAGCATGGCGAACTCCAGTGGGGCTGGACCCTGGAGTGGTTTCTCAAGAACGTGGTCTGGGGCGTACCGGCGGGCCTGCTGCTGGGCTATGCCATGGGCAAGGGGGTCGGGCGGCTGATGATCTTCCTGCGCACCCGGCATGGCGACAGCACCATCTCGCCCAACGATTTCCTCGCCCTGGCGCTGATCGCCCTGTCCTATGTGCTGGCCGACGAGATCGGCGCCTTCGGCTTTCTCGCGGTGTTCGCCGCCGGCCTGGGCCTGCGCCAGGCCGAGGTACAGACCTCCGGTAATGCGGAAACGCCTTCCGAGCAACTGGCGCAACCGGTGATCGGTCACCTCACCGGAGCGCCGGAGCGTGCCACGGTGGCCAACGCCGAGGACATCGAGGAGCCGCGCATGGCCGCCGGGGTGATGATGGGCGACATGCTCGCCTTCGGCAGCCTGGTGGAGCGCTCCTTCGAGGTGCTGCTGGTGACCCTGCTCGGGGTGGTGCTGATCACCCATTGGGACAGCCGCGCGCTGCTGCTGGGCGCCTTGCTGTTCGTGGTGATCCGCCCGCTGGGCGTGGCGAGCATGCTGCCCTTCACCCGCATCGATCGCCACCAGGGTGCGCTGATCGGCTGGTTCGGCATCCGTGGCATCGGTAGCCTGTATTATCTGTGCTACGCGCTCACGCATCAGGTCACGGCCGACTGGGCCGGGACCATCGTCGACCTGACCCTGTCGGTGGTGGCCTTGAGCATCGCGGTCCACGGGATTTCCATCCAGCCGCTGCTCGACCGCTACGAGCGCCTCACTGCCCGTCGCGAGGGCTCGGCGAGACCCTGAGCCCATTTGCGACCTACACCGGAGGACGCATGTACTACGGCGAACGTCTCAATGCCTGGACCCATCTGGTCGGTGCCCTGCTGGCCCTGGCCGGCGCCATTGCCCTGGTGGTACTGGCCAGCCTGCAGGGCGATCCCTGGCGCATCGTCAGCGTGGCCATCTATGGGGTCGCGCTGGTGATCCTCTACAGTGTCTCGACCCTCTACCACAGCGTGAAGGGGCGGGCGAAACGCCTGCTGCAAAAGCTCGATCACCTGTCGATCTATCTGCTCATCGCCGGCAGCTACACGCCGTTCTGCCTGGTGACCCTGCGCGGTCCCTGGGGCTGGACGCTGTTCGGCATCGTCTGGGGGCTGGCGCTGATCGGCATGGCGCAGGAGCTCAAGCCGCGTTCGGAGGCGCGCATCCTGTCGCTGGTGATCTACGCCACCATGGGCTGGATCGTGCTGGTGGCGGTGGGACCACTGCTGGATCGCCTGGGCGGCGAGGGCTTCGCCTGGCTGGCGGCCGGCGGGGTGCTCTATACCGTCGGCATCCTCTTCTTCGTCTTCGACGATCGCTTTCGCCACTGGCATGGCATCTGGCACGGCTTCGTCATGGCCGGCAGCGCCCTGCATTTCGTGGCCATCCTCAGGTACGTGCTGCCGGCGCCCTAGGGCGGTCTTGAGGGGCTCGTCACAGATGGGCTGGCCGCTGGCCATCCCTGGCGAACCTCCCGGGGGCGCCCGGGTTCAGAGCTAGCTGAATCCACTCTCCGAGCGTTGCTTTCCCGAAAACCAAGAAAAAGAGGAAGGTGAAACGTGTTCATCCGTCCCAGATCCCTCGTGTTGCTTCTGATACTTGCCTGCACCGCCTGCCAGGAAAAGGACGCCAAGACCGTCGCGGCACCGGTCAAGAAGGAAGCCGGCTTCGAACAGCGCGGCAAGGCCTCCTTCTACTCGCGCAAGTTCCACGGCAAGGAAACCGCCAGTGGCGAGACCTTCAACAACAACGAACTGGTCGCCGCCCACAAGACCCTGCCGCTCGGCACCCGGGTCAAGGTGACCAACCTGGAAAACGATCGCGCCGTGGTGGTGCGCATCAACGACCGCGGGCCCTATATCCGCGGCCGCATCATCGATCTCTCCCGCGCCGCTGCCCGGCGAGTGGACATGGTCGACGACGGCACCACCGCGGTTAAGGTGGAAAAGCTGGAGTAGCGGTCCTCAGCGGATCCAGACCACCTGGTCCTTGCCCTGGCGCTTGGCCTGGTAGAGACCTTCGTCCGCCTGGCGCAGCAGCTCGTTGAGCGACAGCTCCGGCGCAAGGCGAAGCGCTCCGGCGCTGAAGCGGATGCCCAGGGGGGCGGCCTCGGCCAGGCGCGCGCGCAGGGTTTCCAGCAGGTGGCTGATCCTTGCCTCGTCGAGGCCGCGGATCAGCAGGCCGAATTCCTCGCCGCCCAGGCGGCCGCCCTCCAGTCGCGGATCTAGTCGATCGAGTTCCCGCGCCGTGGCGACCAGCACCTCATCGCCCACCTGATGGCCGTGCCGGTCGTTGATCTCCTTGAAGTTGTCGATGTCGAGCATGACGAAATGCCTGGCTTCCCGTCCGCTCTCGCCCCGCGCCGCGTCCAGCTGTTGCAGGAGCTTGCGGCGGTTGGCGATCCGGGTGAGTTCATCGGTTTCCGCGAGAATCCGATAGCGCTCCTTGAGCCTGAAGGTCCGTCGCATCCACTGGCTGTTGGCGTGGTTGTAGGCGATGCCGATTGCCAGGGCGACACTGACCAGCAGCCCGACCAACTGCTCCGGCATCGCGCTGGGTATCAACCGGTCCTGACCGATGAAGAGGATGAAGCCGGCGCCGGCCAGGGTGATGAGGTAGTGGGAGAGGCGGTAGGTCAGGCCGCAGGTGCCCAGGATGATGATGAGGGCGACGGGCAGGTTCCAGTAGTGACCCACGGCGCCGCCATCCTGGATCTGGATGCGGAAGGCGAGGGCGAATGCCCAGATGTTGCCGGTAAAGGTCAGACTCATCATGCGTGCGCTGCGCGCCACGCTGAGCAGGGCGCTAATCGCCAGCAACAGCAGCATCAGCGCGAAATAGCGTCCCTTGTAAGGACTGCCGATCAGCGGATTGCACCACAGGGTCAGCGGCCACATCGCCAGCATCAGCGGCTGCAGCACCAGCAGGGGCGTGCGCAGCACCCGCCGGACGTGCTGTTCATAACGAATCTCGTTGTCCATCGACATCTCGAAAGGGGGTAAGGCCGATGGGCGATGACAAATCGGCCGGTGGCTCGGCCAGGGTGTGTCACTGTAATGGCTAAGTGCCATAGCTTCCAGTGCTCCAGCGTCGTCGTTGCGCGGCTTAGAGCGGTTTGCCGATGATTGGCATGACTGTATGGCCAGCCCGGTGCGGCACTGTATCTGGTCGAACGGCAGGGTCGCGGCCAAGAATCATTGGATCGACAGCAAGCCCTTGGTAGCTCCCATGCACCTCGCCATCCTCACCTTCGACGGCTTCAACGAACTGGACTCCCTCATCGCCCTGGGCCTGCTCAATCGCATCAGGCGCCCGGACTGGCGGGTCTCGCTGATGGCGCCGACCCCCTTCATCACGTCCATGAACGGCGTCCGCCTGGAGCGCCAGGCCGGCTTCGACGAACTGGCGGATTGCACCGCCGTGCTGGTTGGAAGTGGCAACCGGACCCGTGAGCTCGCCCGGGATGCGGCATTGCTGGAACAGCTGGCAGTGCTCGATCCCGGGCGCCAGCTGATCGGCGCCCAGTGCTCCGGCACCCTGTTGCTGGCGCGCCTCGGCCTGCTCGACGGCGTACCCGGCTGCACCGATCTCACCACCAAGCCCTGGGTGCAGGAAGCCGGCATCGAGGTGCTGAATCAGCCCTTCTTCGCCCGCGGCAACCTGGCCACCGCCGGCGGCTGCCTGGCTTCCAGCTACCTGGCGGCCTGGGCCATCGCGAGGCTGCTGGGCCGCGACGCGGCGGCCGAGGTGCTGCATTACGTGGCACCGGTGGGCGAGAAGGAGGACTATGTGCAGCGCGCGCTCGGCCATATCGAGCCCTATCTCAGCCATCCATTCCGGGAGGTCGCCTCGGCATGCTGAAGATTCTTGGTCGCGTCTCTTCGATCAACGTACGCAAGGCGCTCTGGTGCCTCGATGAACTGGGCCTGGGCTATGAGCGCGAGGACTGGGGCGCCGGCTTTCGCTCAGCGCAATCCGCCGAGTATTTGCAGTGGAATCCCAATGGCCAGATCCCGGTCCTGCTGGACGGCGACTTCGTGCTCTGGGAGTCCAACAGCATCCTGCGCTACCTGGCCAACGCCCATGGCGGCGAGGCGCTGTATCCCACCACACCGCGCGCCCGGGCGCGGGTCGATCAGTGGCTCGACTGGCAGGCCTGCGAACTCAATCCGGCCTGGAGCTATGCCTATCTGGCGCTGGTGAAGCAGCAGCCACCGGAACCCGATCCGCAACGCCTGGCGCAAGGCATCGCCGCCTGGAACGGGCGCATCGCCATTCTGGAGGCGCACCTGGCGCAGCACGGCCCCTATGTGGCCGGCGAGTCCTTCAGCCTGGCCGACATCGCCCTGGGCCTGTCGCTGCACCGCTGGCGCAGCACCCCGATGGAGCGCATCGCCGCCCCGGCCATCGAAGCCTATCTCGAACGCCTGGCCACCCGCCCGGCCTGGGCCTGCTATGCGAGCGATGCCACGCCCTGATCAGCCCACCGGCAAGAGCCGGCAGGCGGTGCCTTCAGATCAGGCGAACACGAAATACTTGCGCACCGTCTCGACCACTTCCCAGGTGCCCTTCATGCCGGGTTCGACGACGAAGATGTCGCCGGCTTTCAGGTGGATGGGCTCCTGGCCGTCGGGGGTGATGATGCAGTAGCCCTCCTGGAAGTGGCAGTACTCCCACTTCACATAGTCGACGCGCCACTTGCCGGGGGTGCAGATCCAGGTGCCCATGATCTTGCTGCCGTCATCGGAGGTGTAGGCATTGAGGTTGACGGTATGGGGCTCGCCTTCGATGCGCTCCCATTTGCAGGCATCGACCACGGGCAGGGGTTGGGTGTCGCGCAGAACGGTGATGGGCGGGTTGGCCATGGCGGCTCTCCTGGTGATGGAAGCCGCCAAGGGTGAAGGGTCGCCCCGAAGCTGGGTTGTCCAGGGTCGACACCTAACGGCGCATTTGCGCTATCAGAGCGACTAGCGCTCCACCTGCCGATTCCAGCGGGCGTTCCACTGCGGCCGCACCTTGTTCACTTCGTCCCAGTCGATGGTCACGGCGGTCTTCAGGTAGTTCTGCATGGCTTCCACCTGGCCGCGGGTCTTGTCGGTGGTGGGGGTGTTGGGGTTGGACGGGATCTGGTCGCCCAGTTCCAGCGCCGGGGCCTGGGCCTCGGGGGTCAGCAGGTATTCCGCCAGTTGCTGGGCCAGCTCGGGCTGGTCGTTGTTGGCGGTCACGCACTCGGCGACGTTGAGCACCACGGCGCCTTCCTTGGGCGGGGCGTATTCCACCGGGATGCCCTTGAGCTTGAGCGCGGTGACCTGGGTGGGCGTGAGCGGGAACAGCGCCGCCTCGTCGGTCTGCACCATCTCCGAGAGCTTGGCCGAGCTGGGGATGTACTCCAGCACATTGGGGCCGACGGTGGTGGACCAGGCCTTGAAGCCGGGGTCGACGTCCTGCTCGGTGCCGCCCTTGAGCCGGTTGAACATCAGGAAACCATGCAGCCCGAAGGTGGACGAGGACAGCGACTGGAACACCACCTTGCCCTTGTACTTGGGATCGGCGAGGTCCGCCCAGGAGGTCGGCGCCGCCCAGCCCTTGTCCTTGAACAGCCGGCTGTTGTAGGCGAGACCGGTCACGCCCAGGCTGACGGCGGCTGCCTGGTCCTTGATCTTGGCCTTGTCGGGGATCTGCGCCAGGGCCGCGCTGGGCTTGAGCGGACTGCACAGATTCATGCCGATGGCGCGGTACATGATGCCGTCGTCGAGAAACATCACATGGATCGGCGGCTTCTGCGGACTGGCCTGGACCTTGGCGAGGATGTCCGCCGAGGTGCCGGGCACGATCACCACCTTGACGTTGTGCGCCTTCTCGAAGGCGGGCAGCACGCTGTCGGCATAGAGGCGTTCCATGGTGCCGCCATTCATGCCGAGGTAGAGCGTCGGTTCGGCCACGGCGGCCAGGGGCAGGCCGGCGAGGGCCACGAGCAGGGCAGGGGTCAGGCGCATGTTTGGGAACTCCTGGGCTGGGATGGGAAACGGGCGATGGAAAAGGCCTGCAGGCTGTGCCGGGGGGCGCCCTGCAGGATGCACTCGGCCAGGGCTTCGCCAGCCGCCGGCCCGATCTGGAAGCCCGCGCCGGCAAAGCCGAAGCCGTGCAGCAGGCCGGGGGTGGTGAGACTGGGGCCGAGCACCGGCTGGTGATCCGGCAGATAGCCCTCGACGCCGCTCCAGGTGCGGATGGCCTGGGCACCGCTGAGGGCCGGATAGAGTTCGGCGGCGTTTCTGAGGATGTCGAGGATGGCCAGCTGGCCGGGGCGGGCGCGGTCGGCGTCGAGGGCGAAACCGCGCCCGCCGCCCAGCACGCAATTGCCCCGCGCCACCTGGCGGGCATAGATGCCGCCGCCTTCTACGCCGGTGCTGGCGGTCATGAACGGCGGCAGCGGTTCGGTCACCAGCATGGCCGGATGGGCCGCGGTGAGAGGGACCGGCTCGCCGAAGCGGGCGGCCAGCTCCGCCGCCCAGGCACCCGCGCAATTGAGCAGCCAGGGCGCGCTCAGGGTCAGGCCGCTGTCGGTGCGGAGCTGGAAGCGCTGGCCGTCGTGCTCGACCGCGGTCACGGCGGTCCGTTCGAGGATGCGGGCGCCGGCGCGGGCAGCCGCCTGGGCGAAGGCCGGGGAGACCAGGCGCGGATTGGCGTGGCCGTCCTCCGGGCAGAAGGAGGCGCCCACGGCGATGTCGCCGACCCAGGGAAAGCGCCGGCGCAATTCGCCCCGGTCGAGCAGTTGCAGATCGAGGTCGAAGCCCTGGCTGGCCTGGGCATAGGCCTGCAGGGAGGCGAAGTCGGTGTCGCTACGGGCCAGTTTGAGGTGGCCGGATCTGAGGTATTCGCCATCGGTACCCAGCAGGTCCCGCAGACCGCCCCAGATCTGATGGGCGCGACTGGACAGCGGCAACTGCACCAGCGGGCGGCCCTGGCGGCGTACCCCGCCGTAGTTGACGCCACTGGCCTGGGCGCCGCAGAAGTTGCGTTCCAGCAGGGCGACGCGCTGGCCGCCCTGGGCCAGGAACAGCGCCGCGCTGCTGCCGACGATGCCACCGCCGATGATCAGGACATCCACGTCCAGCCGACTCATGGCGCCAGCTCCACGCCAAAGGGCAGCGGCTTGATCGGCGCCTGGGCGCGCAACCGGCCGATCTGGTCCAGCGGGCGACCACTGGCGCAGGCGATCAGCTCGGCCGCGGCGGCGCCGCAGATGCGCCCTTGGCAGCGGCCCATGCCTACCCGGCAGGTGGCCTTGACCCTGTTGATCTCCCAATGGCCCTGGGCCACGGCGGCGCGGATCTCGCCGGCGCTGACCTGTTCGCAGCGACAGACCGTGACTTCGTCCGGCGCCTTGGCCGCCCAGTCCGCGGGGAAGGGAAAGGCCCGCTCCAGGCCCTGACGAAAGACCTCGAAGCGCGCCAGGCGTCCTTGCAGGGTCTGGATGCGCGTCCTGTCCACCGGCATGCCGCGATCGTCCAGCAGACTCAGGGCCGCCAGTTCGCCCGCCAGCTCGGCGGCATCGGCGCCCTGGATACCGGCGCCGTCGCCGGCCAGGTAGACCCCGGTCTGACTGCTGCGCCCACCCGGATCCCGCACCGGCAACCAGGCGCGATTGAGAGCGCTCCAGGCGAAGTCGCAGCCCAGCAGGTCGGCCAGCTGGGTCTCGCTGCGCAGCGTCTGGCCGAAGCCCAGGGCGTCGCACTCCAGTCGGTGCGCCTCACCATCGGCGGCGCGCCAGCGCACGGCGTCTACTCGACGCTCGCCTTCGACCGCCAGGAGCTCGGCACCCTGGTGCACGGGTACGCCGTGCAGTGCCAGCCAGCTGCGGTAGTAGAGGCCCTTGGCGAAGGTGGCCGGTTGACCGAGCAGGGCCGGGGTGGCCGCGGCCTGGTCGCGGAAGGGCGCGCTGTCCAGCACCGCCAGTGGCTTGGCCCCGGCCTTGGCGTATTGATAGGCGACCAGATAGAGCAAGGGGCCGGTACCGGCCAGCACCGGGCGGCTGCCGATGGCGCAGCCCTGGAACTTGAGCGCCACCTGGGAGGCGCCCAGGCTGTAGACGCCGGGCAGCGTCCAGCCCGGCACCGGCAGGATGCGGTCGGTGGCGCCGGTGGCGACGATCACCTGCTCGAAGGCCAGGCGATCGACATAGCGGCCCTGGCTCAGGGTATCCAGGGCGCGCGCTTCGGCATTCCACACCAGGGTGTCGGGTCGATAGTCCAGCTGTGCCTGCACGGCTTCCAGCGCGCCGTGCAGCGCCTGGGCCTTGCCGGCTTCGAAGCCGTACAGCGCCTTGCTCGGCCGCCGGAAATTGCCCGGTTGCTGGCGATAGATCTGGCCGCCGCCGCGCGCGCTTTCGTCGAGCAGCACCGGCGCAAGGCCATGGGCGACCAGGGTCTGGGCCGCGCGAATGCCCGCCGGTCCGGCGCCCACCACCACGACGGCGCTCACAGCGGCCGCCCCGGATCGCGGCTGACCTGCTGGCCCGCTTCGAGAAAGGTGGCGCAGGCGCGCACCCGGCGACCGTCGGCCAGGCGTACCCAGCAATCCTGGCAGGCGCCCATCAGGCAGAAACCGGCGCGGGGTTCGCCGCCGAAGTCGCTGCCGCGCAGGTGATCGCTCTGGGTGAGGATGGCGGTAAGCAGGGTATCGCCCTGCAAGCCCTCGGCCGGCTGGCCGTCGAGGGAGAAGGCCAGGGTCGGGCGGTCGCGTTCGGCCACCCGCTTGAGCAGTGTCATGGAGGGGTCTCGGCTGTTCATTGTTTGCCCACCAGCACGCGATCCAGGCCATAGATGCGGTCGAGCAGGATCATGGTGGCCGCGGTGAGAGCGATCACCAGGGCCGACACCGCCGCCATCATCGGGTCGATGGATTCGGTGGCGTAGACGTACATCCGCACCGGCAGGGTCTGGGTCGCCGGGGAGGTGACGAAGATCGACAGGGTCACCTCGTCGAAACTGTTGATGAAGGCCAGCAGCCAGCCGCCGGCCACGCCTGGCAGGATCATCGGCAGGGTGATGCGGCAGAATAGCGTGGTGCGACTGGCGCCCAGGCTCTCGGCGGCCTGCTCGGCGCTACGGTCGATGCCGATGGCCGCGGCGATCACCAGGCGCAGCACATAGGGGGTGATCACCACCACGTGGGCCAGCACCAGCCAGCTGAAGCTGCCGTTCACCCCCAGCAGGGCGAACAGCCGCAGCATGGCCACGCCCAGCACCAGGTGCGGGATGATGATCGGCGAGAGGAACAGGCCGTTGAGGAAGCCCTGGCCGGGAAAGCGGTAGCGGGTGATGGCCAGCCCCGCCGGCACCGCGATGAGCGTCGCCAGGGTGGCCGACAGCGCTGCCAGCTGCAGGCTGTTGTAGAAGGCGGTGAGGAAGTCCGCCCGCTCGAAGACGGCGGCGAACCAGCGCAGCGAGAAGCCGGCGGTGGGCAGGCTGAGGGTGTTCTCCGGGGTGAAGGCCACCAGGCAGACCACCACCAGCGGCGCCAGCATGAAGACCATCACCAGGGTATGGAAGGCGAGCCCGAGCGGGCCGTTGCGGGTCATGAGGTCAGACTCCCAGGGCACGTTTGTAGCGGCGTTCCACCAGGCGATTCCAGCCCAGCATCACCAGCAGGTTGAGCAGCAGCAGGGCCACCGCCAGGGTGGCGCCCATCGGCCAGTTGAGTTCGGCCAGGTACTGGTCGTAGATCAGGGTGGCGACCATCTTCAGCCGGCGTCCGCCAAGCAGGCCGGGGATGGCGAAGGAGCTGGCGGCCAGGCCGAAGACGATCAGGGTTCCGGAGAGCACCCCGGGCATCACCTGGGGCAGCACGATGCGGCGCAGCACCGTCAGGTGACTGGCGCCCAGGGACAGCGCGGCCTGTTCGGCGGCAGGATCGAGTTTCTGCAGCGAGGTCCACACCGGGATGATCATGAAGGGCAGCATCACGTGGACCAGGCCGACGACTACCGCGAAGGGGGTGTAGAGCAGCTTCAGCGGGCGCCCGCCCAGGGCCACGATGGCCTGGTTGACCAGGCCGTCGGCGCCCAGCAGCAGACTCCAGCCAAAGGCGCGCACCACCACCGAGATCAGCAGCGGCGTCAGCACCAGGATCAGGAAGATCGAGCGCCAGGGCGCGCCCATGCGACTGAGGACGATGGCCTCCGGCACTCCGATCAGCACGCAGAGCAGGGTGACCAGGGCGCTGATCCAGAAGGTGCGCAGGAAGATCTCGTAGAAATAGGGATCACCCAGCAGGCTCAGGTAGTGGGCCAGGGTGTAGCTGCCTTCCTTGATTCCGGTTTCGTAGTCGAAGACGTTGAAGGACAGCGCCAGGGTCAGGGCCAGGGGCGCCAGCAGCAGTCCGGCAAACAGCACCAGCGCCGGGGCGCTGAGCAGATAGGCGCGGCCGGTGCCGCGCAGCAGGGTGCTCATGCCGCAGCCTCCGCGGCTTCCAGGCGGCGCAACAGACCGTCGTCCCAGTGCAGGCCGACGCGCTGGCCCTCGTCCAGCGGCGGCAGTCCGTCGTTGCTGCGCAGCACCGACACCTCGCCCAGCGCCGTCTCCAGGCGATACAGCCACTGGCTGCCAAGGAAGAAGCGGGTCAGCACCCGCCCTTGCAGGCGACCCTCGCCGGCGGGGCGCAGCTCGATCTTTTCCGGCCGCAGCGAGATCGCCAGGGCGCCACCGGCGGCGATCTGCGGCCGGCCCTGGGCATCCAGGCTGCCCGGCAATAGGTTGGCCTTGCCGACGAAGTCGGAGATGAATCTGTTGCGCGGATGCTCGTAGAGCCGATAGGGCGCGTCCACCTGGGTGATGCGCCCGGCCTCCATCACCACCACCCGGTCGCTGATCGACAGCGCCTCGGACTGGTCGTGGGTCACCATCAGGGTGGTGATGCCGACCTCGCGCTGGATGCGGCGGATCTCGAACTGCATCTCTTCGCGCAGATGGGCGTCCAGGTTGGACAGCGGTTCGTCCAGCAGCAGCACCGGCGGGGCTATCACCAGCGCTCGCGCCAGGGCCACCCGCTGGCGCTGGCCACCGGAGAGTTCACGCGGATAGCGCTCGGCATGCTGGCCCAGGTGCACCAGGCCCAGGGCCTCGTCGACGCGGCGGGCGAGTTCGGCGCCAGCCACCTTGCGCATGCGCAGGCCGAAGGCGACGTTGTCGCGCACCGTCATGTGCGGAAACAGTGCATAGCTCTGAAAGACCACCCCGAGGCCGCGACTGGCCGGCTTGGCGTGGGTGATGTCCTGGCCGTCGAGCAGGATGCGCCCGCTGCTGACCTCGACGAAGCCGGCGATCATCTGCAGGGTGGTGGTCTTGCCGCAGCCGGAGGGGCCGAGCAGGGAGACGAATTCGCCGCGCTCGATGGCCAGGGTCGAGCCCGCCACCGCATAGCTGTCGCCGTAGCGCTTGCTGAGATTGTCGAGAGTCAGGAAAGCCATGGCCGCAATGCTCCTCCGGTCGCGCCCACGGGGACGGTGGGCAAGGTTTTGGCAGGGCGAAAGACAGCCTGGATCTGGACGTTGGCGCTCGCTCGAATGGCGGCGTCCGGTGATTGTGAGTATCGCCCTATGGACCTGAAGGTAAGGGCGACCTAGGATGCAGGACAAGCGGGTTTTTCACTGAATGAACTCTTTTTTCGGATTTATTCATTCAGTGAAATATTTTGGAGTGCTGTAGATGGAAGATTCCATTGAAAGAAAGGCGGTTGGCGGTGAGCCAGGCGTCGGCGCCATCAGCCGGGTGTTCGCCGTGGTGCGCGCCCTGGGCGAGGGCGATCCCGAAGGGGAAAAGGTCACCCGCCTGGCCGAGCGCGTGGGCCTGTCGCAACCCACCACCCACCGGCTGCTGCGCGGCCTGGTGGAGGAGGGCATGGTCGAGCAGTGCGCCCGCAGCAAGAGATACCGCCTGAGCCTGGACTTCTTCGCCCTGGCGGCCCGCGCCGGCCAGGTCGGCAACCTGCGCGACCTGGCGCGGCCGAGTCTGCTGCGGCTGTCGGCGTCCCTGGGCGATTCGCTGTTCCTGCTGGCGCGCAGCGGCTTTGACGCCATGTGCCTGGATCGCAGCGAAGGGCCCTATCCAATTCGCACCTTCACCGGCGACATCGGCGGTCGCGTGCCCCTGGGCGGCGGCCAGGGCGCCCTGGCGATCCTGGCCTTCCTGCCCGAGGAAGAACGCGAAGAGGTGATCCGCTACAACCTGCCGCGGCTGCGCGACGCCCATCACTACGACGAGGTGCTGCTGCGCGCCGAGATCGACAACGTTCGCCAGCAGGGCTACGCCGCGCGCAACACCGGGGTGCTGGCCGGCATGGCGGGCCTCGCCGTGCCCATCCTCGACCGCAACGGCCGGGCGGTGGCGGCCCTGAGCGTGGGCACCCTGAGCGAACGCCTCAACGCCCAGCGCCTGCCCACGGTGATCGAACTGCTCCGCCGCGAAGCCGGGGTGATCGCCGCGCGCATCAACCCCTTCGATCCGGTCTTGCGCCGGCCGACCCAGGGGTTTGGCTAAACGCGTTAGAAGAGCGGACCCGAGCGGGTGTTATTGCCCTTCGCCAGGCGGTCATAGAGCACCACGTTGACCGTGGCCGCCAGATTCATGCAGCCCTGGGTAGGGATGTACACCACGTCTTCGCACCAGTCGCGCAGCTCCTGGCTCAGGGAGCCGTCCTCGGCGCCGAACAGGTAGAGGGCGCGATCCGGATGGGTGTACTCGGGCAGCGGCCTGGCGCCATCCACCAGCTCCACCGCCACCGGCATGCAACCCAGCGGCAGGATGCGGCGCAGGTCGTCGATGTTGATCAGCGGGATGTCCTGGTGGACCTTCTTGGTGTCGGTGACGAAATCCTTGGCGCGGTCGTAGCGGGTGCCGGTATAGAACACCGAGGCCACCCCGTAGCAGCCCGCCGCCCTCATGATGGACCCGACGTTGGACGGCGACTTGGGGTTGCTCAGGCCGATGCAGGCGTATCTCTTGTTGCTCACGTCAAGGGACTCTCGGGAAAACCGCCAGTATAAGGCGTCCATCATCGCGAAAACCGACTAAGATGCGCGCCCGCATCTTCAGCCCCGAGCCCCTGCGATGTCCGCCACCGCCCTCTACACCGACCTGTCGGTCTACTACGACCTGCTCTGCGCCGACATCGACTACCAGGCCCAGAGCCAGGCGGTGCTGCGCCTGCAGCGGCTGTTTGGCAACGGCGGTGGCCGCCACCTTGATCTCGCCTGCGGCACCGGTCCCCATGTGCGGTATTTTCTCGATGCCGGCTTCCAGAGCAGCGGGCTGGACCTTAATCCGCCGATGCTGGCCCAGGCCGCGCTGCGCTGCCCCGAGGCCCAGTTCTCCTGCCAGGACATGTGCGCCTTCGAGCTGGAGCAGCCGGTCGATCTCATCACCTGCTTTCTCTACTCCCTGCACTACAGCGGCAGCCTTGCACGGCTCCAGGCGTGCCTGGCGCGGGTCCAGGCGGCCCTGACCCCGGGCGGCCTGTTCTGCTTCAACGCCGTCGACAAGCGCCGCATCGACAATGGCTCCAGCGTCGGCCACAGCGTCGCGCGGGCCGACGGCCACTTCAGCTTCGCCTCCGCCTGGCACTACCCGGGCGAGGGCGAGCACCAGCAACTCCGTCTGCGCATCGAACGCCGTCACGCCGGCCAGCAGCAGACCTGGCAGGACGAACACCCCATGGTGGCGGTGGCCTTCCCCGAATTGCTGGCCCTGCTGGAACCGCACTTCGAGGTCCAGGTGCTGGAGCACGACTACCAGCGCATCGAACCCTGGGCCGGCGAAGCGGGCAATGCGCTGTTCGTCTGCGTCAAACGCTAGAGGGTGTTAGTGGGCATGGGCATGCATCCCGCCATCCACCGCGATCACATCACCGATGAGGTAGCGCGCCAGCGGTGAGGCGAGAAAGGCCACCACCTGGCCCACGTCTTCCGGCTCGCCGAAATAGCCGATGGGAATGTGCCGGGCGATAAAGGCCTGGCGCGCTTCGGGCGTCGGGTGCAGCCGCTGCAGGATCTGCTCGGAATTGATCCGCCCCGGGGCGATGGTGTTGACCGTGATGCCCTCGGCCGCCAGCTGACTCGCCAGCCCCTTGGACCAGAACTGGATCGCCGCCTTGGCCGCCCCGGCGCCGTTCACGTCCCGCGGCTCCATGCTGCCGCTGAAATTGACGATGCGTCCCCAGCGTCTTTCGCGCATTCCACCCAGCAGCGCCTGGGTCAGGCGGCGGGTTGCAGTGAAGTTGAGATTCCAGGCTTCGTCCCAGGCCGCGTCGTCCGCCGTCAGCGAAAGCGGTCTTGTGCCGCCGGCGTTATTGACCAGGATATCCACCCGGCCCAGCCCTTCCTCGGCTTCCCGTGCCAGGCGCTGGACGTCTGCGGCGTCGGTGATATCCGCTGCGATCACCAGCGGCCGGGCATGACCCGCCGCCACGATCTCCTCGGCCAGGGCCTCCAGGGCGTCCCGCCGCCGCGCGGTAATCGCCAGCCGAACGCCTTCGGCCGCCAGGACGCGGGCGATACCCGTGCCTATGCCCATGCTGGCGCCGGTCACCAGGGCGGTACGGTCGTGCAGTTGCAGATCCATGATCGATTCTCCACTTCAGGGTCGGTAGGGTGGAAAACGGCGCAGCCTTTTCCACGGGTTTGGCTGAGCGCAGCGAAGCCCAACACTCCGCTACCTCATCCACGCCACTAGCCTCACCCACCACCCAAATGAGATAAACACCCTCCCAGTGCGAGGATTCCTTAGCAGGAGTGTGGAATGGATCTGCTCGACAGCATGCAGGTGTTCGTTGCCGTGGTGGAGCGCGGCAGCCTGGCTGCGGCGGCCCAGGCCCAGGGCATCTCGCCGACCATGGCCGGCAATCACCTGCGCAGCCTGGAGAAACGCCTGGGCCTGCAACTGCTGGTACGCACCACCCGGCGCCAGCGGCTGACCGCCTTTGGCGAGGGCTACTACGCCCGCTGCCGCGAGATCCTCGCCTTGGTCGCCGACACTGACCGCCAGGCCGAAACCCAGCGCCTGGCACCCGCCGGCATCCTGCGCGTGTCGGCGCCGGTGTCTTTCGGAACCTACGGCCTCACGCCTCGGCTGGGTGACTATCTGGCGCGACATCCCCAGGTCACCCTCGATCTGGTGCTGAGCGACCGGGTCCAAGACCTGGTGGAGGAGGGTATCGACATCGCCATCCGCATCGGCGAACTGGCCGATTCCTCCCTGGTGGCGCGACCCCTGGCGCCCTATGTGATGTGGTGCTGCGCCGCGCCCGGCTATCTCGCCCAGCGCGGCACCCCCGAGCGACTGGCCGATCTGGAGGCCCACGACTGCCTCGGCATGGACCCTCGCGCCCTGAGCCAATGGCGCGCCCAGACCGGCACCCCCTTCGGCCCGCTGCCACCCGGCCGCCTGCACCTCAGCAACGGCCCCGCCCTGCGCCTCGCCGCCCTGCAGGGCCTCGGCGTCATCCTGCAACCCGCCTTCCTGCTGCAGGACGACGTCGCCGCCGGCAATCTGGTCCGCCTCTTCCAGGGCCAGGAACTCACCCGCCCCCTGACCGCGCTCTATCCCCAGACGAGATGGCGCTCGGTGACGGTGAGAAGCTTCGTGGAATTCCTGTTAACGGAGTTCACCTCGTAGCGTGGAAAACGGCGCAGCCTTTTCCACTGATGCCGCCAAGTCGTGACCCCGCGTGGACAAGCTTCGCGTTGTCCACTCTACGGTATTGACGACGGTCTGATCCCAGGTATGTGGCCGTGAGGCGCTCCATTAGCGGAGTTCACCCGTAGCGTGGAAAACGGCGCAGCCTTTTCCACTGATGTCGCCAAATCGTGACCCCGCGTGGCTATTCCCCCCAACGCCCTGTCTCCGCCATAAAGTCTCCACCCCAATCTTGCGGATAGAGCCCCATCCGCACCGCTCGATGAAAACTCGAATAGGGCCAGTCCTTCACCGCGCCAACGTGCCCATGCTTGACCGGATTGAAGTGGATGTACTCCACATGACGCTGGTAATCCTGCTCGTCTCTTAGCAGATGCTCCCAATACCGCCGCTGCCATATCCCGCGTTCACCCCCGGGCTCTTTGCGTCGCCGTACGCCCTTCACCTACTGGCAGGCGCCTTGAGAAACCGAACTTGATCACCTTCCAGCGCAAGGCGAAATTCGCATCGCCCTCCGGCAGGGCCCAGATGCAATGCAGATGATCGGGGAGGGTGACCCAGGCATCGATATGAAAGGGATGGCGCAACTGCGTTGCCCGCACTGTCTCGCGGAGCAGACCAATATGGCGTGTCAGCAGATCGCTACGCCGATCCGTCAGGACAACGGTGAAAAAATAGGAAGCCCCCTGAACACGGGCACGACGAAATCGAGACATGGCAGCTCTTCCTTGAGCAGAGACAGAAACGATAGCTCACCCGTAGCGTGGAAAACGGCGCAGCTTTTTCCACTGACGCCCCCAGCGCACGGCCCCAAAGCTCCCACATGGACAAGCTTCGCGTTCTCCGCCCTACAAAATCCGTAGCGTGGAAAACGGCGCAGCCTTTTCCACTGACGCCTCCAGCGCACAGCACCAGAGCTCCCGCGTGGACAAGCTTCGCGTTGTCCACCCTACAAAACCCGTAGCGTGGAAAACGGCGCAGCCTTTTCCACTGACGCCCCCAACGCAAGGCCCCAAAGCTCCCGCATGGACAAGCTTCGCGTTCTCCGCCCTACAAAACCCGTAGCGTGGAAAACGGCGCAGCCTTTTCCACTCATGCCACCAACGCACAACCCCAGAGCTCCCGCGTGGACAAGGCTGCGCCGTTGTCCACCCTTGTATCTCGACTACAGCCTCCTCAGGAGGTCATAGTCCCCGACTGATCATCGGGGGAGGATGGCAAGCCGCGTCCACCCTTAAGCCTTTGAGCTTGCAGCGTAGATAGGCTGCCTCCTCCACACTCATCCCCAAGTCCGAACGGTATCTGGAGCCTCAAGAGCTCGTATTACGCAAGGTTGGACGGGATGACGTGATCGTGACGCATCTGAAGGAGGAGACATCATGGCCGTAGTAGTAGGCGTTGATATCGCCAAGCGCAGCTTCGACCTGGCCGTCCTGCAGTCCAACGGCAAGTACCGGACAAAGGGCAAGCTGAGCAACGATCAGGCAGGCTTCGCGGTCTTTGCTGACTGGCTGCAACAGCATGCCGAGCCAGGCGCTTGGATCGTGATGGAAGCCACGGGCATCTATCACGAATCGCTCGCCGAGCACTTCCATGCGTTGGGCTACCGAATCGCGGTGCTCAATCCAGTACAGATCTTCCGTTATGCGCAAAGCCAGTTGCAGCGCAGCAAAACGGACAAACTCGACGCCAAGCTGATTGCCACCTATGGCCAGCGGCATGAAGATAGTCTGCGAGCCTGGCACCCGGAACCTGTGTCCATCCGCACGCTTCGCGCGCTGACCCGGCGCCTGGAGGATCTCCAATCGCTACGGCAGATGGAGCTCAATCGGCTTGAGATCAGTCCGGAAAAAGTCCAGGACTCGATCCGGGCAGTCTTGCAACGGCTCGATGAGCAGATCGCCTGGACGCTCGAACAGATCAAACGCCATATCGACGACGATCCGGACTTGCGTGGTAAGCGCGACCTGCTGGTGAGTATCGACGGCATCGCTGACAAGACTGCCGCCCTTATCCTGGCGGAGCTCGGCGATATCGACCGCTTCGCCGATGCGCGCGCCGTTACCGCCTTTGCCGGCTTGAACCCACGCCTGCAGGAGTCCGGCCTCGCGCGCGGCCATACCTGCATCTCGCGCATGGGATCAGTCCGCTTACGAAGTGCGCTATACCTACCTGCTGTCGTGGCGCTGACCTATAACCCGGCTATCAAGGCGCAAGCCGAGCGCCTGAAAGCCAGGGGCAAGAAAGGTAAACAAACCGTCTGCGCCGCCATGCGTAAGCTGCTGACCATCGCCTATGGCGTGCTCAAATCGGGCAAGCCTTTCGACCCTGCTTTAGCCATTGCACACTGAAGGGCGAAGACGGTATCTACAAAACCCGTAGCGTGGAAAACGGCGCAGCCTTTTCCACTGACGCCCCCAGCGCACGGTCCCAAAGCTCCCGCGTGGACAAGCTTCGCGTTG
>NZ_AZOA01000015.1:0-147314 GCF_000510745.1 Pseudomonas sp. MOIL14HWK12:I2 | reverse complement strand
CCCCCTCTCCCTCCGGGAGAGGGCTGGGGTGAGGGCACGCCCCGCACGACGACGTCACCCCCGGAAAAGGCTGCGCCGTTTTCCAGGCTACGGCTCTACACACCTATCGCGGCCACGGGCCGCTCCTACAAGAGTCGCCATTCCTGTAGGAGCGACCGCATCGGTGGACCGCCATGGCCGCGACCAGGGAGCTCGCCAAGTCCTCAGTTCTGCGCCAGGAAATCAACAGCCTCCCACTGGAATCGCGGACAAAGAAGCGCCTCACGCTCCAGAGGTTCGTCACCGGACCATACTTCGGCATGTAGCTCGCGCATATCGCCTCAACGGCTGTACGGCCAGCCGATGCGCGACAGCTAATCCGCCAGCGCCTCTTCCAGTACCTTGAGAAATTCCCGTGTCGCCGGCGTCGGCAGCGGCGACCAGATGGCGTGGACGTTACGCTGGGGCGCATCGCTGACCGGCACCCGGGCCAGGCCGGCAAAGGTGCTGGCGATACTTTGAGGCACCAGGCCGATCGCCAGGCCGCGGCGGACGAAGCGCTCCAGCAACTGCATGTTGCCCGTCTCGAAGCGCACCCGATGGGGCAGGCCCAGGGCGGCGAAGGCTTCGTCGGTCTGCCGCCGCGCGCCGCTGCCCGCGGGCAGGTCCACCAGCGGCAGATCCACCAGCTCGTGCAGCGACAGCCTTTCTCGCCCCGCCAGGCTGTGCGCGGCGGGCAGCACCGCCACCAGTTCCTCGCTGAGCAGCAGGCGGCTGTCCACCGCCTCCAGGGCCACCTGGCGCGACAGCCCGATCAGCGCGAAATCCAGTTGCCGCTCGCGCACCGCCGCCAGCAGCGTCTCGCTCTTGTCCTGGCGCAGGCGGATGTCCACCTGGGGATGACGGGCATGGAAGGTGGCCAGCAAGTCGACGATATCCAGGCGCGGCACCGAGGAGATCAGGCCCAGCGTCAGGGTGCCGCGAATGGCGCCGACCGCGGCGGCCACGTCCTGCTGCAAGCGCTCCACCGCCGCCAGCGCCTGGCGCGCATGCACCAGCAAGGCCTCGCCGGCAGGGGTGATGCGCACCTGGCGCGGCAGGCGCTCGAACAGGGTGGCGCCCAGCTCGGCTTCCAGGCGGGCGATCTGGTGACTGAGCGCCGACTGCACCACATGGCAGCGCTCGGCTGCGCGGGTGAAGTGGCGTTCCTCGGCCAGGGCGACGGCGAATTCCAGCTGCTTGAGATTCATGGCGCTATCTTGAAATGAGATCAAGACCATCTTAACGATTCATTTAACCGATAGCTGCCGTTGTCCGATACTGACCAGCCTCTTCTCTGCCGGATCCTGCGGATGTCGAACCCCACACCTCCTCTCAGCCGCTGGCTGACCCTGCTCATGGCCGTCGCCACCGGCATCGCCGTGGCCAGCAACTACTACAACCAGCCGCTGCTGCACACCATCGCCCAGCGCTTCGACCTCAGCTACACCCAGGCCGGCAGCATCGTCACCACCGCCCAGCTCAGCTACGCCGCCGGACTCCTGCTGCTGGTGCCCCTGGGCGACCTGCTGGAACGCCGGCGACTGATCGTCACCATGAGCGTGATCGCCGCCGCCGGCCTGGCCCTGAGCGCCACCGCCACCAGTCTGACCTGGCTGCTGCTGGGCACCGCCATGACCGGGCTCTTCTCGGTGGTGGCCCAGGTGCTGGTGCCCTTCGCCGCGACCCTGGCCGCGCCGGAGCAGCGGGGCAGGGCAGTGGGCACGGTGATGAGCGGCCTCATCCTCGGCATCCTGCTGGCCCGCACCGTGGCCGGGGCGCTCTCGTCCCTGGGCGACTGGCGCACCGTCTATGCCGTGGCGGCCGGTCTGATGCTGGCCACCGCCCTGGCCCTGCGCCTGGCGCTGCCGCGCTATCAGCAGTCGGCGGGCCTGAGCTATCCACGGCTGCTGGGTTCGGTGTTCGTGCTCTTGCGCGACGAGCCCCTGCACCGGCTGCGCACCCTGCTGGGGTGCCTGGGCTTCGCCGTCTTCGCGGTGTTCTGGACGCCGCTGGCCTTTCTGCTTGCCGCCGAACCCTATGGCTTCAGCGACGGCACCATCGGCCTGTTCGGTCTCGCCGGCGCCGTGGGCGCCCTGGCCGCCAACCTGGCCGGACGCATGGCCGACCAGGGCAAGGGCAGTCTCGCCACCAGCATCGGCCTGGCTTCCCTGACCCTGGCCTGGCTACCCCTGGCCTTCGCCCAGCAGTCGCTGGCGGCGCTGCTGGTTGGCATCCTGGTGCTGGATCTCGCCGTGCAGCTCAGCCACGTGAGCAACCAGAACGTGGTCTATCGGCTGCGCCCGGAAGCGCGCAGCCGCCTCAACGCCGGTTACATGACCGGCTACTTCCTCGGCGGCTCCCTGGGTTCGTTGCTGTCGGCGCGACTCTACGAGCACTTTGGCTGGACCGGCGTGAGCCTGGCCGGGTGCCTGCTGGCGGCCACGGCGCTGGCGGTCTGGGGCCTGTTCCTCATGCGGCAGCGTCAGGCGCGGGCCTGAACGCCATCATCAGCGCGGTCGATGATCGCTATCCCGAGGGACGATTTCTAGGCGCGGGGTGGGCTGGCGACAATGAGTCCACACCCACCCGACACAGGTACTCGCCATGAAAGCCCTCACCGCCCTCTTCGCCGCCACCCTGCTCACCGCCGCCATCGCCCAATCCGCCCAGGCCGAGGAAAGCGCCCTGCGCCCCCTGGGTTCGCTGATCGAGAAACACCAGCAGCAGGATCGCACCCTGGCCGAAAACGGCGCCGATCGCAGNCTGCANCCNTCGATCCAGCGCCAGCAGCAGCGTCTCGACCCGCGCCGTGCCCTGGCCGAAAACGGNGCCGATCGCAGNCTGCAACCCTCGATCCAGCGCCAGCAACAGCGCCTGGACGGCCAACGCCTGGCCGCCGACGGCGCCGAGCGGACCCTGCAGCAGTGGCCCCAGCGTCAACCGACCCGCGGCGCCGCGGCGTGAGTCGGCTGAACCGTCAGCCGGTCGCGCAGATAGTCCGAGAACAGCTGGACGATGCGCGCCGACTGACGATGCTGGGGATAGACCGCATAGACCGCCGCGCTGGGCAGGGCGAAGTCTTCCAGCACCTGCACCAGCGCCCCTGAGGCCAGCGCCGCGCCGATGATGAAGGTCGGCAGCACCGCGATGCCCTGACCGGCGATGGCCGCATCCCGCACCACCTCTCCGTTGTTGGCCCGGAGCTGACCCTGCATGGGCAGCACCAGCGGTTTGCCCCCACGCTGGAAGCGCCATTCCACCTGGCGACCATGGCCATAGAGCAGACAGCTGTGCTCGGCCAGATCCTCCGGCTGCAGCAGCGGCGGCGCCTTCCGTAGATAATCCGGACTGGCACAGGTCACCAGTTGCATCTCGGTCAGCCGCTTGGCGATCAGACTGGAATCGGCCAGGGTGCCGATACGGATCGACATGTCATAGCCCTCCGCCAGCAGATCCACCGCCCGGTCATTGAGATCCAGCTCCAGGCGGATCTGCGGATAGGCCGAGAGAAAATCCGGCAGCAGGGGACTCAGGTGCAGGGTGCCAAAGGTCATGGGCGCACTGACCCGCAGCACCCCTTGGGGCACCGTCCGCCGGCTGGAGAGCAATTCCTCGGTGTCGTTGACGTCTTCGAGGATCTTGACCGCCCGCTCATAGAGCAGCATCCCCAGTTCGGTCGCCTGCAGGCGTCGCGTGGTGCGATTGAGCAGCCGCACCCCCAGACTTTCCTCCAGTGCCATGGTCCGCCGGCTGACGAATTGCTTGGACAGCCCCAGCTTGTCGGCGGCGGCGGTGAAGCTGCCCTCGTTCAGGGTGGTGACGAACAGGCGCAGGTCTTCGAAATTCATGGCGGCATCCAGGCAGCGGGAGACGTTTGACGACGGTTGATTCGCCGTCATTGTGCCAAATCGCCAGGCGTCCAGTGTCAGCCAGGCCGCTGGCGAGCGCGCAAAAGAAAACCCCCTCGCCACCTTGCGGTGAGGAGGGGGCTCTGGCCTTGGCCGTCGCTTAGACGTTGAAGCGGAAGTGCATGACATCACCGTCCTTGACGATGTAGTCCTTGCCTTCCAGACGCCACTTGCCGGCTTCCTTGGCGCCGTTCTCGCCCTTGAAGGCGATGAAGTCGTCGTAGGCCACCACTTCGGCGCGGATGAAACCCTTCTCGAAGTCGGTATGGATGGCGGCGGCCGACTGGGGCGCGGTGGCGCCGACGCGGACGGTCCAGGCGCGGACTTCCTTCACCCCGGCGGTGAAGTAGGTCTGCAGGTTGAGCAGTTCGTAGCCGGCGCGGATCACCCGGTTCAGGCCCGGCTCTTCCATGCCCATGGATTCGAGGAACATCTGCTTTTCCTCGTCGTCGTCCAGTTCGGCGATTTCCGCCTCGATCTTGTTGCACACCGGCACCACCACGGCGCCTTCTTCTTCGGCGATGGCACGGACCACGTCCAGGTGCGGGTTGTTCTCGAAGCCGTCTTCGGCGACGTTGGCGATGTACATCACCGGCTTGCTGGTCAGCAGGTGGAAGCTGCGCACCAGGCGCTTCTGCTCTTCGTCCAGGCCCTTCATCAGGCTGCGGGCGGGCTTGCCGGCCTCGAAGTGGGGAATCAGCTGTTCCAGCAGGGCCTTTTGCGCCAGGGCTTCCTTGTCACCGCCCTTGGCGTTGCGGGTCACGCGCTGCAGCTGCTTTTCGCAGCTGTCGAGGTCGGCGAAGATCAGCTCCAGGTCGATCACCTCGATGTCCCGCTTGGGGTCCACCGAGTTGGCCACGTGGATGACGTTCTCGTCTTCGAAGCAGCGCACCACGTGGGCGATGGCATCGGTCTCGCGGATGTTGGCGAGAAACTTGTTGCCCAGGCCTTCACCCTTGGAGGCACCCGCCACCAGGCCGGCGATGTCGACGAACTCCATGGTGGTGGGGATCACCCGCTCGGGTTTGACGATCTCCGCCAGGGCGTTCAGTCGCGCATCGGGCATGGGCACGATGCCGCTGTTGGGCTCGATGGTGCAGAAGGGGAAGTTTTCCGCCGCGATACCGGATTGGGTCAGGGCATTGAACAGGGTGGACTTGCCGACGTTGGGCAGGCCGACGATGCCGCAATTGAATCCCATGGTGTGTGTCCTCGCGGAAGAAAAGGAAGAGGGTAGGGTAGGTCAGGCCTTGCGGCTGTGCAGGCGTTGCATGGCGCGGGTCAGGTCGCCGTCCAGCAGCGCCGGTATTACCTCCAGGGCGGCCTCGATGCTGGTGTCGAGCAGGTCCTGCTCGCTGCGCGGTGCGCGGCCCAGCACGAAGTTGGAAACCAGGCTGGCATGGCCCGGATGGCCGATGCCCAGGCGCAGGCGCTGGAAGCCGTTCTGATTGCCGAGCTGGGCGATGATGTCGCGCAGCCCGTTGTGCCCGCCGTGGCCGCCGCCGGTCTTGAGGCGTGCGGTGCCGGGTGGCAGGTCGAGTTCGTCATGGGCCACCAGGATGGCCGCCGGCGGGATGCGGAAAAAGCCGGCGAGCGCCGCCACGGCCTGGCCGCTGCGGTTCATGTAGGTGGTGGGGATGAGCAGACGAACATCGTTGCCCGCGTGGCGAAAGCGCCCCACGAGGCCGTGATACTTGCGGTCGACAGCCAGGCTCGCGCCCTGGGCGGCTGCCAGCCGCTCAACGAAAAGGGCCCCTGCATTGTGCCGGGTCTGGTCGTATTCGGGGCCCGGATTACCCAGGCCGACGATCAGTTGGACGGCAGTCATGTCAGGAGCCCTTCTCTTTCAGGCGTGCGAGAACTTACTCGGCAGCGCCTTCTTCGGCAGCGCCGTCAGCAGCTTCTTCACGGATGCGCGGCATGTGGATGCTGGCAACCGGCAGATCGCTGCCGTGGGCCAGGGACACCAGCTCGACGCCAGCCGGGACGTTCAGGTCGCTCAGGTGAACGATCTGGTCCAGCTCGACCTTGGCCATGTCGACTTCGATGAATTCCGGCAGGTCTTTCGGCAGGCAGGAAACTTCGACTTCGTTGATGGTGTGCAGGATCTCGCCACCCTGTTGCTTCACGCCCACGGAGGTTTCCTGGTTCATGAAGTGCAGGGGCACGTGAGCGGTCAGCTTCTGACCGGCGACGACGCGCAGGAAGTCGGCGTGCATGACGTAGCCCTTGGAGGGGTGACGCTGCAGGGCCTTGACCAGGACGCTTTCGTTGCTGCCACCGACCTTCAGGGTGATGACGCTGGCGTAGGCGGCTTCGCTTTCCAGCATCTTGGCCAGGTCTTTGCCGACCAGGGTGATGGAAGTCGGGGCCTTGTCGCCACCGTAGATCACGGCGGGAACGTTACCGGCATTACGACGCAGGCGGCGGCTCGCACCTTTCCCCAGGTCGGAACGCACTTCGGCATTCAGAGTGAAATCAACCATTGTGAATCTCCAGGATAAGGAATCGGCAGACCGAGACTTGCGACCAGTTCTACGGCCCTACCGACTAAAAAGCCCCGGTAGACCGTCACGGCCTTCCGGGGCGCTTCCAGAGCGGCTGTTCCTTAACGGAACATCGCGCTGATGGATTCTTCGTTACTGATCCGGCGTACCGCCTCGGCCACCACCGGCGCGATGTCCAGTTGGCGGATACGGCTGCAGGCCTGGGCCGCGGCGGACAGCGGAATGGTGTTGGTCACCACCAGCTCGTCCAGCACGGAGTTGTCGATGTTCTCGATGGCCCGTCCCGACAGCACCGGGTGGGTGCAGTAGGCCAGGACCTTGGCGGCGCCGTGTTCCTTCAGGGCCTTGGCCGCGTGGCACAGGGTGCCGGCGGTATCGACCATATCGTCGACCAGCACGCAGGTGCGGTCTTGGATGTCACCGATGATGTGCATCACTTCCGACTGGTTGGCCTTGGGACGACGCTTGTCGATGATCGCCAGGTCCACACCCAGGCTCTTGGCCACGGCACGCGCACGCACCACGCCACCGATGTCCGGGGAGACGATCATCAGATTTTCGAAACGTTGGTCTTCGATGTCATCCACCAGGGCGGGGGAGCCGTAGATGTTGTCCACGGGGATATCGAAGAAACCCTGGATCTGGTCGGCGTGCAGATCGACGGTGAGCACGCGATTGATGCCCACCACGGTCAGCATGTCGGCCACGACCTTGGCGGTGATGGCGACGCGCGCGGAACGCGGACGGCGATCCTGGCGCGCATAGCCGAAATAGGGGATGACTGCGGTGATACGAGTGGCCGAGGAGCGGCGGAAGGCGTCGGCCATCACCACCAGTTCCATCAGGTTGTCGTTGGTCGGCTCGCAGGTGGGCTGGATGATGAAGACATCCTTGCCCCGAACGTTCTCGTTGATTTCGACGCTGATCTCGCCATCGGAGAATTTTCCGACGGAGACGTCACCGAGAGGGATGTGCAGCTGGCGCACGATGCGCCGTGCCAGATCGGGGTTGGCGTTCCCCGTGAAGACCATCATCTTGGACACGCTGCAGTTCCTGCGGCTTGAGGTGGGTCTTGGAAGGAAAATGGCAGGGGCGGCTGGATTCGAACCAACGCATGGCAGGATCAAAACCTGCTGCCTTACCGCTTGGCGACGCCCCTGTATCTTGCAGAGTACTAGCTGTACTCATTCTCTGGTCAGACTTGCTAGCGCCCGGTGCAACATGGAAGTGTTGCTGCCTTTGGCTACGAAGCCTGGAAGTGATGCTGGTAGCTGGCTTGCTACTGTATCAGCTTCGGTCTTATTTGGAAAGCTTCCAAATATGCAACCTCCAGTGCCGGTTAATCTAGCTGAAACAAATTTGTTTAGCAAGATCAAAGCGTTACGAATTTCTGGGTAACGCCTTTCGACCGTACTCTGGCAGTCGTTTCGACCTGACCACTTGAGAACGGCGCAAACTTTAATGGCGGGAGTGTCCCGTGTCAACAGCGGATCCGAAAAAATTTCTGCTGTACTTACAGAGACTTGCGGCACGGCCACGAGATACCAGGGTTCCGGCGGTGCGACCGGGGTGAGCTTTTCGCCCACGCCCTCGGCGAAGGCGGCCTGGCCGCGGACGAACACCGGTACGTCGGCGCCCAGGCGCAGTCCCAGGGCCGCCAGGTCGTCGAGGCTGGCGCCCAGGCCCCAGAGGTGATTCAGGCCGAGCAGGGTGGTGGCGGCATCCGAACTGCCTCCGCCGATGCCGCCGCCCATGGGCAGCCGCTTGGTCAGCCAGAGATCGGCGCCTTGCCGGGTACCGCTTTCCTGCTGCAGCAACCGGGCGGCGCGCAGGATGAGATTCTGCTCGGGGGCGACGCCCGGCAGGCCGTCGTGCAGCTGCAATTCGCCGTCGTCGCGTCCGGCAAAGCCCAGGTCATCGCCCCAGTCGAGAAACTGAAACAGCGTCTGCAGTTCGTGATAGCCGTCCGCGCGGCGCCCGAGGATGTGCAGGAACAGATTGAGCTTGGCCGGCGCCGGCAGGGTGAAGGCGGGCGCTGGGATCATTTGCCCAGCTCGCGCGGCTGCCAGGTCTTCACCACCAGGATGACTTCCAGGTCCTTGCCGGTGAGCTTGAGGCGCTCGGGCAGGGTGTAGCCGTTCTGCTCGGTGTAGCGGGTGTATTCCACGGTCCAGCCGTCCTGCACCAGGCGCGCCAGGTGGCTGTCGGCGTCCAGGGTCAGCTGGCTGCGGCTGTCCGGGGCCGGCAGGCCGCGCACCCACCAGAGTAGATGCGACACCGGCAGGCGCCAGCCGAGCTGCTGTTCCAGCAGGGCCTCGGGGGAGTCGGCCTGGTAGCTGCCCTGGCCGGAGACGTCGAGGGTGACGGCGCCCGGACGCCCGGTGAGGCGGGTGGCGCCGCGCCCCAGGGGGCCGGCCAGACGGATGTCGTAGTAGTCCTGGCGTTGCAGCCAGAACAGGGTGCCGCTGCCGGAATCGCGCGGCGCGCGGATGCCGACCTTGCCGTCGATCTGCCAACCGTCGAGGGCGGCAATACGTTTTTTATGGGCCTGCCACTGGGCGGCGTTGCCCTGGCCTTCCACGGCCTCCTGGCGAGAGGTGCTGGCGCAACCGGCCAGCAGGGCGAGCAGGAACAGGGTGAAGAGAGTACGCACGCGGATCATCGGAGGGTTTCGCTTCCAGTCAGGCGTTTGAGGGTGCTGCGCAGGATGGCGTCATCGGCGTCGGCGTCGAGGCCCACGCGCCAGACCTTGCGCGCTTCGCTGCGCTTGCCCTGGGCCCAGAGCACCTCGCCCAGGTGGGCTGCCACTTCGGCGTCGGGGAAGCGTTCGTAGGCCTGGCGCAGATAGCGTTCGGCGTCGGCCAGCTGGCCCTGGCGATAGCGGATCCAGCCCATGCTGTCGAGGATCGCCGGATCGTCCGGACTCAACTGGTGCGCCTTGTCGATCAGCTGGCGCGCCTCGGCCAGTCGCGGGGTGCGATCGGCCAGGGTGTAGCCGAGAGCGTTGAGCGCCATGGCGTTGTCGGGGTCGTGGGCGATGATGTAGCGCAGATCGGCTTCCAGTTGACCGAGATCGCCGCGCTTTTCCGCCAGCATGGAGCGGACATAGAGCAGGTTGAGATCGTTGGGATACTGCTGCAGGGCCTGCTGCACGGTCTGGCCGGCGAGGGCGGTCTGGTCGGCACTGGCCAGGCCTTCGACTTCCAGCAGATAGAGCGGCACGGCGTATTCGCTCTGGCGCTTGCGGGCATCGGCCAGGCGCTGACGGGCCTCGGCGATGCGCCCACTGCCCAGCAGGATTTCCGCCTGGCGCTGCTGGGCGGCCAGGTAGTCGGTGCCCGGTCCGACCTGGGCGTATTCGGCCAGCGCCTGTTCGGGCTGGTCGAGTTCTTCGTAGCTGCGCCCCAGGTTGAGGTGCGCGGCGTCCACATGACTGCCGCGCTCGAGCAGTTCCTTGAGATAGATCTGGGCTTCGCGCCAGGCCTGGGCTTCCAGGCAGACCAGCGCCAGGGAGAATCTGAGGTCGTCGTCGTCCGGGAACTGGGTGACCAGCTCGGCGAATTCGCGCTTGGCCTGGTCCAGGCGATCCAGCTCCACCAGCAGCCGGGCATGGGCCAGGCGCAGGCGGCGATCTTCCGGGTGCTGGCGGATGCCGGCTTCGAGCAGCGGCAGGGCCTCGGCGCTGCGGTCCTGGCTCTGCAGCAGGCGCGCGCGCAGGAGCAGCGGGGCGACTTCGCGCTTGGCCGCCGGATTGCGCTCCAGCAGTTTCAGCGCCTCGTCGGCGCGGCCGTCCTGCTGCAAGAGCAACGCCTTGCCGAACAGCAGCTGGCCGTTGCGCGGATATTTGGCCAGCAGTCGATCGAAGCTCTTGAGCAGCCCGGCGCGGGTGGTCTCGTCGGTTTCCGCCGCGGACAGGGCGAGGAAATCGAAGTGGGTGTCGCCCTGGCCCTGGAGCACGCGCTCCATATAGGCCATGGATTCGTCGTAGCGCCCGGCGCGGGCCAGCATGATGGCGGCGGCGCGCTGGGCATCCAGGTTGTCGGGGGCGTTGCGCGCCCAGATCTGTGCGGTTTCCAGCGCCGGGGTATCGGCGCCCAGGTATTCGGCGATGCGGAAGGCGCGCTCGGCGACCCCTGGGTCCTGGGTCGACTTGGCCTGCTCGACATAGTTGGTCAGGGCGATGTCGAAACGGTTGCGCTGACCGGCCAGCTCGCCGACCAGCAGGTCATAGAGGGTGTCTTCGCGAAAGGAGCCGGCCGGTTGCGGCGTACTGGTCTTGGCGGTGGGCGGCGGGATGGCGGCGGCGGGCGTCGGCTGCCGGCCGAGGTTCTGGCAGCCGGCGAGCAGCAGGGCGGTCGTCAGCAGCGCGAGGTATCTGGTCATAGGGTCAGGGCGGCCTTTTTACAGTCGGTCCATCATGCCACAAGAGTCGCCGTGGCCGCGTCGCACATGCGGAGCGGCGGGCCGAGAAGTGCGGTGGTCGAGGCTGTTGACGCCTTTTGCCCGGCAAGATTCATTCGCCCAGGCTATGACGGCGATTGTCCGACGTCTCGTCGCTGCTGGTTGTCGCCACCGCCCGCGCGTAGGACAATGTTCGGCTTTCCCAATCCGTTCGACTGCTTGCGTCCATGGCCTTTCTCGCGCTCGGCATCAATCACAAGACCGCCTCGGTTGAGGTGCGCGAACGCGTGGCTTTCACTCCGGAGCAGACGGTCGAGGCCCTGCGCCAGCTGGAGCAGGCTACCCACAGTCGCGAAGCGGCGATTCTTTCCACCTGTAATCGCAGCGAACTCTACCTGGAACTGGAGCCCAGCCTGGCGGACGCCGTGCTGGCCTGGCTCGCCCAGTACCACCGGGTGCCCCTGGAAGACCTGCGCGCCAGCATCTATCTGCACCAGGACGAAGCCGCGGTGCGCCACATGATGCGGGTGGCCGCCGGGCTGGACTCCATGGTGCTGGGCGAGCCGCAGATCCTCGGCCAGCTCAAGTCGGCCTATGCCGTGGCCCGCGAGGCCGGCACCGTGGGGCCGCTGCTGGGCCGGCTGTTCCAGGCCACCTTCAATACCGCCAAGGCGGTGCGCACCGACACGGCGATCGGCGAGAACCCGGTGTCGGTGGCCTTTGCCGCGGTCAGCCTGGCCAAGCAGATCTTCAGCGACCTCAGCCGCAGCCAGGCGTTGCTGATCGGCGCCGGCGAGACCATCACCCTGGTCGCCCGCCATCTGCACGAACAGGGCGTGCGCCGCATCGTCGTCGCCAACCGTACCCTGGAGCGCGCCAGCCACCTGGCCGAGGAATTTGGCGCCCATACCGTGCTCCTGGCCGACATTCCCGACGAACTGGTCAACAGCGACATCGTCATCAGTTCCACTGCCAGCCAGTTGCCCATCCTCGGCAAGGGCGCGGTGGAACGGGCGCTCAAGCAGCGTCGGCACAAGCCCATCTTCATGGTCGACATCGCCGTGCCGCGCGACATCGAGCCGGAGGTGAGCGAGCTGGAAGACGTCTACCTCTATACGGTGGACGACCTGCACGAGGTGGTGGCGGAAAATCTCAAGAGTCGCCAGGGCGCGGCCCAGGCCGCCGAGAAGCTGGTGTTGGCCGGGGTCGACGACTTCATGCAGCGGCTGCGCGAGCGCGCCGCGGTGGACGTGGTCCGCGCCTATCGCCAGCAGGGCGAGCAGATCCGCGACGACGAACTGGCTCGCGCCCAGCGCCAGCTGGCCAATGGCGCCGATCCCCAGGAAGCCCTGGCCGCCCTGGCGCGCAGCCTCACCAACAAGCTGATGCATGCACCGAGCGTGCAGCTCAAGAAACTATCCGCCGAGGGACGCGTCGACGCGCTGACCCTGGCTCAGGAACTCTTCGCCCTCGACGAGGGTTTGGACAAGACATGAAGACCTCTCTGTTGCACAAGCTCGACGGTCTGCAGGACCGCTTCGAGGAGCTGACCGCGCTGTTGGGCGACGCCGAAGTCATCAGCGACCAGACCCAGTTCCGCGCCTATTCCAAGGAATACGCCGAACTCGAGCCGGTCAGTCAGGCGTTCACCGAATACCGCAAGGTGCAGGCCGACCTGGAGGGCGCCCAGGCGCTGCTCAAGGACAGCGATCCGGATCTGCGCGAGATGGCCGAGGAAGAGGTCGGCACCGCCAAGGCGCGCCTGCAGGAACTGGAAGACGAGTTGCAGCGCATGATGCTGCCGCGCGATCCCAACGACGGCCGCAACGTCTTCCTGGAAATCCGCGCGGGTACCGGTGGCGACGAGGCGGCGATCTTTGCCGGCGATCTGTTCCGCATGTATTCGCGCTATGCCGAACGCCAGGGCTGGCGACTGGAAGTGCTCTCGGAAAACGAGGGCGAGCACGGCGGCTTCAAGGAGGTCATCGCCCGGGTCGAGGGCGACAACGTCTACGCCAAGCTCAAGTTCGAGTCCGGCGCGCACCGGGTGCAGCGGGTGCCGGAAACCGAGTCCCAGGGCCGCATCCACACCTCGGCCTGTACCGTGGCGGTGCTGCCCGAGCCTGACGAGCAGCAGGCCATCGAGATCAATCCGGCCGATCTGCGCGTCGACACCTATCGCTCCTCCGGGGCGGGCGGTCAGCACGTCAACAAGACCGACTCCGCGGTGCGCATCACCCACCTGCCCACCGGCATCGTGGTGGAGTGCCAGGAGGAACGCTCCCAGCACAAGAACCGCGCCAAGGCCATGGCCTGGCTGTCGGCCAAGCTCAACGACCAGCAGGACGCGGCGGCGCACAAGGAAATGTCCGACACCCGCCGGCTGCTGGTGGGGTCGGGTGACCGCTCCGAGCGCATCCGCACCTACAACTTCCCCCAGGGGCGGGTGACCGATCACCGCATCAACCTGACCCTCTATTCCCTCGGCGAGGTGGTCAACGGCGACGTCCAGCAGGTCATCGACCCGCTGCTGCAGGAATACCAGGCCGACCAGCTGGCGGCCCTGGGAGACTGAACCATGGCCACCATCGGCGCCCTGGTGCGCGAAAGCCAGTTGCCGGATTCGCCCAGCGCCCGCCTCGACGTGGAATTGCTGCTGGCGGCCGCCCTGGACAAGCCACGCAGCTACCTGCGCACCTGGCCGGAAAAGCTGGTGCCGCGCGAGGCCCTGGCACGGTTCCAGGCCGATCTCGAACGCCGCCGGCAGGGCGAGCCGGTGGCCTATATCCTCGGCCAGCAGGGCTTCTGGTCGCTGGACCTGGAGGTCAGCCCCGATACCCTGATCCCGCGTCCCGACACCGAGGTGCTGGTGGAAACCGCCCTGGCGCTGCCCCTGGCCGACGAGGTGCGGGTGCTGGATCTGGGCACCGGTACCGGTGCCATCGCCCTGGCCCTGGCCCATGAACGACCGCGCTGGCAGGTCAGCGGCGTGGATCGCATCCCGGCGGCGGTGGAACTGGCCCGGCGCAACGCCCAGCGCCTGCGGCTGGGCAACGTCGGCTTCCAGCAGAGTCACTGGTTCGCCGCCCTCGCCGGACAGCGTTTCGAGCTGATCGTCAGCAATCCGCCCTATATCGCCGGCAGCGATCGCCATCTCGACGAAGGCGATGTGCGCTTCGAACCGCGCAGCGCCCTGGTGGCCGGCGCCGATGGCCTGGACGACATCCGCGAGCTGATCGCGGCGGCGCCCGCGCACCTGCAGCCGGGTGGCTGGCTGTGGCTGGAGCACGGCTTCGACCAGGCCGCCGCGGTACGCGAACTGCTGGTCCGCCAGGGCTTCATCGAGGTCGAGAGTCGCCAGGACCTGGGCGGTCACGCGCGCATCAGCGGAGGCCGCTGGCCATGCTGAGCGACGGCGAACTGCTGCGCTACAGCCGGCAGATCCTGCTGGCCCAGGTGGATATCGCCGGACAATTGCGACTGAAGGACGCCAGAGTGCTCATCGTCGGCCTCGGCGGTCTGGGGTCGCCGGTGGCGCTCTACCTGGCTGCCGCCGGCGTCGGCGAATTGCACCTGGCCGACTTCGACCAGGTGGACCTGAGCAACCTGCAGCGCCAGGTGCTGCATGACGAGAGCCGCATCGGCCAGGGCAAGGTGGATTCCGCCCTGCAGCGGCTGGCGGCGCTCAATCCCGAGGTGCGCCTGGTGCCGCTGCGCGAGGCGCTGGACGCCGACAGCCTGGCGGCGCGCATCGCCGCGGTGGACCTGGTGCTGGACTGCTCGGACAACTTCACCACCCGCGCGGCCGTGAACGCCGCCTGCGTCGCCGCCGGGCGGCCGCTGGTGAGTGGCGCGGCCATTCGCCTGGAAGGCCAGCTCAGCGTCTTCGATCCGCGTCGTGCCGACAGTCCCTGCTATCACTGCCTCTATGGCGAGGGCAGCGAAGCCGAACTCAGTTGCAGCGAAGCCGGGGTGCTTGGTCCGGTAGTGGGCCTGGTGGGCAGTCTGCAGGCACTGGAAGCCCTCAAGTTGCTGGCCGGCTTCGGCGAGCCGCTGGTGGGACGACTGCTGCTGGTGGATGCCGCGAGCAGTCGCTTCCGCGAATTGCGCGTCAAGCGCGATCCGGGTTGCCCGGTGTGCGGCGCCCGCCATGGCTGACGAGGCGCCGGTCGGAGTCTTCGACTCGGGCGTCGGCGGCCTGTCGGTGCTGGCGGAGATCCGCCAGCTGTTGCCAGCGGAAACCCTGCATTACATCGCCGACTGCGGCCATATCCCCTATGGGGAAAAGACCCCCGCCTTCATCCGCGAGCGCTGCCAGCTGATCGCGGCGCGGCTGCACGCCCAGGGTGCCAAGGCCCTGGTGGTGGCCTGCAACACCGCCACCGTGGCGGCGGTGGCCGATCTGCGCGAACGCTATCCCCGCTGGCCCATCGTCGGCATGGAGCCGGCGGTGAAGCCGGCGGCCGCCGCCACCCGCAATGGCCGGGTCGGGGTGCTGGCGACCACGGGTACGCTGCAGAGCGCCAAGTTCGCGGCCTTGCTGGACCGATTCGCCCTGGGCGTCCAGGTTCTCACCCAGCCCTGCCCGGGACTGGTGGAGCAGGTCGAGCGCGGCGATCTGCACGGTCCCGAGACCCGGCGCCTGCTGCAGGGTTTTCTCGAGCCGCTGCTGACGGCAGAGTGCGACACCCTGATCCTGGGGTGCACCCACTATCCCTTCCTGCGCCCCTTGCTGGCCGAACTGGTGCCGCCGGAAATCATCCTGGTGGACACCGGCGCCGCCGTGGCCCGGCGCCTGCAGAGTCTGCTGGCGCGGGACAATCGCCTGGCTCGCGGACCCGCCGGCCTGACGCGGATCTGGACGTCCGGCGAGCCCGCCGACCTGGAGGCGGTACTGCCGCAACTCTGGCCGGCAGGTGCCGAGGTAAAGGCGTTCGTCTGACTTTTCCGCCAGGGTTTTGCTCGCCAAATGCCTGTCCAGCGACTAGCATCCGACCTTGTAGGTAAAAATGTCCCAGCCTGTGAACACCTTCACGACTTAGGGGTCAATGCTGGCGGTTCGTAAAAACTAGAAACATCCATAAGGGCACTCTCATGAACAAATTGCTTTCCCTCGCAGTAGCCGCCGCGCTTTCGCTGGGTGGCGTGGCAGCGGCACAGGCTGTGGAAATCACCGGGGCAGTCGGCGCCACCAGCCAGAGCGGCATGACCTACCGCATCGGTGCCGGCTGGAACTGGGACAAGAGCTGGTGGCAGAGCTCCACCGGCCGCCTGACCGGTTACTGGGATGCGGGCTACACCTACTGGGAAGGTGACAACGGCCATTCTTCCGACCAGCATTCGCTGTCCTTCGCCCCGGTGTTCGTCTACGAATTCGGCCAGGGTCAGGTGAAGCCCTTTGTCGAGGCCGGTATCGGCGTCTCGGTCTTCTCCAGCACCAAGGTCGGCGAACAGGACCTGGGTTCGGCCTTCAACTTCGAAGACCGCATCGGTTTGGGCCTGAAGTTCGGCGACACCCAGCGCGTCGGCATCCGCGCGACCCACTATTCCAACGCCGGCATCAAGCAGCCCAACGATGGCATCGAGTCCTATGCGCTGTTCTACAGCCATACCCTCTGATCCAGGGCTGCTATGAAAAAAGCCGGACCTAGTCCGGCTTTTCCGTTTCCGTCTTGCGCGCCATGCCGCGGTAGGCGGCCAGGGCGCGCTGGCGACTCTCGCCCAGGTCCACCAGCGGCGTCAGGTAGCGGCCCCCGGGGGTGTGCACGGCCTTGCCCTTGAGGTCGGCCAGCTCCGGTATCCAGGTGCGCACATAATCGCCCCGGGCATCGATCTTGAGCGCCTGGGTATGGGGATTGAACACCCGGAAATAGGGCACCGAATCGGTACCGGTGGAGGCGCTCCACTGCCAGCCGCCGTTGTTGGAGGCCAGGTCGCCGTCGATGAGGTGCTGCATGAACCAGCGTTCACCTTCACGCCAGTCGATCAGCAGATTCTTGCAGAGAAACATGGCGGTCAGCATGCGCATGCGATTGTGCATCCAGCCGGTCTGCAGGAGCTGGCGCATGGCGGCATCGATGATGGGAATCCCGGTGCGCCCCTGCTGCCAGGCGTCGAGGCCTTCGCGGTCGTCACGCCAGGGCAGGGCGGCCAGGTCCCGGTTGAACGGCTGGTGCCGCGAAACCCAGGGATAGCCCACCAGTACGTGGCGATAGAATTCGCGCCAGAGCAACTCGGTGATCCAGGTGGCCGCCCCCTGCTTGCCGCCGCTGAGCAGGCCGTCATTGGCGCGGACCGCCGCCTGCAGGCACTGCCGGGGCGTCAGCACGCCGGCGTTGAGGTAGGCGGACAACCGGCTGGTACCGGGTGTGGAGGGAATGTCCCGCGCCTGGTGATAGTCCTCCAGGTCGTCCTGGATAAAGGCCTGCAGACGCTGCAGGGCGGCCTCTTCACCGGCCGGCCACAGCTGTTGCACCTCGAGCGAGATGGCCGCAAAGCCAGCGACCGAGGTGGGCAGGTCATCCGCCTGGACCAGACTTTTCTTCTGCTTGCCGGGAGCGGGCAGGGGCGTCGGCAGACCGGTTTCCAGGCGTGCCAGGCAGGTCTTCCTGAACTGGCCGAAGACCTTGAAATAGCCGCCGCTCTTGGTCAGCACCGTACCCGGCGCGAACAGCGTCTGGTCCAGATAGCGATGGGCCGTCAGCCCCGCCGCTTCGAAGGCTTCAGCCACGGCGTCGTCGCGCGCGGCTTCGTTGACCCCGTATTCGTCATTGAAGTGCAGGTGTTCGAGGTCCAGTTCCCTGGCCAGCTCGAGCAACACCTGGGGTGCCTGTTCCCAGCGCTCGGCGCTACGCACCAGCAGGGGGATACCGAGAGAACCGAGCGTCTTGCCCAGTTCGGCGAGATTGCGCAGCCAGAAATCGACCTTGACCGCCGCCTCGTCATGTTCCTGCCACTGGGCAGGGCTCAGCAGGAAGACGGCCACCACCGGACCCTGTTCGGCGGCGGCGTGGAGAGCGGGATGATCGAGGGTGCGCAGGTCGGTACGAAACCAGACGAGCTGACTCATGCATGGCGATCCTGGCGCAGGAGGCCGGCACTCTGCAGGCGATCGAAGGCCTCCCCCGGGCTGCGCGCCGGTGCGGCGTCGGCGGTGAGGGATTCGCCCAGAGCGCCCAGGGTCAGGCAGGGGCGGGCATGGCGGTTGGCGAAGGTCTGCAGCTGGCGGCGCAGCTCGCTGTCGGGTCGACTGTCACGGCAGAGCACCAGCGCGCGGGGCTCCAGCTGCTCGACCAGGCGATCCAGATTGCCCGCGGGGACCGCCCATTCCACGATCTCGACCGGGCACTCGGCGGCGCTGATCAGCCAGGCGCAGAGCCACAGGGACACGTTAATCGGCGTGTCGTCAAGATTGAGCAGCACCAGGGGGGCGCCTCTCAGGCTGTGCTGGCTGTGGTAGATCCGCGCGCCCAGCTTGCTGCGCAGCCAGGACTGGAAGAACACCTGTTGCAAGCGGCCATCGTCGGTGGCCTGGCTCAGGCGCTCCAGTTCCCGCAGCAGCGGCCAGAGCAACTGGTCCAGCAGCACCCGCGGGGGATAGAGCGAGGCGGCGCGATTGTAGGCTTCGTCCAGGGCGCGCGAGGCCAGCCGGCCGATGGCGTCCATCATCTCCTGATGGATGCCCTGCCAAGGCGTGTCGCTAGGTACCGCGGCGGGCCGCTGTTCGTCGAGCAGTCCCTTGACCTGGCTGACCGCCACGCCGCGGGCGATCCAGGCGAGGATCTGCTGCACCCGGACCACATGGGCCTCGCTGTACAGCCGATGGCCCTTGGGGGTGCGCTTGGGCACCAGCAAGCCATAGCGCCGCTCCCAGGCCCTCAACGTCACGGCGTTCACGCCGGTGCGCCGGGCGATTTCCCGGATGGGCAGCCAGCCCTCATGGAGAGCGGACTGGTAGTCCTGCTCTTCGGCGTTGGACGACGAAGGCAAGGGAGAGGCGCTAGATGGCATTTCGCAGACTCAGGCGTTCGGGGTGCGGTTGGAGATAGGCCTGCTCGTTCACATAACGATCCGGATGCTGGCGGAAGTGGTGCTTGAGCAGCGTTAGGGGCACGACCAGAGGAACGACGCCCTCGTGGTACTGCTCGATGAGCTGTTGCATTTCCTGCTTCTCGCTGTCGCTCAGGACCCGACGCAGATAACCGAATAGATGATAGAGCACATTGCAGTGAGTACCACGGGTAGCGCACTTTTTCAGTGCAGCCATCAGGCCACTGAAATACTCCTGTCCCAGCTCGTCCAGATTGCGCTGGCCGATGCTGCCGACCAACTGACCAAGCGCCCGGGCCCGGTGGGCATCATGGGCCATGAGTTGGTACTTGTAGCGCGAATGATAGGACAGCAGGGCACGTGCCGTCAGGCCTTGTTGCATGAGCTGCAGCCAATGAGCGTGGGCGAAGACGCGGGTGACGAAGTTTTCCCGCAGCACCGGATCATTCAGGCGCCCGGCTTCTTCCACCGGCAAGTCCGGTCGTAGACGCATGATGGCGGCGGCGAACAGGCCGCGACCGTCGGTTTCGCTGCCCTGGCCATTGGCGTGATAGACCTTGACCCTTTCCATGCCACAGGAAGGCGATTTCTGCATGAAGATGAAGCCGGACAGGTCGGTGAGCTCGCCCGCCATCTTTTCCCCGTAGCCGGTCAGGGCGGCGGTCACGTCGAGGCTGGGGTCGACGGTGCCCACCGCGCGCGGCGCCTGGGAGTCGCCCACCAGGCGGATGGGTTCGCGTGGCGTGCCGAGGCCGATGGCCATTTCCGGGCAGACCCGGACGAAGTCGAAGTGCTCGGCGAAGGTCTGGCTGCAGAGCCGGGATTCCTTGTGTCCACCGTTATAGCGGACTTCGTCACCCAGCAGGCAGGCACTGATGCCCAGGCGCGGGCGGGGCAGGCTGGAGGAGGAGTTGGCAAGCATGGAGATCCCCTGTCGTGTATTTTCTTGTACAAGGTTTTCCTATTTGTACAAGTTTGGTGCAACTTTCGACAGGGGGCTGCGGCAAAAGATTCGCCGCAGGTTACAGACGGCGTGCGCTTCGTCGCTTAATCCAGACTGCTCAGGAGCTGCTGCGCAGCCTCATGACCACTCAACCAGGCCCCTTCCACCCGCCCGCTGGAGCACCAGTCGCCACAGACGAAGACGCCCATGTCGGGGTCGGCCAGGGCGCCCCACTGGTGAGGTTGCGCGGGGCGTGCATAGAGCCAGCGATGGGCCAGGGTAAAGGCCGGCGCCGGCAGCGGACAGCCGATCAGCTCGGCGAAGGCGCCGTGCAGACGTTCGATCACCGCGTCCTTGGAGGCATCGATGTGCGCCTTGCTCCAGGCGCTGGTGGCGTGCAGCACCCAGGTGTCCAGGGTGGTGTCGCGCCCGGGCTTGCAGCGATTGCGCGCCAGCCAGTCCAGTTCGCTGCCCTGCACGAAGCAGCCTTCCACCGGGGTCTGCAGGGGCGTGGCGAAGGCCAGGGCCACCGACCAGGTCGGTTCCATGCTGACGCCGGCCACGGTGGCCGCCAGCTTGGGCACGCTGGAGAGCAGGGCGGTGGCCTGGGGCGCCGGCATGGCGATGACGACCTGGGCGAAGGGGCCGTGGGTCTCGCCGCTGGCGTCCAGCAGGTGCCAGTGCTGGGCGCCGCGAAAGACCTCGGTGATGCGGCAGTCGAAGGTGACCGGCAGATCGGCCAGCAGGTGGCGGGTGATGGCGCTCATGCGCGGCACCCCGACCCAGCGCGGCTGCTCGTCCTGGGAGGGACTCAGGCGCCCGTCGCGATACTGGTAGAGCACCGGATTCCATTCGGCCGCGCAACCGGCTCGCCGCCATTCGTTGAGGGCGTCGATGAAGCGCCGGTCGCGGGCGGTGAAATACTGGGCGCCCAGGTCCAGGGCACCGGCTTCGCTGCGCTTGCTGGCCATGCGGCCGCCGCTGCCGCGGCTCTTGTCGAAGATCTGGACCTGCTGCCCGGCGCGAATCAGCGTCTGGGCCGCGGCAAGTCCGGCTATTCCTGCGCCAACGATGGCGATGGGGGCAGTCATGATGGACCTCGCTTGTCTGACGATTCGCCCTTGTCGAACGTTTGCGCGCGCAAGGGCTCTACGGCTACGACTGGCAACCGTTCTGGATCTTTCGACCCACGACCATACCAAACAATCCTCTTCCCTTCGTTCAGATGCATACGGGCGGCAGGGCAATACGAGAAGGAAGTGACGACATGCATATCCTGCTGACAGGTGGCACCGGATTGATCGGCCGCGCGCTGTGCCGCCAATGGGCGGCTGCCGGGCACCAGCTCACCGTGCTCAGCCGCGATCCGGCGCGGGTGACGCGCGAATGCGGACCCGGCGTGCGCGGTATCGCCCAGCTGGACGCGCTGGGCGACGAACACCTGGACGCGGTGGTCAACCTGGCCGGCGCGCCCATCGCCGACAAGCCCTGGACCCGCAGTCGCAAGGCCGAACTCTGGCAGAGCCGCATCGGCACCACCGAGCGCCTGATCGAGTGGCTGCGCGGGCGCCCGCAGAAACCCGCGGTCCTGCTCTCCGGCTCGGCCACCGGCTTCTATGGCGACAGCGGCGAAAAACCGGTGAGCGAGGCCGACAGCCTGGCCGGCCCCGACTTCGCTGGCGAGCTGTGCCTGGCCTGGGAGCAGATCGCCAACGAGGCCGAGCAACTGGGCATCCGCGTGGTCAACCTGCGCACCGGCCTGGTACTGGCCGCCGACGACGGCTTTCTGCTGCGCCTGCTGCCGCCCTTCCGCTTCGGCCTGGGCGCGCGCCTGGGCAGCGGACGCCAATGGATGCCCTGGATTCATTTACAGGATCAAATCGGGGCCATCGATTTTCTTCTCAACCGAAGCGACGCCCAGGGTCCCTATAATCTCTGTGCCCCCCAGCCGGTCCGCAACCGCGAGTTCACCGAAGCGCTGGGGCGGGCCTTGCGGCGCCCGGCGCGATTGCTGATTCCCGCCTTCGCCCTGCGCTTGATGGGAGAGCTGTCCATCCTCCTGCTGGGTGGTCAGCGCGCCCGACCCGAGCGCCTGCTCGCGGCCGGGTATGTCTTTCGCTATCCCGAGCTGGACGCGGCCCTGGCCGACCTGCTCGCTGCCAAGGATTCACGATGACTACCAACGCTCTGCTGCTCGCCAACCTGGGTTCGCCCGATTCGCCCCACGTCCCCGACGTGAAGCGCTATCTGAACCAGTTCCTGATGGACCCCTATGTGGTCGATCTGCCCTGGCCGCTGCGCCGTCTGCTGGTGTCCCTGGTGCTGATCAAGCGACCCGCCGCCTCGGCCGAGGCCTATGAGTCGATATGGTGGGACGACGGCTCGCCGCTGATCGTGCTCAGCCGCCGCCTGCAGGAGGCCGTGCGGCCCCTCTGGCGCCACGGTCCGGTGGAGTTGTGCATGAGATACGGCGAGCCTTCGGTGGAATCGGTGCTCAAGCGCCTGGCCAGCCAGGGCATCCGCGAAGTGACCTATGCGCCGCTCTATCCGCAGTTCGCCGACAGCACCACCACCACCGCCATCGTCGAGGCACGGCGGGTGATCGAGGCCCATCAGCTGCCGCTGACGCTGAAGATCCTGCCGCCCTTCTACGATCGTCCGGAATACCAGGCGGCGCTGGCGGCCAGCGTCGAGCCCTATCTCGAGGAGCCCTACGACCACCTGTTGCTGTCCTTCCACGGCCTGCCCGAGCGGCACATCCGCAAGCTGGTCAAGGATCGCAGCCACGACCTGCGCGCGCCCGACAGCAGCAAGGTCAGCGCCAAGGCCCTGGCCGTCTGCTATCGCAGCCAGTGCCAGCGCACCGCCGAGCTGGTGGCCCGGCGCCTGGGCATTCCCGATGGCAAGTGGTCGGTGTCCTTCCAGTCACGGCTGGGCAAGGACAAGTGGATCGAGCCCTACACCGAGGCGCGGCTGGACGAGCTGGCCAAGGCCGGCGTGAAGCGCCTGCTGGTGATGTGCCCGGCCTTTGTCGCCGACTGCATCGAGACACTGGAAGAGATCGGCGATCGCGGGCGCGAGCAGTTCATCGAAGCCGGTGGCCGGGAGCTGGTGCTGATCCCCTGCGTCAACGACAACCCGGCCTGGGCGCAGGCGCTGGTGGAACTGTGCGAAGAGGTGGCGGAGCTGCCGCCGCAGCCCATCGAGCAACCCAAGATGCCGGCCTAGGCCGGCATCTGGAGGGGTGCCGTCATAGCAGCGGACGCTCAGGCGGCTCGGCGTCCTTCTTCCAGGCGTTGTGCCCGGGCAGGACCAGGTTGAGGCCGATGGCGATCAGGCCGCAGAGGGAGATGCCCTTGAGGCCGATCTCGCCGTTGCCGAAGACGATGCCGCCGATGCCGAACACCAGGGTCACCGAGACGATCACCAGGTTGCGCGCCTCGGACAGATCCACCTGATGGCGGATCAGGATGTTCAGCCCCACCACCGCGATGGAGCCGAACAGCAGGCAGAGAATGCCGCCCATGACCGGCACCGGGATGGTCTGCAGCGCCGCGCCGAACTTGCCGACGAAAGCCAGCACCATGGCGAAGCCCGCCGCCCACAGCATGACCCGCGGATTGTGGTTCTTGGTCAGCATCACCGCGCCGGTCACCTCGGCGTAGGTGGTGTTGGGCGGTCCGCCGAACAGGCCGGCGGAGGAGGTGGCCAGGCCGTCACCCAGCAGGGTGCGGTGCAGACCGGGTTGCTTGAGGTAGTTCTTGCCGGTCACCCCGCCCACCGCAATCACCCCGCCGACATGCTCGATGGCCGGCGCCAGGGCCACCGGGACCATGAACAGGATGGCGCCCCAGTGGAATTCCGGTGCGACGAAGGCCGGGATCGCCAGCCAGGGCGCAGCGCCGATGCCCTCGGTATGGACGATGCCGAAGACGAAGGCCAGCGCGTAGCCGACGAAGACCCCGGCGAGGATGGGCACCAGGCGGAACATGCCCTTGCCGTAGATGGCCACCAGCAGGGTGGTGACCAGCGCCGGCATGGAGATCATCATCGCCGTGGCATAGGGCACCAGCTGGGCGCTGCCGTCACCGGCCTTGCCCATGGCCATGTTGGCCGCCACCGGCGATAGGCCCAGGCCGATGGAAATGATCACCGGGGCGATCACCACCGGCGGCAGCAGGCGGTCGATGAAGCCCACGCCACGCAGCTTCACCGCCAGCCCCAGGAAGGTGTAGACGAAGCCGGCCGCCACCACGCCGCCCAGCACCGCCGGCAGGCCGAATTCGGCCTTGGCGGCGATGATCGGGGCGATGAAGGCAAAGCTCGACGCCAGGAACACCGGGACCTGACGGCCGGTGACCAGATGGAACAGCAGGGTGCCGAAGCCTGCGGTGAAGAGGGCCACATTGGGGTCCATGCCGGTGATCAGCGGCATCAGCACCAGGGCGCCAAAGGCCACGAAGAGCATCTGGGCGCCGACCAGGATCTCCCGCCAGAGCGGTTCCCGCGCGGTCACGCTCAGGCGTCCTTCTGCTTGGTGCCGAAGATCTTGTCACCGGCATCGCCCAGGCCCGGCAGGATGTAGCCATGCTCGTTGAGGCGCTCGTCGATGGAGGCGGTGTAGAGGCGCACGTCCGGATGGGCTTGCTCGACCGCGGCGATGCCCTCGGGCGCCGCGACCAGCACCAGGGCGCGGATTTCCTTGGCCCCGGCCTTCTTCAGCAGGTCGATGGTGGCGATCAGGGAGCCGCCGGTGGCCAGCATGGGATCGATGATCATGGCCAGGCGCTGGTCCAGTTCCCCCACCAGCTTTTCCAGGTAGGTGTGGGCCTGCAGGGTGGATTCGTTGCGGGCAAGGCCGACCACGCTGACCCGGGCGCTGGGGATCAGGCTGAGCACGCCGTCGAGCATGCCGATGCCGGCGCGCAGGATGGGCACCACGGTGACCTTCTTGCCGGAGATCTTTTCCACCTTGACGGTGCCGCACCAGCCCTCGATGTCCACCTCTTCCACCGGCAGGTCCTTGGTCGCCTCGTAGGTCAGCAGGGCACCGACTTCCTGGGCCAGTTCACGGAAGTTCTTGGTGCTGATGTCGGCGCGCCGCATCAGACCGAGCTTGTGACGGATGAGCGGGTGGCGGATTTCGTGGACGGGCATGGGATTCTCCAGAGACGGTAGGGCAGCGGATCGAGGGCGGTTTCGGTACGACCGGCGGCCCGAAGGCCTGCCGCAGGAAGGGCAGGCGCACAAAAAAACCGCGGTACATTAAAGCATCCGGCTCGAGGTGGGCAGTACCCTGCGACAATAGTAGCCGCCTGGCGGCGCTTGAGATCGGTCCGCGGTGTCTGTACCTTTGCCGCCTTTTATCCGCGCCAACCACCCCGCAGGCGCCCCGTCCCCCGGAGAAGCCCCATGTCCGCCGATCTCGCCCACATCCGCCAGGTCATGCAGGAAGCCGATTGCCTGTATGACGAAGCCCAGGTCGAAGCGGCCATCGACCGGATCGCCGCGGCCATCACCGCCGATCTCGCCGAGCGCAATCCGGTGGTCTTCTGCGTCATGAATGGCGGCCTGATCCTGACCGGCAAGCTGGCCACCCGGCTGAATTTCCCGCTGGAAATGTCCTATCTGCACGCCACCCGCTATCGCAACGAGACCACTGGCGGCGAGCTGTTCTGGAAGGCCAAGCCCGAGGTGTCCTTCATCGACCGCGACGTCCTGATCGTCGACGACATCTTCGACGAGGGCCACACCCTCAAGGCCATCATCGACTTCTGCCGCCATGCCGGCGCCCGCGAGGTCCATACCGCGGTGCTGATCGACAAGACCCACGACCGCAAGGTCAAGGGCCTGCAAGCCACCTATGTCGGCCTGCCCTGCATCGATCGCTACATCTTCGGCTACGGCATGGACTACAAGGGCTACTGGCGCAATGCGCCCGGCATCTTCGCCGTGAAGGGACTGTGACCGCCCGGCTGTTCGATCAGGCGCTGTTCGCCGACCTGCTCAGGCAGGCGGCGGCCAGTCCGCGCCGCCGTGCCCATCACAACCTGCACGCCATGGACGAGCCCTGCCATCGCCTGGTGGTGGGGATGTGCGAGGACAGCTACATCCCGCCCCATCGCCACCTGGATCCGCACAAGGCCGAGAGTCTGCTGGTGCTGCAGGGCCGACTCGGGCTGCTGACCTTCAGCGAAGAAGGGCAGGTGCTGCTGCGCCGCGAGTTGTCCCAGCGCGCCGGTTGCCCGGGCGTCGATCTCGCCCCCGGGCACTACCATGCGCTGGTTGCCCTGGAGGGCGACTGCCTGTTCTTCGAATGCAAGGCAGGGCCCTTCGTGCCTCTGGGCGAAGGTGAGCGACCCGACTGGGCACCGCTGGAAGGCGCCACCGATGCCGAGCGCTATCGCCGCTGGATGCGCGCTCAATTCGATTGAACTTTTGATCGGGGTCGCGGTATTGCCCTGGCTTTGTCACTGGCGGGCAGGCGAGGGGCGGGGTTAGAATCGGTCCTCTTTTCTCCAAAGAATCCCCCAGCACAGGTAGCCAAAGGATGCGCAAGGATAAAAAGCAGGTCATCGGTGAAGAGATCAGCGACGAGCAGATCAAGCTGTTTCTCGCGGTCGAGCCGGCGGACGATACCCCCGCGTCTCTGCACAAGCTGGTCAAGGCCTATCGCGGTCTGCGTCCGGACGATTTCGAGCGCTTCGTCGGCTTCTTCGTCGAGGCCGGCTATGATCTGGATGCCCGTAACGATCAGGGTGAAGACTTCATCGAGCTGATCCGCAGCCATCGCCAGGCCGAGCCCTATATCGACGCCCTGCGCGCCGCGCACGCCTGATCTGCCACGGCCAAAAAGAAACCCCGCCAAGGCGGGGTTTCTTTTTGCCTGGAGTTCGGGCCGCCTGAGCGGCCCGCACTTCATCAGGCTTCGCGGTTGCGGGTCAGCAGCGCGGGCTTCTCGCTGCGCGGCCGGCTCGGCAGGTCTTCCAGCTGCTCCAGGGTCGGCAGGCGGTCGGCACGCGACGGCTTGTGCACGATCTTCGGTTGCGGCTTGCTCGATGCCCGCTCTTCCTGGGCATAGGCACGCGGCTCGCTGGGTGCGGCCTCGTAGGGGCGGGCGGCGCGGGGCTGGCCATTCTGGCCACGGCGCTTGCCGGGCTGCTGCTGTTGCTGGCCACGCTGGGCGCGGGCAGCGCCCTGACCCTGACGGGGCTGCTGACCATTGCTGCTCGCGGCTGCCGGACGGGCACCGTTGCCGCCGTTGCCACGGCGCTGGCCGTTGCGACCCTTGCCCTGGTAGGGGCTGACGTAGTCGACGCTGTTGCCGAAGTTATCGTAATCGTCGTCCAGGAATTCTTCCGGATCACGATTGCGCGGCTGCTGGGCCGCGGCCTGGCCGGGTTGCGCGTTGGTCTGACCGGCGTCATCGCGATCACGGCGGTCGCGACGATTGCGGGTACGGCCCTTGCGCTCGCCCTGGGGCTGGGCACCGGACTGCTCGCCACTGGCGGCCTTGCCCTGGTTCTGGCCCTGGCCCTGATTCTGGCCTTTGCCTTCGCTGCGCGCCGGCTTGTCGGCCTTCTTCTGGCGATTCTGCTGCGGCTTGCCACGCGGCTCGCGCGGCGCGCGCACTTCCGGCTGCTCCGGCGGCACGGACTGCGGATCGAAACCCTGCATGTCGCCGTCGGGGATGCTCTGCTTGGTCAGACGCTCGATGGCCTTGAGCAGTTTCTCTTCGTCGGGCGAAACCAGGGAGATGGCTTCGCCGCTACGCCCGGCCCGACCGGTACGGCCGATGCGGTGGACATAGTCTTCCTCGACATTGGGCAGCTCGAAGTTGACCACGTGGGGCAACTGGTCGATGTCCAGGCCGCGGGCGGCGATGTCGGTGGCGACGAGGACGCGAACCTCGTTGCTCTTGAAGTCGGCCAGGGCCTTGGTGCGAGCGTTCTGGCTCTTGTTGCCATGGATCGGCGCGGCCGGCAGGCCATGCTTGTTCAGGTACTCGGCCAGGCGGTTGGCGCCGTGCTTGGTGCGGGTGAACACCAGCACCTGTTCCCAGGCACCCAGGGTGATCAGGTGGGCGAGCAGGGCGCGCTTCTGATTGGCGGGGATGCGGAACAGCCGCTGCTCGATGCGCTCGACGGTGGTGTTCGGCGGGGTGACCTCGATCCGCTCGGGATCCTGCAGCAACTTGCCGGCGAGGTCGGTGATGTCCTTGGAGAAGGTGGCCGAGAACAGCAGGTTCTGGCGGCGGGCCGGCAGACGGGCCAGGACCTTCTTGACGTCGTGGATGAAGCCCATGTCGAGCATGCGGTCGGCTTCGTCCAGCACCAGGATCTCGACGGCGGACAGATCGACGCTCTGCTGACCGGCGAGGTCCAGCAGACGCCCCGGGCAGGCGACGAGCACGTCGACGCCCTTGGCCAGGGCGGTGACCTGCGGCTTGAGGCCGACGCCGCCGAAGACGCAGGCGCTGCGCATGGGCAGGTCACGGGCATAGACCTTGAAGCTGTCGTGGACCTGGGCCGCCAGTTCGCGGGTCGGCGTCAGGACCAGTACGCGCGGCTGCTTGGCCACGTGCTGGCGGCCATCGGGATGACCATTGGGAAACAGGCGCTCGAGCACCGGTAGCGCGAAGCCACCGGTCTTGCCGGTGCCGGTCTGGGCAGCCACCATCAGATCGCGACCCTGCAGGACGGCCGGAATGGCGCGTTGCTGAACAGGAGTGGGATTCGTGTAGCCAGCGTCTTCCACGGCGCGGGCAAGGGCCTCGGAGAGACCGAGGGAAATGAAGGACATGCGGGGTTCCTGTCTCTGTCGGCGTCCCGCCGACGTGGGGGCGCGGTTGCGCTTCCGGTTGACGTCCAAAAGGTTTCGGACATCTCGCCCGCCCTCGTCATCCTGCGCTGGATGAAGAGTCGGGCGATGACCGGTAGCGGTAATCACGATTGGGTGAAGTCGCCGCCAGTTCGCGTGGCCGACTTCAAAAACCGAGGTTTCGCCAGATGGCGATACACGGCTCCGCTTGGTTCAGGGTGTAGAAGTGCACACCGGGTGCCCCGCCTTCGAGCAGTCGCTCGCAGAGGGCGGTCATGACTTCTTCGCCAAAGGCCTGGATGCTCTGGGTGTCGTCACCGTAGGCTTCCAGTTGCTTCCGCAGCCAGCGTGGCAGTTCAGCGCCACAGGCATCGGAGAAGCGCGCCAACTTGCTGTAGTTGGTGATCGGCATGATGCCAGGGATCACTGGAGCTTCGACTCCCAGTTTGCGGACACGTTCCACAAAATGGAAGTAGCAGTCGGCGTTGAAGAAGTACTGGGTGACCGCGCGGTCAGCACCGGCCTGCATCTTGTACACGAAATTGCGCACGTCGTCCGTAAAGCTGCGCGCCTGCGGATGGGTTTCCGGATAGGCGGCGACCTCGATATGGAAGTGATCGCCGGTTTCCTCGCGGATGAAGGCGACCAGATCGCTGGCATAACGCAATTCGCCACCACCGGACAGGCCCATGCCGGACGGCAGGTCGCCGCGCAGGGCGACGATGCGGTTGATGCCGGCTTCCCGGTATTGCTGCAGCAGCTCGCGCAACTTGGCCTTGCTGTCGCCGACGCAGGACAGGTGCGGCGCGGTCGGTACCCCGACCTCGTCGTTGAGCTGGCGCACGGTACGATAGGTGCCGTCGCGGGTGGAGCCGCCAGCGCCGTAGGTGCAGGAAAAGAACTCCGGCCCATGACTCGCCAGCTGCCGCGCGGTGGCGATCAGCTTCTCGTGGCCCGCTTCGGTCTTGCAGGGAAAGAATTCGAAACTCAGACTGGGTTTCACGGCGTCTCTCTCGTGAGCGGCCCCGCCCTGGCGGGCGGGGCTGGCCATCAGTAGCGGTAGCTGTCGGGCTTGAAGGGGCCTTCCTGGGTCACGCCGATGTACTTGGCCTGAGCCTCGGTCAGGCGGGTCACCACGCCACCGAAGCCTTTCACCATTTCCAGCGCCACTTCTTCGTCGAGCTTCTTGGGCAGGACCATGACGGTGACGTTGGCGGTCTTCTCGGCGACCGGCAGGTCGGCGAACTTCTCCTGGTACAGGTGGATCTGCGCCAGCACCTGGTTGGCGAAGGAGCCGTCCATGATGCGGCTGGGGTGACCGGTGGCGTTGCCCAGGTTCACCAGGCGGCCCTCGGCCAGCAGGATCAGGTAGTCGTCATTGGCCGGATCGACGGTCAGGCCGGTGCGGTGGATCTTGTGCACCTGCGGCTTCACCTCTTCCCAGCCCCAGTGCTGGCGCATGAAGGCGGTGTCGATCTCGTTGTCGAAGTGGCCGATGTTGCACACCAGGGCGCGCTTCTTCAGGGCCTTGAGCATGTTGGCGTCACAGACGTTGACGTTGCCGGTGGTGGTGACGATCAGGTCGATCTTGCCCAGCAGGGCGCGATCCACGGAGGCTTCGGTGCCGTCGTTGAGGCCGTCGACATAGGGCGAGACCAGCTCGTAGCCGTCCATGCAGGCCTGCATGGCACAGATCGGATCGACTTCCGAGACCTTGACGATCATGCCTTCCTGGCGCAGCGAGGCGGCCGAGCCCTTGCCCACGTCGCCGTAGCCGATCACCAGCGCCTGCTTGCCGGACAGCAGGTGGTCGGTGGCGCGCTTGATGGCGTCGTTGAGGCTGTGGCGGCAGCCGTACTTGTTGTCGTTCTTGCTCTTGGTGACCGAGTCGTTGACGTTGATCGCCGGGACCTTGAGGGTGCCGTCCTTGAGCATGTCCAGCAGGCGGTGCACGCCGGTGGTGGTCTCTTCGGTGATGCCGTGCACGCGCTCCAGCACCTGGGGGTACTTGTCGTGCAGGATCTGGGTCAGGTCACCGCCGTCGTCCAGCACCATGTTGGCGTCCCAGGGCTGGCCATCCTTGAGGATGGTCTGCTCGATGCACCACTCGTATTCGGCTTCGGTCTCGCCCTTCCAGGCGAACACCGGGATGCCGGCGGCGGCGATGGCGGCCGCGGCCTGGTCCTGGGTGGAGAAGATGTTGCAGCTCGACCAGCGCACTTCGGCGCCCAGGGCCACCAGGGTCTCGATGAGCACGGCGGTCTGGATGGTCATGTGGATGCAGCCGAGGATCTTGGCGCCAGCCAGGGGTTGCTCGCCGGCGTACTTGCGTCTCAGACCCATGAGGGCGGGCATTTCCGATTCGGCGATGATGACTTCGCGACGACCCCAGTCGGCCAGGGAGATGTCGGCGACCTTGAAATCGTTGAAAGCGGCAGGCGTGAGGACAGCGCTCATTGAAGAGTCTCCATTCGTTAGGTGCGAATGGGCGCCGTTGATGCGTTCTGATAACGCTCCGCTCGAGCCTGACAACGTCTGGCGTCATGCCCGCCGAGGGTCCCGCGCCAGCGGCGGGTCGGCTAGGATGGGATAACGCAGCGTGCTGCAGCGCCCCTCGAACGGAAGGCGGGGCGGCCTGGTGGCCGCGATGCGCGGGCAGTATAACGAGGATCGCGATAAACCCAAAGGGTGGCGCTCTGCCTCATGTCGACCGGAATCTACCGCGCGCACCCTGATCTGATGCCTCAAGACCCCGGGAATTCAAGGAGCCCTGATGAACTTCCATACCCGCAAGTGGGTGAAACCCGAAGACCTCAACGCCAATGGCACCCTGTTCGGCGGCAGCCTGCTCAAGTGGATCGACGAGGAGGCGGCGATCTACGCCATCGTGCAGCTGGAAAATCCCAAGGTGGTGACCAAGTACATCTCCGAGATCAACTTCATCAGCGCCTCGCGCCAGGGCGACATCATCGAGCTGGGCATCACCGCCACCGAGTTCGGGCGTACCTCCATCACCCTCAGATGCGAGGTGCGCAACAAGATCACCCGCAAGAGCATCCTCACCATCGACAAGATCGTCTTCGTCAATCTCGACGAGGAAGGCAATCCGGTGCCTCACGGCAAGACCGAGATCACCTACGTCAAGGACAGGTTCAAGGAGTCGCCTTGAGGCCCGCGCGGGTCACGTCCAGCCGCCGTCGCTCGGCCCAGTAGAGCAGCAGTTCGCGCAGCTGCGAGAGTTCGATCGGCTTGCCCATGTGGCCGTCCATGCCGGCCTCCTGGGCGCGATCCTTGTGCTCGGCGAGGATATGGGCGGTGAGGGCCACCACCGGGGTGCGCGACCTATGATTCTGCTGTTCCCAGGCGCGTAGCCGGCGGGTGGCGCCGAAGCCGTCCAGCAGGGGCATCTCGCAATCCATCAGGATCAGGTCGTAGGTGTTCTGCTGGAGCTTTTCGAAGGCTTCCAGGCCGTTGCTCACGGTGTCGGGTTCGACGCCGAGCTTTTTCAGCATGCCGCGGATCACCTTGACCGAGATGCTGTTGTCCTCGGCCACCAGCACGCGGAAATCGCTGGGGATGCCGCTGGGCTGTTCTTCGGGCTCGGGTTCGCTGACCCGCTGGCCGCGGCGCGACAGCTCGTCCGCCAGGGTCGCCCTGAGGGTATAGCCGGCCACCGGCTTGGCCAGCACCCGCTTGATGCCGGCGTTGCGGGCGATGACCTTGCTCGGCGCATTGCTCAGGCCGGTGAGCATGATCAGCAGCAGGTCGTGGTTGAGATTCTCGTCTTCGTTGATGCGCGCGGCCAGCTGCATGCCGGTCATGCCCGGCATCTGCTGGTCGAGCAGCACCACGTCGAAGTATTCCCGCAGGTGCGACTGGGTGCGCAGCAGGGCCAGGGCTTCGCGTCCGGACGCGGCGGTGACCGCCTGCATGCCCCAGGCGCTGCACTGCTGCTGCAGGACCTTGCGGCAGAGCTCGTTGTCGTCGACCACCAGCACCCGTACGTCCTGCAGCGGATAGTCGCTGTCGCCGCGCGACAGCACCAGCGCCTGCGCCGGGATAGGCAGGCTGATCCAGAAGCTGGAACCGCCCTCGGCGTTGTTCTGGATGCCGAAGTCGCCCTGCATCAGCAGCACCAGCTGGCGGGCGATGATCAGGCCGAAATCCAGGCTGTCGGTGTCGCTGGCGAGGAAGTCGCGGCGGTCGAGGTGGGTGGACAGCAGCTGGCGACTCAGGGCCGCATCCAGTGGGGTGCCGCTGTCCTGCACCGAGATGCGCAGGCGTGGCGGCTGGCCGGTGGCCTCTTCCAGGGAGATCACCAGGAGGATCTCGCCTTCCTCGGTGCGCTGGAAGGCGTTTTCCAGCAGGTTGAGCAGGATCTGGCGCAGGCGGGTCGGATCGCCGATGAAACGGCGGGGCACCTGGGGCTGGATGAAGCTGAGCAGTTCGACCCGGTGCTCCTCGGCGCGCGGCCGGAAGATGTCCAGGCAGTCGTCGAGCAGGGCATTGAGGTCGAAGGTGACCTCTTCCAGTTCGATCTGGCCACTTTCCAGACGGGTGATGTCGATGATCTCGTTGATCAGGTTGAGCAGCTCGGCACCGGCGCTGTGGATGGTCTGCACATAGTCGCGCTGCTTGGCCGACAGCGCCGTGCCCTGCAGCAACTCGGTCATGCCCAGCACGCCGTTCATGGGCGTGCGGATCTCGTGGCTGATGCGCGAAAGGAATTCGGCCTTGCCCTTGAGCTCCGCATGGTTGGCCGCTCTGTCACGGGTACGGGTGAAATGCTCTTCGCGCAGATAGCGACGGCGCTCCTCCAGGGCCAGGGTGAGCAGGATGCCGCTGAACATGCAGCTGGCGATCAGGCCGCGGCCCATCCACACCGGCGGATTGGCGTAACCGGCCAGGATCGGCAGGGCGATCAGCCCGGCCAGGGCCAGCAGGGCGCAGCTCACCACCAGCAGCCGCGCATAGCGGGCACCCTGGTGCCAGCGCTCAAGGGCGATGGTCAGGCAGGCGAACAGCGCCAGACCATTGACCACCATGAGCCAGTCGCCGATATAGAACTCGCCGGCGGCGATGCGCACCACGGCGGCCAGGGCGACCAGCGCCAGCAGGCCCCTGAGCGTGCGGCGGATCCACAGCGGCAGTCGCCGCCAGCCAAAGAAGGCCCCCACGAAATTCAGCCCGGCGGCGCTGCAGGCCAGCACCGACAGATCGGTCAGCAGCGGCGTCTGGCCCTTGAAGCCGCCCAGGAAGAACTTACTCAGCCCGAAGATGTTCAGGGCCACGCAGACCAGCATCACCAGCAGCAGGGTGAGGGCGCTGGTGGCGCGACTGCGGTGGTAGAGCAGCTGGGCGCCGTTGTACAGCGCCAGCATGGCCAGGCAGCCGAGCAGCACGCCGAACATCACCAGCCGATGGGTGACCTCTGCTTCGGCACTGCTGCTCAGGGTCAGGGCGATCCGCATCGGCTGGGGCGATTCGAATCTCAGGAAGAGGTCGAGCGGCTGGTCGCTCTGCGGAATCGGAAAGACGAAGTCGCGACTGAGTTGCTGCGGATTGAGCAGCGGCCGCGACAGGCCATCGCGGATCTCGCTGAGCAACTGGTCGTCGCGATAGGCGAAGAAGTCCAGATAGCCGACATTGGGCGAAATGATGCGCAGCAGGCGCTGCTGGGTGTCGGGCTGAATGCGGGTGTGCAGCCAGAGCGCCCCGGGGCCGGCGGGGCGGTGGGCGCGGGCGGTGGTCAGCGGCTTGAAGGCGGACAGCCGGTCACGGACGTCGTCGAGCGAGAATTCGCCGGTGGCGTCCTCGTATTGCGCCCAGCCCGCATCCGGCGAATTCTCGGCCTGCACGGAATTGGCCACCAGCAGCAACAGCAGCCAGCTGACCACAAAGCCTATGGCGATCCAGAGCCGGTGCACGAGAGTTCCCTTCGCAAATGCGGACGTCGAGTATAGATCAGCCCGTCACGTCTGTTGACGTAACAGTGTAACAGGCTGATCCCTTAGGCGAGCTTCACTGTCGCTCGCGGGCGATGGCGCGGTAGCCGATGTCGCTGCGGTAGAAGCAGCCCTTCCAAGAGATTTCCTGGGCCAGCGCATAGGCGTTCTGCTGGGCGGCGGAGACCGTTTCGCCCAGGGCCGTGGCGCACAGCACCCGACCGCCGGCCGTGACGACCTGACCATCGCGCAGGCTGGTGCCGGCGTGGAACACCTTGCCCGGCAGGGCCGCGGCGGCTTCGAGACCGGCGATGGCGTCACCCTTGGCGTAGTCGCCCGGATAGCCGCCGGCGGCCAGGACGATGCCCAGGCTCGGACGCGGATCCCAGCAGGCTTCGATCTTGTCGAGCGCCTCGGCCAGGGCGGCCTCCACCAGCAGCACCAGGCTGGACTGCAGGCGCAGCATCACCGGCTGGGTCTCGGGATCGCCGAATCGGCAGTTGAATTCGATGACCTTGGGCGCACCGCTCTGGTCGATCATCAGACCGGCATAGAGGAAGCCGGTGTAGACATTGCCTTCGCTGGCCATGCCGGCCACGGTGGGCTCGATGATCTCGCGCATGACCCGCTCGTGGACCTCGGGGGTCACCACCGGCGCCGGGGAATAGGCGCCCATGCCGCCGGTGTTGGGACCGCTGTCGCCGTCGCCGACGCGCTTGTGATCCTGGCTGGTGGCCATCGGCAGGACGTGCTTGCCGTCGACCATGACGATGAAGCTGGCTTCCTCGCCGTCGAGGAATTCCTCGATCACCACGCGGGCACCGGCGTCGCCGAAGGCATTGCCGGAAAGCATGTCACGCACGGCGTCCTCGGCTTCGGCGAGAGTCATGGCGACGATCACGCCCTTGCCGGCGGCCAGGCCGTCGGCCTTGATCACGATCGGCGCACCCTGCTCGCGCAGATAGGCCAGGGCCGGCTCCACCTCGGTGAAGTTGGCGTAGGCGGCGGTGGGGATCTGGTGGCGCGCCAGGAAATCCTTGGTGAAGGCCTTGGAGCCTTCCAGCTGGGCCGCACCGGCAGTGGGGCCGAAGCAGGGCAGGCCGCGGCTGCGGAACAGGTCGACCACCCCGGCCACCAGCGGCGCCTCGGGGCCGACGATGGTCAGCTCGACGTTGGCGGCGGCGAAGTCGGCCAGTTGGTCCAGGGCCAGGACGTCCAGGGCGACGTTCTCGCACTTGGCTTCGGTGGCGGTGCCGGCGTTGCCCGGGGCCACATAGACCTTGGTGACCCGGGTGTCCTGGGCGACCTTCCAGGCCAGGGCGTGTTCGCGACCGCCGCTGCCGATGATGAGTACGTTCATGCAGTGTTCCTCTCGGGCGGCCGCAGGGTGGCGTCCGCACTTTGAATTGGAGCGACGGCGAGGCGCGTGCGGCCTCGCCGTGACGGGCCCTTAGTGGCGGAAGTGACGCATGCCGGTAAAGACCATGGCGATGCCGGCTTCGTCGGCGGCGGCGATGACCTCGGCGTCGCGCATGGAGCCGCCCGGCTGGATCACCGCGGTGATGCCGTTGGCCGCGGCGTTGTCGATGCCGTCACGGAAGGGGAAGAAGGCGTCCGAGGCCATGACCGCGCCGGCCACGGCCAGGCCGGCGTGCTCGGCCTTGATGGCGGCGATGCGCGCCGAGTTGACGCGACTCATCTGGCCGGCGCCGATACCCACGGTCTGTTGGCCCTTGGCGTAGACGATGGCGTTGGACTTGACGAACTTGGCCACCTTCCAGGCGAAGATCAGGTCCTGCAGTTCCTGCTCGCTGGGGGCGCGCTGGGTCACCACCTTGAGGTCGGCGGCGGTGATCATGGCGATGTCGCGGCTCTGCACCAGCAGACCGCCATTGACGCGCTTGAGGTCCAGGCCGGGCTTGCGCTCGGCGGGCCACTCGCCGCACTCCAGCAGGCGGACGTTGGCCTTGGCCGCGACGACGTCGCGGGCTTCGGCGCTGACGCGCGGGGCGATGATCACCTCGACGAACTGGCGCTCGACGATGGCGCGGGCGGTCTCGGCGTCCAGTTCGCGGTTGAAGGCGATGATGCCGCCGAAGGCCGACTCGCTGTCGGTGGCATAGGCCAGTTCATAGGCCTGGCGGATGTCGCCGGCCACGGCCACGCCACAGGGGTTGGCGTGCTTGACGATGACGCAGGCCGGCTCCTCGTAGCTCTTGACGGTTTCCAGGGCGGCGTCGGTGTCGGCGACGTTGTTGAAGGACAGTTCCTTGCCCTGCAGCTGGGTGGCGGTGGCCACGCAGGCTTCGCTGGCGTGCTCGACATAGAAGGCCGCCTGCTGGTGCGGGTTCTCGCCGTATCTCATGTCCTGCGCCTTGATGAACTGGGCGCTGAAGGTACGCGGGAAGGCGGCGCGGCCTTCGGTGGACAGGGTCTCGGCCTGCTGGTCGATGCTGCCCAGGTAGTTGGCGATCATGCCGTCGTAGGCGGCGGTGTGCTCGAAGGCCTTGAGCGCCAGGTCGAAGCGCTGGGCATAGGTCAGGCCGCCGGCCTTGAGGTCGTCGAGGATGGACGCGTAGTCGCTGGCATTGACCACGATGGCGACGTCCTTGTGGTTCTTGGCCGCGCTGCGGACCATGGTCGGACCGCCGATGTCGATGTTCTCGATGGCGTCGGCCAGGCTGCAGCCGGGCTTGGCCACGGTGGCGGCGAAGGGGTAGAGATTGACCGCGACCAGGTCGATCGGGCGGATGCCGTGCTCGCTCATGACCTCGTGGTCGATGCCGCGGCGGCCGAGGATGCCGCCGTGGATCTTCGGATGCAGGGTCTTGACGCGGCCGTCCATCATTTCCGGGAAGCCGGTGTAGTCGGCGACTTCCACCGCCGGGATGCCTTCGTCGCGCAGCAGCTTGTAGGTCCCGCCGGTGGACAGGATTTCCACGCCGATGGCCGCGAGTTCACGGGCGAAGTCGACGACGCCCGTCTTGTCGGACACGCTGATCAGCGCACGGCGGACGGGGAGGCGAGAGGTCTGGTCGGTCATGGTCATGTCCATCAGGAGGAGAGAGACCGCCGGTCAAGCCCCCTGGGCCGCCGGCGATGAGGCGGATCAGAGCAGGTCGTATTGCTTGAGCTTCTTGCGCAGGGTGCCGCGATTGAGCCCGAGCATCTCCGATGCCTTGGTCTGGTTGCCCTTGACGTAATTCATCACGCTTTCGAGCAGGGGTGCTTCCACTTCGCAGAGCACCATGTTGTAGACGTCGGTCACCGGCTGCCCATCGAGGTGGGCGAAATAGTTGCGCAGCGCCTTTTCCACGCTGTCGCGCAGCGTCTGGCCCTCCTGCAGGGGAGCGGTCAGGTGCTGCTTGAGGTCGCCGTTGTCACTCACGGGCGCTGTTCCAGTCAAAGTCTCGGTCATCGAATTCATGCCACCTGCTTCCCGATCGGGGGCTGCGCGAAGAACGCGCGAATGCTGGCGTGCTGGGCTTGGGTGTCTTGCAGTCGGTTGAACTGGGCGCGCGATTCCGCGGCGCCCGGCCGGTCGGCCAGGTACCAGCCGACGTGCTTGCGGGCGATGCGCACGCCCATTTCCGGGCCGTAGAAGGCGTGCAGGGCGTCGAGGTGCTCCAGCAGGATGGCCTCCACCTCGGCATCGCTCGGCGCCGCCAGGTGCTCGCCGGTCGCCAGGTAGTGGGCGATCTCGCGGAAGATCCAGGGGCGGCCCTGGGCGGCGCGGCCGATCAGCAGGCCGTCGCAGCCGGTGTGCTCGAGCACGCGCCGGGCCTTTTCCGGGCTGTCGATGTCACCATTGGCGAACACCGGGATGCCGACCGCCTGCTTGATGGCGGCGATGGTGTCGTACTCGGCGGCGCCCAGGAACCTGTCGTCACGGGTGCGGCCGTGCACGGCCAGTGCCTGGATGCCGGCGGCTTCGGCCAACTGCGCGATGCGCAGGCCGTTGCGATTCTCGGGATTCCAGCCGGTGCGGATCTTCAGGGTCACCGGAACGTCTACCGCGGCCACCACGGCGGCGAGGATCTCGGCCACCAGGACCTCGTCCTTCATCAGCGCGGAGCCGGCGGCCTTGTTGCAGACCTTTTTCGCCGGGCAGCCCATGTTGATGTCGATGATCTGGGCACCCAGTTCGACATTGCGCTGGGCTGCTTCGGCCAGCATTGCCGGATCGCCGCCGGCGATCTGCACCGAGCGCGGTTCCTGCTCGCTGGCGTGGATCAGGCGCAGCCGCGACTTGCGGCTGTCATAGAGCCGCACGTCACTGGTCACCATTTCCGACACGGCCATGCCGGCGCCGAGTGCCAGGCACAGGCGCCGGAAGGGCAGGTCGGTGACCCCGGCCATGGGCGCGAGAATCAGCGGATTGGGCAAGGTATAAGGGCCGATGCGTACCATCGACATATCTTTTTCCCTGGCGAATAGGCGCCTGTTCCGCCTGCGCCGGAAACCGGCCGCGGACAGGGGCTGCTGTGCTTGAAAAGGGTTGGGAATGATACCCGCTCGCCGCCTCCGGATAAAGCGCGAGTTGGCTAGTTTATGAGCAATTCGCCCTGGCGCTACTCCGGCGAGAAGAAGCTCAGGCTGTAGTTCACCGCGCGCGGACCGGGGTCGAGAATGTCCAGGGCGATGTGGATCGGCGTCTGCGGCGGCATCTCGTCCTGGCCCTTGAGCTCGCCGTTCAGGTACTCGCCGGGCTTGAAACGGCGGCTGGCGAGCAACTGGCCGTTGAGGTCGGCGAAGCGCAATTCCAGCAGCGGAAAGGGCTGCGAGAAGGGCGCCCGGTTGTAGAGGATGGCATCGACGCGCAGGGCTCCGGAAAATTGCGGATGGCTGCGTACCACCAGGTTGCTGCTGCGGATCTGCTGGACATCGACCTTGGACGGCACCTTGCAGCCCAGGCTGGCGCAGGCCTGGACGAACAGCGGGCGATAGCTGTCCTGCCGCGCCAGTTCGTCGAAGTGGTAATAGACGTACTGGCCGGCCAGGCCGAGCAGCGCCAGCAGGCAGAGCAGGATCCACAGCAGGCGGCGACCCCAGTGCGGGCGCCGTGGTTGGCTGTCCAGCTGCAGCGGATCGTCGTGCAGGTCCAGCAGGGGATCGTCCTGCCATTCCGGTTCGCTACGCAGGGCGGTCGTGGCCTTGGCCGGCAGCGGCTCGTCGTCGCCGTCGCGTGCGGCGCTGAGGGGTTCGGCAACGGGCTCCTGCCAGTCGTCGAGCCGACCCAGGCCGGGTTCGGCGCGTTCGTCGTCGTCGGCTTCGACCCGCCCGAGTGCCGGCTCCTGGCGTTCACGCGGGGGCGCGGTGGTGAGGGGCGCGGGCGGCGTGGCCGGGGCGGGCTTGAGCGGGGCGCGCGTGGCCGCGAGCGGTGCCACCGGTGCGGCCGTCGGCACGGGGGGGATGTCCGGCTCCGGCCGGGCCTCCACGGCGGGCTCGGGCTCCGGTTCCGGCTCGGCGGCGGGAAGCGGCAAGGGCGCGGGCTGCGGTTCGAACTCGACCTCGGGTTCGGCCGGCAGGCGTAGGGATTCCGGCTCGGGTTCGCGCTCGGCGGAGGCGGCGCCGAGCGACGGCAGTTCGAAGGGGTCTTCGTCGTCCTGGGGGCGATGGGCCGCCAGGCCCTGGACCGGTGCCGGTTCTTCCCGCGGCGCGGCCACGGCAGGAGGTGTTGCCTCCGCGGGCAGGGCTGCCGGCGCGATCGGCGCGCGGCGCTGTTCTTCCAGGGCGCCCAGACGGGCGACCTCGGCGTCCAGCTCCAGGTGGCTCAGGTCCAGTTCGTCATGGGGCCAGGCCGCTTCGCTGGGCGTCGGCGCCGGTTCGGCCACGGGCGCAGGTGGCACGGGCATGGGCTGCGGCGCCGTCAGGGGTGCGGCCTGGTTGCTGGCGTTGAACACTTCCAGGCAGACGCCACAGCGTACGTCGCCGTCCGCGGCAGCCAGGTGTTCCTGGGTGACGCGGAAGCGGGTATGGCAATGCGGACACTGGGCGACGAGGGATTCGGTCATGGCGAGGCGACAGCCAGGGAGTGAAGCGCGCTAGTGTACCCGAAGGCCCTGGCGAAAGAAGGGCCTCCACCGGGCCGCCGGGTGAGCGGACCGGTGGCGGTGCGCAGGTCAGCGACGACGGGTGCCGCTAATGCGTACCCAGCCGTCCAGGGTGGCGGTGGGTTCCAGGTCGAAGCAGCCGGCATAGGCGGCGCGCACGTCCTCGGCCTGCTCGGCGAGGATGCCGGAAAGGGCCAGGCGACCGCCGATGCGGGTCAGGCGGGTGATCTGCTCGGCCAGGCCGACCAGCGGACCGGCGAGGATGTTGGCCACCACCACGTCAGCCGGCTCGCCTGGCAGATCGGCGGGCAGGTACAGCGGAAAGCGTGCCGGGTCGATGCCGTTGCGATTGGCATTCTCCCGCGAGGCTTCCAGGGCCTGGACGTCGATGTCGGTGCCCACGGCGTGCTCGGCGCCCAGCAGCAGGGCGGCGATGGCGAGGATGCCCGAACCGCAGCCGAAATCCAGCACCTGCAGGCCCTGGACCGGTTCGCCGTCCAGCCACTGCAGGCACAGCGAGGTGGTGGGGTGGGTGCCGGTGCCAAAGGCCAGGCCTGGATCCAGCAGCAGATTGACCGCCTCGGGTTCCGGGGCCTCGTGCCAGCTGGGCACGATCCACAGTCGCTGGCCGAAACGCATGGGCTGGAAGTTGTCCATCCAGCTGCGTTCCCATTCCTGGTCTTCCAGGCGCTCCACCTCGTAGACGAGGCCGTTGGCCAGGAGCTGCACGCGCTGCTCCAGGGCGGCGGCGTCGGTATCGCCTTCGAACAGCGCCAGCAGGTGGGTCTGGGACCACAGCGGGGTGGTGCCGAGATCCGGCTCGAAGATCGGCTGGTCCTCGGCGTCCATGAATGTCACCGAGACGGCGCCCAGTTCGAGCATGAGGTCTTCGTAGGTTTCCGCCTGGGCGGGGGTGAGGGCGAGGCGGACTTGCAGCCAGGACATGGTGGGCTACCTGAATCGGGTCAAAGCGGGGAGGGTAAATGAAAACGGGCTGCCCGAGGGCAGCCCGTTCGCTGAATCAGAGCTCGTCACGTCCTCAGTGGCGCAGGCCGAGCTTCTTCTCCAGGTAGTGGATGTTCACGCCGCCCTGGCCGAAGGCCTGGTCGCGGGTCAGCATCCGGTGCAGATCGGCATTGGTCTTGATGCCGTCGACGATCAGCTCGTCCAGAGCGTTGCGCATCCGGGCCATGGCCTCGTCGCGGGTCTTGCCCCAGGTGATCAGCTTGGCGATCAGCGAATCGTAGTTCGGCGGAACCTTGTAGCCGCTGTACAGGTGCGAATCCACCCGCACGCCGTTGCCGCCCGGTGCATGGTAGTGCTTGACCAGGCCCGGAGAGGGCATGAAGGTCTTGGGATCTTCGGCGTTGATCCGGCACTCGATGGCGTGACCGGTGATCTTGATGTCTTCCTGCTTGATCGACAGCGGGTTGCCCGCGGCGATGCTGAGCATCTCCTTGACGATGTCGACGCCAGTGATCATCTCGGTCACCGGATGCTCCACCTGCACGCGGGTGTTCATCTCGATGAAGTAGAAGCGACCGTCTTCGTAGAGGAACTCGAAGGTGCCGGCGCCACGGTAGCCGATGTCGATGCAGGCCTTGACGCAGCGTGCCAGGACTTCTTCGCGGGCCTTCTCGTCGATCTGGGGCGCAGGCGCCTCCTCGATGACCTTCTGGTGACGGCGCTGCAGCGAGCAGTCGCGGTCATAGAGGTGCACGGCGTTGCCCTGGCCATCGGAGAGCACCTGGACTTCCACGTGACGCGGATTGCCGAGGAATTTCTCCATGTAGACCATGGAGTTGCCGAAGGCGGCGCCGGCTTCGGTCTGGGTCAGCTTGATCGACTTGATCAGCTCGGCCTCGTCCTCGACCACGCGCATGCCGCGACCACCACCGCCACCGGCGGCCTTGATGATCACCGGATAGCCGACTTCGCGGCCGATGCGCAGGCACTCGGCCTCGTCATCCGGCAGGGCGCCGTCGGAGCCCGGCACGGTGGGGACACCGGCCTGCTTCATGGCGTTCTTGGCGGACACCTTGTCGCCCATCAGGCGAATCACGTCGGCGGTGGGGCCGACGAAGGCGAATCCGGACTGCTCCACCTGCTCGGCGAAGTCGGCGTTCTCGGCGAGAAAGCCGTAGCCGGGGTGGATGGCGGTGGCGCCGGTGACTTCCGCGGCACTGATGATGGCCGGGATGTTCAGGTAGGACTGGGGCGAGGGGGCCGGGCCGATGCACACCGATTCGTCGGCGAGGGACAGATGCATCAGTTCGCGGTCGGCGGTGGAATGAACCGCCACCGTCTTGATGCCCAGCTCCTTGCAGGCACGCACCACGCGCAGGGCGATTTCCCCGCGGTTGGCGATCAGGACTTTTTCCAGCATCGTGGGCTCCACGGGCTTAGACAATGGTGAACAGCGGCTGGTCGAATTCGACGGGCTGACCGTTCTCGACCAGCACCTGGCCGATGGTGCCGCTGGCTTCGGCTTCGATGTGGTTCATCATCTTCATGGCTTCGACGATGCACAGAATGTCGCCTTTCTTCACCTGCTGGCCGACTTCGACGAAGGCCGGGGTGGTGGGCGAGGAGGCGCGGTAGAAGGTGCCGACCATGGGCGAACGAGCCACGTTACCGGTCAGTTGCGGCGCGGCGGCTTCGCTGGCGGGTGCAGCGGCAGCGGCCGGCGCGGCAGCCGGGGCCGGGGCGGCGACCGGAGCGGGGGCAGCGGCGTAGACGGTCTGCATGCCCTGGCCGCGGCCGGTGTTGCGGCTGATGCGGACGGATTCTTCGCCTTCGCGGATTTCCAGCTCGTCGATACCGGACTCTTCCAGCAGCTCGATCAGTTTCTTGACTTTACGGATGTCCATTGGCGTTGGCTCTCCCCTCGGGTTCTGGTGATGTTCTGGATATTGAGTCGCGCTCAGCCGCGGGCGGCGAGCTGTTCGCAGGCGGCTTCCAGGGCCAGGCGATAGCCACTGGCACCGAGCCCGCAGATGACACCGACCGCCACGTCGGAAAAATAGGAGTGGTGGCGGAAGGCCTCGCGCTTGTGCACGTTCGACAGGTGCACTTCGATGAATGGGATGCTCACCGCGAGCAAGGCGTCACGTAGGGCGACACTGGTATGGGTGAAGGCAGCCGGATTGATGAGGATGAAATCCACCCCTTCGTCACGCGCGGCATGGATGCGTTCGATCAGCAGGTGCTCGGCGTTGCTTTGCAGGTATTGCAGGCGATGCCCCGCCGCAGTGGCGCGGGCTTCGAGATCGGCGTTGATCTGGGCCAGGGTGGTGGCCCCGTAGACGCCCGGCTCGCGGGTGCCCAGGAGATTCAGGTTGGGCCCGTGCAGTACCAGCAGATGCGCCATAGCCACTTGCCTCGCGATTTCGCAACCAGATTGGCCGCGGACTATGCCGCAACCGGAGGTGACTGTCCAGTCGCTAGACGTTTGCCGGAAATGCCCGCACGTTGGGCGAAATTCTTTTAATCGCTGGCGATAAGCCTTTTTGCTTCACCGAGTCGGGCGAGAAAACCCGCGGCGTCGATTTCGCCGACGATGCGCGCCTGGGTCTGCTCCTGGCCACTGCCGGCATAGAACAGGATCGCTGGCGGACCGAACAGCCCGTGCCGTTCCAGCCACTGCCGCTGTTCCCGGGTGCTTTGCGTCATATCGAAGCGGATCAGCGTGAAGTCGCGCAAATGCGCCTGGACCTCGGGATTGCCGAACACCTCGCGCTCGATCAGCTTGCAACTGATGCACCAGTCGGCATAGACGTCCACCAGCACCGGTCGCCCCTGGCCGAGACGGCTGGCCAGGGCCGCCGGATCGCTGAGGCTGTGCATGACTTCCGCGCGGCCGGCCACGGCGGGCGCCGCGGCGTCGCCCAGCGGTCGCAGGGGATCGCTGGCCCCGCGCAGGGCGCCGATGCCGGCGGCCGCGCCATAGACCACCAGGGTCAGGCCGGCCAGTTGCAGCAGCCGCTGACGGGGTGGCTTTGGTACGAATTCCAGAGCGCCGAGAAACAGCCCGACGCCGGCCGCCAGCAGGCCCCAGGCGGCCAGCGCCAGCGGCCCCGGCAGCAGCCGTTCGAGCAGCCACAGGGCTACCGCCAGCAACAGGACGCCGAAGGCATTGCGCATGCCCACCAGCCAGGCGCCGCTGCGTGGCAGCAGGGCGCCGCCACCGGCGGCGATGAGGATCAGTGGGGTACCCATGCCCAGGCCCAGGGCGAACAGCGCCAGTCCGCCGCCGAGCCAGTCGGCGGTGCTGCTGATATAGAGCAGCAGGCCCGCCAGGGGCGCCGAGACGCAGGGCGAGACGATCAGGCTGGAGAGCACGCCCAGGGTGGCCGCGCCGCCCAGGGAACCGCCGCGGGTGCCGCTGGCCAGCTGCTCCAGGCGCTCGCGCAGGACCGCCGGCAGGCGCAGCTCGAAGAGACCGAACATGGCCAGGGCGAACAGCGCGAACAGCGCGGCGAAGGGAATCAGCACCCAGGCCGACTGCAATTGCGCCTGCAGATTGAGGCTGGCGCCAAAGACGCCCATGAGCGCGCCCAGGGCGGCGAAGCTCAGGGCCATGGGCACCACGTAGGCCAGCGCCAGCAGCAGGCCACGTCCGGGGCGCGCCTTGCCGGCCAGAACCACCGCCGAGACGATGGGCAGCATCGGCAGGACGCAGGGGGTGAAGGTCAGCCCGAGTCCGGCGAGAAAGGCCAGCAGGATCCTGTGCCAGTCGAGCTGAGCGGGGACGGGCACGGTGGCCGCCGGGGTCGCAAGCGCAGGGCCGGCGATGTCCAGGGTGCGGGTTTCCGGCGGATAGCAGAGGCCGCGATCGGCGCAGCCCTGGTAGGTCACCTTGATCTGGCCGCCGCGGTCGGGCGCCAGGGGCAGGGGGATGTCGACGCCGGCGTGATAGACCTGGACGTCGCCGAACCATTCATCGCGCTTGGGCTCGCCGGGCGGCAGGGCTACCGGCGCGGTGAGCAGGCCGGGGTCGGCGTCGAAGGCGAAGCGTTGCCGATAGAGGTAGTAGCCCTCGGCGATGGTGAAGCGCAGCTGGGGACGGCCCTCGGCGTCGCGGCGCTGCTCCAGGCGAAAGGCCTGATCCACCGGCAGGAATGGCTGACTGGAGCGCTGACCGTCCAGGCCCAGCGCGGCGCTCGGGCGTGGCGCATCGAACAGGCCAGCGGCGGCGGGCAGGGTCAGCAGCAGGGTGAGCAGGAACAGCAGGACACGCATGGGCTTCTCGGCGATCGGCAGCGGCCGATCATAGCAGAGGCATCTGGCTCGTCAGTCCTGGCCGTACTGGCGTACGCAATTGCGTCCCGCATGCTTGGCGGCATAGAGGGCTTCGTCCGCCTGTTTGGCCAGCGCGGGCATCTCCTGGCCGGGCTGCAGCTGCGCCACGCCGGCGCTGAAGGTGCAGCTGAGTTCCTTGGGCGGCGCCGGATAGTGGATCTCGGCGAAGCGCTGGCGGATCTCGTCGATCAGGCGGGTGGCGGTGGCCAGGTCGGTGTCGGGCAGCACGATGGCGAATTCCTCACCGCCATAACGGCCGATGTGGTCGGACTTGCGCAGGCGCTGCTTGAGGAACAGCGCCAGGCTCTTGATCACCCGATCGCCCATGGGATGGCCGTAGTGGTCGTTGACCTGCTTGAAGTGGTCGATGTCCAGCATGGCGAAGGTGATCGGCCGCTGGCTGCGCCGGGCGCGGAAGCAGGCGTCTTCCAGCAGCTGCAGGGTGTGGGTGTGGTTGTACAGGCCGGTGAGGCTGTCCTGGACGATGCGCGCCTGCAGGCTGCGCGCCCGGGCCGCGCGGGTACGCACGGTGGCGATCAGGTGGCGCGGCTTGATCGGCTTGGTGAGGAAGTCGTCGCCGCCTTCGCTCATGGCGTCCAGCTGCTTGTCGAGGTCGTCCTCGGCCGACAGGTAGATGATGGGCACGCTGACATAGCGCTCGTGCTGGCGGATGACCTTGGCCAGCTCGGTGCCGGTGCACTCCGGCATGTACATGTCGAGGATGATCAGATCGGGCACGAATTCGGCCAGGTGCGCCATCACCGCGCCGGGTTGCATCAGGGTGCGGGTGACGATGCCGGCGCTGTTGAGCGCCATTTCCGTGGCCATGGCCTGGGCGCGGGAGTCGTCCACCACCAGGGCACGGATCGGATCGTAGTAGACGGTGCGGGTGAGGGTCTCGATCTTTTCCAGCAGCCGCGCCGAATCCAGGGTGCCGGTGTAGAACTCCTGGCCGCCGGCGCGCACCGCGGCCAGGCGAAAGGGGGTGTCGGCTTCCTGGTGGCTGTAGAACAGCACCGGCAGCTTGCGCTCCAGACCGGTCTGGGCCTCCAGCGCCAGCTGGATGCCGGCACCCGCGCCGCCGAAGTCCACGTCCATGACGATGACCGCCGGATGCCGGCTGTCCATCATCGCGCGGAAGTCGTCGGCGCCGTGGATGATCTGGATGGTGACGCCGAAGTATTCCATCTGCTGCGCCAGGCGCTCGGCGCGCTCGGTGTCGAGCAGGGCGATGTAGATCGGCTTGCGCAGCGGCGGCAGGCTGGTGGTTTCCAGCTGGTCACCCTGGCGCAGTCCGGTGCGCGACAGGCTCTGCATGGCCAGGCTGAGTTCGGTGATGGCCTGGCTGTTGAGGCGACCGCGATTGGCGGCGACCTGGGCCAGGGAGGCGCCGATGGCCTCGGCGAGCTCGGCATGGCCCTGCTGCTCGAAGCGCTTGGCGTATTGCAACAGGCGCGCGTTGGCGTCGGTCAGCTCGACCAGGCTGCCGGCCGTCCACTCGTCTCGTTGCAGCCGTTGCCAGATCTCCAGCACCTGGCGCGACTGGTGGATGACCCGTTGCGCGAAGTGCAGCTTGAGGCGGTCCCGGCTCGGATCATCTGGTTCGCTCACGAATTGTTCCGTCATTCTTGAGGTGGTGGCCCTATGCTACCAATTGCTGGCGGGCAGGGGAGAGGCGGTACCCTGGTTAGCGGCGGCTATGCCGCTCGCATGGACACTGTCGGTCGCTTCTGGAGTAGCGTCCGTCGCCTGTTACCCTAGTCTCGGAAGCGGCTGCCCGGGTGCCTGGCGCCCGCGCCGGCCGCCAAGGCTGCGCAACCGGCGCCGCAGGCAGGGGTCCAAGCGCCAACACCTTTGAAAACATTGCAAGGAATTGCCCATGCGGGAGTGGAACTTGAGGTCGGGATGGCTCCGGCTGGTGGCAGTGCTGGTCGCGCTCTACCTGCTGGTCACCCTGGCGATAGGCTGGTACTGGAGTCGCGAACCGGATTTCTTCCCGGTGCAGCAGCATGCCCAGGAGGCGGCCGCGGCCAGCGGGCGCAAGCTGGTGCTTGGCTACACCACGGTCGAGACCCTCAAGCAGGTGGCCGGTACCCTGCTGGACAAGCCGGGTGGCTATCTCTCCAACGACATCTTCCCGCCGGGCCTCTGGCTCGACGACATGCCGTCCTGGGAATACGGCGTGCTGGTGCAGACCCGCGACCTGGCGCGCGCCCTGCGCAAGGACTTCGCCCGTTCCCAGTCGCAGTCCACCGAGGACGTCGACCTGGCCCAGGCCGAGCCGCGCTTCAACTTCGACAACCACAGCTGGGCCATGCCCTCGTCGGAATCGGAATACCGCGCCGGCATCGCCTCCCTGGACCGCTACCTGGCGCGCCTGGGTGGCCAGAATGCCCAGGGCCAGCCCACCGCCTACTTCTATTCGCGTTCGGACAACCTGCGCAACTGGCTGGGTGACGTCGAGACCCGCCTGGGTTCGCTGTCCCAGCGGCTGTCCGCCAGCGTCGGTCGGGTTCGCCTTGACGCCGAGGTGCGGCCGAACCAGGACATCCCCGCCGGCCAGGTGCCGGAGGTGCACGAGCAGCGCGTCGAGACGCCCTGGCTGCAGATCGACAATGTCTTCTACGAGGCCCGCGGTCAGGCCTGGGCGCTGTCGCACATCCTGCGCGCCATCGAGGTCGACTTCGCCGACACCCTGGCGAAGAAGAACGCCACGGTGAACGTGCGCGAGATCATCCGCGAACTGGAAGCGGCGCAGCAGCCGGTCTGGAGTCCGATGATCCTCAACGGCAGCGGCTTCGGCATCCTGGCCAACCATTCGCTGGTGATCGCCAACTACATCTCCCGCGCCAACGCCGCCATCATCGACCTGCGCCAGTTGCTGGAACAGGGCTGATGACGCCGGACGCTCGCGAAGCGGCGCATCGCGCCGCCTCCGACCGGGAACGGGTGGTCTGGGTCGATCGCGACGACCGCATCCAGGGTGAATTGCCGCGGGCGGAACTGCGTGCCCGCGGCCTGATCGGTCGCTGCACCTTCATCCTCCTGTTCAATGATGCCGGCGAACTCTGCGTGCACCGGCGCACCCTGAGCAAGGCGCTCTACCCGGGCTACTGGGACGTCGCCGCCGGCGGCATGGTGGCACCGGGCGAGAGCTATGCGGAGTCGGCCGCTCGCGAGCTGGCCGAGGAACTAGGCGTCAGCGGCGTGCCCCTGCGCGCCCATGGCACCTTCTATTTCGAGGAGCCGGGCAATCGCCTCTGGGGCGGCGTGTTCAGCGCGCGCTGGAACGGTCCGTTGCGGCTGCAACCGGAAGAGGTACTGGAGGCGCGCTTCCTGGCCCCGGCGACCATCCTCGACGACGCGCGTCAGCGACCTTATTGCCCGGATTCGCTGGAAGCCCTGCAGCTGGCGCTCAGCCGCGCGGATGTCGCATCCCTGCCTTAATTTCTCGCATTCGCGCCTTAGCATCCGCGGACGATGCTGCTACATTGCGCGGCCCCGGACCAGCGCGGCCCGTGCCGGCCGGCGCTGCGTCCAAGGCTTCCTCCAGGCGCCCGGCGCCTGAACCCGACTGGGAGGACCGTCCCTTGAGCAAGAAAACCTCGTCGCTGTCGGATCTCAGCCGTCTGGTGTACTCCACCGACGTCGGCCGCATTCGCCCGGAAGAACCTCAGGCGCCGGCTCCGGCGGGCGACGGCATCGCCCGGGTGCGCCGCGAGACCAAGGGCCGTGGCGGCAAGACGGTGACCACGGTCAGCGGCGTGCCCCTGGGCGAGGAGGAGCTCAAGGACCTGGCCAGCGCGCTCAAGCGCCGCTGCGGCACCGGCGGGGCGCTCAAGGATGGCGTCATCGAGATCCAGGGCGATCATGTCGACCTGTTGCTCGGCGAACTCGAAAAACGCGGCTTCAAGACCAAGAGATCGGGCGGCTAGGCCAGGCCTTCCAGCCTCCGCGTACAACTTACCGCCCCTGGCGGCGGTCCATCCAAAGCAAGATTCCCTACAGGAGATTCCCGCGAATGTCCCCACGACGCACGCGCAAAGATGACGGCAGCCAGTGGACCGTGGCGGACAGCCGCAGCGTCTATGGTATTCGCCACTGGGGTGCCGGCTACTTCGCCATCAGCGACGCCGGCAACGTCGAAGTCCGCCCCCACGGCCCGGACGGCCAGCCGATCGACCTCCATGTGCTGGTCGGCCAGCTGCGCGAAGCGGGGCTGTCGCTGCCGCTGCTGGTGCGTTTCCCCGACATCCTCCAGGGCCAGGTGCGCCACCTGACCGGTGCCTTCGATCGCAACATCGAGCGCCTCGACTATCAGGGCCGCTACACCGCCCTCTATCCGATCAAGGTCAACCAGCAGGAAGCGGTGGTGGAAAACATCATCGCCACCCGTGACGTCTCCATCGGCCTGGAAGCCGGCTCCAAGCCGGAGCTGATGGCGGTGCTGGCGCTGGCGCCCAAGGGCGGCACCATCGTCTGCAACGGCTACAAGGACCGCGAATTCATCCGCCTGGCGCTGATGGGCCAGAAGCTGGGCCACAGCGTCTTCATCGTCATCGAGAAGGAATCCGAGGTCCCGCTGGTGATCGAGGAGGCGGCCGAGCTCAAGGTCACGCCCCAGGTCGGCCTGCGCGTGCGACTGTCGTCCCTGGCGTCGAGCAAATGGGCCGACACCGGTGGCGAGAAGTCCAAGTTCGGTCTCTCCGCCGCCCAGCTGCTGTCGGTGATCGAGCGCTTCCGCGCCGCCGGCCTGGAGCAGGGCGTGCGCCTGCTGCACTTCCACATGGGTTCGCAGATCGCCAACCTGGCCGACTATCGCCAGGGCTTCCGCGAAGCCATCCGCTACTACGCCGAGCTGCGCGCCCTGGGCCTGCCGCTGGACCACATCGATGTCGGTGGCGGTCTGGGCGTCGACTACGACGGCACCCACTCGCGCAACGCCAGCTCGATCAACTACGACATGGACGACTACGCCGGTACCGTGGTCGGCATGCTCAAGGAATTCTGCGACCAGCAGGAGTTGCCGCATCCGAACATCTTCTCGGAAAGCGGCCGGGCCATGACCGCCCATCACGCCATGCTGGTGATGCAGGTCACCGACGTCGAGCGCCACAACGACAGCGTGCCGGCCAGCGAGCGCTTCGAAGGCAAGGCCGAGGTGGTGCAGTGGCTGGCCGAACTGCTCGGCGACACCGATCCGGAGATGGTCACCGAGACCTACTGGCGCGCCACCCAGTACGTCAGCGAAGCCGCCGCCCAGTACGCCGCCGGCACCCTGAGCCTGAGCGACAAGGCCCTGGCCGAGCAGTGCTACTTCGCCATCTGCCGTCGCCTCTACAACCAGCTCAAGGCGCGCCAGCGCTCTCACCGCCAGGTGCTCGACGAACTCAACGACAAGCTGGCCGACAAGTACATCTGCAACTTCTCGGTGTTCCAGAGCCTGCCCGACACCTGGGCCATCGACCAGATCCTGCCCATCGTGCCCCTGACCCGCCTGGACGAGGAGCCGGTGCGCCGCGCCGTGCTGCAGGACCTGACCTGCGACTCCGACGGCAAGATCAAGCAGTACGTCGACGAGCAGAGCATCGAGACCAGCCTGCCGGTGCACGAGGTGCGCGAGGGCGAAGACTATCTGCTGGCGGTGTTCCTGGTGGGCGCCTATCAGGAGATCCTTGGCGACATGCACAACCTGTTCGGCGACACCGATTCGGTGAACGTCTACCAGGACGCCGACGGCAGTGTGCGCCACGGGGGCATCGAGACCCACGACACCATCGAGGACATGCTCAGGTACGTGCACCTCTCGCCCGAGGAACTGATGACCTACTACCGCGACAAGGTCGCCAGTGCGCGCCTCACCGCGCGCGAGCGCACCCAGTTCCTCGACGCCATGCGCCTGGGCCTGACCCGTTCCTCCTATCTCGCCGGCTGACGAAGCGAACCCTGGCGGCCGGGCGGGCTCTATAGCCTTGCCGTCAGGATGGAGGAGCAGAGGTATGAAAGGGCGCTTGGCGCTGTTGCTGGTGGGCAGTCTGATGCTGGCCGGCTGCGGCAAGGTCAATCAGGAAAACTATTCCCGGCTCAAGGCCGGCCAGACCAAGGCCGAGGTGGAGCAGATCCTGGGTGCACCCACGGAATGCGCGGGTGCCCTGGGCGTCACCACCTGTACCTGGGGCGATCGCGGCTCCTTCATCAGCGTGCAGTATCTCAACGATAAGGTGGCGATGTTCGCCGGGCAGGGTCTGCGATGAAAACCTCTACCAAACTGCTACTGCTGGCGGGTGCCGCCGGACTGCTCGCGGCCTGCGCCAGCGGCCCGCGCGAAGTCCCGCCGCTCACCGCGGGCAATGTCGACCTGCAGCGCTACCAGGGACACTGGTACGAGGTGGCACGGCTGCCGATGTTCTTCCAGCGCAAGTGCGCCCAGTCCGAAGCCAACTATCACGTCATGGCCGACGGCTCGGTCGCCGTGTTCAACCGCTGCCGTACCCTGGACGGCAAGGTGGAGGAAGCCACCGGTACCGCCACCCCGATCAAGCCGGGCGTGACCGATCGCCTGGAAGTGCGCTTCGACACCTGGTTCAGCGGTGTCCTGCCCAACGTCGCCAAGGGACCCTACTGGATCCTCTATGTCGACGACGACTACAAGACCGCCCTGGTCGGCAGTCCGGATCGCAAGTACCTCTGGTTGCTGGCGCGCAAGCCCGACATTTCCGCGGCGCAGAGCGAAAAGCTGCTGCGCATCGCTCGCGAGAAGGGCTACAACCTCAATCGTCTGGTCTGGCGCGAGACCGACGCCCACATGCCCTAGGCCACAGGAGCTCTCCGTGAAACTCTGGACCGATGCCTTTTCCGACAACGCCTTCATGCCCAAGCGCCACGAATTCGACGTGGCCGACTTCGGTGCCCACGGCGACAACATCTCGCCCGCGCTGCAGTGGTCCGATCTGCCGGCGGATACCAAGAGCCTGGCGCTGACCGTCTACGATCCGGACGCCCCCACCGGCAGTGGGTTCTGGCACTGGGTGGTGGTCAACATCCCGGTCGGTACCCAGGGCCTGGCGGAAGACGCCGGCCGCGCCGATGGCTCGGGTCTGCCGGCGGGCGCCCTGCAGCTGATCAACGACTATGGCACCCGCGGCTTCGGCGGCGCGGCGCCGCCCAAGGGTGACAAGCCGCACTGCTACATCTTCCAGCTGCATGCGCTCAAGGTCGATCAGCTGCCGGTGCCGGCGGACGCGACCAATGCGGTCGGTCGCTTCATGATCCACCTCAACCAGCTGGCTTCGGCGACCTACACCGGTCTCTACGAGATCAAGTAGGGCCGCGGACGGACGGGCTAGAGCACGTCCGTCGAGGTCGCCAGGCGGATGCCGGCGGCGCGCATCTCGGCGAGGAAGGCGTCGCCCTGGGCTTCGAAGCCCGGTACCGAATGACTGCAGTCGGTCAGCAGCACCAGGTCCTGGCGCCTCTCCCGCGGCCAGAATTCCAGCAGATCGCGAACGGTGCTGGCCACGCAGTGCGAAAGCGCCTCGCCGGCGATCAACAGGGTATCGGTCGCCTGGAGGCGGGCGATCAGGCCAGCGTCCACCGCGGTGCCCGGGTCCGCCGGATCCGGGACCTCGGCGCGCAGCGCCGAATAATGTTCGGTATGGGGATTGCTGCCCTTGGCGATGAAATCCACCAGGCGTCCCTGCTGCCGGCCCCAGGCATTGAGCGCCTGATGGACATCCTGCTGCACCCCATGGCCCCAGCCGCCCACCAGGCAGTGCTCCGGCCAGATCACCAGGCGATAGCGATTCCCGGCTTCCAGCGCCTGCACATAGGCCAGCGCCCGGGCACGTTCGGCTGGATCACGGGTCTGCCAGCGACCGCTGGCCACCTCGTCCGCACCGATCTGGGTAAAGGGCGCCGGTGGCTGGCCCTGGGCATCCTGCCAGCTGTGCGGATGGGCGATGTGCAGCGGTTGATGGGAGTCCAGGGTCACCTGCACCCCGCTGAGGCGGGCACCCAGGCGCTCGATCAGGGCCGCGACGCGCTGCAGCCCGGCCACCGCACCGGGCACCGGCAGGGCCGCACCCGGCAGGTCGCAGAAATCGTTTTGCGGATCGATCAGCAGCAACTGCAGCTTGGCATGGGACATGGCGATCTCCTCGGGCGACTGGCCGTCGATGGTGCGGGTGCCACTGGACGTGAAGCAAGCCCGGGTAGCGTGGAAACCCGGTAAGGTGCAGGTCTATGATGAAGGGGCCGACCCTGCCCCGCGGAGCGCGACATGCTGAATCTGTATCCGGAAATCAAGCCTTACGCCCGCCACGAGCTGGCCGTCGAAGCGCCCCATGTGCTCTATGTCGATGAGAGCGGCTCGCCGGATGGTCTGCCGGTGCTGTTCATCCATGGCGGACCCGGCTCCGGATGCGATCGCCTGAGCCGGCGCTTCTTCGATCCCAATCTCTACCGCATCGTCACCTTCGATCAGCGCGGCTGCGGTCGCTCCACGCCCTATGCCAGCCTGGAGAACAACACCACCTGGCACCTGGTCGAGGACATCGAGCGCCTGCGCGAACACCTGGGCATCGAGCAATGGGTGCTGTTCGGTGGCTCCTGGGGGTCGACCCTGGCGCTGGCCTATGCCCAGCGCCATCCCGAGCGGGTCAAGGCCATGGTCCTGCGCGGCATCTTTCTCTGCCGCCCGGTGGATCTGCAGTGGTTCTACCAGGAAGGCGCGAGCCGGCTGTTTCCCGATTTCTGGCAGGACTATCTGCACCCCATCGCCGAGGAAGAGCGCGGCAACCTCATCCAGGCCTACTATCGCCGCCTGACCGGTCCGGACGAACTGGCACAGATGTCCGCCGCGCGCGCCTGGTCCTGCTGGGAGGGGCGTACGGTGACCCTGAGGCCCAATCCCGACGTGCTGGAGAAATTCAGCGAGCACGCCCTGGCCATCGCCCGCATCGAGTGCCACTACTTCATCAACGATGCCTTCCTCGAACCCGACCAGCTCCTGCGCGACATGCCCCGGATCGCCCATATCCCGGCGGTGATCGTGCACGGCCGCTACGACATGGTCTGCCCGCTGGACAATGCCTGGGCCCTGCACCACGCCTGGCCGGGCAGCGAATTGCAGATCATCCGCGACGCCGGTCATGCGGCCAGCGAGCCCGGTATCTGCGACGCCCTGGTGCGGGCGACCGACCAGATCGCCCGCCAGCTGCTCGATCTGCCCCAGGAGGCCGAGTGAAGGCGCTGCTGCAAAGGGTCAGCCGCGCCAGCGTCGAGGTTGAGGGCCATACGGTCGGCGCCATAGGCGCGGGCCTGCTGGTCCTGGTCGGTATCGAGCCGGCGGATGACGAGGCCGTCTGCAGTCGCATGCTCAAGCGACTGCTGGAGTACCGGGTGTTCGCCGACGGCGAGCAGCGCATGAATCTGTCCCTGCAGGACGTCGGCGGCGGCTTGCTGCTGGTCTCCCAGTTCACCCTGGCCGCCGATACCCGCAGCGGCCGCCGGCCGAGCTTTTCCAGCGCCGCGCCACCGGCCCAGGGCGAGCGGCTGTTCAACCATCTGGTAGGCCTCGCCCGCGACCTTCATCCCGAGGTCCAGACCGGTCGTTTTGGCGCCGACATGCAGGTTTCCCTGGTCAACGACGGACCAGTGACATTTTTATTGTCGATTTAGTGAGGGCGCCCCTTACAGCGCCCTGCCAAGTGTCTATGATTGCGCAGTTCGAGTTTGAACGGTCGTCCAACTGGGGAATCATTGACCCCTGCGGGAGTCGGACCTCTGCCTATCCGTTTCGCGACCACCCGTCGCCAAACGTATTCGTACGCTGATTTAGGAGGCTGCGTGTTATCTCATTCCAAAGTTAAGCCGGGCAAGCAGGGCTTCGCCCTGATCGGGCTCTCCGTCGCTCTGGGTCTGTTAAGTGCCCAGGCCCTGGCCTTCAGCCTGGACGACGTGGCCGCCAAGGCCAAAGAACTCTCCGGCCAGAAATTCGTCGCGCCCAAGAGCAACCTGCCCGCATCCTTCAGCGGCATGAAGTATGCCGACTATCAGCAGATCACCTTCAATCAGGACAAGGCCTACTGGAAGGATGCCAAGACGCCCTTCCGCCTGAATTTCTATCACGAGGGCATGCACTACAGCGTGCCGGTGAAGATCAACGAGGTCACCGCCAACAATGTCGAAGAGATCAAATACGATCCCTCGATGTTCAACTTCGGTAACCTGCAGGTCGACCAGGCCCAGCTCAAGGATCTCGGCTTCGCCGGATTCAAGGTGCTCTATCCGCTGAACAAGGCGGACAAGCATGACGAGCTGATGACCATGCTCGGCGCCAGCTATTTCCGCGTGATCGGCAAGAACCAGGTCTATGGCCTGTCCGCCCGTGGCCTGGCCATCGACACCGCGCTGCCGTCCGGCGAGGAATTTCCGCGCTTCACCGAATTCTGGGTCGAACAGCCCCAGTCGGATCGCCGCAACCTGGTGATCTATGCGCTGCTCGATTCGCCGCGCGCCACCGGTGCCTATCGCTTCGTGCTGACTCCCGGCAAGGACAGCACCGTCGACGTCGAAGCCAAGGTGTTCCTGCGCGACAACGTCAACAAGCTGGGTATCGCGCCGTTGACCAGCATGTACCTGTTCGGCCCCAACCAGCCGAGCGCCCAGGTCAACTATCGTCCGGCACTGCACGACTCCAACGGTCTGGCCATCCATGCCGGCAACGGCGAGTGGCTGTGGCGTCCGCTGAACAACCCGCGCCGCCTGTCGGTCAGCACCTACACCATCGAGAATCCGCGCGGTTTCGGCCTGCTGCAGCGTGGCCACGAGTTCTACAAGTACCAGGACCTGGACGAGCGCTACGACAAGCGTCCCAGCGGCTGGGTAGAGCCCAAGGGCGACTGGGGCAAGGGTCACGTCGAGCTGGTGGAAATCCCTACCCCGGACGAGACCAACGACAACATCGTGGCCTTCTGGACGCCGGACACCCTGCCGGAGAAGGGCCAGCCGATCGATGTCAGCTATCGCCTGCACTTCACCACCGACGAACCCAACCTGCACACCAAGGACCTGGCCTGGGTCTCCCAGACCCGTCTGTCCACCGGTGACGTGCGCCAGTCCAACCTGGTGCGCCAGACCGATGGCAGCCTGGCCTACATCATCGACTTCGAAGGTCCGAACCTCGATGACCTGCCCGAGGATTCGCAGGTCGGCTCCCAGGTCAGCCTGGATGCCAACGGTGAACTGGTCGAGAACTCTGTGCGCTACAACCCGGTTACCAAGGGCTATCGCCTGACCTTGAGACTCAAGGTCAAGGATCAGACCAAGCCGGTGGAAATGCGCGCCAACCTCGCCCAGGGTGACAAACCGCTCAGCGAAACCTGGACTTACCAGCTACCTGCCAATGAATAACACCACCCGCGATACCTCGGTCGCCGCTGCTGGCGACTACCTCGAACACCTGCCGTTGCCCGCCGGGCAACGGCAGGTGCTGGACCAGACGGCGGACGTCGAGTCGCTGCACCGGCAACTGGCCGGTGCCCGCGGCGAAGGCGCCCAGGGTGCCGAGGCGGTGATCGCCTCCACCGAAGCGCGTCTGGCCGCCGGTTGGGACGATACCCTGGAGGATGGCGAGCTGCTGGGCAGCGATGCCCAGGGTCGCGTCTTCATCAAGGCCACCCCGCCCATGACCCGCTCCATGATGGTGCCCGATCCCTGGCGCACCAATCCCGTGGCGCGGAGCTGGAAGCGGCTGCTCGGCCGCAAGGATCACAGCCGCTGGCAACCCGATCCCGAAGCCGATGCCCATGCGCACTGGCGCAAGGTCGGTTCCTTCCGGCGCTTCATCCTGCTGATCCTGATGCTGGTGCAGACCGGCATCGCCACCTGGTACATGAAGGCCGTGCTGCCCTATCAGGGCTGGGCGCTGGTCGATCTCGGCGAGGTTTATCGTCAGGGCTGGGGCGAGTCCATCCGCCAGGTACTGCCCTATGTGGTGCAGACCAGCATCCTGCTGCTCTTCGCCCTGCTGTTCTGCTGGGTGTCCGCCGGTTTCTGGACCGCTCTGATGGGCTTCTGGCAACTGCTCAGCGGCCGCGACAAGTACAGCATCTCGGCCAGCTCCACCGGCACCGAGCCGATCGATCCCCAGTCGCGTACCGCCCTGGTGATGCCCATCGCCAACGAAGACGTGCCACGGGTATTCGCCGGTCTGCGCGCCACCTACGAGTCGGTCCGCGCCAGCGGCGAGCTGGAGCACTTCGACTTCTTCATCCTTAGCGACAGCAACGATCCGGACAAATGCGTAGCCGAAGAAAAGGCCTGGCTGGAGCTGTGCCGCGAGGTTGGTGGCTTCGGCCACATCTTCTATCGCCGTCGTCGTCGTCGGGTGAAACGCAAGAGCGGCAACATCGACGACTTCTGCCGTCGCTGGGGCAGCCAGTACAAGTACATGGTGGTGCTCGACGCCGACAGCGTCATGAGCGGCGAATGCCTGGCCAGCCTGGTCCGGCTGATGGAGGCCAATCCGCGTGCCGGCATCATCCAGACCGCGCCCAAGGCGTCCGGCATGGACACCCTGTACGCGCGCCTGCAGCAGTTCGCCACCCGCGTGTACGGACCGCTGTTCACCGCCGGCCTGCACTTCTGGCAGCTGGGTGAATCCCACTACTGGGGCCACAACGCCATCATCCGGGTCAAGCCGTTCATCGACCACTGCGCCCTGGCCCCGCTGCCGGGCACGGGTTCGTTCGCCGGTGCGATTCTCTCTCACGACTTCGTCGAAGCGGCGCTGATGCGGCGTTCCGGCTGGGGCGTGTGGATCGCCTACGACCTGCCGGGCAGCTACGAAGAACTGCCGCCCAACCTGCTGGACGAACTCAAGCGTGACCGTCGCTGGTGCCATGGCAACCTGATGAACTTCCGGCTGTTCCTGGTCAAGGGCATGCACCCGGTACACCGCGCGGTGTTCCTCACCGGGGTGATGTCCTACCTGTCGGCGCCGCTGTGGTTCCTCTTCCTGGTGCTGTCCACGGCGCTCTTGGCGATCCACAAGCTGCTGGAGCCCCAGTACTTCTTCCAGCCCCGCCAGCTGTTCCCGGTCTGGCCCCAGTGGCATCCGGAGCAGGCCATCGCGCTGTTCTCCACCACCCTGATCCTGCTGTTCCTGCCCAAGCTGCTCAGCGTGGTGCTGATCATCGCCAAGGGCGCCAAGGAATTCGGTGGCGGCCTGCGGCTGTTCCTTTCCATGATGCTGGAGATGCTCTTCTCGGTGCTGCTGGCACCGGTGCGGATGCTGTTCCACACGGTGTTCGTGACCGCCGCCTTCCTGGGCTGGTCGGTGCAGTGGAATTCGCCCCAGCGGGACGACAACGACACGCCCTGGAGCGAAGCCTTCCGCCGCCATGGTTCGCAGATGCTGCTCGGTCTGATCTGGACCGCCGGCGTGGCCTGGCTGGATCCGCGCTTCCTCTGGTGGCTGTCGCCCATCGTGGTGTCGCTGATCCTGTCGGCACCGGTGTCGGTGATTTCCAGCCGGACCAACCTGGGTCTGGGCAGTCGCCGCCATCACCTGTTCCTGATCCCGGAAGAGTACGCACCGCCGCGCGAGCTGGTGGCGACCGACGAGTACCTGCACCTGAACAACCGCAACGCCCTGACCAGGGGCTTCCTGCGCGCCACCGTCGATCCGGTGCTCAATGCCCTGGCCATCGGCATGGCCCGCGGTCGCCACGGCAAGGTGGTGGAGCCGGCGCGCCGGCTGCGCGAAGAGCGGGTGGCCCGGGTCCTGGCCGCCGGTCCGGAAAAGACCAAGGGTGACGACCAGTGGCGTCTGCTCAGCGACCCGGACGGCATGGCGCAACTGCACCTGCAGGTCTGGAAGGCCGAAGAGCACCGCAACTGGCGGGACGCCTACGCCACCCTGCGGCCGCGCTCCCACAGCGACTCGGCCGCGGATGCCGCAGCCAGTCCGGCCAGCCTGACCCCGCGGCCCGCCTCCTGAGGCGGCGCTCCGCGCATTGAAAAAGCCCCGGTGTCGCGAGACGCCGGGGCTTTTTCTTGTCCCTGATCGGACTAAGACAGGCGGGCTAGAACAGGCGGGCGAGGAGGGCGGGTACGGCGTTCTCGACGCGCAGGATGCGCTCACCGAGCTGTACGGGCGCCAGACCCGCTTCCTGCAGCTTTTCGACCTCATAGGGTATCCAGCCGCCCTCGGGACCGATCGCCAGCGTCACGGGCTCGCTGAGGGCGCGAGGACAGGCTGGGTAGTTGCCCGGATGACCGACCAGGCCGCGGGTGCCGGCGGCGAGCGCGGGCAGGCGATCCTCGACGAAGGGCTTGAATCGCTTTTCGATCAGCACCTCCGGCAGCACCGTGTCCCGGGCCTGCTCCAGTCCCAGGCGCAATTGCTCCTCGATAGCCGCGGGCTCCAGGAACGGGGTCTGCCAGAAGCTCTTTTCCACCCGGTAGCTGTTCAGCAGCACCAGGCGCGCGACGCCCATGGCGGACACCGTCTGCAGTACCCGGCGCAGCATCTTGGGACGGGGCAGGGCCAGCAGCAGGGTGAGCGGCAGCTTGGCCGGCGGTGGCTGGTCGAGGGTGACGGTCAGGCAGGCCTGGCCGGCGTCGAGGGACTCGATCTGGCCGGAACCCATCAGACCATCCAGCAGGCCGACGCGCATCCGGTCGCCAGCGGCCGCCTGGTGGACCTCGCGCAGATGGGCGAGACGGCGCGGATCGCGCAGCACGACCCGGTCAGCGGCCGTGAAGTCGGCCGCTTCGAGCAGGATCAGATTCACGGACGTTCGGCGGGCGGCTGGGCTTCGGGGGCGGCGTCTTCGTCGGCCAGCGGGCGCTCGCGCTTCTGCACGAAGCGGCCGAACAGCAGGCCGATCTCGAACAGCAGCCACATGGGCACGGCCAGCATGGTCTGGGAGAAGACGTCCGGCGGGGTCAGGATCATGCCGACCACGAAACAGCCGATGATGACGTAGGGGCGGATCTTCTTCAGGTAGGCCACGTCGACCACGCCGATCCAGATCAGCAGCACGGTGGCCACCGGAATCTCGAAGGCGACGCCAAAGGCGAAGAACAGCGTCAGGATGAAATCCAGGTAGGCGTTCAGATCCGGCATCATCATGGCGCCTTCCGGCGTGATGCTGCTGAAGAAGTGGAAGATGATCGGGAACACCAGGAAGTAGGCGAAGGCCATGCCGGCGTAGAACAGCACGATGCTGGAGATCAGCAGCGGGATGGCGACCTTCTTCTCGTGACGATAGAGCCCGGGCGCGACGAACCCCCAGACCTGGTGCAGGATCACCGGCATGGCGATGAACAGCGACACCACCAGCGTCAGCTTGAAGGGCGCGAGGAACGGCGAGGTGACGTCCGTGGAGATCATGGTCGCGCCCTCGGGAAGGACGCGGCGGATCGGCTCGGAGGCGAAGGCATAGATCTTCTGGGCGAAGTAGAACAGCCCGAGAAAGATCAGAAAGGTCGCCAGCACGCATCGGAGGATGCGGGTGCGCAATTCGGTGAGGTGCGAGACCAGGGGCATTTCCTGGTCATCGTGTTCGGAAGGCTTGTCGCTCATGGTGCTCTTGGCGGCGTCTGGGGCGGATCCTGCGGGCGTTCGGCAACCACGTCCTGGGGCATGGGCGGAGCAACGGCGGCCGGTGGGGTCTGAGCTTCCGGGGTGGAGGCGGCAGGCTTGGGCCGGTTGTCGCGCTGTTCCATGGACAGGATATGCTCGTTGCGCAGCTGCTGGCGAATTTCGTCAGCGCCGATCTCGCGCTCCACTTCCTGGCGGATGCTGTTGAAGCTGCGCCTCAGGCGACCGATCCACAGACCCGCGGTGCGCGCAGCACCGGGCAGGCGTTCCGGGCCCAGCACCAGCAGGGCGACGAACCCCACCAGCATCATTTCGGGAAAGCTGATTCCGAACATGGCGGGGCCTTAGTCCTTGCGCACCACCGGCTCTTCGACCTTGCGGTGCTCGGCATCGAAGGTCTGGGGACGATTCAGGGGCGCGTTCGGGTTGGCCGTGCTGGCGGTGGACGCCGGCTGTTCGGCTTTGTCGTCCTCGTCAGTGTGCATGGCCTTGCGGAAGCCCTTGATGGCTTCGCCCACGTCGGAGCCCAGATGCTTCAGGCGTTTGGTGCCAAAGACGATCACCACGACGAGCAGGATGACGATCCAGTGTTTCCAGTCGAAGATACCCATGGTCTTTCCTCGTTGCGAAGCTTGGGGTCAGGATTGAGTGCGGGCGGCCTTTTCGGCATGCCCGGAGAGGCCGAAACGACGATCCAGCTCGTCCAGCACGGCCTGGGGATGCTGGCCCAGGGCCGAGAGCATGATCAGGCTGTGGAACCAGAGGTCGGCGGTCTCGTAGATGACGTCGTCGTATTGCTGGCTGATGGCGGCGTCCTTAGCGGCGAGAATGGTCTCGACGCTTTCTTCGCCGACCTTTTCCAGGATCTTGTTCAGACCCTTGTGGTAGAGGCTGGCCACATAGGAGGAGTCCGGGGCGGCCTGCTTGCGTTCTTCCAGCACCTGCGCCAGGCGCGCGAGGGTGTCAGTCATGGCCGTGCCCTCCGGCATAGATGGCACAGGGGTCCTTGACCACCGGATCGACGGTCTCCCACTGGCCCTCGCGCAACACGCGATAGAAGCAGCTTTCCCGGCCGGTATGGCAGGCGATGCCACCGAGCTGTTCCACCTGCAGCACCACCACGTCGGCATCGCAATCCAGGCGCAGCTCGATGACGCGCTGCACGTGCCCGGATTCCTCGCCCTTGCGCCACAGCCGGTTGCGCGAACGCGACCAGTAGACGGCACGGCCTTCGGCAGCGGTCAGGGCCAGGGATTCGCGGTTCATCCAGGCCATCATCAGGATGCGCCCCGAGGTGGGGTCCTGGGCGATGGCCGGTACCAGGCCATCGCTGTTCCAGTGGATCTCGTCTAACCAGTCGCTCATCGGTCTGTTCAGTACTACGAATTTAGGGTACCAGCCTCGCACAAGACGCGGCTCGAATACAGCGGCAGGGCACCAGTGGCTGAGGGCGTGTATTTCGCCCGATAAAAATGACAGGACGGTTACAGCTTAAGGAGTTCAGCGCCTGATCACCAGAACCAGGCCGCCGACCAGCATGGCCCAGGCCGGCCAGGCATGGGGCTGGGGTTCGAGACCCAGCTGGGCGGCGCCCACCAGCAGCACCGCGCCTATGACGCGCACGATCCAGTCGTCGCGGCGATCCCCCCAGGGATTGGGCGGGTCCTTGCGGTGGGGCTGAGTGATGCGTTCCAGGGTGTCGCGGGCCATCTGCGCCAGATGCGGGATCTGCTCCAGTTGCTGCTGGATGTTGCGGGCGACCTGGGGCGGACTCAGCCGCTTGCGCATCCACTTTTCCAAATAGGGCTTGGCGGTGGACCAGAGGTCCAGGTCCGGATAGAGCTGGCGGCCCAGGCCTTCGATGTTGAGCAGGGTCTTCTGCAGCAGCACCAGCTGCGGCTGGATTTCCATGTTGAAGCGGCGTGCCACCTGGAACAGCCGCAGCAGCAGCTGGCCGAAGGAGATGTCCTTGAGCGGCTTCTCGAAGATGGGTTCGCAGACGGTGCGGATGGCCGCTTCCAGTTCGTTGACCTGGGTGTTGGCCGGCACCCAGCCGGAGTCGATGTGCAGCTGGGCGACCTTGCGGTAGTCGCGCTGGAAGAAGGCCCAGAGGTTGCGCGCCAGGTAGTCCTGGTCCTCGGGGGTCAGGCTGCCGATGATGCCGCAGTCCACGGCGATGTAGAGCGGATCCCACGGCTTGGCGGTGCTGACGAAGATGTTGCCCGGGTGCATGTCGGCATGGAAGAAGCTGTCGCGGAACACCTGGGTGAAGAAGATCTCCACGCCGCGCTCGGCCAGCAGCTTGAAGTCGGTGCCCTGGTCGCGCAGCGCGGCCAGGTCGGTCACCGGGATGCCGTAGATGCGCTCCATGACCAGCACCCGCTCGCGGCACCAGTCCCAGTACACCTGGGGCACATAGAGGCGCTCGGAGCCGTCGAAATTGCGTCTGAGTTGGCTAGAGTTGGCGGCTTCGCGCAGGAGGTCCAGTTCGTCGTAGATGGTCTTCTCGTAGTCGCTGACCACGTCCATCGGGTGCAGGCGGCGGGCTTCGGCGGACAGCCGCTCGGCCATGCGCGCCAGCAGGAACAGCCAGGCGATGTCCTGGCTGATGATGCCCTTCAGGCCGGGCCGTACCACCTTGACCACCACCTCTTCGCCGGTACGCAGCTGGGCGGCATGCACCTGAGCCACCGAGGCCGAGGCCAGCGGCTGGTGGTCGAAACGGGCGAAGGCCTGCTTGATGGGGACGCCGAGTTGCGACTCGATAAGCGCCACGGCCTTTTCCGGTGGAAAGGGCGGGACCTTGTCCTGCAGGAACATCAGTTCGTCGGCGATATCCTCGGGCATGAGGTCGCGGCGGGTGGAGAGGATCTGGCCGAACTTGACGAACACCGGGCCCAGGCCTTCCAGCGCCAGGCGCAGGCGGGCGCCGCGCGGCAGGGTCTTGCTCGGCCGCGGCAGCCAGCGCCAGGGCAGCACATAGCGGGTGGCGCGCAGGTACCAAGGCAGCGGCAGGGCGTAGACGATGTCGTCCAGCCGATAGCGGATCACCACGAAGAAGATCCGCAACAGGCGGTTGAGGGCAGCGAACAGCTTCATTCGTCGGGGTTATCCCTGGCGTTGCGGGCGGTGCCCAGGCGGGCGAGACGGGCGTCGAGACGATCCACGTCCAGGCGCAGGGCATCGATCTCGGCGAAGCGGGCCTCGCCTTCCAGGCGGCCGACCAGCTGACGACTCTCTTCGTTCAGCCAGTTGGACAGCGTCAGCTGCAGACTGTCACGACTCTGTTCGCCAAGGGCCTGGCCACGCCGGGCCAGATCGCCGAGCAGCGCCGCGGGCAGCGGGCCGAGCCAGCGACTGACCTCGTGCTGCCAGTCCAGCTCCAGCTTCTGCAGGATGTCGGACAGCTCGATCAGCAGGGTGCTGTCGCCTTCCAGGCGGACGTCCGGCTGGTGCAGCACCCGCTGCTTGTCGCGGGCCAGGGCCAGCTCGGCCAGGCGCGTCGCCGGGGCGCTCAGGGTGCAGTCGATGTCGCCCTCGTGATGGGCGGCGAAGTGCAGGCCGTCACCCGCGGGCAGGATGTAGAGGCGCAACGCCGGTTGCCGGGTCTGGACCGCGATCACCCGCCCGGTCAGGCCGGCCAGTCGCGGCAGCGCCACCGGATCCAGCGCCAACAGCGGATTCAGGCCACGCTCCAGCGCGGCCAGCAACGCCTGGGTGACGAGGGCCATCAGGGCTTGATGCCGCGGTGCAGGGCGACCACGCCGCCAGTCATGTTGTGGAAGGTCACCCGGGCGAAGCCGGTCTCTTCCATCATGGCCTTGAGGGTCTGCTGGTCGGGGTGCATGCGGATGGATTCGGCCAGGTAGCGATAGCTGTCGGCGTCACCGGCCACCAGCTTGCCCATCAGCGGCAGGAAGCCGAAGGAGTAGGCGTCATAGGCCTTGGACACCAGCGGATTGGTGGGCTTGGAGAATTCCAGCACCAGCAGCCGGCCGCCGGGCTTGAGCACGCGCAGCATGGAGGCCAGCGCCTGGTCCTTGTGGGTGACGTTGCGCAGACCGAAGGCGATGGTGATGCAGTCGAAGTGGTTGTCGGGGAAGGGCAGCTTCTCGGCATCGGCCTGGACGAAGCGCACGTTGCTGGCGACGCCTTCGTCGAGCAGGCGGTCGCGTCCGACCCTGAGCATGGAATCGTTGATGTCGGCCAGGACCACCTCGCCGGTGGGGCCGACCAGGCGGGCGAACTGCTTGGTCAGGTCGCCGGTACCGCCGGCGATGTCCAACACCCGGTTGCCGCGGCGCACGCCGGAGAGTTCGATGGTGAATCTCTTCCACAGCCGGTGGATGCCCGCCGACATCAGGTCGTTCATCACATCGTACTTGGCCGCGACCGAATGGAAGACTTCCGCGACCTTGTAAGCCTTCTGGCTCTCCGGAACGCTCTGGTAGCCGAAGTGGGTCTGGGATTCGGCCTCGGGGCCTTTGCGCGGATCGCTCATGGGGCTACACCTGGGACAGGGACAAGAGGGCATTCTAGCAGGGGGATCGCCCGGCTTGCCTGGCTAAAACCTGGCTGACCGCTCGGTTCTCGCGATTGGCGAGGTGCCGGGCCCTCGCTATAGTCAGGGCCCCTTATCCGGAGTTCCCCGATGTCCCAGATCACCATCGAACGCAGCCATTCGCTCGGCCTGGAAAGCGTTCGCCAGAAGACCGACCAGCTGGCGGAAAAACTCACGCGCGACTATGGGGTGGCCTGCGCCTGGGAAGGCGATACCCTGAAGTTCACGCGCAGCGGCGTGGATGGGCGGATCGAGGTGGGTGAGGACCGGGTGCGGGTGCTGGCGACCCTGGGCATGATGTTCTCGATGCTCAGTGGCCAGATCGAGAAGGAAATCGAGCGCAAGCTGGACAAGGCCCTGGCGGCCTGAGTCCGCTCAGAGCATCAGCTTGACCGCGCTGACATGCGGGTCCCGCGTCTTGCCGGCGCGGGCCAGTTGTTCCAGGTAGTCGGCCCAGAGCGCGTCGCGGCGACTGCCCAGTTCATAGAGATAGTCCCAGCTGAACAGGCCGCTGTCGTGGCCGTCGTCGAAGGTCAGCTTGATGGCGTAGCGCCCGGCCGGTTCGACGGCGCTGATGCCGACCTGCTGCTTGCCCCACTGCAATACCGGATTGCCGTGTCCCTGGACCTCGGCCGAGGGCGAGTGCACGCGCAGGAATTCGGCGGGCAGCTCGAAGGTTTCCGCGCCATAGCTGACGCTGAGGGTCTTCGAAGCCTTGTGGAGCTGGATGGCGGTGGGAGTACGCATGGTGAGGTTCTCTGAGCGGTTTTGCAGTCTTTGCCTGAGGCCATCGCGGCCATGGCGGTCCGCCGATGCGGCCGCTCCTACAGGGTTCGATGTCTTCTGTAGGAGCGGCCGATGGCCGCGATCACGAATGCACCAAACCTACCGTTACAGTATATAGCGCGACAGGTCTTCGTCCTGGGCCAGTTCGCCCAGGTGGCCGTTCACATAGGCCGCGTCGATGACGATGGGCTCGCCATTCTGCTGGCCGGCGAGGTCGGCGGCGCTGAAGGACACCTCTTCGAGCAGGCGCTCCAGCAGGGTGTGCAGGCGCCGGGCACCGATGTTCTCGGTCTTCTCGTTGACCTGCCAGGCGATCTCGGCGATGCGGGTGATGCCGTCGGCGGCAAAGTCCACGTGCAGCCCCTCGGTCTTGAGCAGCTCGCGATACTGCTCGGTGAGCGAGGCGTGCGGCTCGGTGAGGATGCGCTCGAAGTCCTGCGGGGTCAGCGCCTTGAGTTCGACGCGGATCGGCAGACGACCCTGCAGCTCCGGCACCAGATCGCTGGGCTTGGACAGGTGGAAGGCGCCCGAGGCGATGAACAGGATATGGTCGGTCTTGACCATGCCCAGCTTGGTGTTGACGGTGCAGCCCTCGATCAGCGGCAGCAGGTCGCGCTGCACGCCTTCGCGGGAGACGTCGGCACCGCTGGTGTTGCCGCGCTTGGCGACCTTGTCGATCTCGTCGATGAAGACGATGCCGTGCTGTTCGACGGCTTCTAGGGCGCGGCCCTTGAGTTCTTCTTCGTTGACCAGACGGGCGGCTTCCTCGTCACGCACCAGCTTGAGCGCTTCCTTGACCTTGAGCTTGCGCTGCTTGGTCTTGCCCTTGTGCATGCCAGCGAAGAGATTCTGCAGCTGGCTGGTCATCTCCTCCATGCCGGGCGGGGTCATGATCTCGACGCCGGCAGGGGCATCGGCTACCTCGATGTCGATTTCCTTGTCATCCAGCTGGCCTTCGCGCAGGCGCTTGCGGAACAGCTGGCGGGTGTTGCTATCGGTCGACGCCGGCTGGGGTTCGTTGCTGAAGCCTACCGAGGGACGCGCCGGCGGCAGCAGGGCATCGAGGATGCGCTCTTCGGCGGCGTCTTCGGCGCGATGGCGGTTACGCACCATCTCCTGCTCGCGCAGCATCTTCACCGCGGCATCGGCGAGGTCACGGATGATGGACTCGACGTCGCGGCCGACATAGCCGACCTCGGTGAACTTGGTGGCTTCCACCTTGAGGAAGGGCGCATTGGCCAGCTTGGCCAGGCGGCGGGCGATTTCGGTCTTGCCCACACCCGTTGGGCCGATCATCAGGATGTTCTTGGGCGTGACCTCGGGGCGCAGCTCGACCGGCAGCTGCATGCGCCGCCAGCGGTTGCGCAGGGCGATGGCCACGGCGCGCTTGGCGTCGTCCTGGCCGATGATGTGGCGATTGAGTTCGTGGACGATCTCGCGGGGGGTCATGGACATGGGCAGTCTCTAAACCGGATCACGCCTGGGGCGCGTCCAGCTCCTCGATGGTCAGGTTGCGGTTGGTGAACACGCAGATGTCACCGGCGATATTCAGGGCGGTCTCGGCGATCTCGCGCGCACCCAGGTCGGTGTGCATGAGCAGGGCGCGGGCGGCGGCCTGGGCATAGGCGCCACCGGAACCCATGGCGATCAGGCCTTCTTCGGGCTCCACCACGTCGCCATTGCCGGTGATGATCAGGGAGGCGTCCTTGTTGGCGACCGCCAGCATGGCTTCCAGGCGGCGCAGGGCGCGGTCGGTGCGCCAGTCCTTGGCCAGCTCGACGGCGGCCCGGACCAGGTGGCCCTGGTGCTTCTCGAGTTGCGCCTCGAAGCGCTCGAAGAGGGTAAAGGCGTCGGCGGTACCGCCGGCGAAACCGGCCAGCACCTCGCCCCGGTACAGCCGCCGGACTTTCTTGGCGTTGCCTTTCATGACGGTATTGCCCAGGGAAACCTGGCCGTCGCCGCCGATCACGACCTTGCCGTTGCGGCGTACAGAAACGATGGTGGTCAAGGGAATCTCTCCGCGTTGCTTGGGGCAGTCAGCCCCGGTTACGCGGAGATATGGGGATGGCCGCGACGCCCTTCAAGCGCCGCGGCGAGGGATTGCTCCGATCAGTGACCGCGTCGCTGTTGCAGCAACAGATTCTTGAAGCCGCTGCCGGCGAGCTGTTTCTGCGCTTGGGTCAGCTGGTCGCGATCGCTGTAGGGACCGACCAGTACCCGGTACCAGGTGTCGTCCTTGACCTTGCCCGACTCTACCCGCACGTCCTGGCCAAGCATGATGATCTGGGCGCGGACCCGGTCGGCATCGGCCTGGGTGCGGAAGGACCCGGCCTGGAGGAAGAACAGCGTCACCGGCGGCTGGGCCTTGGTGGTGGCTTCCTTGGGCGGCGTGGCGGCCGGCTGGCCCGGCGTGGTCGCGGGCGTGGCCGGTGTCGCCGTGGCCGCCTGGCCGGGTTGCGCCGGGGTCGCGGCGGCATCCGGCTTGGCCGGGGTGGCCGGCTTGGCGGCCGGATTGCGCGGCACGGCATCCGGCGGCACGATCACCTCGGATTCCGGCAGCAGGGTATAGAAATCGTACTTGGGCTTGATCGGCGTGGGCGGCGTGCCCTCGGTCTTGCCAGCGGCGGTCGCGGCTGGCTTGCCGTTGCCCGCCGCGGCGGCCGGGTGACCCTCTTCCGGCTTGGCGCGCTGCACCGCCTTGTTGCCCGGTTCGAGCTTCATCAGGAACACCACGAAGGCCCCGATGGCCAGACCCGACGCGAGCCAGACCCAGCCGGGCAGGGGCTGTTTCTTGGGAGCCGAGGTGTTGCGACTGGCGCCGCGCTTGGGTGGGGCTTTCTTGGTGGCCATCAGGCGGTGATCCGTCTCTTACATGCGTTCCAGGGTGTGCAGGCCAAGCAGTTCCAGACCCTGCTTGAGGGTGCGCCCGGTCAGGGCGGCCAGCCGCAGGCGGCTCTGGCGCAGGGCGGCGTCCTCGGCGGTCAGGATCGGGCAATTCTCGTAGAAACTGGAGAACAGGCCGGCCAGGTCATAGAGGTAGCTGCACAGCAGGTGCGGGGTGCCCTTGTCGGCAACGCTGGCGAGGATCTCGCCGAATTGCGCCAGACGCCCGCCGAGGTCCTGCTCCTGGGGCGCGTCCAGGCGGATGCTGCCGGCGGGGTCGTTCTGCTCGGCCTTGCGCAGCACGCTGGCGACGCGGGTGTAGGCATACAGCAGATAGGGCGCGGTGTTGCCCTCGAAGCTGAGCATCTGTTCGAAGTTGAAGCTGTAGTCGCTGGTACGGTGCTTGGACAGGTCGGCGTACTTGACCGAGGCGATGCCCACCACGCGGCCGATGTGGCGCAATTCGTCCTCGCTGAAGGGCGCCTCGCCACGCTCGGCGCGACCGGCATTGCGCTCCTTGACCAGCTGGTAGGCACGTTCCTCGGCTTCGTCGAGCAGGTCGACCAGCTTGACGGTGCCACCGTCGCGGGTCTTGAACGGACGGCCATCGGCGCCGTTCATGGTGCCGAAGCCCATGTGCTCGAGGTCCATGGCCGCATCGACGAAACCGGCGCGGCGCGCCACCTCAAAGGCCATCTGGAAGTGCAGGGCCTGGCGCTGATCGACGAAGTAGAGCGCGCGATCGGCGTGCAGCTGGCGGCTGCGATAGCGCATGGCGGCCAGGTCGGTGGTGGAATAGAGATAGCCACCGCCGGCCTTCTGTACGATCACCGGCAGCGGATTGCCCTCGGCGTTCTTGAATTCGTCGAGGAAGACGCAACGGGCGCCGTCGCTCTCGGTGAGCAGACCGGCGGCGTCCAGATCGGCCACCACTTGCGCCAGATCGTCGTTGTAGGCGCTCTCGCCCTTGACGTCGGCCGGGGTCAGCTTGACGTTGAGGCGATCGTAGACCTCCTGGCAGTGGGACAGGGAGACGGCATTGAATCGCTCCCAGAGCCGCAGGCAGTGGGCATCACCCGCCTGCAGCGCCACCACCAGTTCGCGGGCGCGAGCGGCGAATTCCGGCGAGGCGTCGAAGCGGCCCTTGGCGGCGCGATAGAACACCTCGAGATCGGCCAGCTCGCCTTCGGCGGCCTGGGGCTGCTCTTCCAGGTAGGCCAGCAGCATGCCGAACTGGGTACCCCAGTCACCCACGTGGTTCTGGCGGATCACCTCGTCGCCGAGGAATTCCAGCACCCGCGCCACGGCATCACCAATGATGGTGGATCTCAGGTGACCGACGTGCATCTCCTTGGCCAGGTTCGGCGAGGAGAGGTCCACCACCACGCGCTGACGCGGCTCGTGGCTGGGCACGCCCAGGTGCGGATCGGCGAAGGCCGCATCCAGCCGCGCGGCCAGTTGCGCATGATTCTGGAAGAAGTTGAGAAAGCCGGGGCCGGCGATCTCCACCTTGCTCACCGCCGGATCGGCGGGCAGGGCGGCCAGCAGCTTCTCGGCCAGGTCACGGGGCTTGGCCCGGGCCGGTTTGGCCAGCAGCAGGGCGACGTTGCTGGCGAAATCGCCGTGGCTCTTGTCCTTGGTGTTCTCGACCTGGATGGCCGGGGCCACGTCGGCCGGCAGGGTGCCGTCGGCGATCAGGCGGTCGAGGGCGTGCTGGATGAGCTGGCGGATGCTGTCTTTCATGGTCTTTGGCCTTCGGCGTGCGCCGAGCGCGCACTGCGATGAAAACCCGGCATTATCCGTGGCGAGCCCGGCCTTGCCAATGGTAAGCCTATGCCACTAGAAGAGATCGATGGGATCCACATCCAGCGACCAGCGCACCTGGCGGGCTTCGGGCAGGCTTTCCAGCTGGACGACCCAGATGCCCAGCAGCCGGTGCAGGGGCGCGCGACTGCTGCTCTGCAGCAGCAACTGGGCCCGATGGCGACCGGCGCGTCTTTCCATTGGCGCCGGTACCGGACCAAGCAACTCCACCTGGGGCAGGGCGAGATTGACCGCCAGGCCCTCGGCGACGTGATAGGCCGCCTCGAGAAAATTCTCCACCTGATCCTGGCGATGGGCGTCGGCACGCAGCAGCGCCAGATAGGCGAAGGGCGGCAGGCCGGCGGCGCGGCGTTCCTGCAGGGCCTGGCGGGCAAAGGCCGGATAGCCTTCCTCGGCCAGTTGCACCATGAGCGGATGATCGGCCAGATGGGTCTGGATCAGCACCTGGCCCGGTTCCTCGGCGCGCCCGGCACGGCCGGCCACCTGGACGATCTGCTGGGCCATGCGCTCGCTGGCGCGGAAGTCGGCGGAAAACAGCCCGCTGTCGGCGTCCAGCACGGCGACCAGGGTCACCTTGGGAAAGTGGTGCCCCTTGGCGAGCATCTGGGTGCCGACCAGGATGCAGGGCGCGCCGCTGTGGATGGTTCTCAGCAGCTTGCCCAGGGCGTCCTTGCGCGCCGTGGTGTCGCGGTCGATGCGCAGCACCGGGACGTCCGGGAACAGCAGCTGCAGGCGTTCCTCGGCGCGTTCGGTGCCGGCACCCACCGGGCGCAGGTCGAGCTTGCCGCAGGAGGGGCAGTGGCGCGGGGGCGTCTGGCGCTGATCGCAATGGTGGCAGCGCAACTCGCCGGAGCCGCGGTGATAGGTCATGCGGGCGTCGCAGCGCGGGCATTGGGCCAGCCAGCCGCAATCGTGGCAGAGCAGGGTGGGGGCGAAGCCGCGGCGATTGAGGAACACCAGCACCTGCTGGCCGCGTTCCAGGGTCGCGCCCATGGCCTTGAGCAGCGGTTGGGACAGGCCGCTGTCCAGGGGGCGACTGCGCACGTCCAGGCGCTCGAAGCGCGGCGGCTGGGCGCCACCGGCGCGGAGTGACAGACGCAGATGGGCGTAACGCCCCTGCTCGGCGTTGTGCAGGCTTTCCAGCGAGGGCGTGGCCGAACCCAGCAGCACCGGTAGATTCTCGAAGCGCGCGCGGACCACCGCCAGGTCGCGGGCGTGGTACCTCAGGCCTTCCTGCTGTTTATAGGAGGCGTCGTGTTCTTCGTCGACGATGATCAGCCCGGGGTGTTTGAGCGGGGTGAACAGCGCCGAGCGGGTGCCCACCACGATGTCCAGTTCGCCATCGCGGGCGGCCAGCCAGATGTCCATGCGCTCGCGATCGGTCAGCGCCGAATGCAGCAGGGCGATGCGCGCATTGAAGCGTTGTTCGAAGCGACCCAGGGTCTGGGGCCCCAGGTTGATCTCGGGGATCAGCAGCAGGGCCTGGCGTCCCGCTTCCAGGGTGGCGCGGATCAGCTGCAGATAGACCTCGGTCTTGCCGCTGCCGGTCACCCCTTCCAGCAGATAACAGTGGAAGCCGCTGCCGGCGCGGACCGCTTCGTAGGCCAGGCGCTGCTCGCCGTTGAGCGGCAGTTCGGCCTGGGCGAGCCAGGCACCCTGGTGCCGATGCGGCTGGTGATAGCGGGTCTCCACCTTGACCAGGCCCTTGGCCTGCAGGAGGTCCAGACTGTCCTTGACCAGGCCGAGCTGGCCGAGCAATTCGTGCAGCACGCCATGGGGATGCTGGCGCAGGGTCTTGAGCGCCTCGCGCTGGCGCGGCGCCCGGGCCAGGCGCGGGTCTTCCGGGCGGGCGTCGGGTTGGGCGATCCAGAAGCGCTGCAGCCGTCGCTCCGCCGGTTCTCCCTGACGCAAAAGGGCAGGAAGTGCCCAGCTCAGGGTGTCGCCGAGGCTGTGCTGATAGTACTGGGCGGACCACTGGCAGAGTTCGAACAGCGCGCTCGGCAGTGGCGGACGCTCGTCGAGCAATTGCAGCGCCTTGCGCAGCTTGTCCGCCGGCACCTCGGTCTCCTGGGCGACCTCGATCAGGACCCCGATCACCTCGCGGCGGCCAAAGGGCACCCGCAGCCGCACGCCCGGGCGCAACTGCTCCTCGACCGCTCCCTTGGGCGGCAGATAGTCGAACAGGCGGCGCAGCGGGGAGGGCAGCGCCAGGCGCAGGATCAGGGGCACGGCAGGGCTCGCAGGAGGAAAGCCCGATGGTAGCAGACGGGCGGTGTGGGGGCTGCTTGCACCTCTTAGCTGCTCTGGTATGATTTGCAGCCCAAATCTGTGCGGTATCCGGCAATGGCGCCGGGTGGCGGCACAGCTAGACCCCGAGGATAGCCCCATGAAAGCTGATATCCATCCGCAGTACGATGCCATCGAAGCCACCTGCAGCTGCGGCAACGTCATCAAGACCCGCTCGACCCTGAGCAAGAACATTCACCTGGACGTCTGCTCCGAATGCCACCCGTTCTACACCGGCAAGCAGAAGGTCCTGGACGCTGGCGGCCGTATCGACCGCTTCAAGCAGCGCTTCGGCGTGTTCGGCAGCAGCAAGTAATGCGCTGCCGTCGACCATCTCCGCATGGTTCGACACTGAAGAAGGCGTCCCTCTGGGGCGCCTTTTTCGTTTCTGGCCTGACCGGCGCGCCCGCGGCCCTGGCGGCGGCGTGCCCGCTGCTGCCTGGTGGCCAGGAGGTGATGGTCCGGCAGGTGGTGGATGGCGATACCCTGCGCCTGGTCGACGGCCGCTCGGTCCGGCTGATCGGCGTCAATGCGCCCGAGCTGGGCAAGTCCGGCGGTACCGCCCAGCCCTATGCCGAGGCAGCGCGCCGGCGCCTGCAGGAACTGGTCGCGGCCAGCGACGAGCGCCTGCGGCTGGTGCCGGGTAGCGAGGCGACCGACCATTACGGCCGCACCCTGGCACATCTCTATGATCGCGAGGGCGACAATCTTGAAGCCCGGTTGATCGCCGAGGGTCTCGGCTATGCCGTCGCCATCGCGCCCAATATCCGGCTGGCCGATTGTCAGGCCGCCGCGCAAAGCCAGGCGCGCCGGGCGCGTCTCGGGGTCTGGAAGCAGGCGCCGACCCCCGCCACCCGGATCGCGGAAGGCGGTTTCGCCGTGGTGCAGGGGCGTCTGCTGGACGTCGAACGCAATCGCGGCGGCCTCTGGCTGCAGTTCGAAGGCGATCTGGTGGTCAATGTCCCCGAGCGCTTCGTCGAGGCCTTCGACGGCGTGCCGCTGCATCAATGGGTCGGCCGCCAGCTCGAGGCGCGGGGCTGGATTTCCGATCGCAGCCGGCGCCAGGAAGCGGGGCGCGCCCGCTGGCAGATGACCTTGAGCGATCCGCACATGCTGGGTTTGCAGGTTGAATCGTTTTAGCCGAAAGTCGTATTGCGATTGATTTCAGGCATATGGCCGATTGCTTGTGGCACCTTGAGTCTTTGCGTATTCTCGCCCGACCCAAGACCCACACCACGCGGATATACCAATAATGTCTGATCTCAAAACCGCTGCCCTCGAATACCACGCCCAGCCGCGCCCCGGCAAACTCAGCGTCGAGCTGACCAAGCCCACCGCGACCGCCCGCGACCTGTCCCTGGCCTACAGCCCCGGCGTCGCCGAACCGGTCCGCGAGATCGGTCGCGATCCCGAACTGGCCTACCGCTACACCGGCAAGGGCAACCTGGTCGCCGTGATCTCCGACGGTACCGCCATCCTCGGCCTGGGCAACCTCGGCCCGCTGGCCTCCAAGCCGGTGATGGAAGGCAAGGGTGTGCTGTTCAAGCGCTTCGCCGGTGTGGACGTCTTCGACATCGAGGTGGACGCCGAGAGCCCCCAGGCCTTCATCGACACCGTCAAGCGCATCTCCATCACCTTCGGTGGCATCAACCTGGAAGACATCAAGGCGCCCGAGTGCTTCGAGATCGAGCGTGCCCTGATCGAGCAGTGCGACATCCCGGTCTTCCACGATGACCAGCACGGCACCGCCATCGTCACCGCTGCAGGCATGCTCAACGCCCTGGAAATCGCCGGCAAGCGCCTGGAAGACGCCAAGATCGTCTGCCTGGGTGCCGGTGCCGCCGCCATCTCCTGCATGCGCCTCCTGGCCAGCATGGGCGCCAAGGTCGAGAACATCTACATGATCGACCGTCAGGGCGTGGTCCACAGCGGCCGCAACGACCTCAACCAGTACAAGGCGGCCTTCGCCACCGAGACCAGCAAGCGCACCCTGGACGATGCCCTCGAGGGCGCCGACGTCTTCGTCGGTCTGTCCGGCCCGAACTTGCTGTCGGCCGAAGGCCTCAAGCGCATGGCGGCCAACCCCATCGTCTTCGCCTGCTCCAACCCGGATCCGGAAATCACCCCCGAGCTGGCCCATGCCACCCGCGACGACGTGATCATGGCCACCGGTCGTTCCGACTACCCGAACCAGGTCAACAACGTCCTCGGCTTCCCCTTCATCTTCCGCGGTGCCCTGGACGTCCGCGCCCGGGTCATCAACGAAGAAATGAAGATCGCCGCCGCCCTGGCCCTGCGTGACCTGGCCAAGCTGCCGGTGCCCAAGGAAGTCTGCGAAGCCTACAAGGTCGACAGCCTGAGCTTCGGCCGCGAGTACATCATTCCCAAGCCGATGGATGCGCGCCTGATCACCCTGGTATCCGATGCCGTGGCCAAGGCCGCCATCGAGACCGGCGTGGCCACGCTGCCCTATCCGGCGAACTATCCGCTGAAGTCGGTGGATGACGTCTTCGCCAAGTAAGGTCCGAAGCAATAAAAAAACCCCGCCGCGGCGGGGTTTTTTATTGGCTGGAGATCAGAAGATGTCCATGGGCACAGTTTCGCTGGAGGGTAGCGGTGTGCCGGGCGCCACGCCAGGCGGCAGCTCGTCCAGACTCGGCGGGGTGTCCTCGCTCTTGAACAGCTCGAAGTAGGCGTTGGGCGTGCCGGGCGGCGCAGCGCGACCGGTGGTGGGGTCCACGCGGATGGAGACGATGCCTTCCGGTTCCTTGAGCTGATGCGGCGGCTTGTCCTTGAGCGCCGCGCCCATGTAGCTCATCCAGATCGGCAGGGCCACGGTGCCACCGAATTCCTGGCGACCCAGGGTCTCGGGCTGATCGAAGCCGGCCCAGACCGTGGTCACGTAGTCGCCGTTGTAGCCGGAGAACCAGGTGTCCTTGGATTCGTTGGTGGTACCGGTCTTGCCGGCCAGGTCGTTGCGACCCAGTTCCAGCGCCTTGCGCCCAGTGCCGCGCTTGATCACGTCCTGCAGCATGCTGTTCATGATGAAGGCGTTGCGCGGGTCGATGACCTGGGGCGCGAACACCGGCGCCGGATTGGCCGGATCGGCCGCGGCGGTATCGGCCGCCGGCGTGACCTCGACGCCCGGGGCAGCCTTGGCCTGCGCCTGCTGGGGCACCCGCGGCGCGGCAGTGCGATAGACCACCTTGCCGTCGCGATCGGTCACGTGATCGACCACGTAGGGGGTCACCTTGTAACCCTCGTTGGCGAAAACCGACCAGCCGGTGGCGACTTCCAGCGGCGTCAGGCCCGGGGTGCCGAGAGCGAGGGACAGGTTGCGCGGCAACTGGTCGCGCTCGAAGCCGAAGCGACTGACGTAGTCCAGCGCATAGTCGATGCCGATGGCCTGCAGCACCCGGATGGACACCAGGTTGCGCGAGCGATACAGCGCCTCGCGCAGGCGGATGGGGCCGAGGAAGGTGTTGTTGTCGTTCTTTGGTCGCCAGGCTTCGTCGGGATTCTCGTCCATGAAGACGATGGGCGCATCGTTGACCAGGCTGGCGGCGGTGAAGCCCTTTTCCAGGGCCGCGCTGTAGATGAACGGCTTGAAGCTGGAGCCGGGCTGGCGGCGGGCCTGGGTCGCGCGGTTGTAGTTGCTCTGCTCGAAGGAGAAGCCACCGATCAGAGCACGGATGGCGCCATCCTGGGGGTCGAGGGAGACCAGGGCGCTCTGCGCCTTGGGGATCTGCGAGAACTTCAGGCTGCCATCGTCCTGGCGCTGCACCCGGATCAGGTCGCCGACCTTGACCACGTCGGCCGGACCGTTCGGCCGCGGCCCCAGGCTGTTGGCGCTGAGGTAGGGGCGGGCCCACTTCATCGAATCCCAGGAGACCGCCTCTTCCTTGCCCTCGCGGGTCAGGACCAGGATGCCGCTCTTTTCCACCTGGGTGACGATGGCCGGATCCTGGCCGCCGACGATGCGCTGCTTCTGGATCAGTGCGGTCCACTCGGCCCGGCTGCGGTTGGGCCACTGGGCCTCGGGCCCGCGGTAGCCATGGCGGCGGTCGTAGTCGGTCAGGCCGTCGCGCACGGCCTCGAAGGCGTCCGTCTGCAGCCGGCTGTCGATGGTGGTATAGACCTGGTAGCCATCGGTATAGGCGTCACCGCCATAGCGGCCGACCATTTCCGCCCGCGCCATCTCAGCGATGTAGGGGGCGTTGAGCTCGGGAATGGCGACGTGGTGATAGGCCTCGAGCGGCTCGGCGATGCCGGCCTGGTAGGCCGCCTGATCGATATAACCGAGCTTGAACATGCGTTCGAGAATCCAATTGCGTCTTTCCAGGCTACGCTCAGGATTAGCGACCGGGTTGTAACGCGACGGCGCCTTGGGCAGACCAGCGATCATCGCCATCTGGGCAACGGTCAGGTCCTTGATGGACTTGCCATAGTAGACCTGGGCGGCGGCCTCGATGCCGTAGGCGCGGTTGCCCAGGTAGATCTTGTTGACGTAGAGCTCGAGGATCTCGTCCTTGGTCAGTTGGCGCTCGATTTGCAGCGCCAGGAGGATCTCGGTGAATTTGCGCGAGAAGCTGCGTTCGCTGGTCAGGAAGTAGTTCTTGGCGACCTGCATGGTGATGGTGCTGCCGCCGGTCTGGATGTGTCCGGTCTTGACCAGCTGGCTCACCGCTCGCGCCAGGCTTTTCACATCCACGCCATAGTGATTGGCGAAGTTGTCATCCTCGGCGGAGAGCAGGGCATGGATGAAATCGGGCGGTATCTCGTTGAACCGCAGTGGCGAGCGGCGCATTTCACCGAATTCGGCGATGAGTTTGCCGTCCGCGCTGTACACCCGCAGAGGGATCTGCAGTTGCACGTTTCGCAGGGCGTCGATGGAGGGCAGGCTGGGGCTGAGGTAGAGGAAGGCACCGCTGAGACCCAGCAAAAGGCTGCAGACCAGGGCGACCAACGACCACCAGAAAAATTTCAGAACACGCATCAAGAGACTTTTCGAATGGAAAGAAGGAAAGGGCGACAGGTGAGGGTCAGCCTACACGGCGTCGCCATTATAGGCGCGTTTGGCGGTTGGCCGCTATTTGCTCGGGTGTCAAGTCTGTTATCTAATGCCCGTCCGCGGAAGACCACCGTCGCTCATAGGGAACTGATGTGCTAGGGCTATTCAGAAAGAAGGCGAATACGCTGCTGGGTATCGACGTCAGTTCGACATCCGTGAAACTCATCGAGTTGAGCCGTGCAGGCGGGCGCTACCGGGTGGAGGCCTATGCGGTCGAACCCCTGCCGGCCAATGCCGTGGTCGAGAAGAACATCGCCGAACTCGAAGGCGTGGGCCTGGCCATCGGCCGGGTGCTGGTCAAGGCGCGCACCTCCGCGCGCAGCGCTGCCGTGGCCGTCTCCGGCTCGGCGGTGATCGCCAAGACCATCGAGATGGACGCCGGTCTGACCGACGACGAGCTGGAAAACCAGATCAAGCTGGAAGCCGACCAGTACATTCCCTATCCGCTGGACGAGGTCGCCATCGATTTCGAGGTGCAGGGGCCGTCGCCGCGCAACGCCGAGCGCGTCGAGGTGCTGCTGGCCGCCTGCCGGAAGGAAAACGTCGAGGTCCGCGAAGCGGCCCTGGCGCTGGCCGGCGTCTCTGCCAAGGTGGTCGACGTCGAGGCCTATGCCCTGGAGCGCGCCTATCAGCTGCTGGCCAATCAGCTCGGTGGCCACGTCGACGACCTGACCGTGGCGGTGGTCGACATCGGCGCCACCATGACCACCCTGAGCGTGCTGCACAACGGCAAGACCATCTACACCCGCGAACAGCTGTTTGGCGGTCGCCAGCTCACCGAGGAGATCCAGCGTCGCTATGGCCTGTCGGTGGAAGAGGCCGGTCTGGCCAAGAAGCAGGGCGGGCTGCCGGACGACTACCAGAGCGAGGTGCTGACGCCCTTCCGCGAGGCGGTGGTGCAACAGGTGGCGCGTTCGCTGCAGTTCTTTTTCGCCGCCGGGCAATACAATGATGTGGACTACATCTTGCTTGCTGGAGGAACCGCGTCAATTTCCGGACTCGACCGTTTGATCCAGCAGAAAATCGGCACCCCCACGGTCCTGGCCAATCCCTTCGCCGACATGACCGTCAGCAACAAGGTCAACGCGGCGGCCCTGGCGGGTGACGCCCCGGCGCTGATGATCGCCTGCGGCCTGGCCATGAGGAGTTTCGACTAGATGGCCCGCATCAACCTCTTGCCTTGGCGGGAGCAGCTGCGCGAAGAAAGGCGCAAGCAGTTCCTGGTGATCCTGGGGGGCATCTTCGTGCTCTCCTGTGGCGCCGTGTTTCTCGGCGACCAGTACCTGTCCGGCGAGATCGCCCGCCAGGAGGCGCGCAATGCCTTCATCCACCAGAACATTGCCCAGCTGGATGTGCGCATCAAGGAGATCAGCGAACTCAAGACCCGCCGTCAGCAACTGCTGGCGCGGATGAAGATCATCCAGGATCTGCAGGGCAACCGCCCGGTCATCGGCCATGTCTTCGATCAACTGGTTCGGACGCTGCCGGACGGCGTGTATTTCCGCGAGCTGAAGATGCAGGGTGACACCCTGTCGATCAGCGGCGAGGCGGAATCCAACAACCGGGTCTCCAACCTGATGCGTAATTTGGATGCCTCGGACTGGTTCGCCTCGCCTACGCTGATCGAGGTGAAGGCCACCACCGCGGGTGCGGTGGACCAGGCCAATACCTTCCAGCTCACCGTCAAGCAGACCCAGCCCGGCGCTCCCGCTGCGCCGGCCCCGCTCGCCCAGGGAGGCAAACCATGAGTCTCGCCGATTCCCTGGCCAGCCTGCGCAAGGTCGACATCAACGACCTCAGCCTGGAGAATCTCGGTTCCTGGCCCAAGCCGGTCAAGGTCATCGCCTGCCTGCTGATCGTGCTGGTGGTGCTGCTGCTCGGCTATCAGTTCCACCTCAGCGACATGCAGGCCCAGCTGGACAGCCAGCGCAACCAGGAAGAGACCCTCAAGCAGCAATACGCCAGCAAGGCCTTCCAGGCGGCCAATCTGGATGCCTACAAGCAGCAGATGGTGGAGATGGAGGAGTCCTTCGGTGCCCTGCTGCGGCAACTGCCCGGCGATACCGAGGTGCCGGCGCTGCTGGAAGACATCACCCGCACCGGTCTTGGCAGCGGCCTGGAGTTCGAGCAGATCAAGCTGCTGCCCGAGGTCACCCAGCAGTTCTATGTCGAGTTGCCGATCCAGATCACCGTGGTGGGCAGCTATCATGACCTGGCCACCTTCGTCAGCAGCGTGTCCAGCCTGCCGCGCATCGTCACCCTGCACGACTTCGACCTCAAGCCGGTGGACGACAGAAACGCCAATGGCGGCGGCACGGTCTCCGGAGGCGGCGGCAAGTTGCGCATGAATGTCCTGGCCAAGACCTATCGCTACAACGACAAGGGGCTCGGCAAATGAGGACGCCCCTGTTGCTTTGCCTGCTGACCGGCATGTTGGTCGGCTGCGGTTCCAGCGATACCAGCGATCTGCAGGCCTTCATGGACGAAACCCGCGCCAAGCCGCGTGGTTCCATCGAGCCGCTGCCGCAGTTTCGCGCCTACGAACCCTTCACCTATGCGGCTTCGGCCCTGCGCAGCCCCTTCCAGGCACCGGTACGCATCGATCCCACGGTGCGCCAGCGCGGAACCGGCAACATCAAGCCGGACGTGAATCGGCCCAAGCAGTTTCTCGAAGGCTTCAACATCGAGACCTTCAGCATGGTCGGCATCCTGGCCAATGCCAGTGGCCGCTATGCTCTGGTCAACGGCGCCGGGGGCGTGCATCGCGTCAAGGTGGGCGACTACCTGGGACGCAATGACGGGCGCATCACCAAGATTACCGATGGCGAGATCGACGTGATCGAAATCGTCCCGGATGGCGAGGGTGGCTGGCTGGAACGGCCACGCACCATCACCTTGAAGGAAAAGACTTAAATGGGCGGGGCGAGCACTGTGAACACTACTATCGCGGGACGACTGGGGCTGGGCCTGGCCCTGCTGCTGAGCAGCCTGGCCGGCCAGGCTCTGGCAGCCGATCTGCAGGCCTTGAACGTCGCCTCCCTGCCCGGGGATCGCATCGAACTCAAGCTGACCTTCGATCAGCCGGTGCCGGTGCCCAAGGGCTACACCATCGAGCAGCCGGCGCGCATCGCCCTGGACCTGCCCGGCGTCGCCAACAAGCTCGGTACCAAGAGCCGTGAGCTGGGCAATGGCAATGCCCGCAGCGTGACGGTGGTCGAGGCGGGCAACCGCACCCGCTTGATCATCAACCTCACCAATCTGGCCAGCTACGACACCCGGGCCGACGGTCGCAACCTGTTCGTCACCATCGGGGGCACCGCCGGTCGCCAGACCGCCAGCGCCCAGGCCAACCTGACGCCCAACCTGCCGCGCGCCGCAGCGCCGACCACCGTGACCGCGCCGTCTTCCGCTCCCCTGCCCGGCGCGGTCGCCCGCACACCGCTGCCGCCGACCCAGGCCACCTCTACCGTGGCGGCCATGACCGCGCCGCGGCCGCAATTGCGCGGCAAGGCGATCCGCCATATCGATTTCCAGCGGGGGCCCCAGGGCGAGGGCAACGTGGTCATCGACCTGAGCGAGACCGGCATCAATCCGGACATCCAGGAGCAGGGCGGCAAGATTCGCCTGACCTTTGCCGGTACCCAGCTGCCCGAAGAGCTGCGGGTACGGCTGGACGTCAAGGACTTCGCCACCCCCGTGCAGTTCGTCAACGCCTCCGCTGACAGCAGCGGGGCGTCCATCGTCATCGAGCCAACCGGTACCTACGACTACCTGGCCTACCAGACCAACAACCGTCTGACCCTGAGCGTCAAGCCGCTCACCACCGAGGAAAAGGAAAAGCGCGCAGCCGATCGCTTCACCTATACCGGCGAGAAGCTGTCGCTGAACTTCCAAGACATCGATGTCCGCTCGGTGCTGCAGCTGATCGCCGACTTCACCAATCTCAACCTGGTGGCGAGCGACACCGTGCAGGGCAACATCACCCTGCGTCTGCAGAACGTGCCCTGGGACCAGGCGCTGGATCTGATCCTCAAGACCAAGGGACTGGACAAGCGCCAGATCGGCAACGTGCTGCTGGTGGCCCCGGCCGACGAGATCGCCGCCCGCGAACGTCAGGAGCTGGAGTCCCAGAAGCAGATCCAGCAACTGGCCCCCTTGCGTCGCGACCTGATTCAGGTCAACTACGCCAAGGCCGCCGACATAGCCAAGCTGTTCCAGTCGGTGACCAGTGCCGACAAGACCGCCGACGAGCGCGGCTCCATCTCGGTGGACGAACGCACCAACAGCATCATCGCCTACCAGACCCAGAATCGCCTGGATGAACTGCGCCGCATCGTCTCGCAGCTGGACATCCCGGTGCGCCAGGTGATGATCGAGGCGCGGCTGGTGGAGGCCAACGTCGACTACAGCAAGCAGCTGGGAGTGCGCTGGGGCGGTAACGCCAGTTCGGGCAACTTCGCGGTCTATGGCAAGGACGGCGCCACTACGGTCGACCCCACTACCGGTCAGGCCTTCCTGCCGGGTACCAGTACCGTGGGTAACTTCACCTCTACCAATGGCGTCGCGCCCACGCCTTTCGTCGACATGGGCGTTTCCGGCAGCACCTCGGGTATCGGCATCGGCTTCATGGTCGGCGGCAAGATGCTCGACCTGCAGCTGTCGGCCCTGCAGTCCAGCGGCAATGGCGAGATCATCTCCCAGCCCAAGGTGGTGACCTCGGACAAGGAGACCGCCAAGATCCTGCGCGGTACCGAGATCCCCTACCAGGAAGCCAGTTCCAGCGGTGCCACCAGCACCAGCTTCAAGCAGGCCGCCCTGTCGCTGGAGGTCACACCGCAGATCACCCCGGACAACCGCATCATCATGGAGGTCAAGGTCAACAAGGATGCCCCTGACTACCAGAACGCCCTCAACGGCGTGCCGCCGATCAGCAAGAACGAGGTCAATGCCAAGGTACTGGTGAGCGATGGCGAGACCATCGTACTGGGCGGGGTGTTCTCCAACACCCAGACCAAGTCCACCACCAAGGTGCCGATGCTGGGCGACATTCCCTATGTCGGCCGACTGTTCCGCCGGGATTCGGTCACCGACAGCAAAGTCGAGCTGCTGATCTTCCTCACGCCGCGTATCATGAACAACCAGGCGATAGCGGTTGGTCGATGACATAAGTGCGTAATCTGTTTCTCGTAGGACCGATGGGCTCGGGCAAGAGCACCATCGGCCGGCTCCTGGCGAAGGAATTGCGGCTGCCGTTCAAGGATTCCGACAAGGTAATCGAAGAACGTACCGGTGCCGACATCCCCTGGATCTTCGATGTGGAAGGCGAGCAGGGCTTTCGCGAGCGCGAACGCGCCGCGATCGCCGAGCTGTGCGCGGAAAACGGCCTGGTGATGGCCACCGGTGGTGGCGCCGTGCTGCGCGAGGACAATCGCCAGGCGCTCAAGCGCGGTGGGCGGGTCATCTATCTGCATGCCTCCATCGAGCAGCAGATCGAGCGCACCTCCCGCGATCGCAATCGCCCGCTCCTGCAGACCGCCGATCCCGCGGCGGTGCTGCGCACTCTCATGGCCATGCGCGATCCGCTGTACCGCGAAATCGCCGACATCATCATCGAGACCGACGAGCGGCCGCCCCGGCTGGTCGTGCTGCAGATACTCGACCGTCTGAAAGCCCTGGCACCGCATTAAAGCCGCAGGCGTTCTGCGCTATGCTAGGCGCCCTTTGAATCAAGGTGACGGCATGCGGACTCTTCACGTCGAGCTCGGTGAGCGCAGCTACCCGATCTACATCGGCCAGGGCCTTCTGGATCAGCCGGAATGCTTCCTGCCCCATCTCGCCGGGCGCAAGGTGGCGATCGTCACCAACGAAACCATCGCGCCGCTCTATCTGGAGCGCCTGCTGCGCACCCTGGGCGATCGCCAGGTCAGCTCGATCGTGCTGCCCGATGGCGAGGCGCACAAGAACTGGGAAACGCTGCAGCTGATCTTCGACGGTCTGCTGCAGGATCGCCATGATCGCAAGACCACCCTCATCGCCCTCGGTGGCGGGGTGATCGGCGACATGGGCGGGTTCGCCGCGGCCTGCTATCAGCGCGGGGTGGACTTCGTCCAGGTGCCGACCACGCTGCTGTCCCAGGTCGATTCCTCGGTGGGCGGCAAGACCGGCATCAACCACCCGCTGGGCAAGAACATGATCGGCGCCTTCTACCAGCCCAAGGCCGTGGTCATCGACACCGCCAGCCTGGCGACCCTGCCAGCGCGCGAACTGTCGGCGGGTCTGGCCGAGGTCATCAAGTACGGCCTGATCTGCGATGAGCCCTTCCTCGGCTGGCTCGAGGAGCATGTCGAGGCGCTCTTGGCGCTGGACCAGCAGGCACTCACCGAAGCCATCGAGCGCTCCTGCGCGGCCAAGGCCCAGGTGGTCGGCAGCGACGAGCGCGAGTCGGGCCTGCGGGCGATCCTCAACCTGGGGCATACCTTCGGCCACGCCATCGAGACCCACCAGGGCTATGGCGTCTGGTTGCACGGCGAAGCGGTTTCCGCCGGCATGGTCATGGCGCTGCAGATGTCCCTGCTGCTGGGCTGGCTCACGGCCGCCCAGCGCGACCGCGCCCTGCGCCTGCTGGTCCGGGCCGGGCTTCCCGTGGTACCGCCGGCCGACATGCAGCCGGCCGATTTCGAACGCCTCATGGCGGTGGACAAGAAGGTCCTGGATGGACAACTCCGGCTGGTACTGCTCAGTGATTTGGGCCAGGCCGTGGTGACCGCCGACTTCGCCCGCGACATTCTCGAGCAGACGCTGCGTACCGATTACCAAGCGCTGACCGCCCAGTAAGGAGAACAAGAGAGTCCCATGTCCAATCTGCACGCCGACGAAGCCTTCCTCGGTCACTATCAGTTCACTCACGACCCGTTCGCCGCCCGCGTTCCCGGTTTCAAATTCTTTCCGGCGCAGCGCAAGCCGGTGCTGGGTCAGTTGCATCACCTGGCCCGCTACAGCCAGTTGTTGCTGGTGGTCAGCGGTCCCGAGGGCAGCGGCAAGACGCTGCTGCGCCAGGCGCTGGCGGCCAGCACCAAGAAGGAAGCCGTGCACTGCGTGGTGATTTCCGCGCAGAACGGCGGCGACGCCCGTACCGTGCTGGCCCAGGTCGCCAAGGGCGTGGGCGCCGACAGCCAGACGCCGGCGGCCATTCTCGCGCAGGCGGCGGAAGTGCGCCTGGCGGGGCAGGAGGTCTACATCCTGGTGGATGACGCCGAGGCGCTGGCCACCCCCGCCCTGGAAGCCCTGCTGGAATTGGCCGGTGGCGGCGAAAGGGAGCGTCTGCACGTCTTCCTGTTCGGCGAGGCGGAAGTGGTGATGCGCCTGGAGGACATCGCCCAGGGCGAAGAGCGCTATCACGCCATCGAATTGCTGCCCTACAGCGAAAGCGAGGCCGAGGAATATCTCGCCCAGCGCCTGGAGGGTGCCGGTCAGGGTCTGGAGATCTTTACCGACGAGCAACTCGCGACCATTCACCAGCGCTCCGGTGGCTGGCCCGGTCGGCTCAACGAAGAAGCCCGGGATGTCCTGGTGGCCGGCATGACCGCCCGGCGCAAGAAGGCCGCCGCTCCGGCGAAGGGCTCGCGCAATCTGCTGGCGGCGCTGCCGCGCAAGCATCTGGTCATTCTCGGGGTAGTGGTGCTGGCAGTCGGCGCTGCGGCTCTGTCGCTCAAGGGCGGCAAGAGCGAAACCCCGGCGACCGGCACGGCCGGGCAGGACCTGCCCATGGGGGGCCAGAACACCGCGTCCGCCGGCAAGGACGCCCAGGGGGCGCCCATCCAGTTCGATGGCTCTTCCAAGCCGCTTCCCCTGCCGCTGGTGGGCGAGTCGCAGCCGGTCATCCGCGAACCCCTGGCGGAAGCGGCGGGTGGGCGTCAGGCTGGTACCGCTGCCGGCAACGACATGGGTGCGGGTGGCGTACCGCCCACCGTGACCACCGACGCCCCGCCCATCAGTGACGAGGACGAACTGCCCAGCCGGACGCCGGCACGCACGCCGGCGCCCAGCGCGCCGGCAGTGGCCGCTCCGGCGCCCCGGCATACCGCACCTGCGCCGACCCCCGCGCCGGCACCGGCCAAGCCGGCCCCGGCTGCTGCCCCTGCGCACGCCGGTGGCACTGCGGCGGGCTGGTACGGCAGTCAGGCGGGCAGCAAGTACGCCTTGCAGGTGGTGGGCACCAGCACCGAAAAGGCGGCGCAGGACTTCATCGCCGCCCAGGCCGACAGTGGCAACTTCCGCTATTTCAAGAAGAGCTACCAGGGCAAGGCGCTCTATGTGGTGACCTACGGCAACTTCGCCAATCGGGCGGCGGCCGAGGCGGCGGTCAAGCAGCTGCCGGCCAAGGTACAGGCCAGCAAGCCCTGGCCGCGGACCTTCGCCAGCATCCAGCAGGACATCGCCACCAGTCGCTGATTCTTGCCTGGCACGAAAAGAAAGCCCCGGTGCTATCACGAGAGTGACGCCGGGGCTTTCTGTTTTGCGTCATCGAATTTTCATCAGGTGTCATCAGTGTTTGTCGTAAGCGATTTTTTCGCTACACTGGTCAGCCTTTGACTGTCCGAAAAAAGTTCAAATAAGCGGACCGTTTTGTGATGCCTTCGCAATAACCTGATTGCCGGTGAGAGCGCTATGAAAGCAGGCCTGTTCAATCCCGATAGCTTCAAGGACAACTGCGGCTTCGGCCTGATCGCCCATATGCAGGGCGAGCCCAGCCACGACCTGCTGGAAACGGCCATCGAAGCCCTGACCTGCATGACCCACCGGGGCGGTATCAACGCGGACGGCAAGACCGGTGACGGTTGCGGTCTGCTCATGCAGAAGCCGGACGCCTTCCTGCGCGCCATCGCCCAGGAGCAATTCGGCGCCGAGTTGCCCGAGCAGTACGCCGCGGGCGTGGTGTTCTTCAACCAGGACGAGGCACGCGCCGAACAGGCCCGCGCCAACATGAACCTGGAGATCGAGGCCGCCGGCCTGACCCTGGTCGGCTGGCGCGAGGTGCCCATCGACACCTCGGTGCTGGGCGAACTGGCCCTGGCCCGCCTGCCGCGCATCGAGCAGGTATTCGTCGCCGGTCCCGGTCTCGACGACCAGCAGTTCGGGGTCAAGCTGTTCTCCGCGCGCCGCCGTTCCTCGGTGCGCAATGCCGAGGACGCCGAGCACTACATCTGCAGCCTGTCGTCGCGGGTCATCGTCTACAAGGGCCTGATGATGCCGGCGGATCTCGCCGCCTTCTATCCGGACCTCGGCGATCCGCGCCTGGCGACCGCCATCTGCGTGTTCCACCAGCGCTTCTCCACCAACACCCTGCCGAAGTGGCCGCTGGCGCAGCCCTTCCGCTACCTCGCCCACAACGGCGAGATCAACACAATCACCGGCAACCGCAACTGGGCCCAGGCGCGGCGCACCAAGTTCGTCAACGAACTGATTCCGGATCTCGACCAGCTCGGTCCGCTGGTCAACCGCGTCGGCTCCGATTCCTCCAGCATGGACAACATGCTGGAGCTGCTGGTGACCGGCGGCATGGACCTGTTCCGCGCGGTGCGCATGATCATTCCGCCGGCCTGGCAGAACGTCGAGACCATGGACGCCGATCTGCGCGCCTTCTACGAATTCAACTCCATGCACATGGAGCCCTGGGACGGTCCGGCCGGCGTGGTGCTGACCGAAGGTCGCTACGCCGTCTGCCTGCTCGACCGCAACGGCCTGCGTCCGGCGCGCTGGGTGACCACCAAGAACGGCTACATCACCCTGGCTTCGGAAGTCGGCGTCTGGAACTACCAGCCCGACGACGTCATCGCCAAGGGCCGGGTTGGCCCGGGCCAGATCCTTGCCGTGGACACCGAGACCGGCGAGGTGCTGCAGACCGACGACATCGACAATCGCCTCAAGGCGCGCCATCCCTACAAGCAGTGGCTGCGCAAGAACGCCATGCGTATCCAGGCGACCCTGGACGACAACGATCACGGTTCGGCCTTCTACGACCAGGATCAGCTGCGCCAGTACATGAAGATGTTCCAGGTCACCTTCGAGGAGCGTGACCAGGTCTTGCGCCCGCTGGGCGAGCAGGGCCAGGAAGCCGTGGGCTCGATGGGCGACGACACGCCCATGGCGGTGCTGTCGCGGCGCATCCGTTCGCCCTACGACTATTTCCGCCAGCAATTCGCCCAGGTCACCAACCCGCCGATCGACCCGCTGCGCGAGTCCATCGTCATGTCCCTGGAGACCTGCCTGGGCGCCGAGCGCAACGTCTTCGAGGAAACCGCCGAGCACGCCGATCGCGCCATCCTGAGCAGCCCGGTGGTCTCGCCGGCCAAGTGGCGGACCATTCTCAACATGCCCAAGCCCGGCTTCGAGCATGTCAAGATCGACCTCAACTACCCCGAGTCCATGGGCCTCGAGGCGGCGCTGCGCAACATCGTCGAGCAGGCCGAGGAGGCCGTGCGCGCCGGCAAGGTGCTGCTGGTGCTGACCGACCGCCACATCGAGCCGGGCAAGCTGCCGGTGCATGCGGTGCTGGCCACCGGCGCCGTGCACCACCACCTGGTCAACCTGGGCCTGCGCACCAGCAGCAACATCCTGGTGGAGACCGCCACCGCCCGCGATCCGCACCACTTCGCCGTGCTGCTGGGCTTTGGTGCGACCGCGGTCTATCCGTTCCTGGCCTACGAGGTGCTGGGCGATCTGATCCGCACCGGCGAGGTGCTGGGCGATCTCTACGAGGTGTTCAAGTACTACCGCAAGGGCATCACCAAGGGCCTGCTCAAGGTGATCTCCAAGATGGGCATCTCCACCGTCGCCTCCTATCGCGGCGCCCAGCTGTTCGAGGCCGTGGGGCTGGCGGACGAGGTCACCGACCTCTGCTTCCCCGGCGTCACCAGCCGCATCAAGGGTGCGCGCTTCGTCGACTTGGAAGCCGAGCAGAAGCTGCTGGCCGGCGAAGCCTGGAACAACCGCAAGCCGATCCAGCCGGGTGGCCTGCTCAAGTTCGTCTATGGCGGCGAGTACCACGCCTACAACCCGGACGTGGTCAATCTGCTGCAGGCCGCCGTGCAACAGGGCGACTACGCCAAGTTCCGCGAATACACCGCGCTGGTGGACCAGCGTCCGGTGGCCATGATCCGCGACCTGCTCAAGGTCAAGACCAGCGACCAGCCGCTGGCCCTGGAAGAGGTCGAGCCGCTGGCCAACATCTTCACTCGCTTCGACGCCGCCGGCATCTCCTTGGGCGCTCTGTCGCCGGAGGCCCACGAGGCCCTGGCCGAGGCCATGAACCGCCTGGGCGGGCGCTCCAACTCCGGCGAGGGTGGCGAGGATCCGGCGCGCTACGGCACCATCAAGAGCTCCAAGATCAAGCAGGTGGCCACCGGCCGCTTCGGCGTCACCCCCGAGTACCTGGTCAACGCCGAGGTCTTGCAGATCAAGGTGGCGCAGGGCGCCAAGCCGGGCGAGGGCGGCCAGCTGCCGGGCGGGAAGGTCAACGGCCTGATCGCCAAGCTGCGCTATGCGGTGCCCGGCGTGACCCTGATCTCGCCGCCGCCGCACCACGACATCTATTCCATCGAAGACCTGTCGCAGCTGATCTTCGACCTCAAGCAGGTCAATCCCAAGGCGCTGGTGTCGGTCAAGCTGGTCTCCGAGCCCGGGGTGGGTACGGTGGCCGCCGGTGTGGCCAAGGCCTATGCCGACCTCATCACCATCTCCGGCTACGACGGCGGTACCGGCGCTTCGCCGGTGACCTCCATCAAGTACGCCGGCTCGCCCTGGGAGCTGGGCCTGGCCGAGGCGCACCAGACCCTGAGGGGCAACGACCTGCGCGGCAAGGTGCGGGTGCAGACCGACGGCGGCCTGAAGACCGGTCTGGACGTGATCAAGGCGGCCATCCTCGGCGCCGAGAGCTTCGGCTTCGGCACCGCGCCGATGATCGCTCTGGGCTGCAAGTACCTGCGTATCTGCCACCTGAACAACTGCGCTACCGGCGTCGCCACCCAGAACGACCGGCTGCGCAAGGAACACTTCATCGGCACGGTGGAGATGGTGATGAATTTCTTCACCTTCATCGCCGAGGAAACCCGCGAGTGGCTGGCCAGGCTGGGCGTGCGCAGCCTGGGCGAGCTGATCGGCCGTACCGACCTGCTGGAAATCCTGCCGGGCGAGACCGCCAAGCAGCAGCACCTGGATCTCACCCCGCTGCTGGGAAGCGATCACATTCCGGCCGAGAAACCGCAATACTGCCAGGTGGAAAAGAACCCGCCGTTCGACCAGGGTCTGCTGGCCGAGGAAATGGTGCGTCTGTCGCTGCCAGGGATCGAAAAGCTCGAAGGCGGTGAGTTCAGCCTGAGCATCGGCAACTGCGACCGCTCCATCGGCGCCCGGGTCTCCGGCGAGATCGCCCGACGCCACGGCAACCAGGGCATGGTCAAGGCGCCGCTGACCTTCCGCTTCAAGGGCACCGCCGGCCAGAGCTTTGGCGTCTGGAACGCCGGCGGCCTGCATCTGTATCTGGAAGGCGACGCCAACGACTACGTGGGCAAGGGCATGACCGGCGGCAAGCTGGTCATCACCCCGCCGCAGGGCGCGGGCTTCAAGAGCCAGGAATCGGCCATCATCGGCAACACCTGCCTCTATGGCGCCACTGGTGGCAAGCTGTTCGCCGCCGGCACCGCCGGTGAGCGCTTCGGGGTGCGCAACTCCGGGGCCCACACCGTGGTGGAAGGCACTGGCGACCACTGCTGCGAATACATGACCGGCGGCTTCGTCTGCGTCCTGGGCAAGACCGGCTACAACTTCGGCTCGGGCATGACCGGCGGCTTCGCCTATGTGCTGGACCTGGATAACGGCTTCTATGACCGGGTCAACCACGAGCTGGTGGAAATCCAGCGCATCAACAGCGAAGCCATGGAAGCCTATCGCAGCCACCTGGAAGGGGTGCTGGCCGAATACGTGCGCGAGACCGGCAGTGCCTGGGGCAGCCATCTCCATGAAAACCTGGACGACTACCTGCGCAAGTTCTGGCTGGTGAAGCCCAAGGCCGCAAGCCTGGCGTCGCTGCTGGTCAGCACCCGCGCCCGTCCGGAATAACGACTTCGATGCCGGCTCCCCAGGGCGCCGGTTTCACCGTGATAGCTCGTGGCGCCCGGCAGAAAAGGGCGTCGCTTCAAGAGGTTTGGAAATGGCTGAACGTCTGAACAACGACTTCCAGTTCATCGAGGTCGGTCGCAAGGATCCGAAGAAAAAGCTGCTGCGCCAGCGCAAGAAGGAATTCGTCGAGATCCACGATCCCTTCAAGCCGCAGCAGGCTGCCGAGCAGGCGCACCGCTGCCTGGGTTGCGGCAACCCCTATTGCGAATGGAAGTGCCCGGTGCACAACTTCATTCCCAACTGGCTCAAGCTGGTATCCGAAGGCAACATCCTGGCGGCGGCGGAGCTGTCGCACCAGACCAACACCCTGCCCGAGGTCTGTGGCCGGGTCTGCCCGCAGGATCGCCTCTGTGAGGGTGCCTGTACCCTCAACGACGGCTTCGGCGCGGTGACCATCGGTTCGGTGGAGAAGTACATCACCGACACCGCCTTCGCCATGGGCTGGCGCCCGGACATGTCCAAGGTCAAGCCGACCGGCAAGCGCGTCGCCGTCATCGGTGCCGGTCCGGCCGGCCTGGGTTGTGCCGACATCCTGGTGCGCAATGGCGTGACCCCGGTGGTGTTCGACAAGCACCCCGAGATCGGCGGCCTGCTGACCTTCGGCATTCCCGAGTTCAAGCTGGAAAAGACCGTGCTCAGCCGTCGTCGCGAGGTCTTCGGCGGGATGGGCGTGGAGTTCCGCCTTAACACCGAGGTGGGCAAGGACGTGACCATGGACCAGCTGCTCGAGGAATTCGATGCGGTCTTCCTGGGCATGGGTACCTACACCTACATGAAGGGCGGCTTCCCCGGCGAAGACCTGCCCGGCGTGCACGATGCCCTGGATTTCCTGGTGGCCAACGTCAATCGCAACCTGGGCTTCGAAAAGGATGCGGCCGACTTCGTCGACATGAAGGGCAAGCGCGTGGTGGTCCTGGGGGGTGGTGACACCGCCATGGACTGCAACCGCACCTCCATTCGCCAGGGCGCCAAGAGCGTGACCTGTGCCTACCGTCGCGACGCCGCCAACATGCCGGGCTCGCGCAAGGAAGTGAAGAACGCCAAGGAAGAGGGCGTGAAGTTCCTCTTCAACCGCCAGCCCATCGCCATCATCGGCGAAGACCGGGTGGAAGGCGTCAAGGTGGTGGAGACCCGCCTGGGCGAGCCCGATGCCCGCGGTCGTCGCAGTCCCGAGCCGATCCCCGGTTCCGAGGAGATCCTGCCGGCCGATGCGGTGGTCATCGCCTTCGGTTTCCGGCCGAGCCCGGCGCCCTGGTTCGAGCAATTCGGCATCGACCTCGACAGCCAGGGCCGCGTGGTCGCGCCGGGGCTGCACGAGTTCAAGCACCAGACCAGCAACCCGAAGATCTTTGCTGGTGGCGACATGGTGCGCGGCTCCGACCTGGTGGTGACCGCCATCTTCGAAGGTCGCAACGCCGCCGAGGGCATCCTCGACTACCTGGGCGTCTAAGCCACTGCGGGTGGACAGGAGCCGACCGGCGCCAAGCCGGTCGGCTTTTTTCTTGGGCGCCATGCGGTGACAGGGCTGCTTTCTGGTGCAGCGGGAGGCGGGCAGGGCGCTGCGGAGACCTTGCCAGAGCGCTTTCTGCGTCTGGCACAGGGTCTGCAAAGATCCCGGTTCTCTTCTGCGAGGTACTGCCATGAACAAGCCCGAAATGACCGCCGCCATTCTCGCCGCCAAGCAGCGCCTGGGCCTGAGCTGGGCGGCGATCGCCGCCAGCCTGGAAATGTCGCCGGTCTGGACCACCTCTGCCTGCCTGGGCATGAACAGCATGGCGCCGGCGGTGGCGGAACGCCTGTGCCAGGTGCTGGAATTGCCGAGCGAGGTGTCCCTGGCGCTGCAAGCCTGTCCGCACAAGCAGTGGGACAAGGCCGTGCCCACCGATCCGCTGATCTATCGTTTCTACGAGATGATCAATGTCTACGGCGATACCATCAAAACCCTGATCCATGAAGAGTTCGGCGACGGCATCATGAGTGCCATCGACTTCAGCATGGACATCTCGCGGGTGGCCGATCCCAAGGGCGACCGGGTGCAGATCGTGCTCAACGGCAAGTTCCTGCCCTACAAGAGCTGGTAAGCCGATCGGTGCGATAGACAAAAGGCACGCCCCGGTGCCGTGCCTTTTGCCAGCCGCTTTGCGACAATGCCGGCACTTTTGCTGCCGGATGTCGCCATGACTGCCCTGAAGAACGACCGTTTCCTGCGTGCCCTGCTCAAGCAGCCGGTGGATGTCACCCCGGTGTGGATGATGCGCCAGGCCGGACGCTATCTGCCCGAGTACCGCGCCAGCCGGGCGCGTGCCGGGGACTTCATGAGTCTGTGCAAGAACCCGCAATTCGCCTGCGAGGTGACCCTGCAGCCGCTGGAGCGCTATCCGCTGGATGCCGCCATCCTCTTTTCCGACATCCTCACCATCCCCGACGCCATGGGGCAGGGCCTCTACTTCGAGACCGGCGAGGGTCCGCGCTTTCGCAAGGTGATCGACACCCCGGCCGACATCGAGGCGCTGCCGATACCCGATGCCGAATCCGACCTGGGCTACGTCATGGACGCCGTGCGCACCATCCGCACGGCGCTGGACGGGCGGGTACCCCTGATCGGCTTTTCCGGCAGCCCCTGGACCCTGGCCACCTACATGATCGAAGGCGGCTCCAGCAAGGATTTCCGCAAGGCCAAGGCCATGCTCTACGACACCCCCGAGGCCCTGCACCTGCTGCTGGACAAGCTGGCCCAGGCGGTCACCGCCTACCTCAACGGCCAGATCCGCGCCGGTGCCCAGGCGGTGCAGATCTTCGATACCTGGGGAGGCAACCTGTCCGCCGCGGCCTACCAGGAATTTTCCCTGGCCTACATGCGCAAGATCGTCGCCGGGCTGATCCGCGAACATGAAGGACGCCGGGTGCCGGTGATCCTCTTCACCAAGAATGGCGGTCTCTGGCTGGAAAGCCTGGCCGACAGCGGTGCCGAGGCCCTGGGTCTGGACTGGACCTGCGACCTCGGCGAAGCCCGTCGGCGGGTCGGCAGCAAGGTTGCCCTGCAGGGCAACATGGACCCCAGCGTGCTCTACGCCAAGCCGGCGGCCATCCGCGCCGAGGTGGGGCGCATCCTGGAAAGCTATGGTCAGGGCAGCGGCCACGTCTTCAACCTCGGCCACGGCATCACCCCCGAGGTAGATCCGGCCCATGCCGGTGCCTTCATCGAAGCCGTGCACGAGTTGTCGGGGCGCTACCACCAGGGCTGATTGTGCCGGGATCGGCACGACCGATCCCAAGTCGAGCGAGCGGGTCGTGGCCGGTTGCGGCATAGTCGGGGTTTTCCCAACGGAGCGCCGCCATGGCCCAGATGACCCCGGAAGACCTGCAGCACCTGGCCGAAGAGGTGCTCGCGGCCCAAGGTTTCAGTCAGCCGCAGGGCGCGGCCATCGCCGCCATGATGGTCGCCGGCCAGCGTGACGACTGCGCCTCCCACGGCATCTATCGGCTGCTGGGCATCGTCAAGACGCTCAAGGCCGGCAAGGTGGTGCCCGATGCCGAGCCGACGGTAGAGGACGTGGCTCCGGCCATCGTCCGGGTCGATGCGGGTGGCGGCTTCTCCCCGCTGGCCTTCGAGACGGGGCTGCCCCTGCTCGACGCCAAGGCGCGCAACTGTGGCCTGGCAGCCCTGGCTATCAACAACTGCGTGCACTTCTCGGCGCTCTGGGTGGAGATGGAAGCCCTTACCGCCAGGGGCCTGGTGGCCCTGGCCTGCAATCCGACCCAGGCCTATGTCGCCCCGGCCGGTGGTCGTCGCCCGCTGTTCGGTACCAATCCCCTGGCCTTCGGCTGGCCGCGGCCCGAGGGTCCGCCCTTCGTCTTCGATTTCGCCACCAGCGCCGTGGCCCGCGGCGAAATCGAATTGCATCGTCGCGCAGGCAAGGCCCTGCCCGAGGGCTGGGGAGTGGATGCCGAGGGCGCGCCCAGCAACGATGCCCGCACCGTGCTGGAAGAGGGCGCCATGCTCACCTTTGGCGGTCACAAGGGCTCGGCGCTGTCGGCCATGATCGAATTGCTCGCCGGTCCGCTGATCGGCGATCTCACCAGTCCGGAGTCTTCCGCGGTCGACGCCGGTGCCGGCGGGCTGCCCTATCACGGCGAACTCATCCTGGCCTTCGATCCCCAGCGCTTTCTCGGCACCGCGGTAGCCGACTACCAGCAGCGCGCTGAGCAGCTGTTCGCCGGCATCGAAGCCCAGGGCGCCCGCCTGCCGTCGCAGCGTCGTTACCAGGCACGAGAACGCAATACCACCCGTGGCTGGTTGGAGGTGCCCGACGAACTTCTGGCCGACGTCCGGGCGCTGCTGCCCGGCTGAGCCAGGACGCGATCCGCATCACTTCGAAGAGGCTGCGCCAACGCAGTCTCTGAACCCCGCCCCGGACGCAGGGTCCACGACTGGCCCCCTTAGTGCCAGCCTGGGTCTTCATGTACGCCGACGACACCGATCGCCCCCATCATCGCGGCCTGTTGCTGCTGAGCATCACCCTGATGGTGCTGGTGTACTTTCTCGACAATCTTTCCATCGCCCTGGCCAACCGCTATGTCTATGGCGGCCTGGGTATCGACCAGCGCAGCTACACCCTGGCCACCGCCTGCTACAGCGCCGCGGTCATCGTCACCAGCGCCCCGCACCAGTGGTTCGCCCAGCGCCTGGGCTATCGCAACCTGATCTTCGCCGCCGTCGGCATCCACCTGGTCGGCCAGGTGTGCTGCCTGGTGGCCACCGATCTGCCGACCTTCATCGTCGGGCGGGCGCTGATGGGGGCCGGTGCCGCCACCTTCTTTGCCGGGGCGCGGGTGCTGGTGCAGATGTATTTTTCCGGCCCCCAGCTGCCGACCGGGATTCGCGCCTTCGCCTCGGGCGTGCCCCTGGGTGGTGCGCTGGCCTCCTTCACCACCGCGGAGCTGCTGGAAGGTCACCAGTGGCGCGCCATCTTCATGGTGCCGGCGCTGGCCTGCGCGCTGGTGGCCGTCTGCGTCTGGCTGTCGCTGCCGCGGCGCTCCCATCCGCTGCAGAATTCCGGGGCGCCGTCGCTGCTGTCCATGGTGCTGCTGACGGTGGGCAGTCTGCTGCTGACCACCACCACCCAGCGCCTGGCCTTCGACTTCTTCAGCGATGGTCCGTGGCTGGCCGTGGAACTGCTGGTGGGAGCGGCCATCCTCGGACTCTATGTCTACTACGAGCGCGGCCTGGCGCGGCCGACCCTGGACTTCAAGCACGCCATCACCCCGGGCTTTCTCGCCGGCATGCTGTTCATGATGCTCAACTACTTCCTGCTCGGCGCCTACAACTTCATCATCCCCCAGTACGTGGTCAACGGCCTGCAACTGCCGGTCTATACCGCCGGGGGCGTCATGGCGCTGGGCTGGCTGTGCGGCCTGGCGCCGCTGCTGATGATCACCTCGGTGCGGCTGCGCGAGCGCTTTCCCTGGGGCGGCTTTCGCAAGTACCTGGTAGCGGGTTACCTGCTGCTGGCCGGCTACGGCTTCTGGATGGTGCGGCAGCACGCCGACGTGCCCCTCTACCAGCAGCTGGTGCCTGGGCTGATGATGCATGGCACCTACCTGATCGGCACCTTCGCGGTGATCATCATGTACACCTTCATGCGCGTCGAGCCGGCCTATTTCAGCCAGGCCTACCAGATCAAGAACATGACCCAGCAACTGGTCATGCCCATGGGCATCGTGCTGTCCAACGTCTTCCTGCAGTGGCGCGACGCCTTCCATGCCTCGGTGCTCAGCGCCGCGGTCACTCCCTATGCCCAGACCTACCAGGCCTATGGCGAGCGTTATCGGCTGGCCACCGGTGCCGACAGCGCCCTGGCGCAGATCTCCAGTCTGGTCACCCGCCAGAGCCAGGTGCTGGGCTATCTCGACTATTTCTGGCTGGTCGGCTGGATCGGTCTGGCACTGGCCCTCTACATGGCCGTGCAACGGCATTTTCGCTAGGGCGCGACGTTTGCCGGCCCTTAAGCCGACGTTCAGCTAGCGACCACCATAATGCGGGCTTTTGCAGGCGGCGGCAGGTGCCGGACGCCTGCGCCGGTCGGCCGCGCCCCAGTCGGTCCGGAGCTTGCATTGCTGGGCTGTCGGGCTTTGTGGAACAATGCGGGCAACGACATTTTTCAAGGGTGGCAGCCGTGATCGACGCTGATGGTTTTCGCCCCAACGTCGGCATCATTCTCGCCAACGATGCCGGCCAGGTACTGTGGGCCCGCCGCATCAATCAGGATGCCTGGCAATTCCCCCAGGGTGGGATAGACGACCGGGAAACGCCCGAAGAGGCGCTGTACCGGGAGCTGAACGAAGAAGTGGGGCTGAGCCCCGATGACGTCCGTATCCTGGCCTGTACCCGGGGCTGGTTGCGCTACCGTCTGCCGCAGCGCATGGTGCGTACCCACAGCCGTCCGCTGTGCATCGGCCAGAAGCAGAAGTGGTTTCTGCTGCGGCTGACCGCGGAAGAGCAGCGGGTGCGGATGGATGTGACCGGCAAGCCGGAATTCGATGGCTGGCGCTGGGTAAGCTACTGGTATCCGCTGGGCCAGGTGGTGACCTTCAAGCGAGAGGTCTATCGGCGGGCGCTCAAGGAGTTGGCACCCCGCTTGCTGGCCTGATTACCGGTTCGGCCGGTGCGAAAGAGGTGAGGAGAAGCTGTGGTCATGCAGGATGAACGACACGTGATGCACGCCGGCGGCTCCGCCGGACGTCGGCTGCGGAGGCGCTAGATGCTTGCAGTTCTGCGCAAGATCGTCCAGGAGGTCAATGCCGCCAAGGATCTGGGGTCGGCACTGTCCATCATCGTGCAGCGTGTCCGCGCGGCCATGCAGTCGCAGGTCTGCTCCGTCTATCTGCTGGATCCCGACACCAACCGTTTCGTGCTCATGGCCACCGAAGGCCTCAACAAGAGGTCCATCGGCCGGGTCAGCATGGCCCCCAACGAGGGCCTGGTCGGCCTGGTCGGCACCCGCGAAGAGCCGCTCAATCTCGAAGACGCCGCCAGTCACCCGCGCTTTCGCTATTTTGCCGAGACCGGTGAGGAGCGCTATGCGTCTTTCCTCGGTGCACCCATCATCCACCACCGCCGGGTCATGGGCGTGCTGGTGGTGCAGCAGAAGGAACGCCGTCAGTTCGACGAAGGCGAGGAAGCCTTCCTGGTCACCATGAGCGCCCAGCTCGCCGGGGTGATCGCCCATGCCGAGGCCACCGGGACCATCCGTGGTCTGGACCGGCAGGGCCGCGGCATCCAGGAGGCCCGTTTCGTCGGCATCCCCGGTTCGCCCGGGGTCGGCGTCGGCAAGGCAGTGGTGGTCCTGCCGCCCGCCGATCTGGAAGTGGTCCCGGACAAGACCGTGACCGACATCGACGCCGAGCTGCAACTGTTCCGCTCGGCGCTCGAAGGCGTACGGGCGGACATGAAGGCGCTGTCCAAGCGGCTGTCCACCCAGTTGCGCAAGGAAGAGCAGGCACTGTTCGACGTCTATCTGATGATGCTCGACGACGCCGCCCTCGGTAACGAGGTGACCACCATCATCAAGAGCGGCCAGTGGGCCCAGGGCGCCCTGCGCCAGGTGGTGATGGAGCACGTCCAGCGCTTCGAACTGATGGACGACGCCTATCTGCGCGAGCGCGCCGCCGACGTGCGTGACCTCGGGCGCCGCTTGCTGGCCTATCTGCAGCAGGCCCACCAGGCCTGCCTGATCTATCCGGAAAACACCATTCTGGTCAGCGAGGAGCTCTCGCCGGCCATGCTCGGCGAGGTGCCCGAGGGGCGCCTGGTCGGCCTGATCTCGGTACTCGGCTCGGGCAACTCCCACGTCGCCATCCTGGCACGCGCCATGGGCGTGCCGACCGTGATGGGCGCGGTGGACCTGCCGTATTCCAAGGTGGACGGCATCGACCTCATCGTCGACGGCTACCACGGCGAGATCTTCACCAATCCGTCGCCGACGCTGATCAAGCAGTATGGCGACGTGGTGGAAGAGGAGCGCCAGCTGACCCAGGGCCTAGACGCCCTGCGCAGCCTGCCCTGCGAGACCCTCGACGGTCACCGCATGCCGCTGTGGGTCAACACCGGCCTGATGGCCGACGTGGCCCGCGCCCAGCAGCGCGGCGCCGAAGGGGTCGGGCTGTATCGCACCGAAGTGCCCTTCATGGTCAACGAGCGCTTTCCCAGCGAGAAGGAACAGCTCTCCATCTATCGCGAGCAGCTGGCCGCCTTCCATCCGGCGCCGGTGACCATGCGCACCCTGGACGTCGGCGGCGACAAGGCGCTGTCCTATTTCCCGATCAAGGAAGACAACCCCTTCCTGGGCTGGCGCGGCATCCGCGTCACCCTGGATCATCCGGAAATCTTCCTGGTGCAGACCCGCGCCATGCTCAAGGCCAGCGAAGGCCTGAACAACCTGCGCATCATGCTGCCGATGATTTCCGGCGTGCACGAGGTGGAGGAGTCCCAGCATCTCCTGCACCGCGCCTGGTGCGAGGTGCGTGACGAAGGCGTCGACATCCCCATGCCGCCGGTGGGGGTCATGGTCGAGGTGCCCTCGGCGGTCTACCAGGCCCGCGATCTGGCGCGCCAGGTGGATTTCATCTCGGTGGGCTCCAACGACCTGACCCAGTACCTGCTGGCGGTGGATCGCAACAACCCGCGGGTGGCCGATCTCTACGACTACTTCCACCCGGCGGTGCTGCAGGCGCTGCAACAGGTGGTCGATGGTGCCCACGCCGAAGGGGTGCCGGTTAGCATCTGCGGCGAGATGGCCGGGGATCCGGCGGCGGCGGTGCTGCTCATGGGCATGGGCTTCGACACCCTGTCGATGAACGCCACCAACCTGCCCAAGGTGAAGTGGCTGCTGCGCCAGGTCACCCTGGAAAAGGCCCGCGAGCTGGTGCAGCAGATGCGCCAGATCGACAACCCCCAGGTCATCCACAGCGCCCTGCATCTGGCCTTGCGCAATCTCGGACTGGGTCGGGTGATCAACCCGGCTGCCAGCGTCCAGAGCTGAGCGTGCCCGGCGGGAAGGCCGCTTCCCGCCGGGCAGGCAGCGGCGTACCATGCCGCCTCCTGCGCCCGAGGTGATGATGGATCTCTTGCTCTTCCTGGTGCTCGGCGTCTGCGCCGGGCTGCTGGCCGGTCTGTTCGGGGTCGGCGGCGGCCTGATCATCGTGCCGGTGCTGGTCTACAGCTTTACCGCCCAGGGCCTCGATCCGGGCATCCTCACCCACCTGGCGGTGGGTACCTCGTTGGCCACCATCGTCTTCACCTCGCTCAATTCCGTCTGGGCCCACCACCGACTCGGCGCCGTGCGCTGGCGACTGTTCGCCTGGATGGCCCTGGGCATCGTTTTCGGCAGCGCCCTGGGCGCCCTGACCGCCGCCGCCATCCACGGCCCGCTGCTGCAGAAGATCATCGGCACCTTCGCCATCCTCATCGCCATCCAGCTGGCGCTGGACCTGCGCCCCAAGGCCCAGGCCGGCGAACCCGGCAAGCCGGCGCTGACGGTGGCCGGGGTGGTGATCGGCTGGGCCTCGGCCATCTTCGGCATCGGCGGCGGCTCGCTCACCGTACCCTTCCTGATCTGGCGCAGCCTGAGCATGCAGCAGGCGGTGGCCACCTCGGCGGCCTGCGGCCTGCCCATCGCCCTGTCCGGGGCGCTGTCCTTCATCCTGGTCGGCTGGCAGGAGCCGGGCCTGCCCGCCTGGAGTCTGGGCTATGTCTATCTGCCGGCCTTGCTGGGTATCGCCCTGACCAGCATGTTCTCGGCCCGTTTCGGTGCGCGGCTGGCCCATCGCCTGTCGCCCCGGCTGCTCAAGCGCCTGTTTGCCCTGTTGCTGTTCGGCGTCGGTCTCAACTTCTTACTCTGATCCCTTTCAAGGAGGCACCATGCTGCCGTATCCGCAAATAGACCCGGTGGCCCTGTCGCTGGGGCCGCTGAAGATCCACTGGTACGGCCTCATGTACCTGGTGGGGATCGGTGGCGCCTGGTGGCTGGCCAAGCGGCGACTCAATCGCTTCGATCCGCGCTGGACCAGCGAGACCCTGTCCGATCTGGTGTTCTGGGTGGCGCTGGGGGTCATCGCCGGCGGGCGACTCGGCTACGTGCTGTTCTACAACCTGGCGGAATACATCGCCAATCCAACGCTGATCTTCGAGGTCTGGAAGGGCGGCATGTCCTTCCACGGCGGCCTGCTCGGGGTGATCCTGGCGGTCTGGTGGTTCGGCAAGCGCCACAACAAGGGCTTCTTCGAACTGATGGACTTCATTGCGCCGCTGGTCCCCATCGGTCTCGGTGCCGGCCGCATCGGCAACTTCATCAACGCCGAACTCTGGGGCAAGCCCACCGACGTGCCCTGGGCGATGATCTTTCCGCCCTACAGCGATCCGGCCCAGCTGCCGCGCCATCCCTCGCAGCTCTATCAGTTCGCCCTGGAAGGGGTGGCGCTGTTCGTGATCCTCTGGCTCTACTCGCGCAAGCCGCGGCCGACCATGGCCGTGTCCGGCCTGTTCGTGCTCTGCTACGGCATCTTCCGCTTCATCGTCGAATTCGTGCGGGTGCCCGACGCCCAGCTCGGCTATCTGGCCTGGGGCTGGCTGACCATGGGGCAGGTGCTCTGCGTGCCCATGGTGCTCGGCGGCATCGCGCTGATGGTCTATGCCCATCGCCGCGCGCCGCAGCCGGTCGTCCGAGCCAAATGACGTCTGAGGCCCGCCCGCATGACAAGTGCGGGCGGGCTGTTATAGTTCAGGGACCACCATCACAACCGCGCAAGGGATCAGCCGTATGAATCCGTTCCGTAGCCTGGCTGCCGTGCTGGCGCTGGCCCTGACGATGCAGGTCTTGCCGGCGCAGGCGCAGCAGGCTCAGGGTGAAGTCACCGAATATCAGACCGCCGACCAGGCGTTCGGTGAAGCCCAGGCACCCGCTGCCTTTTCCATGATCGGCGACCTGCTGATCGCGCGGCCGCTGCTGATCGCCGCGACCGTGATCGGTGCGGGGGCTTTCGTGGTCAGTCTGCCATTCACCGCCGCCGGCGGTAACATCGGCAAGGCCGGCAAGGCGCTGGTGGTCGAGCCGGGCAAGGCGGCCTTCGTGCGCTGCCTGGGCTGTACCCAGAGCGGGTACGGGCGTACCGAATAGGCCCTGGCGCCGGGCCTGGCCGCTCAGGCCTGGCCGCTGATCTTCAGATACTTGTCGTGCAGCTGCTCCTTGGTCTCGACATGGTTCTCGTCGAGGGGGATGCAGTCCACCGGGCAGACCTGCTGGCACTGGGGTTCGTCGTAGTGGCCCACGCACTCGGTGCACAGGTTCGGATCGATCACGTAGATCTCCGCACCCTGGGAGATGGCGCCGTTCGGGCACTCGGGCTCGCACACGTCGCAGTTGATGCAATCGTCGGTAATGATGAGGGACATCGTCGGCTCCACGCTGCGCGAACGCGCAGCGATCCAAAAGTCAGGCGCGCATTTTGCCCCATCCGCGCGCCGGCTGCACCCGACAGTCCTTGGGGTTAATCAGCTGGCCGGGGCAAAACGCTCCAGCAGCGCCTGATGCACGGTGGGATGGACGAACTTGGTCACGTCGCCGCCGAGCGCCGCGATCTCCCGCACCAGGGTGGAAGACAGGTAGGAGTAGTGTTCCGACGGGGTCAGGAACATGCTTTCCGCCTGGGGCGCCAGCACCCGGTTCATGTTGGCCAGCTGGAATTCGAATTCGAAATCCGACACCGCGCGCAGGCCGCGCAGGATGATGGTCGCCTTCTGCTGCTCCACCAGGGTGGCCAGCAGGCAGCTGAAGCCGATCACCTCGACGTTGGGCAGGTGCGCGGTCACCGCCTTGGCCAGCTCGACCCGGCGCTCCAGCGGAAACAGCGGATTCTTCTTGGGGCTGGCCGCCACCGCCACCACGACTTCGTCGAACAGCCGCGAGGCGCGCTCCACCAGGTCGCCATGGCCCTTGGTGATGGGGTCGAAGGTGCCGGGGTATAGCACTCGGTTCATGACGCTGTCCTGGGGGCGAAGCTGTTGGGGCTTGGATGGTAGCTCAGGGGGCGGAGTGAGGCCAAGGCGACAGCCGCCGGGATCACCGACCCGTGGGCGTTTATCGGCCGGGTGGCGCTGCCCGCTGGCTGACCAGCCAGTCGGGGATGCGTCTTTCCAGGTAGTAGTCCGGATCGTGGAAGGGGCCGCCGACGAAACCCACGTGGCCGCCATGGGGCAGGCGCTCGAACAGGGTGTCGGGCGCCAGTTCGGCGCGGGCGGGCAGGGCGTCGGTGCCGATGAAGGGGTCGTCCTCGGCCTGGATCAGCAGCGTGGGGATGCGGATATCCCCCAGGTAGTAGCGGCTGGAGGCCTGGCGGTAGTAGTCCTGGGCATCGCGAAAGCCGTGCAGGGGCGCGGTGTAGCGATCGTCGAAGTCCCAGAAGGTCTTGAGTCCTTCGGGCGGCCCCAGGCGCGCGAGGATCTCGTGCTGTTCGGGGTGAAGGTCGCGGTCGAACAGCGCCTGCTTGTCGCGCACATAGCGCGCCAGTTCGCGGATGAAGTGCCGCTGGTAGATGCGCGAGAAGCCGATGCCAATGCGATCGGCGCAGAGGTCCAGGCGAAAGGGTACCGAGACCGCAGCGGCCGCCTGCAGGCCGCTGTGCTCGCCCCGCTCGCCCAGGTACTTGAGCAGCACGTTGCCGCCCAAGGAAAAGCCCACGCCATACAGTGGCGCGTCCGGACGACTGGTTTGCAGGTGGCGCACCACCGCGGCCAGGTCTTCGCTGACGCCGGAGTGATAGCCACGTGGCAGGCGGTTGGGTTCGCCGGAGCAGCCGCGCCAGTTGAGGCCGACGCTGGCCCAGCCGCGGGCGGCCAGGGCGAATTGCAGGCCGAGCACATAGTGGGAGCCGGAGCTGCCGGTCAGGCCGTGGGCGATCAAGACCAGCGGCGCTCGCGGATCCTCAGCGTGGTACCAGTCCAGATCGAGGAAGTCGCCGTCCTCCAGCCACAGTCGTTCCCGCGGCCGGGTGATGGGCGGCAGGCGGCGCCACAGTGAGCCCCAGAGGGTCTGCAGGTGCGGGCCGGGCAGCCAGCGCGCCGGCTTGAAGGGCGTGCTGGTCACGCCTGGCGGTGCCAGAGGGCGTAGTGGACGTTGCCGGTCTTCTTCTCGCGGTGCAGCTGCCAGGTCGCGGGCAGCGTCAGGCGCGAGGGCTGGGTCTCGCTCTCGGTGTAGATCCAGGCGTCCGGTGCCAGCCAGCCCTGGGCTTCCAGGGCCGCGCAGGCCGGTTCCAGCAGGTTTTTGCCAAAGGGCGGATCGAGAAACACCAGGTCGAAGGGCGCTTCCGCCGGCTTGGCCAGGGCCTGCAGGGCGTCGGTCTGACGCACCTCGGCCTGGGCGCAGCCAAGGGTCTGCAGATGGCCGCGCAGGGCAGTGGCGGCCTGGGCATTGAGGTCGAAGGCCAGCGCCTGGCCGGCGCCGCGGGAGAGGGCTTCCAGCAGCAGCGCGCCGCTGCCGGCGAAGGGGTCCAGCACTCGCGCGCCCGGGGTGACGGCGGCCAGCCAGTTGAACAGGGTCTCGCGGACCCGGTCCGGGGTGGGCCTCAGGCCCAGGGCATCGGGAAAGACGAAGCGCCGGCTGCGCCAGTCGCCACCGATGATGCGCAGTTGGTTGGCGGTCTTCTGGGCCATGCTAGTGCTCCGGAACGCCGCTGGGCGGCAGGTTGGGAAGAGGGCGGGGGGGCGGCAGCGGCTGCTGGGCGACCCGCGGGCCGGCGCTGACCACGACGAAGCGCTCGGGATCGAGGTGGCGCTGCAGGGCGGCATGCACCTGTTCCACCGTCAGGCGGCGGACCTGCTGGAGGAAGTCGTCCAGGTAGCTGCTGGGCAGGTCGTAGAAACCGATGTTGCCCAGCTGGGCGACGATGGCGCCGTTGCTAGCGTTGGCCAGCGGGAAGCTGCCTTCGATCTGTCGCTTGGCGCGGTCCAGTTCGGCCTGGGTGGGACCTTGGACCAGGTAGTCGCGCAGCAGGTCGCGGACCAGCGCCAGGGTGGCATCGCTCAGTTCGGCGCGGGTCTGCAGGCCGATGGTGAAGGGACCCGGCTGACGCATGGGGGTGAAGCCCGAGCTGACACCGTAGGTGAGGCCGCGGCGTTCGCGCAATTCGGTCATCAGGCGACTGCCGAAACCGCCACCGCCGAGGATCTGGTTGCCGACGAAGAGGGCGGCATAGTCGGGATCGCGGCGGGTGATGCCGAGCTGACCGAGCAGCAGGCGGGTCTGCTGGGCCGGGACCTCCAGTTGCACCCGCGCCGGCGCGGCGGGAGCCGGCACGGGCAGCGGCGGCAGGGCCGGACCGCGGGGCAGGGCGCGCGACAGCTGGGCGGCGATCTGCTCGGCGCGGGTCCGATCCAGATCGCCGGTAAGGGCGATTACGGCATTGCCGGCGGCATAGGCGCGGGCATGGAAGGCCCGGAGGCTGGCCGCGTCCAGGCGGGCCAGGCCAGCGGCCGTGCCCCGCGGCGAATGGGCATAGGGGTGGTTGCCGTAGAGACGTTCCTGCAGCGCCTCACCCGCCAGGTTCGCCGGTTCGCGACGGCTGGCGGCGATCAGCGTCAGCAGCTGGTCGCGGATGCGCTGGATGGCCTCGGCGGGAAAGGTCGGGTGACCTACCACGTCGGCCAGCAGCGCCAGGGCCGGTTCGCTGTGGGCCGGATCGGCGAGGGTGCGCAGGCCGGCCACCGCCTGGTCACGATAGGCGCCGTTGCTGAAGTCGGCGCCCAGGCGCTCGAAACCATCGGCGATGGCGCCGGCATCGCGTCCCGGGGTGCCTTCGTTGAGCAGGCCGTTGGTCAGCATGGCCAGGCCCGGGGTGGCGCCATCCTGGCTGCTGCCGGCGGCAAAGATCAGGCGCACGTCGAACATCGGCAATTCCGGCGCCGGCACGAACAGCACCTGGGCGCCCTCGGCGGTGCGCCAGCGCTGGATGTCCAGCTGGCGCCCCAGGGGCGGCGCGTCCTTGAGCGTCTTGAGACTGTCTACAGCCGGATAGGCGCGCGCCAGATCGCCGACCGGGGTAGGGGACTGGCAGCCCGCGAGCAGGCACAGCGACAGCCAGAGCAGCGGCTTCATGGACGATTCTCCGCGGTGGCTGCGGGCTCGAGCTGGGCCAGGGTCAGGCGCTCGCGGGTGAAGTAGGTGCGGGCCACCCGGCGCAGGTCGTCGGGGGTGACCCGGCCCAGTTCGTCGAGCAGCCGATCCCCCTGGCGCCAGCCGAGGCCGACGCTTTCCAGCTGGCCGATGCTGCTGGCCTGGGCGGTGATGGAGTCGCGGCCATAGACCAGCCCGGCCACCAGTAGGGCGCGGACCCGGGCCAGCTCCTCGGTGCTGGGCGGCTCGCGCTTGAGCAGCTCCAGTTGCGCCCAGAAGGCCGCTTCCAGCTGATCGAGGGTCTTGCCGCGCGGGGTGTTGGGGGTGCCGCTGAGCAGGAAGAGGCTGTCACCACGGGTGTAGGCGCCATAGGCGGCGCGCACGCTGCTGGCCACTTCCGCGCCGCGTTCGAGACGGCTGGGCAGGCGCGCCCCCGAACCGCCGCTGAGCAGGGCGGCCAGCAATTGCAGCGCATAGGCATCGCGCGGCTGGGCAGCGGTGGCCAGGCTGGGCACGTTGAAGCCCATCAGCAGGCTGGGCAGTTCGCGGGCCTGCAGGGCCAGGCGCCGCTCGCCCGGCGCCGGCAATTCCAGCGGTCGCCGCGGCGCGGGCAGGTCGCTGCGGGGAATGCCGCCGAACCAGCGCTGCACCTCGGCGCGGATTGCCTGGGGTTCGACATCGCCGACCACCACCAGGGTGGCGTTGTTGGGTGCGTACCAGGTCTGATACCAGCGACGCAGGTCGTCCACACCGAGGCGCTGCAGATCCTGGGGCCAGCCGATGGTGGGGTTGCGGTAGCCGCTGGCCGGGTAGGCGGCGGCCTTGAAGCGCTCGAAGGACAGCGCCTCGGGCCGGTCATCGGTGCGCAGCCGGCGTTCTTCCTTGATGACTTCCAGCTCGCGGCTGACTTCGTCCGGTTCCAGGCGCAGGTGCTGCATGCGATCGGCTTCCAGCTCCAGGGCCACGGGCAGGCGATCGCGGGCGAGCAGCTGGTAATAGACGGTGTAGTCGTCGGTGGTGAAGGCGTTTTCCTCGGCGCCCAGGTCGCGCAGCAGGTGCGAGGCCTCGCCGGCACCGAGCTTGCGGCTGCCCTTGAACATCAGGTGTTCCAGGGCATGGGACAGGCCGGTCGCCCCGGGTTCCTCCAGGCTCGAACCCACGCGGTACCAGAGTTGCACCACGGCGACCGGCGCCCGGTGATCTTCGCGGACCACCAGCTTGAGGCCGTTGTCGAGGGTGAATTCCTCGGTGTTCTGCCGGCTGGCCGTGGCCAGGGCGAAGGCGGGGAGCAGGCTGAGCAGGACGACCAGGGCGGTCCGACGGGAGCGGGAGGCGGGCATCGCGAGAGCAGGCCTTGTAGCGCGGTAGGGGACGAAGCGGCTGCGTCCTGGGGACGGTCGCGCGTTTTTCGCCGACGGGGAGGTCTTCCGCCCGGCAGGCTGCTAGGATACGCATCCCTTTTCCCGACGGCCATGCCTGACGGTCGAGCCCCGCCTGGCGGAGCTCCCGCAGCCGGTTCGTCCGTTCGATACAGAGCCCCGCATGTTTGGATCCGACGACAAGAAGTCTCCCCCCACGGAGAAGAAAGGCCTGTTCGGCTGGTTCCGCAAGAAGACTGCCGAACCCGTAGAGACGCCTGCCGAAGCCCCCGCGCCTGAAGCCGAGGAGCGCCTGCCCGAGCCGCTGGCCAGCGAGCCGGTGCAGCACCCGGAGCCGGTGCCCGAACCGCCGGAGGCGATTCCCTCGCTGACCCCGGTGCCGGTCGCCGAAGAGGAGGCGCCGTCGCCGGTGGCGCTCACGGCGCTGGTCGAGCCGCTGGTGGCCGATCCCATCGTGCCTCCGGTCGAGGTCGAGCCGGCTAGGGCGCCCGAGCCCGAACCAGTGGCTGTGCCGGTCGCGCCGCTGCCTCCGGTTATGCCGGTGCCTGAGCCTGCTCCCGCCCCGGTCGTACCCGTTGCGCCCGTCGCCCCGGTCCGTCCTGAGCCCGAGGTGGTTGCGCCCGAACCCGAACCCGCTCCACCCGCTGTCGCCGCCACCCCGGCCGAACCGGCCAAGCTGGGCTTCTTCGCCCGCCTGCGCCAGGGCCTGTCCAAGACCAGCGCCAGTCTCGGCGAAGGTATGGCCAGTCTGTTCCTCGGCAAGAAGGCCATCGACGACGACCTGCTCGAAGAGCTGGAGACCCGCCTGCTGACCGCCGACGTCGGCGTCGAGGCCACCGGCGTCATCATGCGCAACCTGACCCAGAAGGTGGCGCGCAAGCAGCTGGCCGACAGCGAGGCGCTCTATCAGGCGCTGCAGCAGGAGCTCACCGAGATGCTGCTGCCGGTGGAACAGCCCCTGGTGATCGATACCTCGCACAAGCCCTATGTCATCCTGGTTGTCGGCGTGAACGGCGCCGGCAAGACCACCACCATCGGCAAGCTGGCCAAGCGGCTGCAGAACGAAGGCAAGAAGGTCATGCTGGCGGCCGGCGACACCTTCCGTGCCGCAGCGGTCGAGCAGCTGCAGGTCTGGGGCGAGCGCAACCGCATCCCGGTGATCGCCCAGCACACCGGCGCCGATTCCGCCTCGGTGATCTTCGACGCCGTCCAGGCGGCCAAGGCCCGCGGCATCGATGTGCTGATCGCTGACACTGCCGGCCGGCTGCACACCAAGGACAACCTCATGGAAGAGCTGCGCAAGGTGCGCCGGGTGATCGGCAAGCTGGACGAGGCGGCGCCCCACGAGACCCTGCTGGTGCTGGACGCCGGTACCGGCCAGAACGCCCTCAACCAGGCCAAGCAATTCCACAACGCGGTGCCCCTGACCGGCCTGGCGCTGACCAAGCTCGACGGCACCGCCAAGGGCGGGGTGATCTTCGCCCTGGCCAAGCAGAGCGCCCTGCCGATCCGCTATGTCGGCGTCGGCGAGAGTATCGACGACCTGCGGCCCTTCGAGGCGCGGCCCTTCGTCCAGGCCCTGTTCGCGGAGCGGGGCGTCTCATGATCCAGTTCGACCGCGTCTCCAAGCGCTATCCCAACGGTCACGTCGGCCTGCAGGAACTGAGCTTCCGTGCCGAACGCGGCGAGATCCTCTTCGTCACCGGGCATTCCGGCGCCGGCAAGAGCACCCTGATGCGGCTGATCCTGGCCATGGAAAGGCCCACCGGCGGCAAGCTGACCCTGGCCGGCCAGGACATCTCGCGCATTACCAATGCGCAGATTCCCTTCCTGCGCCGGCAGATCGGCGTGGTCTTCCAGAACCACCAGCTGCTCTATGACCGCACCGTGTTCGACAACGTCGCCCTGCCGCTGCAGATCCTCGGCCTGTCCAAGCCCGAGATCGCCAAGCGCGTGGCCGCGGCGCTGGAGCGGGTCAGCCTCAAGGACAAGCTCGACGACTATCCGGCCGAGCTCTCCACCGGCCAGCAGCAGCGGGTCGGCATCGCCCGCGCCGTGGTGCATCGGCCGGCCCTGCTGCTCGCCGACGAACCCACCGGCAACCTCGATCCGCGCCTGGCCTCGGAGATCATGGGCGTCTTCGAGGACATCAACAGCCTCGGCACCACGGTGCTGATCGCCAGTCACGACCATGCCCTCATCGCCCGGCTGCACCATCGCATGCTGACCCTGCAGCGCGGCCGCCTGATCGGCGACGAAGAGGAGAGCCAGCCATGAGCGCCACCGAACTGCCCCGTGGCCAGGAACAGGGCGGCAAGCCCCAGCGTCCGCAGCGCCAGGCCCCGAAGAAACCCAAGAGCGACTGGCGCAGCCCGCTGCATGCCTACCTCGAAGCCCACCGCACCGGTCTGAGGGACAGCCTCAGGCGCATGGTGCAGCAACCCATAGGCACCTTCCTCACCTGCCTGGTGATGGGCATCGCCCTGGCGCTGCCCATGGGCGTGTCGCTGCTGCTGAAGAATGTCGAGCGCCTGGGCGGCTCCTGGCAGCGCGCGGCGCAGATCTCGGTGTTCCTCGACCTGCGCACCGGTCAGGACCAGGCCGAGGTGCTGATGAGCCAGATCAAGGTCCTGCCCGATGTGGCCGAGGCACGCTGGATCAGCCCGGACGACGCCCTGAAGGAATTGCAACAGGACGCCGGCCTCGGTGAGGCGCTGCGCGAATTGCCGCAGAATCCGCTGCCCGGCGTCATCGCCGTGACCCCCAAGGAAATCGACAAGAGTCGCCTCGACATGCTGCGCAGCCAGCTGGCCGAGATGAACGGCGTGCAGCAGGTGCAGCTGGACATGCAATGGGTCGAGCGCCTCACTGCCATCCTCAAGCTCGGCGAGCGCTTCGTCTTCGGCCTGACCGTGGTGCTGGTGATTGCCCTGCTGCTGGTGATCGGCAATACCATCCGCCTGGCCATCGAGAATCGCCGCACCGAGATCGAGGTGGTCAAGCTGGTGGGCGGCACCGACGGCTACGTGCGCCGGCCCTTCCTCTACATGGGCGCGCTGTTCGGCCTGGGCGCCGGCATCGCCGCCTGGGCCCTGCTGGTGTTCGGCCTGAACTGGCTGAACGCCGCGGTGCTGGATCTGGCCGGCCTCTACGGCAGCAATTTCGCCCTGGGCAGCGTCGCCCTCGAGGACGGGCTGCAACTGCTGATCGGCGCGGTGCTGCTCGGCTACATCGGCGCCTGGCTGGCGGTTGCCCGTCATTTGCGCGAACTCGCCCCGCGCTGACGAACGGCCGTTTCCGACACCTCCGGAAACGGTCTAAACCCCTGATGGCACACGGCTTTCACGGTAGTTTTCAGCTGGGGTTAAGGGAACCTCGGCTAGTCTGGCGCTGTCAAAAAAATCAGTGTTAGACTGCCCAGTGCTTAGTGAATCGGAGGATTCGCATGACCACTTCGTTGCAACCTGTTCCTACATTGGTTCCCGGCGCCAGCCTGGAAGCCTATGTGCATTCGGTGAACAGCATTCCGCTGCTCACTCCGGAGCGGGAGCGTGAACTGGCCGAGCGCCTCTTCTACAAGGAAGACGTCGAGGCCGCCCGGCAGTTGGTGCTCGCGCATCTGCGTTTCGTGGTGCATATCGCCAAGAGCTATTCCGGCTATGGTCTGGCCCAGGCCGACCTGATCCAGGAAGGCAACGTCGGCCTGATGAAGGCCGTGAAGCGCTTCAATCCCGAAATGGGCGTACGCCTGGTGTCCTTTGCCGTGCACTGGATCAAGGCCGAAATCCACGAATTCATCCTGCGCAACTGGCGGATCGTCAAGGTCGCCACGACCAAGGCGCAGCGCAAGCTGTTCTTCAACCTGCGCAGCCAGAAGAAGCGACTGGCCTGGCTGAACAACGACGAGGTCCATCGCGTGGCCGAAACCCTGGGTGTCGAGCCCCGGGAAGTGCGCGAGATGGAAAGCCGGTTGACCGGCCATGACATGGCCTTCGACCCGGCCAGCGATGCCGATGACGACGCGGCCTATCAGTCGCCGGCCCAGTACCTGGAAGACAGCCGTTACGATCCGGCGCGTCAGCTGGAGGAAGCCGACTGGACCGACAGCTCCACGGCCAATCTGCACGAGGCCCTGGAGCGCCTGGACGACCGCAGCCGCGACATCCTCTACCAGCGCTGGCTGGCCGAAGAAAAGGCGACGCTGCATGAGCTGGCGGCCAAGTACAACGTCTCGGCGGAACGTATCCGTCAGCTGGAGAAGAACGCGATGAACAAGCTCAAGGGCAACATCGCCGCCTGATCCGGGCTCTGCTCGAAGAACCGCACCTTGGGGTGCGGTTTTTTTTGCCTGCGAAGTCGCCTGTTGTGACCCAAAGTACAGGCCGGTCCAGCGCTATCGCGGCCATGGGCCGCTCCTGCAGCAGCCGGATATTCTGTAGGAGCGGCCCATGGCTGCGATTGAGTCGGCAGGGTGGGAAACAGTGCAGCGTTTTCCACGCTACTGCCCGGTCATCCGCTGCAGATAGTTGCTGCTGCCCAACTGGCGAACCCAGGCGGCAGGTTCGGCGACATAGGTGCTCTCCATGCGGCCGCTGCTAGAAATGCCGGTAGTCCGTAGGAGCGGCCCATGGCCGCGATCGAACGCGGGTAGGGTGGAAAACCGCGCAGTGTTTTCCACGCGTTAGCGTTAGCGTCCTGTAGGCAGTGCGTCGGGTATCCCCGTTGAAAAGGCTGCGCCGTTTTCCACCCTACTGCCCGGTCATTCGCCGCAGGTAGTCGCTGCCGCCCAGCTGGCGTTCCTGCTGGCGGATCCAGGCGGCGCGTTCGGCGACGTAGGCGCTGGGGCGGCTCGGGCTCCATTCGCGAGGATTGGGCAGCACCGCGGCCAGGAGGCTGGCCTGGCGGTCGGAGAGATAGGGCGCGCCTATGCCGAAATGGTGGCGGGCCGCGGCCTCGGCGCCGAACACGCCGTCGTCCCATTCCACGCTGTTGAGATAGACCTCGAGAATGCGCTGCTTGGACCAGAAGGTTTCCAGCAGCACGGTGAACCAGGCTTCGAAGGCCTTGCGTAGATAGCTGCGGCCGCTCCAGAGAAAGAGATTCTTGGCGGTCTGCTGGCTGATGGTACTGGCGCCGCGCAGGGAGCCGCCGGCTTCATTGTGGCTGAAGGCCTGGCGGATCGCCGCCATGTCGAAGCCCCAGTGCTCGGCGAAGTGCTGGTCTTCACCGGCGATCACCGCCATCTTGAGATCGTCCGGCAGTTCCTTCCAGGGCCGCCAGTCGCGCTGCAGATCGATGGGCTTGCCGTCGATCCAGGATTCGACCTTGCGCTCCACCATCAGCATGCTGCCCGGCGGCGGGACCCAGCGCAGGATCAGCACCAGGGCGGCGCTGAGGGCGGCGAACCAGAGGGCGATACGCAGGAGACGGCGGAGGAGGGTGAGCAGCATCGGCTTGGTCTTTGGCGGTTAGCGGGCCATTATAACCAGCGCTTCTCTCCCATCGCCCGGTAAAACCCATGTTGCGTTTCTTCCTGCTGTTCGCGGCCCTGGCCGGCTTCACCGGTGTCGGACTCGGCGCCTTCGCCGCCCACGGACTCAAGGGCCGGCTCACCGCCGACTACCTCGCGGTGTTCCAGACCGGCGTGCTCTATCAGCTCATCCATGCCCTGGCGCTGTTTGGCGTCGCCCTGCTGTCGCTGCACTTCCAGGGGCGCCTGGTGGCCTGGGCCGGTAGCTTCTTCATCGCCGGCATCCTGCTGTTTTCCGGCAGCCTCTATCTGCTGACGCTGACCGGCTTCTCGCGGCTGGGCATCATCACTCCCTTCGGCGGCCTGTGCTTTCTAGCCGGCTGGGCCTGCCTGGCCATCCTCGCCTGGCGTCTGAGCAGCCTCTGAGCGCGCACTGGCCGTCGTTCCCGGCCCGGCGCCGCTGCAATGAACGCCCGACCGGCGTAGAATGCCGGCTCACCCCGTGACGATGCCTTTGCCATGCAGATCCTGTTGAACGGCGAATCCCTTGAATTGCCGGACGGTGCCACCGTCGCCGACCTGCTCGTGCGTCTCGACCTGACCGGACGGCGAGTGGCGGTGGAACGCAACCTCGACATCGTGCCGCGCAGCCAGCACGCCACCACCGCCCTGGCGGACGGCGACCGGCTGGAAGTGGTCCACGCCATCGGCGGCGGCTAGCCGCGAAAGAGGAATCCAGATGAAAGACACTCCCTTCACCCTGGCCGGGCGTACCTATGCCTCGCGCCTGCTGGTCGGTACCGGCAAGTATCGCGACCTCGAAGAGACCCGCGTGGCCATCGAGGCCTCCGGCGCCGAGATCGTCACCGTGGCGGTGCGCCGCACCAACATCGGCCAGACGCCCGGCGAGCCCAATCTGCTCGACGTGATCTCGCCCGAGCGCTACACCATCCTGCCCAACACCGCCGGCTGCTATGACGCGGTGGAAGCGGTGCGCACCTGCCGCCTGGCGCGCGAGCTGCTCGATGGCCACAACCTGGTCAAGCTGGAAGTCCTGGCCGACCAGAAGACCCTGTTCCCCAATGTCATCGAGACCCTCAAGGCCGCCGAAACCCTGGTCGCCGACGGCTTCGACGTCATGGTCTACACCAGCGACGACCCCATCGTCGCCCGCCAGCTGGAAGCCATCGGCTGCATCGCCGTCATGCCGCTGGCCGGTCTGATCGGCTCGGGTCTGGGCATCTGCAACCCCTACAACCTGCGCATCATCCTCGAAGAGGCCAAGGTGCCGGTGCTGGTGGATGCCGGGGTGGGTACCGCCTCCGACGCCACCATCGCCATGGAGCTGGGCTGCGAAGCGGTGCTGATGAACAGCGCCATCGCCCATGCCCGCGAGCCGGTGCTGATGGCCGAAGCCATGAAGCACGCCATCGTCGCCGGTCGCCTGGCCTATCTGGCCGGGCGCATGCCGCGCAAGCTCTATGCCACGGCGTCTTCGCCGCTGGATGGCCTGGTCAACTAGGACCTGGCGCCCTCCGTCACGCGCCCGGCCTCTGCCGGGCGTCTCTTTTTCCCACTATCGATAACGCCATGACCGATCATCAAGACGACCAGACCCCCGACCGCCCCCGGCGCACCATCAAGAGCTTCGTGATGCGCGCCGGCCGCATGACCGAAGGCCAGCAACGCGGTCTCGACCAGGGTTGGCCGCGCTTCGGTCTGGAGCTGACCGACGGCCTGCGGGACTTCGACCAGGTGTTCGGGCGCCAGGCGCCGCGCACCTTCGAGATCGGCTTCGGCATGGGCCATTCCACCCTGGAAATGGCCGCTGCCGCGCCGGAGCAGGATTTCATCGGCGTCGAGGTGCATCGCCCGGGCGTGGGCGCGCTGCTCAACGGTGCCATGACCCAGGGACTGACCAATCTGCGGGTCTACAGCTGCGATGCCCTGGAGGTGCTGCGCCAGTGCGTGGCCGATGCCAGCCTGGACCGGGTGCTGCTGTTCTTTCCCGATCCCTGGCACAAGAGCCGCCACCACAAGCGGCGGATCGTCCAGCCGGCCTTCGCCGAGCTGGTCAGGCAGAAGCTCAAGGTCGGCGGGGTGCTGCACATGGCCACCGATTGGCAGGCCTATGCCGAACACATGCTCGAGATCATGAACGCCGCCCCGGGTTACCGTAATCTCGGCGACGCCTCGGGCTATGTGCCGCGCCCCGAGGAAAGACCCATCACCAAGTTCGAGCGCCGTGGCGAACGCCTGGGGCATGGGGTCTGGGATCTCAAGTTCGAACGCCAGAGCTGACCGTGTATCTCTGACGAATCGAGCTTGAGCTGCCGAAGGGCAATTGGCATGATGGCCAATTGCCCTGCTGTGATGGCGGTTGCAGTCGAATTCACAGAGACATCTGGATGTCAGCCCTTCCCGAGAAAGCCAACCGGCTCCGCGCCGCCCTTCGTGCAGGCCGGATCCGATGACGGACCTGGTACGCCCCGACTCGCCGGCGGCCGAATTGCACGCCGTACGGCGTTGGCTCGAAGTCGAACGCAGCGCCCGGCAGCGCACCGAACGCTCGCTGCACCTCATCGCCTCGGCCTTCGCCCTCTGCCGCGACGCCATGGCCGTGCTGACCGAAAGCGGTCAGATCATCGAAGCCAATGACGCCCTGCGCGCCCTGATGCTCAGCGCGGAGCGCAGTGTCAGCGGCCAGTACCTGTCGCACTACATCAAGTTGCCCGAGGCGGCTATCCGCACCTTCGAGCGCGACGGCTATGCCCTGTGCGAAGCCCAGTTCCACGTCTCCGCCAAGCGCGTCACGCCGGTGGAGATCAGCCTGAGTCGCTTCGCCGGCGAGGCGGATCGCGAAGGCTATGTGGTCGCCAGCCTGAGGGACATCACCGAGCGCAAGCGCGCCGAGCAGGCCCTGGAACGCATGGCCCTGAGCGATGCCCTGACCCAGCTGCCCAACCGGACCTCCTTCTACCAGGCTTTCGAGACGCGCCTGCAGAAGCTGGAGGAGACCGGCAACCTGGCGGTGCTGTTCATCGATGTCGATGGCTTCAAGGAGGTCAACGACTCCCTGGGCCATGCGGCCGGTGACGAGTTGCTCTGTGCCCTGGTGCGGGAGTTGCGCCAGGTGCTGGGCGCCGGCGAGGTACTGGCGCGCTGGGGTGGCGATGAATTCGTTGCGCTGCTGGACGTGAGCGATCGTGACCAGGCCCGCCAGGTGGCCGAGCAGCTGGTGCAGGCGGTGGGTCGCCAGCAATGCATCGCCGGCCACGATATCCGCGTATCGGCCAGCATCGGCCTGAGTCTGGCGCCCGAAGAGGGGCTGGATGTGGAGACCCTGTTGCGCAACGCCGATGCCGCCATGTACGCGGCCAAGGCGGCCGGCAAGAGCCGGGTGCGCTGCTACGATCCGCAGCTGACCAGCGAGGCGCGCAGCAAGGTGACCCTGCTGGCCCATCTGCATGGCGCCATCGAGGCCGAGCTGATCACCTTTGTGCTGCAGCCCAAGTTCGATGCCCGTCAGCGCATGATCAGCGCCGAGTTGCTGGCGCGCTGGAATTGTCCGGGCGTCGGCGCCGTGCCGCCCAATGTCTTCGTCGCCCTGGCCGAGCAGAACGGCATGGCCTCGGCCCTCGGGCGCCTGGCCATCCGCCGCGCGGCCGGTTGCGCCCGGGCCCTGCAGGACGCCGGCCTGCAGATCCCGGTGGCGGTCAACATCTCGCCGCTGCAGGTGGCCGATGATGAACTGGTCGAAGTCCTGGCGGCGGCCTGCGCCGAATTCGCTATCGCGCCCAGGGCCCTGGAGCTGGAGGTGACCGAGTCGGTGTTCCTGCAGAAGGGCACCCCGGAGCGGCGCCTGGCCCTGTTGCGCGAGCAGGGCTTTCGGGTGGCGATGGATGACTTCGGCACCGGCTATTCGTCGCTGGGCTATCTGCACCGCTTGCCCTTCGACACCATCAAGATCGACCGCAGCTTTCTGCTGGCGGTGGACGCCGACGACAGATCCCGGCAGTTGCTGGCCGGCATCGTCAGCCTGTGCCGCGCACTGGACATGCAGATCGTCGCCGAAGGGGTGGAAACCCAGGCCCAGTTCGAATTGCTCAAGGACCTGGGCGTGGACACCTTCCAGGGCTTCCTGCTGGGGCGCCCGCAATCCCTGGAGTGCCTGCTGGACGCTATCCGCGCCGCCGACCGCTAGCCGCGCCGCTCGGCCAGCACGCCCAGCAGACAGACGCCGATCAGCAGCACCGGGGCCAGGGCGTAGTTGTTGAACTGCGCCAGGCCCTTGACCACCCAGGGGGTCAGGAAGGTCATGGCGGCGCCATAGATGGCCAGGCAGGCCAGGGCGAAGGCCGGGACCCGAACGGCGGTCGGCAGGCTGCCCAGGCGCGCCTGGATGAAGGCGTTGACCTGGCTGCCGAACAGCACCAGCAGGGTGGCGGTGACCGCCAGGGCCACCTCGTCCAGGTGACTGCGACTCCAGCGGGAGAGGTCGGCGATATGGTCGAGTACGAAGTCCAAGGCAGAGCTCCTCGTCAGTCAGGTAGAAAGGATTGCAAGAGGTCGTTCAGGAACAGCTGGCCGCGGGCGGTGGGGCGCAGGCGCTCTTCGTCCTCGGCCAGCAGGCCGGCGCGGCGCGCCGCGGCCAGCGCCGGCGCCAGGCTGTCCAGCGACTGACCGGTCCGCTGCGGATACCAGGCGGCGGGCACCCCGTCGACCAGGCGCAGGGCGTTCATCATGAAATCGAAGGGCAGATCGGCCGGTTCCAGAGCTTTCGCGCCGGCCTGGAAGGCCTTGGCCGGATCCAGGTAGTCCTTGGGCAGGCGGGTCTTCCAGGTGCGCAGCAGGGTACCGTCCGGGGCGCTGAGCTTGGCGTGGGCGCCGGCACCGATGCCGAGGAAGTCGCCGAAGCCCCAGTAGTTGAGATTGTGCCGCGCCTGGCGCCCGGGCTGGGCATAGGCGGAGGTCTCGTATTGCCCGTAGCCGGCGGCCGCCAGCCGCGCCTGGCCGGCTTCCTGGATGTCCCAGAGGGTGTCGTCTTCGGGCAGCTCCGGCGGCTGGCTCCAGAACACCGTGTTGGGCTCCATGGTCAGCTGGTACCAGGACAGGTGCGTGGGCGCCAGGGCGATGGCCTGCTCCAGATCACCGAGGGCATCGGCCACGCTTTGCTCGGGCAGGCCGTGCATGAGGTCCAGGTTGAAGTTGTCGAAACCGGCGGCGCGCGCCCGGTCGGCGGCGCGGATGGCTTCCTCGCGCCCGTGGATACGCCCCAGGGCCTTGAGCTTGGCGTCCTGGAAACTCTGGATGCCGATCGACAGCCGATTGATGCCCAGGCCGCGATAGGCGACGAACTTGGCCTGCTCGAAGGTGCCGGGGTTGGCTTCCAGGGTGATCTCGATGTCCGGCGCGAAGCTCAGGCGCCGGGCCACGCCGTCCAGCAGGTGCCCCAGGGCCTCGGCGGAAAACAGACTGGGCGTGCCGCCGCCAAAGAAGATCGAGGTCAGCGGGCGGCCATGGACGTGCACCAGGTCCCTGTCCAGATCCGCCAGCAAGGCGTCGACGTACTCCGCTTCCGGCAGGGTCGGACCGGCCGCGTGGGAGTTGAAGTCGCAATAGGGGCACTTGCGCACGCACCAGGGGATGTGGACGTAGAGCGCCAGTGGCGGCAGGGCGAACACCTGGGTCACAGGCCGAGCCGTTGCTTGAGCTGGGCCATGGCGCGGGCGCGATGGCTGCGCTGGTTCTTTTCCGCCGGCGCCAGTTCGGCTGCGGAGACCGCTTCGCCATCGGGCTGGAACAGCGGATCGTAGCCGAAGCCATGCTCGCCCTGGGCGGCATGCAGGATGCGCCCGGGCCAGAGGCCTTCGCAGAGGATCGGCAGCGGATCGTCGGCGTGACGCACCAGCGCCAGCACGCAGACGAATTGGCCGGTGCGTTCGGCGTCGGGTACCGCTTTCAAGGCCTCGAGCAGCTTGGCGTTGTTGGCGGCATCGCCCTGGCCGTCGGCGTAGCGCGCGGAATAGATGCCGGGGGCGCCGCCGAGGGCGTCCACCGCCAGGCCCGAATCGTCGGCCAGGGCCGGCAGACCGGACAGCCGCGCCGCGTTGCGTGCCTTGAGGATGGCGTTCTCGACAAAGGACAGCCCGGTTTCCTCGGGCTCCACCTGGCTGAATTCACCCACCGAGCGCACCCGCACCCGGTCGCCGAGCATGGCCTGGAGTTCCTTGAGCTTGCCGGCGTTGTGGCTGGCGAGCACCAGTTCGGTAAGGTCGGACATGGGAGACTCCGCGTCGCGTTGAGAAGGGCGGCGTATTGTACGCGAAGCCGTGCCCGGGCTGGATGCGCCCCCCGTGCCTTACGTCATATCGCGACGCGATGCTCCTGCAGGCGCGGCGCGCTGACCCGGTAGATGCCGATCTCGCCGAGCAGGTTGGGCCACAGCTTGCTGGCCCAGCCGTGGCGGTGCAGGCGGTCCACGGCGAGGCGATCCAGCACCTGGGCGCGCTGTTCGCGGCAGAGGCGCTCGAAGTCCTCGAAGGTGCAGAAGTGGATGTTCGGCGTGTTGTACCAGGTGTAGGGCAGGAAGTCGGAGACCGGCATCCGCCCCCGGCCGCCCAGGTACAGCCGGCAGCGCCAGTGACCGAAGTTGGGAAAGGTGATGATGCACTGGCGACCGACCCTGAGCATCTCCTGGAGGATGCGATCGGGGTACTGCATGGCCTGCAGCGACTGGGTCATGACCACCACGTCGAAACTGTCGCTGGCGAAGTTGGCCAGGCCGCCGTCGAGATCCTGCTCGATGACGTTGACGTCCTTGAGCAGGCATTCGGCGATCTTGTCCGGGTCGATCTCCAGGCCGTAGCCGGTGACCTGCTTGTGATCGCGCAGCCAGGCGAGCAACTCGCCGGTGCCGCAACCGAGGTCGAGGACCCGGCTGCCGGCGGGGATCCATTCCTGAATGATGTCCAGATCGGCGCGCACGGCAGCTATACCTCGATGCGGGTCATGTAGTGGGAGAAGGCCTGCAGATAGCGCGGGATGGGGATGAGGAAGGCGTCGTGACCCTGGGGGGCGTCGACCTCCAGGTAGCTGACGTCCTTGCGCGCGGCCATCAGGGCGTTGACGATCTCCTTGGAGCGCGCCGGCGAGAAGCGCCAGTCGGTGGTGAAGGAGACGATCAGGAAGCGCGCCTGCACCCCGGTCAGGGTCTTGGCCAGGTCGCCGCCATGGGCGTGGGCCGGATCGAAGTAGTCCAGCGCCTTGGTCATCAGCAGGTAGGTGTTGGCGTCGAAGCGGCCGGAGAATTCCTCGCCTTGGTAGCGCAGGTAGCTCTCCACCTGGAATTCGACGCTGTGGAAGTCGTAGTTGAGCTGATCGGTCTTGAGTTCGCGACCGAATTTCTCGCCCATGGCCTCATCGGACAGGTAGGTGATGTGGCCGACCATGCGCGCCAGCATCAGGCCGCGCTTGGGGATCACGCCCTTTTCCTGGAAGTGCCCGGCATGGAAGTCCGGGTCCGAGAGGATGGCCTGGCGCGCCACCTCGTTGAAGGCGATATTTTCCGCCGACAGCTTGGGTGCCGAGGCGATGGCCAGGCAGTGGCGGATGCGCTCGGGATAGCTGATGGTCCACTGCAGCGCCTGCATGCCACCCAGGCTGCCGCCGATCACCGCCGCCCACTGCGCGATGCCCAGGCGATCGGCCAGCCGCGCCTGGCTGTTGACCCAGTCTTCCACGGTCAGCACCGGGAAGTCCGCGCCATAGGCGCGGCCGGTGTCGGGATTGGGACTGCTGGGACCGGTGGAGCCGTTGCAGCCGCCGAGGTTGTTGAGGGCGACGACAAAGAACTTGCGGGTGTCGATGGGCTTGCCCGGACCGATGCAGCTGTCCCACCAGCCCGGCTTGCGGTCGTCCAGGCTGTGATAGCCGGCCGCGTGGTGATGGCCGGAGAGCGCGTGGCAGATCAGCACGGCGTTGCTGCGGCTGGCGTTGAGTTCGCCATAGGTCTCGACCATCAGGTCGTAGGCCGGCAGGGTGCGGCCACAGGCCAGGGCCAGGGGCTCGTTGAAGTGCAGCAGCTCGGGGGTGACCAGGCCGACGGAATCTTCGGGAATGACGCTGGGCATTGACGGCTCGTCCGGGGCGGGGCTCGCCAGTCTAAAGAGCGTCGCCAGGAGCGGCAAGGGCAGCCGTGGCGCGTCGGTCAGGGGCCGCGCCTCGGGTGGCGGATGGGGCTAGCCGACCCGCGCCAGCGGCAGGGTGACCACGTTGTCGTGGCGCTGGGAAGGGGCCGGCCGGCTGATCTGCTTGAGCATGTCGCTGACCTCGCTGAGCTGCCGGTGCAGGACGTCCTCGTGCACCTGCAGGCGCCGCACCTGTTCCTGGCTGTTGAGGTTCTGCTGGGTGAGCTGCTTGAGCGCCAGCATGCTGGTTTCCAGCAGCTGCTTCTGCTCGCGGGTGTGCTGCACCAGCGGGGTCAGGGCGCCGTCGTTCCAGCGCAGCACCTGGGCATGGGCGCCTTCCTGCAGGGCCTGGACCTCCTGGGCCACGGTGGCGAAGAAGCGGCGGGCCAGGGCGCTCTGCTCGGTGAGCAGGGTCTTGACCTGGCGCTGGACCTCCTCGGTCTTGAGTTGCAGCTGGCGCAGCTCGCGGACATAGGGGCGGATGCGCAGCCGCGGCGCTTCCAGGGGGTGCAGCGGATTCTCCACATTGTGCCGCTGGTAGACCGCGCCGAGCACCTTGTTGGCCCGGTCGGCCTCGTTGTCCAGGGCCAGCAGGTCATGCTCGACCACACGGAAGAAGCGGGCGATGGACTGGTTGATGCCGACGGTGGTCAGGCTGGTGCGGAATTCCCGGCGCGCGGTGTCCAGATGGGCGTCCAGGCGTTCCGGCGCGACCAGGTCGGTCAGCAGCTTGCGCTGCCCGGCCAGCATGTTCTGGGTGGTGCGCAGATCCAGCAGGCGGCGGTGATAGAGGTCGTATTCCTGGCGGGTGCGCGCGGTCTGCAATTCCAGGCCGGCACCGGGCAATTCCTCGTCGGCCAGTTGCGCGTACTGGGCGCGAATGGCTTCCAGGCGCTGCTCGATCAGGGTCCGGCTGGCACCCAGCAGACCACTGGCCTGCTGCACGATGCGCTGCTGCAGCAGGCGCTCGCGGGCGCCGACGATGCGTTCGGCGAGCAACTGTTCGAGGCTGTCCAGCTGGCTGCGCGCGAGCAGTTCCAGATCGCCGCGGACCTTGCCCAGCAAGGCCTGCTTGGCCGACAGCGGCAGGATGTGCTCGGCCGGTAGCGCCAGTTGCCGGGCGCTGGCCTGGCGGACGTTTTCCAGCGACTGGGCGACATGGGCGACGCCGCCGAGGTCGTCCCAGAGGCTGTCGATCTTGTTCATCACCGCGAACAGTCGCTCCGGGGCATCGCCCAGGGACGGCTTGACGCACTGCTCCCAGAGCGCGAGGTCCGAGGCGGTTACGCCGGTGTCGGCACCGATGAGAAAGAGCACGGCCTGGGCGTGGGGCAGCAGCGACAGGGTCAGCTCGGGTTCGGCGCCCAGGGCGTTGAGGCCGGGGGTGTCGAGGATGCGCAGGCCCTGGCGCAGCAGCGGATGATCGATGCTGATCAGCGCATGGCGCCAGGCCGGGATGCTGACCAGGCCGTCGCTGTCGAGTTGTTCCAGTTGCTCGGGATCGAAGCCCAGTTGCACGGCGACGGCGGTTTCCACCTCGCGGGTCTCGGTGACCTTGGCCAGCAGGGCGGCCATGGCGTCCGCGTGGCGGTCGTCCAGGGCGAAGCGCTGCCAGGCCTCGGGCGCCTTGCGCCAGGCGGTCAGGCTGCGTTCGTCCAGGCGGCTGTCGATGGGCAGCAGCTGCAGATAGGGACCGTCGGCCCCGGCGTCGAAGAAGATCTCGGTGGGGCACATGGTGGTGCGCCCGGCCTGGGACGGCAGCATGCGCTGGCCGTAGTCGGCAAAGAAGAGGGCGTTGATCAGTTCGGTCTTGCCGCGGGAGAACTCGCCGGCGAAGGCCAGGGTGATGCCGTCGGCCTGCAATTCGCTCTGGCAGGTCGCCAGGGCGGCGTCCAGGGCCGGGGAGGCCAGACGATTACGCTGCAACCAGTCGCGGTAGCGGCCCAATTGGGTGTCGAGTTCGGCTTTCCACGCGGCATAGGCATCGACGTGGCGGAACAGGCGTTCCATAGGGGACTTCCTTGACCTGAACAGCAAAGGCTGGACGGTGCCCCAGCGTCCAGAGGACGTCAATGGCGCCTCCGCCACGACGCGGCGGGCGGTCGTGGCGGGTGCGCGAGTGGTGCGTCAGAGGAAGGGCGCGAGAATCTGCGGCATGCCGGTGGCCGCGGCCAGCTGGCCGATGACGAAGCGGTCCAGCAGGTTGATCACGATGAAGGCGAAGATCGGCGACAGATCCAGCCCGCCCAGGCTCGGCAGGATGCGGCGGAAGGGTGCCAGCAGCGGCTCGCAGATCTGGTTGACCAGTTCGGCGGCCGGATTGTGGGTCTGGGGCGCGACCCAGGAGAGGATGACGCTGACGATCAGGGCAAAGAAGAACACCTTGAGGAACAGCGAGGCCACGCCGAGCAGGGCCCAGATCAGCAGGGCGGGGAACAGGCCGCCGATGCTGGCGCCGAGCAGCACCACCACGACCATCATCAGCGCCAGCTGGACCAGCACGGCCAGCACCAGGGCCGCCAGATCGACGCCGCCGAAGCCGGGAATGATGCGTCGCACCGGCTTGAGCAGCGGCTGGGTGGCGCGCACGGTGAATTGCGACAGCGGATTGTAGAAGTCGGCCCGGACCAGCTGCAGGATGAAGCGCAGCAGGATGATCAGCAGATAGAGACTGCCGAGGGTCTGGATGACGTAGACGAGAGCTTGCGCGAGAGCGGACATGGATACTCCTTATCGATCCGGCAACTGGGCCAGTTCCGCAGCCCGGTCGGCCGCGGCGGTGAGGGCTTCTTCCACCAGGTCCTCGAAGGCCCCGGCTTGGAAGGTTTCGATGGCGCGCTCGGTGGTGCCCTTGGGGGACATCACCGAACGACGCAATTGTTCGGGGCTGCGGTCACCTTGGCAGGCCATGGCGGCGGCGCCGCGGGCGGTGTGCAGGGTCAGCTGCTGGGCGACCTCGGCCGGCAGGCCGAGCTTGGTGCCGGCCTGGGTCATGGCTTCCATCAGCAGGAAGAAATAGGCCGGGCCGCTGCCGGAGACGGCGGTGACCGCGTCCAGCTGCCGTTCTTCCTCGACCCACAGGGCCAGGCCGACCGCGGCGAGGATCTCCTGGGCACGGGCGCGCTGCTCGGCGCTGACCTGGTCATTGGCGAACAGGCCGCTGGCGCCCAGGCGCAGCTGCGAGGGCACGTTCGGCATGCAGCGCACCAGCGCGCGCGGGCCCAGCCAACGGGTCAGGCTGGCGCAGGTGATGCCGGCGGCGACCGAGACGATCAGCTGGTCCGGACGCAGATGGGGGGCCAGTTCCTGGCAGACCTCGCCCATGACCTGGGGCTTCACCCCCAGCACCACCACGTCGGCGTCGGCGAGCACGGCGCTGTTGCTGGCCTCGACGCGGATGCCGTGCTCCCGGGCCAGGGCTTCGCGCTTGGCCGGATTGCGATTGCTGGCGCTCAGCTGCCGGGCCGGCACGCCCTGGGCGAGCAGGCCGCCGATGATGGCGCCGGCCATGTTGCCGGCGCCGATGAAGGCGATGCGGGTGTCGTTCATCGAGACTTCCTAGGTTGAAGAGGCGGCGCCGTAGTCGCGGGCGCCAAAGAGGGCGGTACCGACGCGGACCCAGGTGGCGCCCTCGGCGATGGCGGCTTCCAGATCCTGGCTCATGCCCATGGACAGGGTGTCCAGGCCCAGGTTCAGGGCTTCGCTCAGGGTGCGCAGCCGGGCGAAGGCGGCGCGCTGGCTGGCCGGGTCGTCGGTGGGTTCGGGGATGGCCATCAGGCCACGCAGGCGCAGGTTGGGCAACCGGCTGACCGCGGCGGCCAGGGCCGGCAGCTCGTCGGGGTGGCAGCCTGACTTGCTCGCTTCGCCACTGACGTTGACCTGCAGGCAGATGTTCAGTGGGCCGCGCTCGGGCGGGCGCTGCTCGGCCAGGCGCTGGGCGATCTTCAGGCGATCCACCGAATGCACCCAGTCGAAATGGCTGGCGATGGCGCGGGTCTTGTTGGACTGGATGGGACCGATGAAATGCCACACCAGGGGCAGGTCAGCCAGCGCCGGCTGCTTGTCCAGCGCCTCCTGCAGATAGTTCTCGCCAAAGTCGCGCAGCCCGGCGACGGCGGCCTCGCGCAAGGCGGCGGCGGGCTTGGTCTTGCTCACCGCCAGGAGGCCGACAGTCGCGGGATCGCGGCCTGCCGTCCGGCTGGCGGCGGCGATGCGTTCGAGTACGGTTGCGCTATTCTCGGCTATCGTGGACATTCAGCCCCTGCTTGCGTCGGCGCATCCGGCAGGCCTCGGCGTACCGGATGAGTGAGTGGCGGTGACCAGGTCAGACCGCCAGTGCTGCGCGGCATTCTACCTGCTTGCTCGACATCTGGGAGTCCCATGGATATCACCGAATTGCTGGCCTTTTCCGCGCGGCAAGGCGCCTCCGACCTGCACCTGTCCGCCGGCCTGCCGCCGATGATCCGCGTCGATGGCGACGTGCGCCGCATCAACCTGCCGGCCTTCGAGCACAAGCAGGTGCACGCGCTGATCTACGACATCATGAACGACAAGCAGCGCAAGGACTTCGAGGAATTCCTGGAGACCGACTTCTCCTTCGAGGTGCCGGGTGTGGCGCGCTTCCGGGTCAACGCCTTCAACCAGAATCGCGGTGCCGGCGCGGTGTTCCGGACCATTCCGTCCAAGGTGCTGAGCATGGAAGAGCTCGGCATGGGCGAGGTGTTCAAGAAGATCACCGACGTCCCGCGCGGCCTGGTGCTGGTGACCGGGCCGACTGGCTCGGGCAAGTCCACCACCCTGGCGGCCATGCTCGACTACCTCAACAACACCAAGTACCACCACATCCTCACCATCGAGGATCCCATCGAATTCGTCCACGAATCCAAGAAGTGCCTGGTCAACCAGCGCGAGGTGCACCGCGACACCCTGGGCTTCTCCGAGGCCCTGCGCTCGGCGCTGCGCGAAGACCCGGACATCATCCTGGTGGGCGAGCTGCGTGACCTGGAGACCATCCGCCTGGCGCTGACCGCGGCCGAGACCGGGCACCTGGTGTTCGGCACCCTGCACACCACCTCGGCGGCCAAGACCATCGATCGGGTGGTGGACGTCTTTCCGGCGGAAGAGAAGTCGATGGTGCGTTCCATGTTGTCCGAATCCCTGCAGGCGGTGGTTTCCCAGACCCTGCTCAAGAAGGTCGGCGGCGGCCGGGTAGCGGCCCACGAGATCATGATCGGCACGCCGGCCATCCGTAACCTGATCCGCGAGGACAAGGTGGCGCAGATGTATTCCTCGATCCAGACCGGTGGCGGCCTGGGCATGCAGACCCTGGACATGTGCCTCAAGGCGCTCCTGGCCAAGGGCCTGATCAGCCGCGACGCGGCCCGCGAGAAGGCCAAGACGCCGGAGAACTTCTGATGGATTTCGACAGGTTCCTGCAGCTGATGGTGGACAAGGGGGCGTCCGACCTCTTCATCACCACCGGCGTGCCCCCTTCGATGAAGATCAACGGGCGCATGACGCCGGTCACCAAGGACTCGCTCACGCCCGAGCAGTGCCGGGCCCTGGTGCTGGGGGTGATGAACGACGAGCAGCGGCAGGAATTCCAGCAGAAGCGCGAGTGCAACTTCGCCATCAGCGCCCGCGGCATCGGCCGCTTCCGGGTCAGCGCCTTCTACCAGCGCAACCTGGTGGGCATGGTGCTGCGCCGCATCGAGGTCAATATCCCCACCGTCGAGCAGCTGCGCCTGCCGGAGATCATCAAGAAGCTGGCCATGACCAAGCGCGGCCTGGTGATCTTCGTCGGCGCCACCGGCACCGGCAAGTCCACCTCGCTGGCGGCCATGATCGGCCACCGCAACAAGAATTCGGCGGGGCACATCATCTCCATCGAGGACCCCATCGAGTACATCCACCAGCACCAGGGCTGCATCGTCACCCAGCGTGAGGTGGGCATCGATACCGAGTCCTTCGAGGTGGCGCTGAAGAACACCCTGCGCCAGGCGCCGGACGTCATCATGATCGGCGAGATCCGCAGCCGGGACACCATGGAGCACGCCCTGGCCTTCGCCGAGACCGGCCACCTGTGCCTGGCCACCCTGCACGCCAACAACGCCAACCAGGCGCTGGACCGCATCATCCACTTCTTCCCGGCCGATCGGCACAGCCAGACCTGGATGGACCTCTCGCTCAACCTCAAGGGCATCGTCGCCCAGCAACTGGTGCCCACCATCGATGGCCAGGGCCGCCGCGCGGTCATCGAGGTGCTGCTCAACACCCCGCTGGTCGCCGACCTGATTCGCAAGGGCGAGGTGCACGAACTCAAGGCGCTGATGAAGAAGTCCGGCGAGCTGGGCATGCAGACCTTCGACCAGTCGCTCTACGGGCTCTATCGCGATGGCGAGATCACCTACGAGGCCGCCCTGGCCCACGCCGATTCCGCCAACGACCTGCGCCTGATGATCAAGCTGGGTTCGGAAACGGATGCCGATCACCTCAATCAGATCACCCGCAACCTCTCGGTGGACATGGGCGACGAGCCGCCCAAGCGCTTCCGCTAGCCTTCGGCTGTGCTGCCGGCTGCCAGGGCCCTGGCCTCGCGCAGGGCGGCGACCAGGGCCTGGCGCGCTTGGTCCTGCTGTTCGGCATCCGGGGTGCGCAGGATGTAGGAGGGGTGATAGGTGGCGATGATCCAGCGCTCGTCCAGTCGCAGGGGCCGTCCCATGAATTGCGCCAGACCCCTTGGCTTGCGCTTGAGCAGGGCTTCCAGGGCGGTCGAGCCCAGGGCCACCACGACCGTCGGCTGGATGTCGCGCAATTCCTGCTCCAGCCAGTAGCGACAGGGAGCGATCTCCGGTCCCGGGGTGACGTGCTTGCGTCTCCTGCCCTGGGGAATCCACTTGAAGTGCTTGACCGCATTGGTGAGGAACACCTCGCTGCGCTCGAGGCCGGCTTCGGCCAGCGCCGCCATCAGCACCTGGCCGGCCGGGCCGACGAAGGGCCGGCCCGCCAGGTCCTCCTGATCGCCGGGCTGTTCGCCCAACAGCAGGATGCGCGCGGTGCGCGGGCCTTCGCCGGCCACCGGCTGGGTGGCCTTTTCCCAGAGTTCGCAGCGACGGCACTCGTCGAGGGTGGTGGGCAGCGGGCGTTCGGGCTGGGCGCGTTCTGCCGCGATCAGCACCTCGCGACCGCTCTGGCGACCCACGGCCTCGGCCTGGGCCAGGCGCTGGGCGCCGGCCCGCGCCTCGCTGAGCAGCGCCGGGATCAGCGGCCCTTCCGGCAGATCCTTCCAGAAACGCGCCGGCATGTTGCCCCTCAGGGTGCGCGGATTGGCCCGCGCCGGATTGAAGGTGCTGCGGTAGTAGGCGCGCCAGAGTTCGTCACCGGCGTTGCGGTCGTCGTCTTCCGGCGTCTGCCGGGCCAGGCGTTGCAGCTCGGCGGGGCAGGGCTCCACCAGTTGCAGCGCCTGACCGTCCCAGAGCGCGGCGGCTTCGGGGGTCGCGATCAGCCAGCTGCTGTTGCCCATGCGGTCGCAGAAGTGCGGCGCCGCCAGGGCCAGGACGTCGTGGGCCGGCTGGTGCCAGGCCACCCAGGCCGGCGGACCGGCGCTTTCCGCGCGCGGCCGAAAACGCAGGAAGGCATGCACATGATGGATCTCGCGGCGGATCGCCTTGACCCGGCGCTGCAATTCGCTGCCGTCCTCGTCACCGGCCAGCATGGCTGCCCGTTCGCCGCGGGCGACGCGCCAGAGCACCTGGTAAAGCAGCGCCCAGCGATCGTCGCTGCGAAAGCAGGCGGCGTAGGTCAGGGCTTCAGCCAGTTGCGGCGGGATGCGTATGGCGCCGCTGGGCGGGGGCGCCACGACTTCGGCCGGTTCGTCGAACAGATCGCCCAGGCCGCGACTCTCCTGCCAGCTCACCTGGGCCGGCGGGATACCGGCCTGCAGCAGCTGCCGCGCCTCCTTGCGCCAGCCGGCGAAGGTACCGTCGAAATCGACTCTCTGCATCTAGAGCAGGGCGAGCTGGGCGGGCGGTTCGGCGAGTTGCCGGCGCAGGTCCAGGGACTCGGCCAGGCGCGGTTGCGGGCGATAGTCCTGGGTGACGATGAAAGGGCGCGCCTTTTCCACGCTGCATTTCAGGCGGATCAGGTCGGCGTAGCGGATGCGCCGCTCGCGTCTGAGCTCCACCAGCCGCTTGGCCGAGAGCACGCCGATGCCGGGTACCCGGGCGATCAGCGCCTGGTCGGCGCGATTGAGATCCAGCGGGAAGATGGCGCGATTGTGCAGCGCCCAGGCCAGCTTGGGATCGACGTCCAGTGGCAACTGGCCGTCTTCGGTGGGCAACTCTTCCGCCTGGAAGCCATAGCCGCGCATGAGGAAGTCGGCCTGGTACAGGCGATGCTCGCGCAGCAGCGGCGGCGGTTGCAGCGGCACCGTGCCCGGGCTTTCCGGGATGGGGCTGAAGGCCGAATAGTAGACCCGCTTGAGGCGATAGGCGCCGTACAGCGTCTGGGCGGTGTCGAGGATGGTGCGGTCGTCGGTGGCATCGGCGCCCACGATCATCTGGGTGCTCTGGCCCGCTGGCGCGAAGCGCGGCGCCTTGACTTCGGCCTCGGCTTCTTCCAGGCCCAGGCGGATGTTGCCCATGGTCTTGCGGATGCTGCTGCCGTTCTTTTCCGGCGCCAGCTTGATCAGGCTGCTCTCGGTGGGCAGCTCGATGTTGACCGACAGGCGGTCGGCATAGAGACCCGCCTGGGCGATGATCTCGGGATCGGCGTCGGGAATGGTCTTGAGGTGGATGTATCCGCGGAACTGGTGCTGCTCGCGCAACAGCTGGGCGACCCGGGTCATCTGCTCCATGGTGTAGTTGGAGGAGCGGATGATGCCGGAGCTGAGGAACAGTCCGCTGATGACATTGCGTCGATAGAAGTCGAGGGTGAGCTGCACCACTTCCTCGGGCGTGAAGCGCGCCCGCGGCACGTTGCTGCTGCGGCGATTGACGCAGTACTGGCAGTCGTACTGGCAGAAGTTGGTCAGCAGCACCTTGAGCAGCGCCACGCAGCGCCCATCGGGGGTGAAGCTATGGCAGATGCCCATGCCATCGGTCGAGCCCAGGCCGTCCTTGCCCTTCGAGCTGCGTTTGGGCGCGCCGCTGCTGGCGCAGGACACGTCGTACTTGGCGGCATCGGCAAGAATGATCAGCTTGTCGGCGAGCTCCATCGAGATCTCCTGGACTGTGATTGCATACAGTATCCAGGAAGCGGAGCGTCGTTCAATGGCTTTGCGCCGGGCGGCGCCGAGTGGAGCGACACTCCGCCGGGCGGTAGTGCCCGGCGGAGCGAGGGGGAGGGATCAGGACTTGCGGGTACGCTTGGTACGCGGCTTGTCCGCGACGGGATCGGTTTCCGCCGCCAGGGTGGTGGGCTGCTGCAGCACGCGCTTGGCCGAGGCGAAGCGCTTGGTCCAGTAGGGCTTGCTCAGGTGATCGACGCGCACGCTCTCGCCACTGCGCGGGGCATGGACGAATCTATCGTTGCCCAGGTAGATGGCGACGTGATCGATACCGCTGCGCTGACCGGTCTTGAAGAACACCAGGTCGCCGGCCTTGAGATCGCCACGGGCGACCTTGGGTCCCTTGAGCTGGGCCAGTTCCCGGGAAGTACGCGGCAGCTTGACGTTGTGCACGTCGCGATAGACGTAGTTGACCAGGCCGCTGCAATCCAGACCGTTCTGCGGATTGGTACCGCCGAAGCGATAGGGCGTGCCGACCAGGTCCATGGCGCGGGTCGCCACCTGGGCGCCGACGTTGCGGGTGGCGGCCTGGGCGGTAGCCTGTTTGCGGTGCAGGGCGCTGGTCGCACGGGCGGCGCGCTTGGCGCGGGCCGCGGAGGCTGCCTGGGCACGGTCGACGCTGGCGACGTGGCGAGCGGCGGCCTTGGGCGCGGGAGCAGCGGCGGCGTGCCGGGCGGTCTTGGGAGCTGAGGCGGCGGTGACATGCCGGGCTGCGACCTTGTGGACCGGAGCGGCAGTGCGCGCTGCAGAGTTCTCTTTCGCTTGCACTGCCGCGGGCAGTACAAGACAGGCGGAGAGCCATGTCAGAAGAAATAGACGCATTGTCGTAGGGGTGTCTGAAGATCGAAGCGAGGGATTCTATACCAACCCTGTGGATATTTTGTGCACCTCTCATCAAGAAATTATGTAATTTTTAGCGGAAAGTGAGGTCCCTTGAGCGCCAGCCAGTGAGACTCCCTGGGCATTCATCCAGTTTTCGACATAAAGTCACGGTGAAGGTAAGGGTGTAGGTAAGGCGGGTCTTTTCCTTCAGTCGCGAGGTAGTAGGCATGCGGTATCAGGACACCCACAGCAAGGTCATGGGCTATCTGCTGTGGATCTTCGGCTTTCTCGGCGCCCACCGCTTCTACTATGGCAAGCCGGTTACCGGCACGATCTGGTTCTGCACCCTGGGCCTGCTGGGCATCGGCTGGCTGATCGACCTCTTCCTGATCCCGGCCATGGATCGCGAGGCGGACCTGCGCTTCCAGTCCGGCTCGCTCAACTACAGCCTGGGCTGGATCCTGCTGACCTTTCTCGGCATCTTCGGCGTGCACCGCCTCTACCTGGGCAAGTGGATCACCGCCATCCTCTATTTCTTTACGGCGGGTTTCTTCCTGCTGGGCGTGCTCTACGACTTCTGGACGCTCAATTCGCAGATCTCCGAAGAGAATCGCCGGCGGCTGGTGCGCTAGCGTCGGCTGGATGGCAAGAAGAAGGGGCTCCATGGAGCCCCTTCTTCTATTCAGGCGTCACGGCGGTAGGTGGTGCGGCCACCCACCAGGGTGCGTTCGATGCGTCCCCCCAGGGTGAGGCCCTGGAAGGGGCAGTTGCGCCCACGGGACAGCCAGGGCGTGGCGGCCTGGGCGGTCGGCTGCTGGGCGAACAGCACCAGGTCCGCCGGCAGGCCCTTGGCCAGGCGGCCCGCCGCGAGGCGCAGGGCCTGGGCCGGGCCGCTGGTGAGGCGGGCCAGCAGGGCCGGCAGATCCAGCAGGCCATCGTCCACCAGGGTCAGGGCCAGGGGCAGCAGCAATTCGACGCTGCTGATGCCCGGCTCGGTGGCGGCGAAGGGCGCCAGCTTGGCGTCCGCCTCGTGGGGCTGGTGATGGCTGGAGATGGCGCCGATCACCCCGTCCCGTACCCCGGCGCGCAGGGCGTCGCGATCGCGCGCGGTGCGCAGCGGCGGCTTGACGTGATAGAGACTGGAAAAGCCCTGCAGGGCCTCGTCGGTGAGCAGCAGCTGGTAGAGCGCCACATCGGCGGTCACCGGCAGACCGCGCGCCTGGGCGGCGGCGATCATCTCCACCGCGCGGGCACTGGTCAGCTGCCCGAAGTGGGCGCGCACGCCACTCTGTTCCACCAGCAGCAGGTCACGCGACAGGGCGATGGTCTCCGCGGTCTCCGGGATGCCGGTGAGCCCCAGGAAGCTGGCGGTGGGTCCTTCGTGGGCCAGGCCGCCGTGGGCCAGATCGGCGTCCAGGGCGGTAAAGACCACGGTGAGGTCGAAGGTGGCGGCGTATTCCAGCGCGCGCCGCTGCACCCGCAGATTCTCGAAGGGCTGCAGGCCATTGGTGAAGGCCACGCAACCGGCGTCGCGCAGGGCCATCAGTTCGGCCAGCTGTTCCCCGCCCAGGCCCTTGGTCAGGGCGCCGATGGGATGGACGCGGGCATGATCGGCGGTGCGCGCCCGGTCGAGGATGAGTTCGGCCACCGCCGTGGTGTCCAGCACCGGGCGGGTGGTGGGCGGGCAGCACAGGCTGGTGACGCCACCGGCCGCGGCGGCGCGGGTCTCGCTGTCGACGTTGCCCTTGCGGGTCAGGCCCGGTTCGCACAGGGCGACATCCAGATCGACCAGGCCGGGCGCCAGGATCAGGCCGCTGGCGTCCAGCTGCTCGTCGGCCTGGAAGCCCTGAGGCGCCTCGCCGAGGGCGAGGATGCGACCCTGGTCGACATGGACGTCGCCGATCTGGTCGAGACCGGTGGCCGGGTCGATCACCCGGGCATTGCGGATGCTCAGGCTCACTGCGCATTCTCCTGTAGCTGACGCTGGGCCGTCTGCCCGCTCATGGTCATCGACAAAACCGCCATGCGGACCGCGATGCCGTAGGTGACCTGGTTGAGGATGACCGACTGCTCGCCATCGGCGACCGCGGATTCGATTTCGACGCCCCGGTTGATCGGCCCGGGGTGCATGACGATGGCATCGGGCTTGGCGCGCGCCAGGCGCTGGCGGGTCAGGCCGAACAGCCGGTAGTACTCGCCTTCGCTGGGCAGGAGGCCGCCCTGCATGCGCTCGCGTTGCAGGCGCAGCATGATCACCACGTCCACGCCGTCCAGGCCCTCGGCCAGGTCGGTGAAGGTGCGTACGCCATAGAGTTCTTCGAGGCCGACCGGCAGCAGGGTGCGCGGGGCGATCACGCGGATGTCGCGGCAACCCAGGGTGCGCAGCGCCAGCATGTCGGAGCGGGCGACCCGCGAATGCAGGATGTCGCCGACGATGGCCACCGACAGGTTGGCGAAATCGCCCTTGTGGCGGCGAATGGTCAGCATGTCGAGCATGCCCTGGGTGGGGTGCGCATGGCGGCCGTCGCCACCGTTGATGATGGCCACATCGGGGCAGACGTGCTCGGCGATGAAGTGGGCGGCGCCGGAATCGGCGTGGCGCACCACGAACATGTCGGCGGCCATGGCTTCCAGGTTGCGCAGGGTGTCGAACAGCGTCTCGCCCTTGCTGGTGGAGGAGGTGGAGACGTTGAGGGTGATGACGTCCGCCGACAGCCGCTTGGCCGCCAGTTCGAAGGTGGTGCGGGTGCGCGTCGAATTTTCGAAGAAGACGTTGCACACGGTCTTGCCGCGCAGCAACGGCACCTTTTTCACCGCCCGGGCACCGACCTCGAGAAAGGAATCGGCGGTGTCGAGCAATTCGGTGAGGAGTTCGGCGGGCAGGTCGTCGAGTGACAGGAAGTGGCGCAATTGGCCCTGGGCGTTGAGTTGCAGCGAACGCGTAGCGTCGGTCATGGCGGCAGATCCAGGTCAGGCGGCGGGGACGTCGCGGTATTCGAGGGCGAGCGGCGAGGGGCCGGTCAGCTTGACGCGCTGGGTGGGGGCCAGGGTCAGGGTGGCGCCCACCACGTCAGGCTGGATCGGTAATTCGCGGGCATTGACGTCCAGCAGGCAGACCAGGGTCACACTGGCGGGACGGCCATAGTCGAAGAGTTCGTTGAGCGCCGCGCGCACGGTGCGGCCGCTCATCAGCACGTCGTCCACCAGCACCAGGTGGCGCCCGTCGATCTCGAACGGCAGGGCCGAGGGGCGCACCTGGGGGTGCAGGCCCTTCTGGGTGAAGTCGTCACGGTAGAAGGAGACGTCCAGGCTGCCCAGCGGGGTGTCAAGGCCGAGTTCGGCCAGCAGGGCCTCGGCGACCCAGAGGCCGCCGGTGTGGATGCCGACGAAGCCGGGGTCGGTGATGCCACGACGATCCAGCGACAGGCGCAGGTCGGCGGCCAGCCGCGGCAGGAGCTCGGCGGGAGAGGGCAGGTGCATGGCTACTCCGATTGCGGGCGCGCGGCCCGTTCCAGTTGTTGGGTCAGCCAGCCTTCCAGGAGAAGGGCGGCGGCAAGGGCATCCACCGGGCGCTCGCGATAGCCGTCGCGCTGACCGCCCTGCAGGCGCTCGCCCTTGGCGGCATAGGTGGTGAGGCGCTCGTCATGGGTATGCACGGGCAGGCCGTAGCGGCCGTGCAGGCGGCGGGCGAAGCGTTCGGCGCGCTCGCTCATCTCGCTGGGGGTGCCGTCCATGTTCAGCGGCAGGCCGACCACCAGGGCGGTGGGCCGCCACTCGTCCAGCAGCCGCTGGATCTGCTGCCAGTCGGGTACGCCGTTCTGCGCCTTGAGGGTGAGCAGTTCGCGGGCCTGACCGGTCACGGCCTGGCCGACGGCGACGCCGATCTGCCGGGTGCCGTAGTCGAAGCCCAGGTAGAGCCCGCTGGGCGCGCTCATGCGTGGCCCGCCTGGCGCGACAGTAGGCGCAGGTCGACCCCCAGCAGGGCGGCGGCCGCGCCGAGGCGCTGCTCGCTCGGTGTCTCGAACAGCAGGGCGCTGGTGGCCGGGGTGGTGAGCCAGAGATTGGCGGCGAGTTCTTCCTCCAGTTGGCCGGGCCCCCAGCCGCTGTAGCCCAGGGTGATCAGGTGGCGGCTCGGACCGGTGCCGTCGGAGAGGGCGAAGAGCACGTCCGGCGAGGTGGTCAGGCTCAGTTCTTCGAGTTCCAGGGTGTTCTGGAACACCGGGCCGGCGTCATGCAGGACGAAGCCGCGATCGGTCTGCACCGGACCGCCGGCATAGAGCGCCACTCGGGTGTCTTCCGGGGTGGCCGGTATGTCCGGACGCAGCTGTTCGAGCAGGTCGTCCAGGTGCAGGCCATTGGGCCGGTTGATCACCAGGCCCATGGCGCCGTCCGGGCCATGGTCGACGAGGTAGATCACCGTCTCGGCGAAATTGGGATCGTCCATCTGCGGCATGGCGATCAGGAGCTGGTGCTGTAGGGTGGTGCTGGAGGTCGGCTTCATGACCGGCAAGTTTCCCGGTTGCGCGGTCCGGCTTCAAGTCCAACGGCGTCCCGGGCTATTGACTGGACAGGCGGTCGCCACGCTCGAAGCGCCAGGTGCGGATGATCTCCAGGCGGTCGATGTCGGCCAGGTCGCCGCTGAAGGGGGCGAAGGGCGCCGCCAGCCGGACGATGCGCAGCGCCGCCTGATCGAGTACCTGGCGCCCCGAGGACTCCAGCACCTGGACCTCGTAGAGCGAGCCGTCCTTGTTGATGGACACCAGCAGGCGCAGGCTGCCGTAGAGGCGGTCGCGCTTGGCCTGTTCGGGGTAGTTGAGATTGCCGATGCGCTCGATCTTGCGCCGCCATTCTTCCTTGTAGCGGGCGCCCTTGTCCTTTTGCGTCGAGGCGGCGTTGATCCGCCAGATCTTCGGCCGCTTGGCGTATTGCTGGCGCTCTTCGGCGAGCTGGGCCTCCAGACTGGCGAGTTCGGCGGCCTGGCTGTCGGACTCGGGACTCGGCGCATCGCGCTGCTCCCGTTCGGGCGTCATGCGACTGGGTTCGGCCTTGGTCGGCCGCGCGGCGCGGGTGGTCACCGCCGCCTTGGGTGCCTGGGCGCGATCCGCTGCGGGCGGGCGGGCTGGGGGCGCGGCCTGGCGGATCTCGCTGTCGTGGAAGGGCGCCTGCACCGGGGTGCTCGGGGCCGCCGCCTTGTCCAGGGTGCCGCTGCCCTGCTGGTTCTCCTGGGCGAGGAAGTCGGCCTGCTTGGGCGCCTCGTCGCTCTTGAAGCTGGCCAGCGTCACCTCCAGGGTGCGGCTGATCTGGGTGGGCTCGGGCAGCGAAAAGCCGACGCCGAGAATCAGCACGACGTGCAGCAGGGTCGCGATGAGCAGCGTGAAGCCCAGGCGGTCGGCGGGACGAACCTGGCTGGCGGGGGAGGAGGCGGTGCTGGGCATTGACTGGGTCGGCAAGGGCAGAGGACGCGCGGCAGGGCTGGCGCCAGTCTGCGGATTGTGTCCGCGGTTGTCCATGCCGCCACCGGCGGCACGGACCCTCGCCTCAGCCCGCGCGTTGCTGCGCGATCACCTCCATGAGGCGCTCGGCGATGCGGGTGTCATAGGCCGCATCGATCTCGCGGATGCAGGTCGGACTGGTGACGTTGATCTCGGTGAGGTGTTCGCCGATCACGTCCAGACCGACAAAGAGCAGGCCGCGCTTGCGCAGTTCCGGGCCCACCGTGGCGGCGATTTCGCGATCCCGCGCCGACAGCGGCTGGGCGACGCCCCGGCCACCGGCGGCCAGGTTGCCGCGGGTCTCGCCCTGGGCCGGAATGCGCGCCAGGCAATAGTCCACGGGTTGACCGTCGATCATCAGGATGCGCTTGTCGCCGTCCTTGATGCCTGGCAGGTAGCGCTGGGCGATGATCTGCTGAGTGCCGTGGGCGGTCAGGGTCTCGAGGATCACCGAGAGATTGGGATCGCCTTCGCGGTGGCGGAACACGGAGCTGCCGCCCATGCCGTCCAGCGGCTTGAGGATGACGTCGCCATGGGTGCGGGCGAATTCGCGGATGATGTCGGCGCGGCGGCTGACCAGGGTCGGCGGCGCCAGCTCGGGAAACAGGGTGGCAAAGAACTTCTCGTTGCAGTCGCGCAGGCTGGCCGGGCGATTCACCACCAGGGTGCCGCCACGCTCGGCCTGCTCCAGCAGGTAGGTGGCATAGACGAATTCGTTGTCGAAGGGCGGATCCTTGCGCATCAGGATCACGTCCAGCTCGCGCAGGGGCAGGTCGACGTCCTCGCCAAAGGCGAACCAGCGCTCCGGATCCTGGAACACGTCCAGCTGTCGACCGCGACCACGGGCCTCGCCGTCGACCTGGTACAGATCCTGCATCTCGAAATAGTGCAGGGTCCAGCCGCGCGCCTTGGCCGCCCACAGCATGGCCATGGAGCTATCCTTCTTATAGGAGATGCGTTCGATGGGATCCATGACGATCCCCAGGCGGATACTCATTGACGCTAGACCTCGGTTGTACGTGGGCAAGGCGTCAGAATAGCCCTTCGATCCCCTCCAGTGCCAATGCTTGCGCGATCGTCGTGGCGGGCGGGCCGGTGGTCCGCCACCAGGGGATCTGCGTGGTACGTCACGGTATTGTGTGCTACAAAGAGGCGCCGCCAAAGTGCCCGGATCGACATCATTCACGTTTCATCGACGATGAGCTGGTAGCTTGAACATGGAACAGTATTCGGAAGGGCTGAAGGTCATGGTGATCGACGACTCGAAGACGATTCGTCGGACCGCCGAGACCCTGCTCAAGAAAGTTGGCTGCGAGGTCATCACCGCCATCGATGGATTCGATGCGCTCGCCAAGATCGCCGATAGTCACCCCCACATCATCTTCGTGGACATCATGATGCCGCGACTGGATGGCTATCAGACCTGCGCGCTGATCAAGAACAACAGCGCCTTCCGCGCGACGCCCGTCATCATGTTGTCCTCCCGTGACGGGCTCTTCGACAAGGCCAAGGGCCGCATCGTCGGCTCTGACCAGTACCTCACCAAACCCTTCAGCAAAGAAGAGCTGATCGGTGCGATCAAGACCCACGTCCCCAGTTTCACTCCGCTCGAACAAGCGTCCTGAGTGTCCTGAGGCGGGCGATTCAATCTAGTAGGAAATTTTCATGGCTCGAATTCTGATCGTCGACGACTCTCCCACCGAGATGTACAAGCTCACCGCCATGCTGGAAAAGCATGGGCATCAGGTGCTCAAGGCCGAGAACGGTGCCGACGGCGTCGCCCTGGCCCGCCAGGAGAAGCCGGACGCGGTGCTGATGGATATCGTCATGCCCGGCCTCAATGGCTTCCAGGCCACCCGGCAGCTGACCAAGGATGCCGAGACCAGCCACATCCCGGTGGTCATCGTCACCACCAAGGACCAGGAAACCGACAAGGTCTGGGGCAAGCGCCAGGGCGCCAAGGACTACCTCACCAAGCCCATCGACGAAGACACCCTGCTGCGCACCCTGGCGGGTGTCCTGCAAGGCTGAGGTCTTTCGTCCGTTTCTCGCGGCAGCGCCCCACTGGGCAGGGAATCCTATGAGCGACGCCACCACGCCCTACGAACTCTTGCGCCTGATCGATCTGCGCTGCCGCGAGCGGGCGGCCGGCCTGCCGGCGCAGCAGGAAAACCAGCGCAGCTGGAGCGGTATCGGCTTTCGCCTCGGTGAATTGCGCTTCGTGATTCCCATGGGCGAGGTCAGCGAGATCCTGCCGGAGCCGCGCTTCACCGCGCTGCCCGGCGTCAAGCCGTGGCTCAAGGGCGTGGCCAACGTGCGTGGTCGCCTGCTGCCGATCGCCGACCTGGGGCAATTCCTCGGCGTGAAGATCCAGGCCCTGCGCAAACAGCGGCGCATCCTGATCGTCGACCATGGCGACCTCTTCGTCGGGTTGGCGGTTGACGAAGTCCTGGGGATGCAGCATTTCGACATTGAGGCCTATCGCGAGCACGCCGACAGCGTGCCGGCGGGCCTTCACTTCTTTCTGGAAGGTGTCTTCCAACGCGACGTGCCCTGGCTGGTCTGCAGCCCGCGCGCCTTGGTCGAGCATCCCGAGTTCATGGACGTCGCGGCCTAGCGGGTCGGAGGTCCGGACGCTGCAAGGCGGATCGGGGTCGGGATGGCAGGAGCCGTCGCCGACGGGTGGGGGTAGGGCGACGAGCACCGGCTTCAAGCAAACCGGTCCGGCGTCCGACAAGGATAGAACTAAAGGAACCAAGGTCCAGGCGGGGGCCGCTGATGAACAAACTCAATACCGGGAAACTCAACGCGTGGGTCGCGGGCATGTTCGTGGTGCTGATCGTCGCGATCGTGCTGCTGTTCGCCAACTTCGCGTACCTGGGCACCCAGACCAACTACGATAACCAGTATCAGGGCCAGGCCACCGAGCTGCGCATCCTCTCGCAGCAGCTGGCCAAGAGCGCCAGTGAGGCCGCGACCGGCAAGGCCGACGCCTTCAAGGACCTGCGCCAAGCCCGTGCCGAATTCGAGCGCCGCCTGAACATCCTGCGCAGCGGCGATCCGCAGACGGGTCTGCCGGCGTCGCCGGCGATCCTCCGTCCGCGTCTGGACACCCTGGAGTCCCAGTGGGAGGCCCAGCGCAAGCAGGTCGACACCATGCTCGGCAGCGAGCAGACCGTACTGTCCCTGCACCAGCTGTCCGGCGCCCTGGCCGACACCATCCCCCAGCTGCAGGTCGAGAACGAAGAGATCGTCGACATCCTGATCGAGCGCGGCGCGCCCGCCAGTCAGGTGGTGGTGGCCCAGCGGCAGGCGCTGCTCGCCGAGCGGATCCTCGGCGCCATCAACAAGATCCTCACCGGCGACGAAGCCGCCGTGCAGGCCGCCGACAGCTTCGGCCGCGACGCCAGTCTGTTCGGCCGGGTGCTCAAGGCCATGCGCGAAGGCAATGCCTCCATGGGCATCGCCAAGATCACCGATCCCGAGGCGGTCGGCCGCCTCAACGAAGCCAACAAGCTGTTCGAATTCGTCTCCGGCAACGTCGACGAGATCCTCGCGACCTCGCCCGAACTGCTGCAGATCCGTTCCGCCGTGGGCCTGATCTACCGTGGTTCCCAGGCGCTGCTCGGTTCCGCCTCGGACCTGAGCGCCGGCTACGCGTCGCTGGCCCAGAGCCGCAAGATCAACACCGTGGGCAGCTACCTGCTGGTGTTCATCGCCCTCGGCGCCATCCTCTGCATCGGCTACATCCTGGTGCGCGACACCCGCCGCCGCCTGGCCGAGACCGACGAGAAGAACCAGCGCAACCAAACCGCCATTCTGCGTCTGCTGGACGAGATCGCCGACCTCGCCGACGGTGACCTGACCGTCCAGGCCACGGTGACCGAAGACTTCACCGGCGCCATCGCCGACTCCATCAACTACTCCATCGACCAGCTGCGCGAACTGGTGGAAACCATCAACCAGACCGCCGTCCAGGTGGCCGCCGCCGCCCAGGAATCCCAGGACACCGCCACCGTGCTGGCCGAGGCCTCGGAACACCAGGCCCAGGAAATCGCCGGGGCCTCCGCGGCGATCAACGAGATGGCCGTGTCCATCGACCAGGTATCCACCAACGCCTCCGAATCCACCGCGGTGGCGGAGCGCTCCGTGGCCATCGCCAACAAGGGCAACCAGGTGGTGCACAACACCATCATCGGCATGGACAGCATTCGCGAGCAGATCCAGGACACCGCCAAGCGGATCAAGCGCCTGGGCGAGTCGTCCCAGGAGATCGGCGACATCGTCGGCCTGATCAACGACATCGCCGACCAGACCAACATCCTGGCCCTGAACGCCGCCATCCAGGCCTCCATGGCCGGTGACGCCGGCCGCGGCTTCGCCGTGGTCGCCGACGAGGTCCAGCGCCTCGCCGAACGTTCCTCCGGCGCCACCAAGCAGATCGAGGCCCTGGTCAAGGCGATCCAGACCGACACCAACGAAGCGGTCATCTCCATGGAGCAGACCACCTCGGAAGTGGTGCGCGGGGCCGCCCTGGCCCAGGACGCCGGTGTGGCCCTGGAAGAGATCGAGAAGGTATCGCAGAGCCTCGCCGGGCTGATCCAGAACATCTCCAATGCCGCGCGCCAGCAGTCTTCGTCCGCCAGCCACATCTCCAGCACCATGAACGTGATTCAGGAGATCACCTCGCAGACCTCGGCCGGCACCACCGCCACCGCGCGCAGCATCGGCGAGCTGGCCAAGCTGGCCAGCGAGATGCGGCGTTCGGTCTCGGGCTTCAATCTGCCGAACGAGCAGCCGCTGGGCTGACCGCAGCGGCCGCATCGCGGTGTGACGAGGGGGAGACGGGGTGAGGGAGTCGAGTTGGGCGTTGCGCCGTGCTCCCGAGCTGCCGGATGCGGACTTCGAGCGTTGGCGACAGCTGCTCGAGATGCGCGCCGGCATGGTACTGGACGATCGCCAGCGCAGCTTTCTGCAGATCCAGCTGGCCGCGCGCATGCGCGAACTGGAGATCGCGGATTACGACAGCTACTACCAGGTCGTCTGCGCGGGTATCGGCGGGCGCATCGAATGGGTCCGGCTGCTCGATCGGCTGACCATCCAGGCCACCCGCTTCTTCCGCCATCCACCGTCCTTCGCGCTGCTGGAAGCCTATGTGAGTGAATTCGCCCGGACCACCGAGGGCAACGGTCTGACCCTGTGGAGTCTAGGGTGCGCCAGTGGAGAGGAAGCGTTTTCGATGGCCATCAGTACCGCCGAAGCCCTGGCCCGGCAGCCACGCCCCCTGACGTTCGCCCTGACCGGTACCGACATCAGCAGCGAAGCCCTGCGCCAGGCGCGGCAGGGGACCTACAGCCTGCAGCGGCTGGCTGGGGTGCCGGCCAGCCTGCGCGAGCGCTATTTCCGCACCCATGCGGACGGCAGTTTCGAGGTCACCGCGGGCCTGGCGGAGCGACTGTGCTTCGCCCGACTCAATGTGCTGGAACTGGGGCAGGCCCCCTTGCAGGGGCTCAATGTCATTTTTTGTCAGAACTTGCTGATTTATTTCCGCCGCTGGCTGCGTCGAGACCTGCTCAACCAGTTGGTCCAGCGGCTTGCACCGGGTGGGCTCTTGGTCCTGGGTGTCGGTGAGGTGAGCAATTGGAGCCACCCGCAACTGGTACCCGTCGATCATCCCGAAGTCCTGGCGTTCATCCGCCAGGTAAGCCCCCCGGCATGACAGGAGCCGAGATGATCGATCGACACGACTACGTAGCCCTCGAGTGGGTCAAGGGAGAGATCGCCGAAACCTTGCAGCAGGCCCGCAAGGCGCTCGAGGCGTTCGTCGACAACCCGCACGACCGTAGCCGCCTGGGTTTCTGCCGGACCTATGTGCACCAGGTCTACGGCACGCTGCAGATGGTGGAGTTCTATGGCGCCGCGCTGCTCGCCGAAGAGATGGAGCTGCTGCTGCAGGCCCTTCACGAAGAGCGGGTGAACAGCTCGGACGAGGCGCTGGAAGTCCTGATGCAGGCCATCCTGCAGGTGCCGCCCTATCTGGACCGGGTTCTCGAGGCCCGCCGCGATCTGCCACTTGCCATCCTGCCGCTGCTCAACGACCTGCGCTCGGCGCGCGGGGAAAAGCTGCTCTCGGAAACCAGCCTGTTCTCGCCGGATCTGTCCGCCACGCCGCTGTCGCTGAGCGATGCCGAACTGGCCGACCGCGCGGCGCTGGACTGGCTGCCACGCCTGCGCAAGCTGCGCCAGGCGCTGCAGGGCGCCCAGGTCGGACTGTTCCGCGACCGCGACGTCCAGTTGCACCTGGATTATCTGCTGCGGGTCTTCGAGCGGCTGGATCAGCTCTGCGCCGGCTCGCCCTTTGGCGCCCTCTGGCCGGTGGCGGCGGGTCTGACCGAGCTGTTGCAGTCCGGTGAGCTGGACAACAGCAGCTCGATCCGCGGTCTGCTCCGGCAACTGGATCGTGAACTCAAGCGACTCATCAGCGATGGGGTGACCACCCTCAACCAGCCGGCGCCGGCCGATCTGCTGAAGAATCTGCTGTTCTACCTGGCCAAGGCGCCGGTGCAGAGTCCGCGCATCGCCGCGCTCAAGGCGCACTATCGTCTCGACGAGGCCCTGCCGGATGCCGAGCTGGTGGGCTTCGAGCGTTCGCGCATCGTCGGCCCGGATCGCGAAGCCATGCGCTCGGTGGTGACCGCGCTGTGCGAAGAACTGGTACAGATCAAGGACAGCCTGGACCTGTTCGTGCGCAGCGATCGCCAGCAGCCTGCCAGCCTGCGCGGCCTCCTGGCGCCGCTCAAGCAGATCGCCGATACCCTGGCGGTGCTGGGCTTCGGGCAGCCGCGCAAGGTGGTGCTGGAACAGCACGAAGCCGTGGCCGAACTGGCCGAGGGCGTGCGCGAAGCCAGCGACGCCGCCCTCATGGATATCGCCGGGGCGCTGCTCTATGTCGAAGCCACCCTGGCCGGCATGGTCAGTGGCAACGAGGTCGGCGATGCCGAGGAGAGCCGGCTGCCCACCACCGACATCGATCAGCTGCATCGGGTGGTGGTGCGCGAGGCGCGCAACGGCCTGGAGCAATCCAAGGACGCCATTATCGAGTTCATCGCCTCCCAGTGGAACCATGTCCACCTGGAGTCGGTGCCCCTGCTGCTGACCCAGGTCCGTGGCGGCCTGGCGATGATTCCGCTGGAACGGGCCGCGGCCCAGGTCCAGGCGGCCAACGACTACATCTGCCAGCAGCTGCTGGGCAAGCAGGCCGTGCCCGACTGGCAGAGTCTGGACACCCTGGCCGACGCCATCACCAGCGTCGAGTACTACCTGGAGCGCCTGGCGGAAGACCCGTCCACGCCCCACGACATGATTCTCGACATCGCCGACGAAAGCCTCATCGCTCTCGGCTATCCGCCCAGGGCGGCCGGCGAAGGCGAGGCGGCGGCCGCGCCCCTGGCCTCCGGCGAGGTCAAGCCGCCGGCTCAGGAGCTGCCCGAAGAATTGCCATCGCCGGCGGAGCCGGTGGCCGAAGAGGCGCTGGAAGCTACCGCCCTGCCGGTCGAGGAGCCTGCGGACGCCGACGAAGAATTCCTGATCGAATTCGAGCCTGCCGCAGCGCAGGAGCCTCCAACCTCCGCGACCCAGGCCGACGAGCAGGACGCGGCCGCGGTGAGCGATGAAGCGCCGCAGGCCGAGGCCGAGCCGGAGGGTGCAGAGCCCGAGGAGTTGCTGGCCGGCATCGAGCTGGACAGCCTGCCGCCGCCGACCCCCGATGCCGAGGCGATCGCCGAGGTGCTGGCGACGCCGGTCAACCCCATCAATCCTCCGGCGGCGCAGGTGCCGCAGGCGCTGCTGCCGCCCACGGCCGATGCCGAGCCGGTCGAGGAGGAGCTGCGCGAGGTCTTTATCGAAGAGGCCGGCGAGGTCCAGGCCGAACTGGAGCGCTGGCTGCCGACCTGGCAGGCCGAGCCCGAGCAGCGCACCGCGCTGAGTGAATTGCGGCGCAACTTCCACACCCTCAAGGGCAGTGGCCGCATGGTCCAGGCGCTGGTCATCGGCGAACTGGCCTGGGCGCTGGAGAATCTGTTCAATCGCCGGCTGGATCACAGCGTCGCGCACAGCGCTGCCGTGCAGACGGTGGTCGAGCAGACCTGCGCGCTGCTGCCGGAGCTGGTCGCGGAATACGCCGAGGATCGTCAACGGCAACGTGACGACGTCGACTGGCTGGCCCACGCGGCCCACGCGCTGGCCCGCAACGAAGCCCTGCCCGAGCGAGCGCCGGCCGGTAGCGCGGCCCCGTCCGCGGCAGCTGCGTTGCCCGTGGCAGAACTCGTCGAATCCGCGATTCCTGCACCTGCCGCCGCCGAGGCCGATACCCAGCTGCTGGATATCTTCCGCACCGAAGCCCAGGCGCACTTGGAAACCGTGCGCCGTTTCCTCGAGTCGGCCGACGCCGGCAGTGCCCAGCCGGTCTCCGACAATCTCCTGCGCGCCCTGCACACCCTCAAGGGCAGTGCCCATATGGCGGGCAGTTCGCCGATGGCCGAACTGGCGTCGGCGCTGGAGCGGCTGGCCAAGGAATACAAGCTCGCCCATGTCGCCTTCGCCGAACCCGAGTGCGGCTTGCTCGCCCAGGGCGCCGAGTTGCTGGAGCAGCGACTGGCCGAACTCGACGAAGGGTCGCTGGCGACCCCGCTGGCGGGTGCGGCGGAAGTTATCGCGCGCTGCGAAGGGCTGCTGGAGGAGCTGAATCCCCAGCTGCCGATCCCCGCGGCGCCGCTGCCAGAGCAGCGTGACGTCCTGCGCCTGACCGATTTCCTGATGCCGGCCATGGATCTGCTGCTGGAAGCCGACGAGCGCCTGCATGCCTGGCGCACCGATGGTGATCTGGCTGCCTGCCCGGATCTGCTGGCCGAACGCCTGAACACCTTTGCCGACGGGGCCGCCCGGGTCGGGTTGGCCGATGTCGAGCAACTGGCCGAAGCCCTGCAGGTGGTCTATGCCGCCGCGGCGAGCGGTTCGCTGCCCGCCGATGCGGCCTTCTTCCGCGAGGCGGAAGAGGCCCAGGAAGCCCTGATCAGCATGCTCAATCAGCTGGCCGGTGGCATGCGGGCGACGCCCAGCGAGGAACGCATCCAGGGCCTGCGCGGCCTGCTGGCCGGCATTCTCGCCGGGTTGCCCATGGCGGACACCAGCCTGCTGGCCGAGCCCGAACCCGAAGAGCTCTTCGATCCGGCAACGGCCACGCCGGTGGCACCTGAGCTGGCGCTGGACGTCGAACTGCCCGCCGAAGCCGAAGCCGAAGCCGAAGCCGAAGCCGAAGCCGAAGCCGAAGCCGAAGCCGAAGCCGAAGCCGAAGCCGAAGCCGAAGCCG